>CAXTEL010000004.1:0-116956 GCA_964243365.1 uncultured Roseomonas sp. | reverse complement strand
TCCTGACGGGCCTGCGCGCCGCCTGAGCCGCGCGGCGGAGGGGGCGCCCGGCCGCCCGGGACTTCCCGGGGGAGACGACGGACCCGGCGACCGGGTCCTCCGGCGCGTCCTGCTATGGCGTGCCGGTCAGGGGATCACGGCCGTGCCGGAGCGTGGACGGCGGAACAGCTGCCCCGCGCACCATCACACCCATTCGCCGCGCCGCATCAGCGGGTGCGACGCGCCGGCCGCGTCGATCGCGTCCACGTCCACCTCGCCCGAGCCGATCATCCAGTCGACGTGGATCAGCGAGCGGTTGGCGCCGCGCCGCGCCAGCTCCGCCTCGTCCAGCCCGGCGCCGCCGTTGCTGAAACAGGTCCGGTAGCTCTGGCCCAGGGCGACGTGGCTGGCCGCGTTCTCGTCGAACAGCGTGTTGAAGAACAGCAGCCCCGAGCGCGAGATCGGCGAGGAATGCGGCACCAGCGCCACCTCGCCCAGCCGGCGCGCGCCCTCGTCGGTGCCCAGCGCGCGCTCCAGCACCTCCAGCCCGCGCGTGGCGGTCGCTTCCACGATGCGACCGGCCTCGAAGCGCACCGCGATGTCCTCGATCAGCGTGCCGCCGTAGGACAGCGGCTTGGTGGAGCGCGCGGTCCCGTCCACGCGCGCGGCGTGAGGGGTGGTGAACACCTCCTCGGTGGGGATGTTGGGGTTGCACACCAGGCCGTTGCGCGCGGTCTCGGCACCCCCCATCCAGGCGTGCCCGTCGGCCAGCCCGACGCGCAGGTCGGTGCCCGGGCCGCGGAAGCGCAGGGCGGCGAAGCGGCGCTCGTTGAGGAGGCGGGTGCGGGCGTGCAGCACCGCGTTGTGCGCGGCCCACGCGGCCACTGGGTCGGGCGCGTCGGCGCGGGAAGCGGCGAAGATCGCGTCCCACAGCAGCGCCGCCGCCCGCGCCGGCGCCTCGCCGGGAAAGACGGTGCGGGCCCAGGCCGGCGAAGCGAAGGCGGCGATGCTCCAGTTGACCTCGAAGCCCACGATCCGCTCCAGCGCCGGCAGGTAGGCGGCCGAGCGCGCCCGGTTGCTCCGCGCCACGCGGCCGGGGTCCTGTCCCGCCAGCAGGCCGGGGTCCTCGCCGGTGATGGCCAGCCGCGCCGCGCCCTCCCCGAAGGCCGCCGCCATGCCCCCGAACAGCCAGCTCGGGGCGCGGTCGAAGCTCTCGTCGGGGGCGTGGCGGAAGCGCATCAGCGTCGCTTCCTCGTCGGTGTAGAGCGTGGTCACCAGCGCGGCGCCGGCGCGGTAGGCGTGCTCGGTGATCCGCAGCGCCAGGGGGCGGGCGTCCAGCGGCGCCGTCATCACCAGCTCCTGCCCGCGCGCCAGACCCAGCCCGACGCGCACCGCGACCTCGGCCAGCCGGTCTAGGCGCGCTTCGTGCGGCGAGGCGCGGAGGCGGGCTTCCCGCAGCAGGGCGGGCGCGTCGTTCGCGGGATGATCGTTCATGCTGGCTTTCCCTGGCCCTTCGGCCGGGGATGATGGGACGCCGAGGGCAGCGGCGCCAGGGAACCGGCGCCGGGGAACGGCCGCGGTAACCTCGCCGCCCCGCGCGCGGCAGGCGTGCAGACCCTGTCCCGACCGGCCGGCGGCCGGCTCCGGTCCCCGGCGGTCGGGCGCTGGGCCGGGGCGCTGCCCCCGGACCCCACCGGGGTCCGACGCACTGCGTCGAACGGGGGGTCCCCAAACCCCCGCCGGGGCATCCCTCCTACGGATGGAAGGTCCAGGAACTCGGTTTCCCGGCGGGGTGTCCGGAGAAGCGGAACCTTTCTGGTCCCGCGTCGACCATCAGGGAGCCGGGCGCGGCCGGTCGAGGCTCGCCCCGGCTGCGTCAGGCCACCCCGTGCCGGCCCATCTCCAGGAACTTCTCGCGTCGCCTGGCGCGCAGGGTGGCACCGTCCAGCGCCAGCAGCGGCTCCAGCGCCGCCCATACCCGCTCGCCCACCGCCGCCACGGTGGCTTCCGGCTCGCGGTGGGCGCCCCCCACGGGCTCGGGCACCACGCCATCCACGAGCTGGAGTCGCTGGAGGTCCTCGGCGGTCAGCTTGAAGGCCTCGGCCGCGTCCGCCGCGCGGGCGGCGTCGCGCCACAGGATCGAGGCGCCGCCCTCGGGCGAGATCACGCTGTAGATGGAATGCTGCAGCATCAGCACGCGGTCGGCCGCGGCCAACGCGATGGCGCCGCCCGAGCCGCCCTCGCCGATGATCGTCGCCACGAATGGCACCGGCGCTTCCAGGCAGGCCTCGATAGAGCGGGCGATGGCCTCCGCCTGGCCCCGCGCCTCGGCCTCGACACCGGGAAAGGCGCCGGGGGTGTCCACGAAGCTCAGGATCGGCAGGCCGAAGCGCCCGGCCAGCTCGATCAGCCGCCGCGCCTTGCGGTAGCCCTCTGGCCGCGCCATCCCGAAATTGTGCGCGACGCGGCTGTCGGTGTCGGTGCCCTTCTCGGTGCCCAGTACCACCACGGAATGACCGCGGAAGCGCCCCAGCCCGCCCACGATCGCCGTGTCGTCGCCGAAGGCGCGGTCGCCGGCCAGCGGCGTCCAGTCGGCGATCAGGCCAGCGACGTAGCTCAGGCACTTCGGCCGCTCGGGGTGGCGCGCCACCTGCACCTTCTGCCACGGCGAGAGCTTAGCGTAGGTGGCGGACAGCACCTTCTCCGCCTTGTCGCGCAGCTTGCCGACCTCGTCGGCCACGTCGATGCCGCCCGCGTCGGTGGTGCGGCGCAGCTCCTCGATCTGCCCCTCCAGCTCGGCGATCGGCTTCTCGAAATCCAGGAAATAACGCATGTCGCCCGCCCCTAGCGCACCCGGGCGCGGCGGGCCAGTGCGGGGCTCCCTCGCGGCCGGCGTCCATGCCGCGGGAGGCGTCGCCTCCCGCACCCTTTGCCGGGGACCCGGGGGGCCTCAGGACCTCCCGCCGGAAGTCGGCTCCCGCGAACAGGTCGGGTGACCTCGACGCGGCCGCGCCGTCGGGGCCACCCGACCTGTTCGCGGGAGCCATGTTTCTTACGGACGGAGGGCCGAGGGAGCTCAGTTTCCTCGCGGGGGTGCGGGGGGCGGCGTCCCCTGCGGGCCGGCCGCTGCCGACAACGGATGGTGCGCCTCGACCACGGCGCGCAGCCGCTCCTCCAGCACCAGGGTGTAGATCTGGGTGGTGGCGAGGTCGGCGTGGCCGAGCAGGAGCTGCAGGGCGCGCAGGTCGGCCCCGCGCGCGAGCAGGTGCGAGGCGAAGGAATGGCGCAGCGCGTGCGGCGACACCCGCGCCGGGTTGAGGCCGGCGGCCAGCGCCGCGTCGCGCAGCAGCCCGTTCAGGGCCTGCCGCGTCAGGTGGCCGGACGCGCCGTGCGAGGGGAACAACCAACGCGACGGCGCGGCGCCCTCCGCCGTGAGGCCGCGCAGCGCAGCCAGCGCCGCGCGGGCGCGCGCGCCGATGGGCACCAGCCGCTCCTTGGCCCCCTTGCCGCGCACGGCCACCAGCGGGCTCTCGTCGCGCAGGGCGGCGGCGGGCAGCGAGACCAGCTCCGTGGCCCGCAGCCCCGAACCGTAGAGCATCTCGCACACGGCCACCGCCAGCGGGCCGCGACGGCGCGGCAGGGTCGCGGCGCCGGCGATCAGCGCTTCCACTTCCGCTTCGCGCAGCGCCTTCGGCAGGGATCGCGGCAGCTTGGGGCTGTCCAGCGCCTCGGTGGGATCGTCGGGGCGCGCGCCTTCCCGTTGCAGGAAGCGGAAGAACTGCCGCAAGGCGGACAAGCGCCGCGCCGCCGTGCGCGCCGACAGCCCGGAATCGGTCAGCACGCCGAGGTAGCCGCGCAGCGTCGGCTCGTCCATGCCGGCCAGCGTGCCGCCGCGAACGCGGGCGTGCGTCGCGGCGTCGTCCAGGTCAGCCTCGTAGGCGGCCAGCGTGTTGCGCGCCGCGCCGCGCTCAGCCGCCAGCATCTCCAGGAAGGATTCGACGCGCGCGTCCATGGGGAAATATTGGCCGCGCGCGCCGGTCAGCGCGTGCCGAGGCGCTCGGCGGGGATGGTGCGCTCCACGGGCGCGGGCCGCACGCCGGGCGGAAAGGCGCCGATGACGAGCAGCGCGAGCAGCACCGCGCCGAAGGCGGCGAGCAGGATCAGCAGCAGGGGACGGCGGAACATGAAGTTGGGTGTGATCCCTCCCGTGCGGGCCCGGCCGTGCTAGCCTCGCTCGACGCGCCGCGCAACCTCGCCCGCCGCCCCTCGCTGCAAAGCCTCGACCCGTTGCCGCGACGGCACGCGGGCGCCGCTCCGGAACTCCGCCCAGCCCATGCCGCTCCCCGTTCCCCGCACCGCCGACGCCGCCGCCCCGCCGCGCCCGTCCGGGACGGGGCGCTCCGTCCTGCTCGTGGGCCTGCCGGGGGTGGGCAAGTCCTCGGTCGGCCGGCACCTCGCCGCCCTGCTCGACTTACCTTTCCTCGACAGCGACGCCGAGATCGAGGCGGCGGCCGGCCTGCCGGTGGGCGAGATCTTCGCCCGCTACGGCGAGCCGCACTTCCGCGACGGCGAGCGCAAGGTCATCGCGCGGATCCTGGCCGGCCCGCCGGTGGTGCTCGCTTCCGGCGGCGGCGCCTTCTCCGACCCGCGCACCCGCGCCGCGGTGCGCGGGTCGGGCGCGGTGACGGTTTGGCTGCGCTGCCGGCTGCCGGTGCTGGCGCGGCGCGTGGCGGGGCGCGATCACCGGCCCATGTTCATCGGGCGCGACCCGGTCGAGGTGCTGGAAGCGCTGTCGGCGGCGCGGCAACCCTTCTACGCGGAGGCGGAGCTGGTGGTGGATTGCAGCGACGACGGCCCGGAGCTGACCACGGCGCGCGTGCGGGACGCGCTCGACGCGTACCGACCGCCGTCGCGGCTGCCCGTGGCACTAGGCGAGCGCAGCTACGAGGTGCTGGCCGGCGAGGGCCTGATCGCCCGCGCCGGCGCGCTGCTGGCCCCGGTGCTGCCGGCCCGGCGGGTGGTGGTGGTGTCCGACGAGACCGTCGCCGCCCTGCACGGCCCGGCGCTGCGGCGCGGGCTGGAGGAGGGGGGCTTCACGATCCGCGCTGAGGTCGCGGTGCCGCCGGGCGAGCGCTCCAAGAGCCTGGGCTCGCTGGAGCGGGTGCTGGACGCCATCCTGGCCGGCAGCGCCGACCGGCAGACGGCGGTGGTGGCGCTGGGCGGCGGCGTGGTGGGGGATCTGGCGGGCTTCGCGGCCGCCGTGGCGCTGCGCGGGCTGCCGTTGGCGCAGGTGCCGACCTCGCTGCTGGCGCAGGTGGACAGCTCGGTGGGCGGCAAGACGGGGGTGAATCTCGCCGCCGGCAAGAACCTCGCCGGCGCCTTCCACCAGCCGCGCATCGTGCTGGCCGACGTCGGCGCCCTGGCCACCCTGCCGCCGCGGGAGCTGCGCGCCGGCTGGGCGGAGGTGGCCAAGCACGGTCTGCTCGACGGCCCGATGTGGGCGTGGTGCGAGGCGCAGGGCCCGGCGGCGATGCGCGGCGACCCCGAGGCGCTGCGCATCGCCGTGCTGGAATCGTGCCGGCTGAAGGCGGCGGTGGTGGCGGCCGACGAGCGCGAGGAAAGTGCCGACGGCGGCCGCGCCCTGCTCAACCTGGGCCACACCTTCGGCCACGCAGTGGAAGCCGAGTGCAACTACGACGGCTCGCTGCTGCACGGCGAGGGGGTGGCGCTGGGCCTGGTGCTGGCGGCGGAACTCTCCGCCCGGCTGGGCCGCTGCGACCCGGCCCTGCCCGGCCGCGTGGCGCAGCACCTGGAGAGCGTCGGCCTCGCGGCGCGCCTGGGCGAGCTAAACCGCAGGTTCCGGCTGGAAGCGCTACTGGCTCGGATGCGCCGCGACAAGAAGAACCGCGACGGCGCCCTGCGCTTCGTGCTGCTGCGCGCCCCCGGCGAAGCGTTCACCAGCGCCGCTGTACCGGAGGAGGCCGTCGTCGCGGTGCTGCGGGGATCCGGCGGGGTGGACTGAGGGCGCCTCCCGCTCATGCTCCGCCGGGCGGGACGGGACGACGCCGGGACGCTCGCCGACTTGCACCTGCGGGCCGTTGTTCGGCGCCGCCTGCGCCGCCCCGGATCTGCCGGCGCGCTCGGCGCGGCGGCGGCGCGCTGGCCGGGGAAGGCAAGGCTTGGCTGGCGGAAACGGTGGCGGGCGCGGTGGGCTTGGGCCACGCGGCGAAGCAAGCGTCACCGCGCTCCACCTGCTGCGCGGCCACCATCGTCGGGGCGTCGGCCGGGCACTGCCGCGGCGGCTGCTGGCGGCCAACGCATCGGCGCTGGCCTTCCGCGCGGCGATGGGAGCCGACATCGTGGGCGAGGCGCCGGACGACGACGGCAGGCCGCGCGGCGACCTGCTACCCGCGCATCGCCGCGGACACGCTCGAACCCTGCTCCGCCCGGGCCTCGCCGGGCGCGGCCCGCCGTGCCATATCGCGGCGCAGCAACCGCTTCCGGAACGGGTCTGTCCCATGCCGCTGTCCCCGCCCGCCGGCCGCTCCCTCCTGCACCTGCGCGACATCGCGCTGCGCGGCTACCGGCGCAACGACGGTTTGTTCGACGTCGAGGCGCAGCTCACAGACACCAAGACCTACCCGATCCGCAATCGTGACCGCGGCGAGATCGCGCCCGGCGAGCCGCTGCACGGCATGTGGCTGCGGCTGACGGTGGACGAGGACATGGTGATCGTACGCTGCGAGGCGGCGACCGATTACGCGCCCTACGACGTGTGCCCGCAGGCGGCGCCGAACTTCAGCCAGCTGGAGGGCGCGCGGATCGGGCCGGGCTTCGGGCGCGCGGTCCGCGAGCGGGTGGGAGGCACGCTCGGCTGCACCCACCTGCGCGAGGTGCTGGCGCAGATGGCCACCGTAGCGTTCCAGACCATGCATCCCGTTCGCCGGAAGCGCGAGGCGGTCGCCCCGGCCCGGCCGTCGCCCCTGATCGGCACCTGCCTCGCCTACGCGGCCGACGGCCCGGTGGTGCTGCGGGAAGCGGAAGGCTAGTCGCCCTCCCCCGGCGCCCGCGCCTCGATGGCCAGCGCGTGCAGCCCGGCCCCGAACTCGCCGGCCAGCGCCGCGTTCACCGCCCGCTGCCGCGCCACCCGGTTCTGGTCCGCGAAGCCCGCCCACACCACGCGCACGGCGTAGTGCGTCTCGCCGGCCGGGCGGGCCCCGGCGTGGCCGGCGTGCGCGGCGCTGTCGTCGCGCACGGCCACCGCCGATCCCGCGAAGGCCGCTTCCAGGGCCGCCCGGATCCGCCCGGCCCGCGTCGTCGTCGCATCCATCCCTGACCTCCCCGTCGGCGTCGCGCGCCGCCCACTCTGCCTGCGCCACGACGGCCTCGGCCGGGGCCCGCAATCGGCCGTGATGCCCGGCTTTACTGCCTTGCCGGTCCGGTCGGGGGCGCCCATAAGACATCCATCATGGCTCGCCGCGGCGCAACATCCCCCACGCCGACCCCGCCCGGAAGCCACGGCTTCCGATCCTGTGATGCCCCCGGCTGCGAAGCGGCCGGCGAGTTTCGCGCCCCTCGAGACCGCTCGCGCCTGCGCGACTACTATCACTTCTGCCTGGAGCACGTCCGCGCCTACAACCAGGCCTGGGACTTCTACAAGGGCATGAGCGCCGACGAGATCGAGCAGCACCTTAAGGAGGACTCCGGCTGGCAGCGCCCGACCTGGCCGCTCGGCCGGCTGGGCATGCAGGGCAAGATCGACCCGGCGCTGCTCAAGGATCCGCTCGGCCTGTTCGGCGACACCAAGCCGACGCCGCGCAAGTCCGCCAAGGAGGCACCCCCCGAGCTGCGCGCCGCGCTGGACCTGCTGGGCTTGGGTTGGCCGCTCGAGGAGGATGCGCTGCGGGACCGCTGGAAGGACCTCGCCAAGCGCTATCACCCGGACGCCAACGGCGGCGACAAGTCCGCGGAGGACCGGCTGAAGGACGTCAACCGCGCCTACTCGCTGCTCCGCAAGCGCCTCGCCGGCATGGTGACGCAGACCACCAGCGTCGCCGCCTGAGCGCGGCGCGCCCCACGAACGATCCGGCCGGGCGACGCTCCCGGCCCGCTACCCGGACGGGAACCGACGCCCGATGACCAATCTCGCCACCCTGCCAGAGAACCGTCCCGAGCGCCCCGACCAGCGCGTCCGGGTCCGCGACACCTTCGGCATCGACAGCGACATGGAGGTGATGGGCTTCGCGGCGCGCACCGAGCACGTGCCGGAGGTGGACGGCACCTACCGCTTCGACCGCGACACCACGCTGGCGATCCTGGCCGGCTTCACCCACAACCGCCGGGTGATGATCCAGGGCTACCACGGCACCGGCAAGTCCACCCACGTCGAGCAGGTGGCAGCAAGGCTGAACTGGCCCTGCCTGCGCGTGAACCTGGACAGCCACATCTCGCGCATCGATCTGATCGGCAAAGACGCCATCGTCCTCAAGGACGGCAAGCAGGTCACCGAGTTCCGCGAGGGCATCCTGCCCTGGGCACTGCAGCACGCCTGCGCCATGGTGTTCGACGAGTACGACGCCGGCCGCCCGGACGTGATGTTCGTGATCCAGCGCGTGCTGGAGGTCGAGGGCAAGCTCACCCTGCTCGACCAGAACCGGGTGATTCGCCCGCACCCCAGCTTTCGGCTGTTCGCCACCGCCAACACCGTCGGCCTGGGCGACACCACCGGCCTGTATCACGGCACGCAGCAGATCAACCAGGGCCAGATGGACCGCTGGAACATCGTGGCGACCTTGAACTACCTGCCGCACAAGCAGGAGAGCGACATCGTGTCGGCCAAGCTGGGCGTGGCCGACGCCGCCGGGCGCCGCGAGGTCGAGGCCATGGTCAGCCTCGCCGACCTCACCCGCGCGGGCTTCATCGCCGGCGATATCTCCACCGTGATGAGCCCGCGCACCGTGATCACCTGGGCCGAGAACGCGCGCATCTTCGGCGACGTCGGCTTCGCCTTCCGCCTGAGCTTCCTCAACAAGTGCGACGAGGCCGAGCGCGGCACGGTGGCCGAGTACTACCAGCGCTGCTTCAACGCGGAGATCCCCACGGGTCTCTACGCCAAAGCCTGAGCGCGGCGGTGCCGGTTCGGTCGTCCGCGGCGAAGTCCAGAGGAAGGGGAGCGGCGCATTGAGCGGTTCCAAGGACGCGTCCCGACAGGAGGAGTTCAAGCGCGCCACCGCCGGCGCGGTGCGTGCCATGTCGCGCAACGCCGAGGTGCAGGTCGCCTTCCAGCCCGGCCCTTCCGGCCTCACCGGCAAGCGGGCGCGGCTGCCGCTTCCCACCCGCTCGCTGCCGCCGGCCGAGATGGCGCGGCTGCGGGGCGCGGCGGACGCCGTGGCGCTGAAGCTGCGCCACCACGACGAGGCCGCCCACGCCGCCCGCCTGCCGCCCCGGCGCGAAGCGCGCGAGGTGTTCGACGCGCTGGAACAGGCGCGCGTCGAGGCGGTGGGCAGCCGCGCCATGGCCGGGGTCGCGGCGAACCTGCGGGCACGGCTGGCCGAGCAAGCGGAGTCCGAGGGCTACGACCGCATGACGCGGCGCGAGCAGCTGCCGCTGCCCGTGGCGCTGGGGATGCTGGCGCGCGAGCGCATCGCCGGCGAGGCTGCGCCCGAGGCTGCCAACCGCGTGCTCGACCTATGGCGCGACGCTCTCGGCCCCGGCGCGGAGAAGGCCTTCGCCGAGATGGCGCGCGCCACCGACGACCAGGACGCCTTCGCCCGCGCCGCTCGCAGGCTGCTGACCTCGCTCGACCTCGCCGAAGCGGAGGCCGAGGCGGAGAGCAGCGAGCAAGACGAGCAGGAAGGCGAGGTCGACGACCAGAGCGGCCAGCCTCAGGACGACGCCGGCGCCGGCGAGGCGCAGTCCGGGGACGACGCCGAATCCCGCGGTTCGCAGCCCGAGGAAACCCAGGGCTCCGCCGCCGAGGGCGACGGCGAGGCCGAGGGCGAGGAGGGTGCCGCGGCCGAGGGCGAGGACCGCCCCGGCGGGCCGCAGGCGCGCAACGAGGTCCCGGCCTCGGAGGACGCGGCGGCCTACCGCACTTTCACGCGGCGCTTCGACGAGGAAACCGGCGCCGAGGCGCTGTGCGACGCCGACGAGCTGAACCGCCTGCGCCAGCAGCTCGACCAGCAGCTCTCCCACCTGCAGGGCGTGGTGTCGAAGTTGGCCAACCGGCTGCAACGGCGGCTGCTGGCGCAGCAGACCCGGGCCTGGGAGTTCGACCTGGAGGAGGGGACGCTGGACGTGGCGCGGCTGGCGCGCATCGTGGCCTCGCCCACCCATTCCCTGACCTACAAGCGCGAGCGCGAGGCCGACTTCCGCGACACCGTGGTGTCGCTGCTGATCGACAACTCCGGGTCCATGCGCGGGCGGCCGATCACCGTCGCCGCGATGTGCTGCGATATCCTGGCGCGCACGCTGGAGCGCTGCGCCGTCAAGACCGAGATCCTGGGCTTCACCACGCGGGCCTGGAAGGGCGGCCAGTCCCGTGAGCGCTGGGTGCAGGAAGGCAAGCCGCGCAATCCCGGCCGGCTGAACGACCTGCGGCACGTGATCTACAAGGCGGCGGACGCACCGTGGCGGCGGGCGCGTAAGAACCTAGGGTTGATGCTGCGCGAGGGCCTGCTCAAGGAGAACATCGACGGCGAGGCGCTGGACTGGGGCTACCGCCGCCTGCTGGCGCGGCCCGAGCGCCGGCGCATCCTGATGGTAATCTCCGACGGCGCGCCGGTGGACGATTCCACGCTGAGCGTGAACCCAGGCAACTACCTGGAGCGTCACCTGCGCAAGGTCATCGCCGAGATCGAGGGGCGCGAGGTGGTGGAGCTGATCGCGGTGGGCATCGGCCACGACGTCACCCGCTACTACCGCCGCGCCGTGACCATCGTGGACGCCGAGGAGCTGGGCGGCACCATGATGAAGAAGCTGGCCGAGCTGTTCGACGAGGACGCGGCGGCTGCCTACCAGCGCGCCGCGGCCGAGCGCGCCCCGGCCATCGCCTGAGCGGCGGCGCGGACGTGCGGGACCGAACCCGGCGGTGAGCCTCGGCGGCAGATCCCCCGCGTCCCGTTGGCGCGCCGCGCCCCGCCCGGCCTGAGCCCGCCTCTCCCCGGCCGGCGTCCCCGCCGGCGCGACGCCCTGGTGCTCCCCCTGGGCCTCCTTGCCTCCGGACCGGCCGGCTGCGCCGCGCCCGGACCCCGCCCCCCGGCCCGGCTGCTGCCCACCCGGGGCACCGCGTCCCGCGGCGCGGTGCTGGGCGTGCTGGACTTGGACGACGCCGCGCTCGGCGCCGACGGGCTTTCCGGCCTGCACGTGTCCGACGACCTCCGCCTCACCGCCATCGGCGACCGCGGCGTCTGGTGCACCGCGCGCCTCCTGCTCGACGATGACGGCACGCCGCGCGGGCTGGCCGAGCCGCGCGTCGGCCCGCTGCGCGGCGACCGCGGCGAGTCGCTCGCCTCGCTCTACCAGGCCGACGCGGAGAGCCTGGCGCGGCTGCCCGACGGGTCCTGGCTGGTGGGCTTCGAGCGATGGCAGCGAATCCGCCGCTACCGCGACCTCGACGGCCCCGCCGAGCCGGTGCAGGCGCCGCCGGGGATCGAGGCGGCGCCGCTGAACGGCGGGCTGGAAAGCCTCGCGGTGCTGGCGGACGGGCGCTGGCTGGCGATCGCCGAGGAATTGCCCGACCGCGGCGACGCCGGGCTGCGCGCCGCTTGGCTCGGCGGCCCGGGACGCTGGCGACGCTTCCCCTACCGCCCCGCGCCCGGCTTCCAGCCCACCGACGCCTGCCCGCTGCCCGACGGCGGCGCGCTGGTGCTGGAGCGGCGCTTCAACCTTCTGAAATGGCTGGGTGGCCGCCTAGTCCGCGTGTCCCGCGCGGCACTGGACGCCGCCGCCGCGGGCAACGTGCTGGAAGGCGAGGTGCTGCTAGACCTCGTCCCGCCTCTGCCCACCGACAACTGGGAAGGCGTGAGTGCCTTCACCCATCGCGGCCGCCGGCTGGCCGCCCTGGTGTCGGACGACAACGGCTCGCCCCTGCAACGCGCGCTGCTGATGATCTACGCGCTGCCGGACTGACGCGGACGGCCTCCGAGCGCGGTCCGTCCGGATCAGGCGGCGCGGCGGGTCGTCGGCATCTCGTCGGCCAGCACGCGGGCGCGCGGCAGGGTCAGCCAGGCGCGGGCGCCGATCCCCGGCGCGGACTCCACCAGCAGGTCGCCGCCGTGGGCGCGCAGCAGGTCGCGCGCGGTGGCGAGGCCGGTCGCCAGGCCGCGGGTGCCCTCGGACCCGCCGCTGCCGGCGCACAGGTCGCCGGGCGAACGGCCACTGCCCTCGTCCTCGACGACCAGGGACACCGCTTCCGCGCTGCGGACGGCGCGCAGGCCGATCCAGTCGCCGGGGCAGGTCTCGCGGGCGGCGCGCACCAGTACTTGGCACAGCACCCGGCCCAGGGCGCGGCGGTCGCCGAGCACCACCAGCCCGTCCAGGTCGGGATCCAGCCGCCAGTGGCGCGCGCCCGACATCGGCTCGCGCACCTCGGCCAGCGCGGCCTCTACCAGCGTGCCGAGTGGCAGCGGCTCCTCGCGCAGCCGGCGCGCGCCGGCCTCGGTGGCCAGGGTGTCGCCGGCCTCGTCGGACAGGTCGAGCAAGCGGGTTCCCTCGCGGCGCAGCCGGGCCGCGTCGGCCTCGGCCCCGGGAAGCGCCGAAAGGCGGTCGGCGATGCCGATCAGCGACAAGCCGGGGTTGGTCACGTCGCGCGCCAGCAAGCCGAGCCTGCGGCCGCGATCGGCGGCGAGGCGGGATTGCGCCTCCGCCGACAGGCGCGCGGCGCGAAGCGCGCGGTCACGTCGCCGAAGCGTCGTCAGGAGGAGAATGCATGCCGTCGCGCACGACGCCGGCAGGGCAACAGGGAGCAGCCATTCCATCCCCGGAGCGTCGCACGGGGACGGCTGACGAACCGCTAACGCGGGGCGGCAATCCGCCGGAGCGAGGGACTCAGGCGGCTTCCCGCTTGGCCTTGGCGCGGGCGACGCGGCGCTTGAGCACCAGGGCCGGGCCGGGCAGGTTGCGATCCGGTGTGCCGAGCAGGAAGGCGTCGAGGCCGCCGTTATGCTCCACCGTGCGGATGCCGTTGGTGGACAGGCGCATCTGCACCGCCGTGCCGAGCACGTCGGAGAAGAACGACGCCTGCTGCAGGTTTGGCAGGTAGCGGCGGCGGGTCTTGTTGTTGGCGTGGCTGACGTTGTTGCCGGTCAGGACGCCCTTGCCGGTGATGGCGCAGCGGCGGGACATGGGAGAACACCTATCGGGAGAACGGGCGGGACGAGCCGGGCTATGGCCCACCCACCCCGTCCGGTCAAGCGCACGGGGTCCACCGACCCGCCCTCACGGTGCGGGTCAGGGCGCGTCGCGCAACTCGCCGCGCTCCACGGACTCCGCCGCCGAGCGCAGCACGCGCAGGATCGCCCGGTCCTCCATGGAGCGCGACATCAGCCCCATCGCGCCGCCGAGCAGGGCGGAGGCCACCGAGATCGGCGCGATGTTCTGCTCCAACATGTACTCGATCGCCTTGTCCACCACCGAACCGGCGTGGCTCAGGTCCTCCGGCGCTGTTTCGGCCGCGCCGCCGCCCTCGCCCCGGGTGTCGCTCGGCATGATGTCGCTCCCGCTGCGTCGGCCGGGAAGATGGTCACGCCGGCACGGTCTCGGAAGACCCTCGCGGTGCGGGCTCGGCGGACCGGCCGGCGGTTCCGCCGTCCGCATTCAGGTCGCCGTCGTGCTCCGCCGCGTCGCGCGCCCTGGCCGCCAGCTCGGCCGCCTGCACCGCCTGCGCCTGGCGTCGCCACATTGCGGCGTACAGCCCCCCCGCCGCGATCAGCCGCGCGTGCGACCCGCGCTCGGCCACCCGGCCCTCGCCGAGCACGATGATCTCGTCCGCCTCCACCACGGTGGACAGGCGGTGCGCGATCACCAGCGTGGTGCGCCCGCGCGAGACGCCGCGTAGCGCCGCCTGGATCTCGCCCTCGGTGCGGGTGTCGAGCGCCGAGGTCGCCTCGTCGAGCACCAGGATCCGCGGGTCCTTCAGGATGGTCCGCGCGATCGCCACCCGCTGCTTCTCCCCGCCTGACAGCTTGAGCCCGCGCTCGCCGACGCGGGTGTCGTAGCCGTCAGGCATGCGCAGCACGAAATCGTGCACCTGGGCCAGCCTGGCGGCGGCCTCGATCTCGGCGTGGGTGGCGCCGGGGCGGCCGTAACCAATATTGTAGCGGATGGTGTCGTTGAACAGCACGGTGTCCTGCGGCACCACGCCGATGGCGGCGCGCACGCTGTCCTGTGTGGCGTCGCGCACGTCCGTGCCGTCGATCAGCACGCGGCCGCCACTCGCGTCGTAGAAGCGGAACAGCAGCCGGGAAACGGTGGACTTGCCGGCGCCGGTGGGCCCGACGATGGCCAGCGTGCGGCCCGGCGGCACGTGGAAGCTCACGCCGCGCAAGATCTCGCGGTCGGCGCGGTAGCCGAAGCGCACGTCCTCGAAGCGTAGGTCGCCGGGGCCGGCGGGCAGCGCCGCGGCGCCGGGGCGGTCGGCCACCTCGCGCTGCTCGCCCATCAGCGCGAACATGGCGTCCATGTCCACCAGCCCCTGCTTCACCTCGCGGTACACGTAGCCCAGCATGTTCAGCGGCAGGTAGAGCTGGATCAGGTAGGTGTTGACCAGCACGAAGTCGCCCACGCTCATGGCCCCGCTCGCGACGCGGGTGGCAGCCATCAGCATCACCGTCGTCAGCCCCGCCGCGATGATCGCGGCCTGGCCCATGTTCAGGGCGTTGAGCGACACCTCGGAGCGGACGTAGGCGCGCTCGTAGCGCTCCAGCGAGGCGTCGTATCGCCGCGCCTCGTGCCGCTCGTTGTTGAAGTACTTCACGGTCTCGTAGTTCAGCAGGCTGTCCACGGCGCGGGTGTTGGCTTCCTGGTCGGTGTCGTTCATCGCGCGGCGGAAGCGCAGCCGCCAGTTGGTGAAGGCGAGCGTGAAGGCGATGTAGAGCCCGATCGTGCCCAGCGTCACCGCGGCGAAGGAGAAGGAGAACATCCGCCACAGGATCGCCGCGACCAGCAGGATCTCGATCAGCGTCGGCACGATGGAGAACAGCATGAAGTCGAGCACGAAGTTGATGCCCCGCGTGCCGCGCTCGATCACCCGCGTCAGCCCGCCGGTCTGCCGGTCCAGGTGGAAGCGCAGCGACAGGGCGTGCAGGTGGCGAAACACCTCCAGCGCCACCCGCCGCGCGGCGCGGGCCTGCACCTTGGTGAACACCGCGTCGCGCAGTTCGGCGAAGGCCGAGGAGGACACCCGCAGCAGCCCGTAGGCCAGCACCAGCGCGGTGGGCACCACCAGCACCGCCGCCGCGCTCCCCGCGCTGGCGCCCAGGTGCGGCGTCAGGGCGTCCACGGCGCGGGCGTAGGCGAGGGGCACCAGCACGTTGGCGCCCTTGGCCACCAGCAGCAGCGAGAGCGCCACCACCACGCGCGCGCGCAGCGCGGTTTCGCCTTCCGGCCACAGGTAGGGCGCCAGCGCGCGCAGGGTGCTGACGTGGCCGCGTTCGCGGGGTTCTGACGGTGCCATTCGGGTAGGGACGTCCGGAGGTTCCGCCGCCACAGATGGGCGCGGACGCCGCCCGCGGGAACCCGCCCGCCCGGCGCCCGGCGCGTTCCCGGCGACGCGGGGCGCGGAACCCCCTTCGGCGGCCGCCCTTCCCGGATCATCCCGAGTTGCGGGCGGCCCCCGGCGGCGCGTAGTGGACGACATGGATCACCTCGCCCGTCACCTCGCGGCCTGCAACGACCTACCCACCTTCGACGGCTTCGCGCCGTTCCGGGTCGGCAGCGAGCGGGTGGGCTGGCTTTCGCCGGGCACTGCCCGCGCCTTGGCCGAGGCCTCGCCCGCCCTGCGCGCGGAGCCGGACGGGAGCGTGTCGCTGAACCCGGCGCTGGACGACCCCGGCGCCCGCTCGGAAGCGCTGGCCGCCGCCGCCGGCGCGCTGGCCGCGGCCGGGCGCTTGCGCCTGCGCGGCGAGGTGTTCGACGTACGCGCCGCACCCGACGGGCCGGTGCTGGCCACCCTGGACCGCGGCGCCGTCGCCCCGCTGGGCGTCCTCAGCCGCGGCGTGCACGTCAACGGGCTAGTGCGCCGCGCCGACGGGCTGCACCTGTGGATGGGCTGGCGGGCGCGCGACAAGGCCGTCGCCCCCGGCCAGCTCGACAACCTCGTGGCCGGCGGCGTGCCGGCCGGGATGGACCTGCGCGACACGCTGCTCAAGGAGGCCGGCGAGGAAGCGTCCATGCCCGCCACCCTGGCGGCGCGCGCCCGCCACGTCGGGACGGTCGGCTACGTGATGCGCGAAGGCGAGGGGCTTCGGCGCGACGTGCTGCACTGCTTCGACCTCGACGTGCCCGAGGACTTCGAGCCCCGCCCCGGCGACGACGAGGTGGAGCGCTTCGAGCTGTGGCCGGCCGCCCGCGCGCTCGACGCGGTGCGCGCCGGCGACGCGGTCAAGTTTAACGTCAACCTCGTGCTGATCGACCTGTTCCTGCGCGAGGAACTGGTGGCCGACCCCGGCGGGATGCTGCGCGCCGGCCTCGACCGCTTCCGCTGAGCGCGCCCGCGCCCAGCGTTCAGCGCCGCACCGGCGCCAGCGGCTGGCTGCTCACCCGCCCGCTGGGCGCCGCGTAGGACCCGGCGGCCGCCGGCCCGACGGCCGGCTGGGCGGACCCGGCCGCCGCGGTGCTGGCGCTGGCGTACTGCATCAGGGCGGAGCGCAGCGGGTCGGCGCCCGGGTTGTGCGCCGCCATCCCCACCACGACCTCGCGCGGCGACACGTCGCGCCCGTAGTAGGCGCGGGTGCCGGCGCTGTCGGCGCTGAGCAGCGATCCTTCCAGCGACACGCCGAGGTACAGGCCGCGGGCGCGGGCGTAGGCGATGATGTCGGCGCCGACGTTGGCCGTGGTGGCGCCCGCGATGCCGCCGCCCACGGTGGCCACCGCCACGGACGCGTCGGCGCCGAACTTGAACTGGCTGTCCAGGATCGCCTGCAGCGCGCGGTCGTTCATGATCAGCATCAGGATCTGCATGTCCTGGATGCCCACCTGCAACCCGAGCGAGCCGGTGCTCATGCCGTAGAAGGTGGGCGAGGACCACGACCCCGCGCCGTCGCGCGCCACCAGCACGCACGAGCCCCCCTGGGCGCCGAGCACGAAGGACGCGCGGAACAGCCGCGGGCAGACCAGCGCGGCGCGGGCGCGGCGGGCGTTGCCGCGGTTCTCGCGCAGCATGTTCTCGTTGCCCTCGGTCAGGACCTCCTGGACCGTGATCGCGGCCCGGTCCACCAGCGTTTGCTGCTCGAGCTGAGTGGGCGCGCCGCCGGCGCAGGCCGCCAAGCCCGTCGCACCGAACAGCGTCAGCATCACGTGCCGCGTGAACATCATTCCCCAAACCCCCGTCCCCAACCGCTTCTAGCGCGCCTCGCCCCCCGCTACCAAGCGGGGCCGACGAGCGGGCGAGGCCGTGCGGACGGCGTCGGGTCGGGACCGAACGCCGGCGCCCGCGGCCGGCCCCGGTCCTCGCCGCGATCCGCGTCAGTGCAGGACGGTGAGACCCGGCGGCTCCTCGTTCACCGAGCCCACGCGCCATTCGCCGCCGTGGTTCTCCAAGCGCGTGAGCGACAGGTTGCGCACCGAGAACTGGAACGCCTGCTCGCCGTCCAGGCGGCAGGCATGGGCGAGCGCGGCCCGGATCGAGCCCCCGTGCGCCACGATCACCAGATCCTCGCCCGGGTGGTCGCGCACCATGCCGTCCAGCACCGGGCCGACGCGCGCCACCACGTCGGCGAGGTTCTCGCCGCCGGGCGGCCGCTCCTCCGCCGAATGCGGCCAGAAGGGGTGCGGCGGGTCGCGCACCAGGGCGGCGAAGACCTCGTGCGTCAGCCCCTGCCATTCGCCCAGGTTCTGCTCGCGCAGGTCGGGCACGGCGGTGGGCTCGGCTTCCGGGTAGCCGGCGGCGAAGATCGCGACCGCCGTGGCGCGCGTGCGGGCGAGCGGCGTGCAGAACCAGCGCGCCGGCCGCGGCAGGCGCTCGGCCAGCCAGGCGTGCGCCACCTGCTCGGCGGCCAGCGCCACGGCGCACAGCGCCACGTCCATGTCGCCGTACACGGTCAGCCTCGCCGAGGGCTCGACGATGGCGTGGCGGATCAGGAACAAGCGCGTCGCGGTCATGCGAGCGGCGTTCTCGCGCGGCGGCGGCTGCTTGGCCAGGGGTGCGGCGCGCGACACCGCGGGAAGCGGCACCCCCTGCGAGACCGCGCGACGGCTCCCCTCAGCGCCCCACCGCGCTGCGCAGCAGGAACTCGCGCCCCACCTTGACGCGTGCGGCGCCGTCGTAGCTGACGATGTCGGCGGTGGCGTAGGTTTCGTGCCAGCTGTCGGGGATGAAGGACCCGGTGCCGACCACGTCCACCGGCGCCTGGGCGTCGGCCATCACCCGGCACTTGGCCACCCCGAAGCCGGAGGAGGCGACGATCCTCACGCGCGGGAAGCCCGCCTCGTCCAGAGCCTCGCGCATTCGCCAGATCGCCGCGACGGACACGCCGGTGCCGACCAGGAAGCGCAGCTCCGACTCCGAGCGGTAACGCCGTATGGCGCCCGGCGCGCGCCGCTCCAGCACCGCGTAGGACTGCGCGGGGTCCAGACCCTCCAGGAAGCGCCCGCCGTGGGTGTCCAGCCGCACGCTCAGCCGCCCGGCGTCGGCCAGCTCGGGGAAGCGCCGGCACACCGCCAGCCCGTCGGTGACCTCGGCGCCGAAGTAGTCGGTGAGCACCGTCAGGTCGTCGTCGGGGTAGGTTTCGCGGAACATCTCGGCCGCCCGCACCGTGGACCCGGCGTAGCCGATCAGCGCGTGCGGCATGGTGCCGCGCCCGCGCGCCTCGCCGAACCAGTGCGCGGTGCCGTCGTTGGCGTTGCCCACGAAGCCCCGCGCCCCCTCCCGCCGCGCCGCGGCCGAGCCCACGGAGGCCGCGTAGGCCATCATGTCGCCCATCTCGGCCCCGGCGCAGTGCCGCGCCTCCATCGCTAGGAACGGCACCCCCGGGAGTGCCGCGCACATCTGGTAGGCATTGTGCGCGGCGACGCAGGCCGGCCCGAGCTTCTGGAGCACGACCGTTTCCAGGTCGGCCAGGTGCACGAAGGACCCCGACACGTACAGGATCGGGTCGCCGGCGCCGACCCACTCCCCCTCGCCGTGCATCACCTCGATGTCGAAGCGCGTCCCCCGCGCCACCGCCACCGCCGCCAGCCAGTCGGTCGCCAGCCGGGGCGCGGAGACCACCGGGCGGCGGAGGAACATCGCGTAGGTGACGCGGCAGTCGCCGTGCCCGGCCACGATCGCCTTGGTGCGGTTAAAGTAGCTGTCGGTGCGCGCCGCGATCGCCGCGTCGGTCGCGCCCCCCGCGTCCAGCCCGGGCGCCGGCTGGGCCGTCGGCGCGCCGTCCATCGCCGCGCCCTTACTGCGCCGCGCGCAGCGGCAGGGCGCCGCCGGACGGGCGGCGCGCCTTGAGCTCGGCGGCCAGCAGGAAGGCCAGCTCCAGCGACTGCTCGGCGTTCAGCCGCGGGTCGCAGGCCGTGGCGTAGGAGCGCGACAGGTCCGCCTCCGTCAGCCGCTGCGCGCCGCCCAGGCACTCCGTCACGTCCGCGCCCGTCATCTCCACGTGCACGCCGCCGGGCCACGCCCCCTCGGTGGTCAGCGCGTCGAAGAAGCCGCGCACCTCGCGCAGGATCAGGTCGAAGGAGCGCGTCTTGTAGGCGCCCGCGCTCACCGTGTTGCCGTGCATCGGGTCGCACACCCAGGTCACCGTCCGCCCTGCCCGGCCCACCGCGCGTGCCAGCGGCGGCAACGCTTCCGCCACCTTCCCCGCGCCCATGCGGCTGATCAGCGTCAGCCGCCCCGGCGCATTGGCGGGATTGAGCACCTCCGTCAGCCGCAGCAGGTCCTCGGCCGTCGTGGTGGGCCCGACCTTCAGCCCGATCGGGTTGCTCACGCCGCGCAGGAACTCCACGTGCGCGCCGTCCGGCTGGCGGGTGCGGTCGCCGATCCACAGGAAGTGCGCCGAGCACGCGTAGTGCCGCCCCCGGTGCGTCGAGGGCTCGCGCGTCAGCGCCTGCTCCCAGCCCAGCAGCAGCGCCTCGTGCGCGGTGTAGAACTCGGTCTCGTGCAGCTGCGGCGCCCCGGACATGCCGCACGCCGCCATGAAGCGCAGCGTTTCGTCGATCCGCCCCGCGAGGTCCTGGTAGCGCTCGGCCAGCGGCGAGCGCGCCACGAAGCCCAGGTTCCAGCGGTGCACCTCGTGCAGGTCGGCGAAGCCGCCCGTGGCGAAGGCGCGCAGCAGGTTCAGCGTCGCCGCCGATTGCAGGTAGGCGAACTCCATGCGCGCCGGATCGGGCAGCCGCGCCCCTGCCGAGAACTCCGCCCCGTTGACGATGTCGCCGCGGTACGACGGCAGCGTCTCGCCGTCCCGCGCCTCGGTGTCGCTCGACCGCGGCTTGGCGAACTGCCCGGCCATGCGCCCGAGCTTCACCACCGGCAGCGAGGCGCCGAAGGTCAGCACCACCGCCATCTGCAGCAGCACGCGGAAGGTGTCGCGGATCAGGTCGGCGCGGAAGTCGGCGAAGCTCTCGGCGCAGTCGCCCCCCGTGAGCACGAAGGCCCGTCCCTGCCCGGCCTCGGCCAGCCGCGCGCGCAGCCGGTCGGCCTCGCCGGCGAACACCAGCGGCGGGAACTCGGCGATGCGCGCCTCGGTGGCGGCCAGGGCGGCGGCATCGGGGTAGTCGGGCACTTGGCGGACCGGCATGTCGCGCCAGGAGCCGGGGTGCCAGTTGCGGGCCGTCATGATGGGAAATCGCGTGTCCGTTGAGGGAAGCGGGGAACCATAGGCCCGCCGGGCGGCGTCCGTGAAGCGCGCGGGCTCGCCGGCCGCCCCGCGTCCCCGGCGGGCCCGTTGTTTCGGCCGCACCGCCGAACCCGCGGCCGCCCGGTGCGGCACCGGCCGCGAGGCTGTAGGCTCCCCTCCACCGTGCCCGACGACGCGCCCCCACCCCCGGCTTCCCGCACCCCCGTCACCGTTCCGGCGAAGGCATCGTCCCGCAGCCGTTCCTCCGGCGCCGGCGCCTTCGAGCTGCTGCTCGGTGCCATCGACGACGGCAGCCTGCCGCCGGGCTCGCGTTTGCGCGAACAGGAGCTGGCCGCACGCTTCCGGATCAGCCGCACGCCCGTGCGCGAGGCCCTCAAGCGCCTCGAAGTTATGGGGCTGGTAGCGCATGAGCCGCACCACGGCGCCGTGGTCGCGGCGCTCGACCACGGCCAAACCGTGGAATTGTACCAGGTGCGCGAGGTGCTCGAAGGCACCGCCGCCGGACTGGCCGCCGTGCACGCCACCGCCGCCGAGATCGAGCTCCTGCGCGCGATGGTGACGGCCGATCACGCCCGAACCGGCGACCCGGCGGCGCTGGCGCGCTCCAACCGGCAGTTCCACCGGCAACTGCACCGCGCCGCGCGCAACCGCTTCCTCGACACCGCGCTGGAGAACATGCGGCTGTCCCTGGCGCTGCTCAGCGGCACCACGCTGGGCCGGCCGCTGCGCGGGCCCGCGGCCGTCGAGGAACACGCCGCCATGGTGGAAGCGGTGGCCGCGCGCGACCCGGCGGCGGCCGAGGCGGCGGCGCGTCGGCACATCCGCGAAGCTTTCCGGGCACGAATCGAGCTGGGCGCCGAGGCGGACTGAGTTCCGCCGATGATCCTTGGCAGCCGGAAGCAGCCCGGCTAGATTGTATGCAAAGAAATACAATCTGGGGAGGCGGACGAACATGGCGAAGGTGTCTGGCATTGCAGCGGCGGCGATCCGTGCGAGCCGGCGCGGCATCCTCGGCGCGGCGCTGGCCGCCCCTTGGCTCGTCTCCGTTTCAGCGCGGGCGCAGGGCCGCGGCTGGCCCGCCCGGCCGGTGTCGGTGGTGGTGCCCTTCGCGGCCGGTGGCTCTAACGACGTCATTGCCCGCATCGTGGCGCCGAAGCTGCAGGCCGTTTTCGGCCAGCCCTTCGTGGTGGAGAACCGCGGCGGCGCCGGCGGCTCCATCGGCACCGCCTTCGCCGCCCGCGCCCAGCCGGACGGGCAAACTCTGCTGTTGTCCTCCGTGTCCAACCACGTGATGAACCCGCTGGTGGTGCCCGGGCTGGGCTTCGACCCGCGCGAAGCCTTCAGCGGCATCTCGCTGGTGGAGGACATTCCCCTCGCCCTCAGCGTGCCGGCGAACTTTCCCGCCCGAAGCGTGTCCGAGCTGGTGGCGCTGCTCAAGCGCGAGCCGAACAAGCATTCCTACGGTTCGTCCGGCGTCGGCGGCTCGCAGCACCTGGCGGGCGCGCTGTTCGGGCTGCGCGCGGGGGTGGACATCGTCCACATCCCCTACCGCGGCGGCGGCCCGGCGCTGAGCGACCTGATGGCGGGGCAGATCTCGATGGGCTTCCTCAACCTGCCCACCGCCTTTCCGCAGGCGCAGGCCGGCACCATCCGCATCCTGGCCGTGGCCGGCGACCACCGCTCCCGCATCCGCCCGGAAATCCCCACCGTCGGCAAGAGCGGCGTACCCGGCTACGCCGTGAAGTCGTGGACGGGCCTGTTCGCGCCGCGCGGCACGCCGGAGGACATCGTGTCGCGCGTTTCCGCGACGCTGCGCGAAGCGCTGGGCGACCCCGCCATGCGCGACAAGCTCGGCGAACAAGGCATCGAGCCGCAAACCTGCACGCCCGGCGAACTGGACCGCTTCGTGCGCGACGAGTTCGCCACCTGGGAGCCGGTGATCCGCGCCGCCAACATTTCTGCCGGCTGAGACCGGCGCAGCGACGAGGAGCGAGAAACGGACATGCGTGCAGATTGGGACGTGATCGTGGTGGGCTCGGGCAACGCGGCGTTGTGCGCGGCGATCGCGGCGCGCGACGCCGGGCGAGACGTGCTGATGATCGAGAAGGCGGGGCCCGACCTTGCCGGAGGCAACTCCAAGTACACGGCCGGCGCCATGCGCTTCGTGTACGACGGCAACGACGACCTCGCGCCGCTGCTCGCCCACCCCGACGACCCGCGCCTGCCCAACACCGAGTTCGGCGCCTACACCGCGCGGAAGTTCGCCGACGACCTGCTGGGCTTCAACGACGGCCGGCCGCTGAGCCGCGAGCAGCGCATCCTCATCGACGAGAGCTACGGCGCGCTGCGCTGGCTCGCCTCGCACGGCGTGCGCTTCGACCCGATCTACTCGCGCCAGTCCTTTATGAAGGACGGCAAGCATGTCTTCTGGGGCGGGCTGACCTTGGAAGCCGAGCACGAGGGCGTCGGGCTGGTGGACGCGGAAACCGCGGTGTTCCTGAGGATGGGCGGCGAGGTCCGCTACGATTGCGCCGCCGAGGAGCTGATCGTGGACGACGGCCAAGTGGTCGGCCTGCGCACCACCAGCGCGGCGGGGGCACACGGCGAGTTACGCGCACCCGCCGTGGTGCTGGCCTGCGGCGGCTTCGAGGCCAGCGCCAAACTGCGGGAGAAGTACATCGGCCCCGGCTGGGAAGCGGCCAAGGTGCGCGGCACGCCGCACAACACCGGCAAGGGCCTGGAGATGGCTTTCGCGCTGGGCGCCGAACCGCACGGCTTCTACGGCGGCTGCCACGCCACGCCCATGGACGCGCTCATGCCCGACTACGGCAACCTCGGGATTCCGCACCTGGAGCGGAAGAACTACCGCAAGATCTGCTACTTCCTGGGCATCATGGTGAACGCGCGCGGCGAGCGCTTCGTCGATGAAGGCCGCGACTTCCGCAACTATACCTACGCCCAGTTCGGCCGCGCGGTGATGGAGCAGCCCGGCCACCGCGCTTGGCAAATCTTCGACAGCAAGGTCGACCACCTGCTCTACGGCGAGTACCGCTTCCACGACGCGCACTTCGTGGAAGCCGACACGCTCCACGAGCTACTCAGCAAGATCGAGGGCGCGGACGTGGAGGCCACCCGCGCCACGATCGAGGCCTACAACGCCGCGGTGGACGAGAACACGCCCTTCGATCCCACGATCAAGGACGGCAAGGGCACGCACGGCCTAGCGCTGCCGAAATCCAATTGGGCACAACGCATCGACCGGGGTCCCTTCAAGGCCTACCCGGTCACGGGGGGTATCACCTTCACTTACGGCGGCGTGAGGGTGAACGATGCCGGCGCCGTGCTCCGCGCCGACGATACCGCCATTCCCGGCCTGTTCGCTTGCGGCGAGATGGTAGGCGGCGTGTTCTTTAACGGCTACCCCGGTGGCTCGGGCCTGACCTCGGGCGCAGTGTTCGGCCGCCGCGCCGGTCACGGCGCCGCCGCTAGCGTCGGCTCGCAGGTGTCGGTTCCCGCCTGAACCGCGGTAGAGAGGTGGCCGGGGCCTGACAACCCCGACCAGCGCTTCGCGCGAGGAAACAGCGTGGACAGCGCTCGGCGTCCACGCGTCACAGCCTCGAAACTTCGGACGCGCGAAGCCGTCCGGCGCGTCAGTTCAAATTGAACACCACCTTCACGCAGCCGTCCTTCTTGTCGCGGAACGTCTCGTACAGGTCCGGCCCGTCCGCCAGATCAATGCTGCGGTGGGTGATTAGGAAGGTCGGGTCGATCTTGCCCTCCTGGATCAGCTTGGTCAGCGGCTCCAGGTAGCGCTTCACGTGCGTTTGGCCGGTCTTGAAGGTCAAACCCTTGTTGAGCACGGCGCCCATATTCACCGGCACCGGCCCGGCATAGACGCCCGGCACCGACACGATGCCGCCCGAACGGACGGCCTGGATCGCCTGCGCCAGCGCGTAAGGACGCTGCGTGGTGGTGACCGCCTCCTGCACCGCTTCCAGTACGCCCAGCATGCCCTTGCCCGCCGTGGCTTCCATGCCGACGCAGTCGATCACCGCGTCGGGGCCGGCGCCGCCGGTGATCTCCTTGATGCGCTCGAGCACGTCCTCCTGCTTGAGATCGATGATGTCGGTGGCGCCGGCCTGGCGCGCCAGGGCGATGCGCTCAGGCACCGTCTCGATCACGATGATCTTCCCCGCGCCCATCACCTGCGCCGACTTGATCGCGAACAGCCCGACCGGGCCTGCGCCCCAGATCGCGACGGTCTCCCCGTCCTTGATCTCGCAGTGCTCCGCCGCCTGCCAGCCGGTCGGCAGGATGTCGGTCAGGAACAGCGCGTGCTCGTCGTCCATGCCCTCGGGCACCACCATCGGCCCGACGTCGGCCATCGGCACCCGCACGTACTCGGCCTGCCCGCCCCAGTAGCCGCCGGCGGCGTGGGAGAAGCCGAACAGCCCGGCAACGGGGTAGCCGAACAGCTCGGCGGACATCTTGGCGTTGCGGTTGGACCGCAGGCAGGCGGCCCAGTTCTGCCGCTTGCACTGCGCGCACTCGCCGCAGTTGATGTTGAAGGGCACGACGATGCGATCGCCCTTCTTGAGCTTGTGGTTCGGCGAGCCGGTCTCGACCACCACGCCCATGAATTCGTGACCCAGCACGTCGCCGCTCTTCATGGTGGGCTGGAACCCGCCCATCAGGTGCAGGTCGGAGCCGCAGATGGCGCAAGCGGTGACTTTGATGATCACGTCGCGTGCGTCCTCGATCGCCGGATCGTCCACGCGGTCGCAGCGGATGTCGTTCTTGCCGTGCCAAACGAGCGCCTTCATGGCCCTATCCCCTCCCTGGTCGGGTTGTCACAACCCTGGGCCGGTGCGACGGCGCGACGGCGCCGGGTTCCCGCACGGACCCTTCATGCGCCGTAATCGCCCCCTGTGCCGGGAGGTTCCACGCACGATGCGGTGATGCGCGCGCTGTCCGCTCCGCGCGCGTGCCCTGGCCCCCCCGCCGCGCAGGCCTCAGGCCGCCTCGTACGCCTCCTGGCCCTCGCCCACCCGGCGCGCCGGTGCTCGCAGCGTCACGAACTCTTCCGCCATCGTCGGGTGTATGCCCACCGTCGCGTCCACCTGGTCCTTGGTCAGCCCGTTGGCCACCGCCACCGCGAAGCCCTGCATGATCTCGGGCGCGTCTTCGCCCATCATGTGCGCCCCCAGCAACCGCCGGTCGCCAGCGTCCACCACCAGCTTGATCAGCGACCGCCGGCCTTCCCGCTTGGTGATGGTGTGCCGCATCGGCGTGAAGCGGGCGACGTAGATGTCGGCCGGCCCCCGCACCGCGGCCTCCTCCTCGGTCAGCCCCACGCTGGCCAACGGCGGCGAAGCGAACACCGCCTTGGCGACGTTGTTGTAGGACGCCCGGCGCGGATGCCCCCCGAACAGCGTGTCGGCCAGCGCGTGCCCCACCGCGGTGGCCATCGGCGTCAGGTTCAGCCGGTCGGTCACGTCGCCGATGGCGTAGACGTGCTCCGCGCTGGTGCGGTGGTCGTCGTCCACCGCGATCGCCCCGTTCGCCCCGGTTCGCACTCCCGCCGCTTCCAGCCCCAGGCGCGCCGTTTCGGGCGTGCGCCCCACCGCCAGCAGCACCATCTCGCCTTCCAGCACCTGCCCCGAGGCCAGGCTGACGATCCGCCCGTCCCCGGCGGCGCCCAGGCTCTCGATCCCCTGCCCCGGATGCACCGTGATCCCCTGCGACGCCAGTGCCTCGGCCACGCCCTCGCGCAGCTCCATGTCGAAGCCGCGTAGCGGCAGCTTCTGGCGGTAGGTGATCTGCACCTCCGCCCCCAGCCCGTGTAGCAGGCAGGCGAACTCCAGCCCGATGTAGCCGCCGCCCACCACCACGATCTTGCGCGGCAGCCGTTCCAGCGAGAACATGTGGTCCGACACGACGCCGCACTCGGCACCGGGGATATCCGGCCGGATCGGCGCGCCGCCTACCGCCACCACCACCCGCTCGGCCGTCACCCGCTCGTCCCCGATCCGGATGGTGTGCGGGTCCTCGAAGCGCGCGTAGCCCTCGAACACCCTCGCCCCCGCCGCTTCCAGCATCCGGCGATAGGTCGCCGACAGCCGCGCCACCTCGGCGTCGCGGGCCGCCCGCAGCACGCCCCAGTCGTGGCCGTGGTTCTCGATGTTCCAGCCGAAGGCCGCGGCGTCCGCTGCCCAGCCGCCGTATTCCGCTGCCTGCACCATAATCTTCTTGGGCACGCAGCCGACGTTGACGCAGGTGCCGCCCCAGTGCCGGGCCTCGGCGACCCCCACCCGCGCGCCGTGGCCGGCCGCGATACGGGCGCAGCGTACGCCGGCCGAGCCGCCGCCGATGACGAAAAGGTCGAAGTCGTAGGGCATGGGGGCTCCCAGGCGTTGTGCGAGGTCAGGTCGGGGCTGCGGCGGACGGCGGCAAGGCCGGGCGAAGAAAGGCCGGGAAGGCGCTCCTCCGGTCCTCCGCCTGTTCTCGGCCGTTCTCGCCGCGCGTGAACTGACGAGGGAAGGCTGGGTGTTCGGGGAAACTCCCTTCCCGACCTTTCCCCGTCGGGACCTACGCCAGCCCCCCGAGCAGGCAGTACTTGATCTCCAGGTAATCCTCGATCCCGTACTTGGACCCTTCCCGCCCCAGCCCACTCTGCTTCATCCCCCCGAACGGTGCCACCTCCGTCGAGATGATGCCCTCGTTGATGCCGACGATGCCGACCTCCAGCGCCTCGGCCACCCGGAAGATGCGTCCCACGTCGCGCGCGTAGAAGTACGCCGACAGCCCGAACTCCGTGTCGTTGGCCATCGCCACGCCCTCCGCTTCCGTGGAGAAGCGGAACAGCGCCGCCAGCGGCCCGAACGTTTCCTCGCGGAACACCGCCGCCGCGCGGGAAACGTCGCGCAGCAGCGTCGGCTCGTAGAACGAACCGCCCAGCGCGTGCCGCCTGCCGCCCGCGACCAGCGTCGCGCCGCGCTCCAGCGCGTCGCGCACGTGCTCCTCGACCTTGCGCACCGCGTGCTCGTTGATCAGCGGTCCCTGCGTCACGCCCGCCTCGACGCCGTTGCCCACGCGCAGCCCCGCCACCGCGCGCTCCAGCTTGGCGGCGAAGGCGTCATACACGCCGTCCTGCACCAGGATGCGGTTGGCGCACACGCAGGTCTGGCCGGTGTTGCGGTACTTCGACGCCATCACGCCCAGCACAGCGGCGTCGAGGTCGGCGTCGTCGAACACGATGAAAGGCGCGTTGCCGCCCAGCTCCATCGAGGTCTTCTTCACCGTGGGTGCGCACTGCGCCAACAGCAGACGCCCCACCTCGGTCGAGCCGGTGAAGCTCAGCTTGGCCACCAACGGGCTGCCCGTCAGCTCCGGCCCGACCTCGGCGGACGTGCCGGTGACAACGTTGCACACGCCCGGCGGCAACCCGGCGCGCTCGGCCAGCACTGCGATCGCCAGCGCCGAGAACGGCGTCTCGGACGCCGGCCGTATCACCCCCGTGCAGCCCGCGGCCCAGCCGGGCGCCGCCTTGCGCGCGATCATGGCGGCGGGGAAGTTCCACGGCGTGATCGCCGCGAACACGCCGATCGGCTGCTTGAACACCAGCACGCGCGCGCCGTCGCGGAACGTCGGTACCACGTCGCCGTAGACGCGCTTGGCTTCCTCGCCGAACCACTCGAAGAACGACGCGGCGTAGCCGATCTCGCCGCGCGCTTCCGCCAGCGGCTTGCCCTGCTCAGCCGTCATGATCGCGGCGAGGTCGTCGACGTTCTCGACCATCAGGTTGTGCAGCCGGCGCAGCACCCGCGCACGCTCGCTCGCCAGCGTCGCGCGCCAGCGCGGCAGCGCCGCGGCCGCGCTCTCGATCGCCTCGCGCGTCCGCGCCGCCGACATCGACGGCACGTGCCCGATCACCTCGCCGGTGGCGGGGTTGCGCACCGCGATCGCGCGCCCGTCCTCCGCCACCACCCAGCCGTCGCCGACGCGGTTAGCCTGCCGCAGCAGGTCGGGATCCTTGAGCGGGATGCCGCCGACGGTGTCGAGCATGTTCGCCTCCTAATCGCAGCCGCAGATGGTCGCGTGGGCACGCGCCCGCCAGCCCCGCAGCACGGGCGCCGGCCGGGCGACGCGACCCCGCGCCGGCGTTGCGGGAAAGGAGAGTTGAGCCCCCATCACAATTCTAGGAACCAATCTCGTGGGCTGGGAACTATGCCTTAACCGTCCACACGACAATATCATCTCACGAAAACGAGAGGATTTGTTCGTGCCCGACCAGCCCAAGATTCCTATGCGCGCCGCGTCGTTCCTCGACACCCTCGGCGTCTGCTCGCACCTGGATTCCGGCCCCTACGGGGACGCCGCGCGGCAGGACCGGATGCTCGACTACATCGGCATCAGCAACGTCCGGCTGAACGCGCCCGTCACCGACAAGGGCGAGGCGGACATGATCAGCCTGGCGCGCAACGGCGCCAAGGTGGACTTCCTGATCAACGGCTACGGCCCGGTGTCGCTCACGAACACCATGGCTAACCTGCGGGAATACCTGCCCTACATCGACGTCATCGAGCTGCCCAACGAGGTCGACATCTTCCCGATCACCTACGCGGGGCTGAGCGGCATCGACGCGGCGATGAAGTTCCAGCAGGACGTGTACGCGGCCGTGCGCGCCGACCACAGCTTCGACGACATCCCCATCTATGGCTTCACGCTCGGCTCGTCGCCGACCTCGTCCTTCCCGTCACTGCGCGACATGTCGCCCTACGCCGACTACGCCAACGTCCACGCCTACGCGCCCAACGGCATCCGCCCGGCCTGGGTGCTGCCGGCAGCGATCGAGGGCTGGCGCAAGATCGCCCCGTCCGACCCGGTCGTGGTCACCGAGACCGGCTACTACACCTCGCCCGGACACACCGGCTGGGGCGGGGTGACCGAGAACGTCCAGGCCCAGTACATCCTCGACACCGCCTTCGGCAACGCGTCGCGCGGCGTCGCCCGCACCTACTTCTACGACCTTATCAACGACGGCCCCGACATCAACGAACGCGAAAACAACTTCGGCCTGTTCCGCTTCGACGGCTCCGCCAAGCCCGTCGCCAACGCCCTGCACAACCTCACCACCATCCTCGCCGACACGGGCCCCAGCGCCGCGACCTTCGCGACCCACACCGCATCCTATTCCCTGTCCGGCCTGCCGTTCACCGCGTCCTCCATGCTGCTGGAGAAGTCCAGCGGCGCCCACATCATCGCGGTGTGGAACGAGGAGGATCTGTGGAACGAGACCACCGGCACCGAGATCGCCTCGAAGCACTACACCGCGACCGTGACGTTCGACCGCGTCTACGACACCGTGCTGGTGTTCGACCCGACGCGCGGGACGGATGCGATCACCACCCTGCGCAACGTGTCGTCCGTGCAGCTCGACGTCGCCAGCCACCCGCTGCTCGTGCAGCTCGGCGCCGCCGCGGCGCCCGCGCCCGTCACGCCACCGCCGGTCACGCCCGTGCCTGTCACGCCCGTACCCGAATCCTCCACCGGCACCGACACGCTGGTGCTGCGCTTGTCCGAGGACGCGTTCCAGGGCCACGCTCAGTACGTCGTCAAGGTGGACGGCGCGCAGGTGGGCGGCGTGCGTACGGCGTCGGCCTCGCACGCCGCGGGCCAGACCGAGACGGTGACGCTGACCGGCAACTGGGCCGGGGCCACGCACAAGGTGTTGGTGGAGTTCACCAACGACCTGTTCACCCCCGGGGTGGGCGACCGCAACCTGTACCTGCACGACGTTTCGTTCAACGGCGTCAGGCAGCCCGACTCGGGGGCTATCTTCTACGGCCCCGGAGCCAAGTCCGTCTCGTTCGGCGGCGACACGCTGACGGTGCGCGTGTCCGAGGACCACTGGGGCGCCAACGCGCAATTCGCCGTGACCGTGGACGGCGTCCTCGTCGGCGGCGTTAACACCGTGACCGCCTCGCACGCCGCCAAGCAGACCCAGGACTTCACCTTCAGCGGCAACTGGGGCGCGGGTAACCACAAGGTCGGTGTCAACTTCCTCAACGACGCCTGGGGCGGCACCGCCGCGACCGACCGCAACCTCGTCGTCGAGGGTATCTCGTTCAACGGCCAGGCAGTGACGAGCGGGCCCGTGACGCTGCTCAGCAACGGCATCCGCGAGTTCGGCTTCGGCGGCGACAGCATCGCGCTGCGCATCTCCGAGGACGCGTATCAGGGACACGCCCAGTACACTGTCAAGGTCGACGGCGTGCAGGTCGGCGGCGTCCGCACCGCCTCCGCCTCCCACGCCGCGGGCCAGACCGAGGCGGTGACGCTGACCGGCAGCTGGGGCACCGGCGCGCACAAGGTGACAGTGGACTTCCTCAACGATGCCTACCAGCCCGGGGTGGGCGACCGCAACCTGTACGTCGACGCTATCGTGCTCAACGGCAAGGTGATGCCCGGCACCGGCGCGGTCCTCTACGGCGCCGGGGCGCGAGACTTCGCCCTGGGCGAGAAGGCGCTGACGCTGCGCATCTCCGAGGACGCGTACCAGGGCGACGCGCAGTTCACCGTCAAGGTGGACGGCGTGCAGGTCGGCGGCGTTAACACCGCCATCGCCTCGCACTCGGCCGGCAAGTCGCAGGACTTCACCTTCAAGGGCAGCTGGGGTGCGGGCCACCACGACGTCGCGGTGGAGTTCATCAACGACCTGTTCACCCCCGGCGTGGGCGACCGCAACCTTTACGTCGAGGCCATCTCCGTCGACGGCGCCGCCCAGCCCGGCCTGGGCGCCATCCTCTACGGCCCGGCGCCGGCCCACTTCGACCTGCTCCTGGGCGGCTGAGCCGCGCGGCCGGAGAACCGCAACTGGTCCCGGGGCAGCCCGGGGCCGGCTCCGGTCCCCGTCGGTCCGGCGCGGGACCGGCGGGGGGCCGCCGCCCCCCTCACTCCACCGTCACCGCCTTTGCCAAGTTGCGCGGCTGGTCCACGTCGGTGCCCTTCAGCACCGCCACCTGGTAGGCCAGCATCTGCACCGGGATGGCGTGCAGGATCGGCGCCACGAAGGGGTCCACCGTCGGCAACACCACCACGCGGGCGGCGAAGCGACGCAGCGCGGGGGCGCCGGGCGCGTCGGTGACGGCCATGATCCGCCCCCCCCGCGCCGCCGCTTCCTGCAGGTTGCTCAGCGTCTTCTCGAACAGCGGTCCCGACGGCGCCAGCGCGATCACCGGCACCGACGGGTCGATCAGCGCGATCGGCCCGTGCTTCATCTCGCCCGCCGCGTAGCCTTCGGCGTGAATGTAGCTCAGCTCCTTGAGCTTGAGCGCCCCCTCCATGGCGATGGGGAACAGCGACCCGCGCCCGAGGTAGAGCACGTCCCGGGCGCGGGCCACCTCCGCCGCCACCGCCTCGATCTCGGCCGAGGATTCCAGCAGCCGCGCCGCGTGCTCGGGCAGCTCCAGCAGGGCGGCCGTCAGCCGCGCCTCCTCCCATCCGTCGATGGTCCCCCGCGCCCGGGCGAAGTTCACCGCCAAGCACGCCAGCACCGACAGCTGGGCGGTGAACGCCTTGGTCGAGGCCACACTGATCTCGGGCCCGGCCACCGTCATCAGCGCCGCGTCGGACTGCCGCGCCATCGAGCTTTCCGGCACGTTGACCAGGGAAACTGTCACCTGCCCCCCGGCCCGCAGCATCGCCAGCGCGCCCAGGTTGTCCGCCGTCTCGCCGGACTGGCTGACCAGCATCGCCGCCCCCCCCGGCGTCAGCGGCGGGTCGCGGTAGCGCAGCTCGGAGGCCACGTCGCAGTCGGTGGGGAGCCGCGCCAGCCCCTCCATCCAGTAGCGCCCGACCTGAGCCACCAGGAACGCCGAGCCGCAGCCCGACAACAGCAGCCGCGGCAGGGTGGCGGGGTCGAACGGCAGCGCCGGCCGCCCCACGGTGCGGGTGCCGGCGTCCACGTACTGCGCCAGCGTGTCGCCGATCGCCACGGGGTGCTCGTGCAGCTCCTTCTCCATGAAGTGCCGGTGGTTGCCCTTGCCCACCGCGGCGCCGGAGAAGGCGGTGGTGCGCACGGCGCGCTCGATGGCGCGGTCGGCGGCGTCGAAGAAGCGGGCGCCGGTGTCGGTCACCACCGCCCAGTCGCCTTCCTCCAGGTAGGCGATGCGGCGGGTCAGCGGCGCCAGGGCCAGCGCGTCGGAGCCCACGAACATCTCGTCCTCGCCGTAGCCCACCGCCAGCGGCGCCCCGGCCCGCGCCGCCAGCAGCTTGCGCGGGTGGCCGGCGAACACCGCCGCCAGGGCGAAGGCGCCGCGCACCCGCTTGAGCGCCCCGGAGAACGCACCCTCGGGCGTCTCGCCGCGCCCCAGGTGACTGTCCACCAGCCGCGCGAAGGCTTCCGTGTCGGTCTCGGTCTCGAACTCGACCCCCTGCGCTTCCAGCTCGGCGCGGATCGCCGCGTGGTTCTCGATGATGCCGTTGTGCACCACCGATACCCGCGCGGTGCCGTGCGGGTGGGCGTTGCGCTCGGTCGGCGCGCCGTGGGTGGCCCAGCGGGTGTGGCCGATCCCCGTGCTGCCGGGCAGCGGGTCGCGCGCCAGCACGGCGGCGAGGTTGCCCAGCTTGCCTTCGGCGCGGCGCCGCTCGACGTGGCCGTTGACCAGGGTGGCGATGCCGGCGCTGTCGTAGCCCCGGTATTCCAGCCGCCGGAGCGCGTCGAGCAGCCTCGGCGCCGCCGCCTCGCGCCCCACCACTCCCACGATGCCGCACATGCGCCCCTCAGCTCCCCTTGCGGCGGCTCGCGGTTCCCCGCCCCGCCTTGTTGACCTGCGCGCCGCGCCCGATCGCCAGCGCGTCGTCGGGCACGTCGGCCGTGATCACGCTGCCCGCCGCCACCACCGCCCGCGCCCCCACCCGCACCGGGGCTACCAGCGCGGCGTTGGTGCCCACGAAGGCGCCGGCGCCGATCTCGGTGCGGTGCTTGGCGCGGCCGTCGTAGTTGCAGGTGATGGCGCCGGCGCCGATGTTGGCCCCCGCCCCCACCCGCGCGTCGCCGAGGTAGGCGAGGTGGTTGATCTTGGCGCCCTCGCCGAGCACGGCGTTCTTGATCTCCACGAAGTTGCCGACGTGGGCGCCGCGCTCCACGGCCGCGCCAGGCCGCAGCCGCGCGAACGGCCCCACGACGGCGCCCGAGCGTACCACGCAGCCTTCCAGGTGCGAGAAGGCGCGTATCGCGACGCCGTCTTCCACGGCCACGCCGGGGCCGAACACCACGTCGGGTTCCACCACCACGTCCATCCCCAGCCGCGTGTCGTGGGCGAAGGTGACGCTGCCCGGGCGGACCAGCGTGGCGCCCCCCTCCATCGCGCGTAGCCGCAGCGCGTCCTGCACGCAGGCCTCGGCCAGGGCCAGTTCGGCGCGCGTGTTGACGCCGCGGCACTCGGCCTCGGGTGCCTCGACGGCGACGCAGCGCGCCCCGTCCGCGCGGGCCAGCGCCACCACGTCGGTCAGGTAGTATTCCCCTGCGGCGTTGTCGCGCCCCAGCCGCCGCAGCCACGGCAGCAGCGCCGACACCGGGGCGCACACCAGGCCGGCGTTGCACAGCCCCTCGGCGCGCTCGGCCTCGCTCGCGTCGCGCCACTCCGCCACGCGCGCGACGCCGCCGTCGGCGTGCGGGATCATCCGCCCGTAGCGCCCCGGGTCGGCGGGGCGCATCGCCAGCAGCGCCAGCCCGGCCCCGGACGCCTCGCGCGCCTCGGTCAGCCGCCGCATCGTCGCCGGGCTCACCAGCGGGTTGTCGGCGTAGAGCACCGCCGCGTCGCCCTCGATCCCTTCCAGCAGGTCCGCCCCTTGCAGCGCGGCGTGGCCGGTGCCCAGCCGCTCCTCCTGCACCACCACCGGGTAGGGCGCGGCCGCCTCCTCCAGCGCCGCCATGTCGGGGCCGACCACCACCACGATGCGCTCGAACACTTCCTCGGCGGCCGCGATGAGGTGCGCCAGCATCGGCCGCCCGGCCAGGGGATGCAGCGCCTTGGGCAGGCGTGAGCGCATCCGCGTCCCGAGACCGGCGGCGAGGATGATGGCGGCTGGCATGGGAGCGGACTTGAACACCCTCGGCGCGGCATCGTCCAGCGCCGGTGGCCGTCGGGGCGGCACCGAGCCCTGGACCGGGCGCGCCCGCGTTCACCCGCCGCGGCATCCCCGCGGGGATCGCGGCGCCCTGCGTTCCCTCGCGGCGGCGGGGTGCCCGGCGTCGATCCGCCTCGGCGCCAGCCCGCCGGACCGGAACGGCGCGGGTCCCCGGGGCGAGGCGGCGCGGGCGCGTGAGCGGTTCCCGGAACGCGGAGCGCGCGGGTGTTCCGCCCGGCCTCGTCGGATGGCACGATGGCGACCGTCCGCCCGCCGCGGCGGTCTTACCGGACGATCAATGAATCCGGCGCAGGATGCAGGGGCGAGACGGTCAGGGGACGGCATGCGCCGGACGCGGGGAAGGAAGGGCTTCGGCTGGCTGCGCGCCTTGGGACGGCGCGCGGCGGCGCGCGGGCGGCCGGGCGGGGCGCTCGCGGCCCCGACCTCGCGCGCGCTGCTGCCCGACCTCGCGCTGGTGGCCGTCGTCGTCGCCGGGATCTGGGGCGGCATCGGCATGCAGCTGGGGCGCGAGCGGGACGACATCCTCGAGCGCGCCGAGCGCACCGCCGCCAACACCGCCGGCGCCGCCGAGCAGGTGATCTCCCGCACCATCGAGGCGATCGACCAGCGCCTGCTCTTCATCCGGGAAGCCTACCGGCACGACCAGCCCAGCTTCAGCCTGGACTTCCTGCGCGAGGGCAGCAGCCTCCACGACAGCGCGGCGCTCCAGGTCACCATCGTCGGCTCCACGGGCAGGCTGCTGATGGCCAACCTCGAGCGGGCGAACATCGGCGTCGACCTGTCGGACCGGCCGCACTTCCAGTCCCACCTCGACGAGCGGCGCGACGAGCTGTTCATCAGCGTGCCGCTGCAGACCCGCACCTCCGGCCGCTGGGCGGTGCAGTTCACCCGCAGGCTGGTGGCAGCGGACGGCAGCTTCGCCGGCGTCGCGGTGGTGTCGCTCGACCCGCGATGGCTGACCCAGCTCTACGAGACGCTTGACGTCGGTCGGGGCGTCATGGTGCTCGCTGGGCTGGACGGCATCGTCCGCGCGCGGGCGCCGCAGCCCGAGGAGTCGCTGGGCCAGAACCTGCGCGGCACGCCGATCTTCGAGGCGTCGCTGCGCGCCGAGCGCGGGTCGGTGCGCGCCGCCAGCCCGCTCAACGGCGCCGAGCGGCTGGTCAGCTACCGCCGCCTGCCCGACTACCCGCTGGTGCTGATGGTCGGCCGCGACACTGCCGACATCCTCGAAGGCTTCGGGACGCTGCGCCTGCGGCTGCTGGGCGCGGGAGCGGGCATGACCCTGCTGACGCTGCTGGGCGGCGGCCTGATGATCCGCCACAAGCGGCAGCGAATCGAGTCGCAGCGGGCGCTCTCGGACGCCATCGAGAACATCAGCCAGGGCCTCATCATGGTGGACCGGCACGGCCGGTTGCCCGTGCTCAACCGCCGCGTGGCGCGGCTGCTGGGCCTACCGGCCGCCCTGGTGGCGTCGCGTCCCGACTTCGAGGCGATCAAGCGCTGGCAGATCGAGTCGGGCGAGTTCGGCCCTGCCGGCACGCTGCCGGACCAGGTGCTGGACCCGATCCCTGACACTCCGGCCGCGGCCCAGCGCACCCTGGAGAACACGCCCTCCGTGTACGAGCGCGTCCGGCCCGACGGGACGGTGCTGGAGATCCGCACCCAGCTGCTGACCGACGGCGGCGCGGTGCGCACCTACACCGACGTCACCGAACGGCGGCGGTCGGAGGAGCGCATACGCTTCCTGGCGCACCACGACGCGCTGACCGGCCTGGCGAACCGCTTCGCGCTGCGCGAGCGGCTGGGGCAGGCGCTGGCCCTGGCGCGCCGCGGCGAAACCGGCGTCGCGGTGCTGGCGCTGGACCTGGACCGCTTCAAGGCGGTGAACGACGCGCTGGGCCACGCCGCGGGCGACGCGCTGCTGGTGCAGGTCGCGGCCAGGCTGCGCGCCTGCGCGCGGGCGTCGGACACCGTGGCGCGTATCGGCGGCGACGAGTTCATCATCGTCCAGGCCGGCCGGCAGCCCGAAGCGGCGGAGGCGCTGGCCGGCCGCCTAGTCGCGGCGCTGGCCGAGCCCTTCGCGCTGGACGGGCAGGAGGTACGGACCGGGACCACCGTGGGCATCGCCCTGCCCACGGCCGAGTGCGACACGGCCGAGGAGCTGATGCGCGACGCCGACACCGCCCTGTACCGGGCCAAGTCCGCGGCGCGCGGCACGATCCGCTTGTTCGAGCCGGAGATGGGCGCGCGCCGGCGGGCGCGCCGCCGGATGGAGCAGGACCTGCGCCGCATCCTGGAGGGACCCGGGGCAAGGGCCGGCGGGCGGGCGGGGGCGGAAGAGCTCGCGCTGCATTTCCAGCCCATCTTCGGGCGCCGCACCCGGCGCGTCGTGGCCTGCGAAGCCCTGGCGCGCTGGAACCACCCCGAGCGCGGCCCGATCCCGCCCACCGAGTTCATCGCCGTGGCCGAGGAAAGCGGGCTGATCCTGCCGCTCGGCGCCTGGGTGCTGCGCACCGCCGCCGCCGCCGCCGCCGCCTGGCCGGGGGAGCAGCGCGTCGCGGTGAACGTGTCCCCGGCGCAGTTCCGCGACGACGGGCTGAACGCGATGGTGGCGGAAACTCTGCGCGCGAGCGGCCTCGCCCCGGACCGGCTGGAGCTGGAGATCACGGAAGGCGTGCTGATCCGCGACACCGCCGGCGCGCTGGCCGTCATACGCGCGCTCAAGGCCCAGGGCGTGCGCCTGACGCTGGACGATTTCGGGACCGGGTATTCCTCGCTCGCCTACCTGCACCGCTTCCCCTTCGACCGGGTCAAGGTGGACCGCTCCTTCGTGGCGGCGGTGGAGGAGGACGGGGGGGCGCGGGCGATCGTGGGCGCCATCCTGGGCATGGCCTCCGGCCTCGGCCTGGGGGTGACGGCCGAGGGCGTGGAAACCCCCGCCCAGCTCGACTTCCTCGACCGGCACGGCTGCGACGAGCTGCAGGGCTTCCTGCTGGCGCGCCCGATGCCAGCGGCGGAACTGACGGCCTATCTCAGCCGCGACCCGGCGCACGCCGGCCCCGCGATGCAGCCCGCGGCCTGACGAGCGCGGCGGCGACATGCGGCGTTGCGCCGGCGTCCACCGCGAGTGAGAACGCCGGCGCATGTCCTCCCCCGTCGTCCTGCTCGACCTCGACGGCACGCTGCTCGACAGCGCGCCCGACCTGCACGCGGCGCTGGACCGGCTGATGGCCGCGCGCGGCCTGCCCGGCTTCGGACGGGACGAGGTGCACCGCATGATCGGCGACGGGGTGGCGGCGCTCGTGCGCCGGGCGCTGGCCGCCCGCGGCGCCGGCTTCGACCCCACGGCCGTGGACGCGTTCCTGGCCGACTACGAGCCGCGCGCGGCGGTCGAAACCCGCCCTTTCCCCGGCGTGCCGGACGCGATGGCGGCCCTGCGCGGGCGCGGCTGGCGGCTGGCGGTGTGCACCAACAAGCCGGTCCGCGCCGCCCGCGCCGTGCTCGAAGCGACCGGGCTCGCGGCCCTGCTGGACGCGGTGGCCGGCGGCGACAGCTTCGCCGCGCGCAAGCCCGATCCGGAGCACCTGCTGGGCACGCTGCGCTGGCTGGGCGCCGCGGCCCGGGACGCCGCCATGGTGGGCGACCACGGCAACGACGTGATGGCGGCGCGCGCCGCCGGCATCCCGCCGGTGTTCGCCGCCTGGGGCTACGGCCTGCCCGCGATGGCGGACGGGGCGCCGGTGGCGTCCGGCCCCGACGCGCTGCCGGCGCTGCTGGACGCGGTGCTAGCGGGGCGCGGCGACCCCGGCGGGCGCGGTCCCGGCTGATCCGGCGACGGCCGGGCCCCCGTTCGCGGCGCCCGCGCCGCCCGGCGCCGCCACCCGCACCAGCGTCGCGGTGATGGCGCCGAACCAGCGGGACGGCACCTCCAGCCGCACGGGGATCGGCGGCGCGCCGGGGCGCGGGACGGCCAGCCAAGCGACACCCTGCTGCGGCCGGCGGTCGGCGAGCGCCTGGTCGCGCAGGAAGCCCGCGACCTGGTTGCCTTCGAAGCGGCAACGCAGCGCTTCGCCGGCCCAGGACTCGCCGGACGGCGCCAGGGCCTGCACGCCCTCGGTCACGGCGGTGAAGTCCAGGCGGCGGCGGCCGTCGAACACCGCCGCGCGGCCTTCGCAGCGGTTGCTGTCGGCGACGTTGCGCATCAACTGGGCCAGCACGGAAAGGCTGTCCAGCGTGTCACGCCGCGCCGCCTCGGGCACCGGCTCGCGCTCGTCCTCGTCGGCCGGCACCAGCTGGCGCACGGCGGGCTGGCCGCCGGGGTAGTCCATCCGCACGCGCCGCGGCTCGCCGCGCCAGACGCCCTCGCTCTCGAAGGCGGCGGGCCGCGCCAGGTCGCCGCGCCAGGTGCCCGACGCCCGGCTCACCCCGCCGCCGGCGCCGAGCGCGGTGGCCACGCCGCGCAGGGTGGTCCGCAGCTCGATGGCGTAGGCGCGGGGCTGGGTCGCCGCGTTGCCAGCGCGGGGCCGCGTCGCCGGGCCGCCGGCGCGGAGCGCGTCCAAGTCGATCACCGCCTCGACCTCCATGATGCGCAGGCCGGCCGCGCGCACCTCGTAAGTCGCCTGCACCGGGGTCGCAACCGCGGCTTGGGCGATGCCGCAGGCGCCGGCCGCCGCCGCGAGCAGGACGCGCCCCGCGCGACGCGCCGGGACGCGGCGCGCCGTGCCGGGCGGGAGGGGTGCCGACCCGTCCGACGCCGCGACCGGGCACGCCGCGACCGGCGGGACGAGGGGAGACCGCGACGGTGCCCGCATGGGAAACCTCCTCTGGGAACCAGCATGTCGGGTCGGCGTCCGCCGCCGGCCAGTCCCCTCGCTTCCTTGACACGGCGGGCCGCTGGCGGATATGCGACGCCCCGGCCTGGGCGCGTAGCTCAGCGGGAGAGCACTGCCTTCACACGGCAGGGGTCACAGGTTCAATCCCTGTCGCGCCCACCAGGCCCGTCATCCGGAGCGGCTTCCACCGCGGCGCCAAGCGCGGCTCCGCCGGCACGCTCCGCCGAACGTGAACACCCCCGTTAGGAACGGCTTCATCGCCGGCATCGAGGCTGGACGCCGCGGCACCGTTCCCGGCCGCGACGGCCCGGAGGCGCCCGCGAATGTCCGACCTCGTCGCCCCCATCGGCGCCACCCCGGCCCCGCGCGTCGCCGCGCTGCCACCGCCGCCGCCCCCGGCCGCGCCGGTCACCGCCGCGGCGCAAGCGCCGCCGGAGCCCGTGATCCTCTCGGCGGCGGGGGCGCGCATCGCCGAGCTCGCCGGCGACGCCGCGGCCCCGCCGCTCGACGACGCGCCGACGCGGGACGCGCTCACGGTCGGGACGGCCGGCCTGCCCGCCGGCTCCCCAGTCCCCGGGCGCGATCCCGGAACGTCCGGCGCCGGTCCGGACGCCGGGCGCGACGACTCCGAACGGGATCGCGAGGCGACCGGGCGTCGGGACGCGGCGGAAGCGGTGCGCGAAGGGCTCGACGCGGCCGGGCGGGCCGGGGCGGACCGCCTCGCCGAGCGGCTGGACGCCGTGCGGGACGCCGAAGCGCGGGCGGACGAAGCGGCGGTCGCCGCGTTGGCGTCGTCGGGCGCGACGGCGGCCGAGGCGCGCGCCGCGACGACGGCGGCGGAACGCACCCTGGAAACGCGGGTGGCCGAGCTGGCCGCCGCGGCGTCGGAAAGCGAGGCGGCGCGCGTCGAGGCGGCGCTGGCCACGGCGCGGGAGGAAGCGCGCGCCGGGGAGATCGCCGAACTGGTGGTGGAAGCGCGCGCCGCCCGGGCCGAGCAGGTCGCCCCCGCGCGGCTGGCCGACCTGCTGGAAGGGGCGCGCGTGGCCGTGCCGGCCCGGCCGACGGACGACACCCTACCGGCGGGAGAAGCGCTGCCGCTGCCGCCCGGCCCCGCGGCCGAAACGATGCCGCCGGATCGCGAGGCGCCCCGCGCCGCCGCGGAAGGCACGCCGGCGGACGCAGTGGCCGTGCAGCGCAACGCGCTGTTGTTCGGCGCCGGGGCGCTGCCGGCCGCGCCCTCCGCGCCCGCCCGGGACGCGACGGGAGCCGGGGAAAGGGCCGGGGTGGCAGTGGTGTCCGACACGCGCCCGATCGAGGAGCGGGGCACCGGCGGCGCCGGCCGGCGCGGCGAGGAACCGCCGCGCGCCCCGCCCGCCGCGCCGCCGGGGACGGCGCCCAGGAGCGAGGTCACGCCCGCGGCAACGGGGCACGTGGTGAACCTGGAGCTTTGAGGCGCGCGGCGAAGCGAACGCGCCCGATCTCCCGGCGCGAGAACCGCCGCCCGGCTCCCCTTCGCCGACGCTTCGGCGCCGGCCCAGATGGCCCCGACCTCCCGTTCGCGAGCGCGCCGCTCGGTCGGGTGGGGAAACGAGCACCCACGACGAAGCCGCGTCGGCGCATCCGCCCTCTCATCCTCCCGGGCACACTCGCGGCTAGGGTCCGGAAACCTCCCGTCCGACGCGGTACGTCGAACCCCGGCGTGGTTCAGGGGCAGAGCCCCTGGTGGCCGCACGCCCGACCACCGGGGACCGGGGCCGGCCGCGCGACCGATCACCGCCCCGCGCCGCCCGCACGGGGCGCCGGCGCGGGGACGCCGTCAGCGGGACGGGGTGGCCTCGCCGCGCGGGCCGGGCCGGGGAGCGTCCCGATGCCGCCCGGGCAGCTCGTCGCGGACGATGGCGCCGTCGCCGTCGCCGTCGGCGGAGCGGAACACGGCTTCCGCCATCGGCCGGAACTCGGCCAGCGACACGCGGCCGTCGCGGTCGAGGTCGGCGGCGCGGAACAGCGCCTGGCCGCGGTTTTCGGCCCGCGCCGGCACGGAACGGTTGCCCATCTGGCGCGCGACGTAGGCGCGCAGCTCATCCGGGGTCACGCCGCCGTCGCGGTCGGCGTCGGCCTCGTTGTAGCGGGCGGTCAAGCGCGCCCAGGCCTCGTCCCAGGTGACGCGGCCGTCGCGGTTGGTGTCGGCCTCCTCGAACATGCGGGCCGGACCGCGGGCGGGGCCCTCGGGGCGTGGGGCGGTGGGCTGAGCGGTGGCGGGCAGCGCGGCCAACCCGATCAGCGCGGCGAGAACGGCGGTCTTGGTGTGGATTCGCATCGGGAACGCTTCCTTTCGAGGTGAACGGAAAGGTGGCGCGCGATTGTAACGGCGGCATGCCGCGTCGCGTGAGGAAGAGTGACGGGCGTTCGTCCGGCGGCCGGGCGGCGCGGGGTCGCGCCCGGCCGCCCCGGTCCGGCACCGTGCCCGATGCCGGTGGCGAGCGCCCCGTCGCGGGCGGCGGTCCCGGCGCGCGGGCCCGGCGGCCCGACGAGCCGCCGCCGGCCTCGGCTCAGGGCGTGCCGGGCTCGCCCAGGTCCCACCACAGGCCGGCAAAGGCCGCGATGCCTTCGCGCAGCACGGAAGGCAGGGCGTGCTCGTCCGGCCCGTGCTGCTTGCAGCCGTTGAAGGAGTGCGGCACCCAGACCAGCGGCACCCCCAGCGCGTCGACGAAGACGTCGCCCGGCAGTCCACCGGAAGCGTTGGGGATCACCTGCACGCGCCCGCCCAGCGACCGCTCCATGCTGCGCCGCGCCCAGCCCACCCAGGGATGCGCGGGATCGGTCCGGCTCGCCGCCATGCGCCCGCCGGCGCGCTCGATCGCCACTTCCGGGAAGCCGCGCGCGTCGAGGTGGGCGCGCAGGGCGGGGACGAAGGCGCCCGCGTCGGTGTCCACGGTGTGGCGGATCTGGCAGTGCGCCACAGCGTCGGGCGCCACGGCGTTGACCGGGTTCTCGGGACGCCCCGAGAGCATCGACAGCACGACGAAGCCGTTCCAGCCGTAGATCTTCTCAGCGGCTGTGAGGCCCGGCTCGCCCCAATCGGGGTCCACGGCAGTGGAATCGCCGCCGCCGCCCACCGGGCAGCCTTCCAGCACCGCGCGCACGGCGGCCGGCACCGCGCGCCCGGCCGGCAGCCAGCCGTCCACCAGGATGCGGCCGCGCCGGTCGCATATGGAAGCGAGGGCGTGCGCCAGGATGATGGCGGGGTCGGGGGTCAGCCCGCCCCAGTGGCCGGAATGCACACCCCCCTGCCGTAGCCGCACCGCAAGGTCGAAGTGCACCGTGCCGCGCGTGCCGGTGGCGACCGTGGGCAGGTCGGGGGCGACGCGCGGCCCGTCGGAGGCGATCAGCACGTCGGCCGCCAGCTCCGCCGCGCGGTCGGCGACGAAGCGGCGCAGCCCGGGCGAGCCGCGCTCCTCGCCGGTCTCGATCACCACCTTGAGGTTGCAGCCCAGGGTGCCGCCGCGCTCAGCCAGCACCGCTTCCAGTGCTGCGATGTTCAGCGCGTGCTGGCCCTTGTTGTCGGCGGTGCCGCGGCCGTACCAGCGACCGTCGCGCTCGGTCAGGCGCCAGGGCGACAGGCCGGGGGACCACTGCTCGTCCAGCCCGCGCACCGTGTCGCCGTGGCCGTAGAGCAGGGCGGTGGGCAGGGCCGGGTCCTCGACGCGGCCGGCCAGCAGGATCGGGCCGAAGCCCGGCTCGGGGTTCTCGTGCAGGGCCGCGGCGAAGCCCAGACGCTCCAGCCAGGGCAGGATGCCGTCGGCGAGGTAGCGGCGGCAGTCTCTCGCGTGCGCGGGGTCCTGCGAGGTGGAGGGGATCGCCACCAACGCCGCCAGCCGGTCGCGGAACCCCGCGTCGAAGGCGGCTTCCGCACGGGCCAACGCCCCTTCCCTGCTCGCCATGCACGCGTCCCCCCGTGGCAACGGCGCCCAGGTTGCGTCGGAACCGGGCGACGGGGAACCCCGCGATCGGCGCGGGCACGGGACGGCGCGGGCGGGCCTCGCGCCGGCGGGTTAGGAGCATGGCCGGCCTCGGTTTCCAATGATCGGGCGCGAGCCAGGGGCGCCGCCCCTGGACCCCGCCGGTAATTTTGCCCTCACGGATGGAAGGTCGAGGAACCCCGGGGTCCTCGCGGAGTGTCCGGAGGGGCGGAGCCCTTCTGGTCCCCGGACCACCGAGGACTGGAACCGGCGACGGGTCGCGCCCAGGCGCCCCCTGCGTCAGCGCGTGCGGGCGGGTCCGGAGGAACCGCCGCCGCCGCCGCCGGCCAGGCTGCCGGCCGCGAACAGGGCGCCGCCCAGCAGCGGTACCAGGACCAGCCCGGGCCCGGCCAGTCCGATGCCGGTGGCGGGGAGCACCACCGGGCCCGGCGCGGCCGGGGCGGCGGGCGGCCGCGGCCGCGCGACCAAGCGCGGCGGCGCGCTGCGGGGCGCGACCACCACGCCGCTCTCGGCCGGCACCACCACGGTGCGCAGTCCCTGCGCCGGGGCTGGGGCGGCGGCGAGGAGCAGCGCCAGCCCGGCCATCAGCCCGGCGACCGGGCGCATCTGGTTCCACATAACGCGCATCCCTTCGCGTTGAGCGACGAGCATGCCACGCCCACGCGAAAAAGTCCTGCCCTCCGCAACCGTCCGCCCGCGCGCGCTCAGCGACGCTCGTAGAGCAGCCGGGCGCGGACGGTGCCGGGCAGTGCCCGCAGGTCGGCCAGCACCGCCCGCGGGTCGGGCACGTCCTCGGCGTCCACCACGACGTAGCCGACCTCGGCGTCGGTCTGCAGCACCTGGCTGGCGATGTTCAGGCCGTGGTCGCGGAAGATGTCGTTGATGGCGGCGAGGATGCCGGGCGTGTTGGCGTGGACGTGCATGAAGCGAGTGCCCCGCGCGCGCAGCGGCAGCGCGGCCTCGGGGAAGTTCACCGCGCCCAGCGTGGCGCCTGTGTCGGAGTACTGCACCAGCTTGAGCGCGGTTTCCTCGCCGATCCGCTCCTGCGCTTCCAGCGTGGAGCCGCCGATGTGGGGGGTGAGGATGACGTTGCGCAGGCCCTGCAGCGGCGAGGCGAACGGGTCGCCGTTGCGCTCGGGCTCGGTGGGGAACACGTCCACCGCGGCGCCCAGCAGCCGTCCCGCGGCCAGCGCGGCGCCGAGCGCGTCGAGATCCACCACCCGGCCCCGGCTGTTGTTGATGAGCACGCATTCGGGCCGCATCAGCGCGATCTCGGGGGCGCCGATCATGCCCACCGTGGCGGGCGTGTCGGGCACGTGCAGGGACACCACGTCGCTTTCGCGCAGCAGCTGGGCCAGCGAGGCGGCGGGGCGGGCGTTGCCGTGCGGCAGCTTGGGGACCACGTCGCTGTAGAGCACGCGCATCCCGAACGCCTCGGCCAGCACGCTAACCTGGGCGCCGATGTTGCCGTAGCCGACCAGCCCGAGGGTCTTGCCGCGCACCTCGCGCGCCCCGGTGGCCGACTTGTCCCAGGTGCCGACGTGGGCGGCGTTGGAGCGGCCGGGGATGCCGCGCAGCAGCATCACGATCTCGCCCATCACCAGCTCGGCCACCGAGCGCGTGTTGGAGAAGGGAGCGTTGAACACCGGGATGCCGCGGTGCCGCGCCGCGGCGAGGTCCACTTGGTCGGTGCCGATGCAGAAGCAGCCCACCGCGATCAGCCGGTCGGCCGCTCCCAGCACCTCCGCCGTGACCTGGGTGCGCGAGCGTATGCCCAGCAGGTGCACGCCGCGCACCGCCTCGCGCAGCGCCGCCGCGTCCAGCGCCCGGGGCTCGCGCCGGACGTTCTCGTAGCCGGCCTCGCGCAGCGCGGCCACGGCGCTGTCGGACACCCCTTCGAGCAGCAGGACGCGGATGCGGTCCTTGCGCAGCGAGATCAGGTCGCGCGGGTCGCGCGGCGCGGAAAGGTCCTGGTCCATGGGGGGTCCCTCAGCCGAGCTGCCGGACGGCGGCGGCCATGTCCTCGGGCGAGGCGCCGGGGCGCAGCAGGGCGCGCACCCCGCCGTCGGGACCGAGCAGGTAGGTGAAGGCGGAATGGTCCATCAGGTACTCGCTCGATCCGGGCGGGGTGACGCGGGCGTAGTACACGCGGAAGGTGCGCGCCATCGCCGCCACCTGCTCGGGCGTGCCGGTCAGGCCCACCACGCGCGGGCCGAACAGCGCCACGTAGTCAGCCAACCGGGCGGGGGTGTCGCGCTCGGGGTCGACGGACACGAACACCGGTTGCACGCGCTCGCCGGCCGGGCCCAGCAGGTCCAGCGCCGCGCCCATAGCGGCAAGCTCGGTCGGGCACACGTCGGGGCAGTGGGTGAAGCCAAAGAACAGCAGCGCCGGCCGGCCCCGGAAGTCGGCCTCCGTCACCGCGCGGCCGGTGTGGTCGGTCATGGCGAAGCGGCCGCCCAGGGTCGTGCCCGGCGGCAGCGACACGGCCCCGCCGATCGAGGGCGCGGCCGTGCCGGGCCGGTCGGCACCCGAGATGATCCGCGCGAAGGCATCGGACCAAGCCTCGCCGGGCGCGCGGGCGAACCAGGCGAGGCCCCACATCACGATCAGCAGCGCGAGGAGCCAGGCGGCGAGGAAGCGTAGGATGCGGCTCATGGCGTCCTATAGCCGGACTGCGGGAACGCTCGAACGCGGCGGCGCGCGGGGCAGGTTCGCGCCGGGGACGGGGGAGCGCGCCCCCGTCCCGGTCCCGGATCAGCCGGGGCTGCCGCCGTTCTGGCCCTCGGGGCGCAGGCGCAGCGGCACGAAGCGCTGCCCCTGGGCGTTCTCCACCAGCATCAGCGCGGTGGCGCGATTCTGCCGGCGCAGGTTCTCCAGCCGCCCCTGGATGTCCTGCGGCGTGTTCACCCGCTCCTGCTGCACCTCCAGGATCAGGTCGCCGGGGCGCAGGTCGCGATCGGCCGCGGCGCCGTTGGGCGCGACCTCCGTCACCACCACGCCGCGCTGGTCGGGGCGCAGCGAGAACCGCTCGCGCGTCTCGTTGGTGATCGGCGACACCGTCAGGCCGAGCCCCGAGAGCTCCAGCGCCTGGTTCTGCGGGCGCGGCTGGCCCGGCGTGGCGGCAGCCTGCTGCGCCTCGGCCGGCAGCTCGGCCACCGTGACCTGCACCGTCTCCTCGCGGCCGTCGCGCCACACCACCACCGGCACCTGGCGGCCCACGGCGGTGTCGGCCACGATGCGCGGCAGATTGCGCATCTCGCGCACCTCGCGGTCGGCGAAGCGCAGCACCACGTCGCCGTTGCGGATGCCGCCCTTGGCCGCCGGGCCGTCCTCCTGAGCGCGGGCCACCAGCGCGCCACGCCCGCCGCCGCGCAGGCCGAGGCTCTCGGCGATCTCGTCGGTGACCTGCTGGATGTTCACCCCCAGCCAGCCGCGGCGGACCTTGCCACCGTCGCGCAGCTGGGCGGCGATGCCACGCGCCAAGTTGGAGGGGATCGAGAAGCCGATGCCGATCGAGCCCCCCGAGGGCGAGTAGATCGCGGTGTTGATGCCGATCACCTTGCCGTCGAGGTTGAACAGCGGGCCGCCCGAGTTGCCGCGGTTGATGGCGGCGTCGGTCTGAATGAAATCGTCGTACAGGCCCTGGCGGATGTCGCGGCCGCGCGCCGAAACGATGCCGGCGGTGACCGAGCCGCCCAGGCCGAACGGATTGCCGATGGCCAGCACCCAGTCGCCGACGTTGGCCGCATCGGAGTCGCCGAACTCCACCGCTACCAGCGAGTGGTCGGTCTTGATCCGCAGCACAGCGAGGTCGGTGCGGGCGTCGGTGCCCAGCAGCTCGGCCTTGATCGAGGTGTTGTCCTGCAGCACCACGTTGATCTCGTCGGCGCCGTCGATGACGTGGTTGTTGGTCACCACGATGCCGGCGCTCGCGTCCACGATGAAGCCCGAACCGAGCGACTGCGCGCGGCGCGGCTGCTGCGGCTGGCCCGGGCGGCTGGGACCCTGGCCCTGCCCGCCCGGACCCTGGCCGGGGCGGTTGCGCTCCAGAAAGTCGCGGAAGAACTCCTCGAACGGCGAGCCGGGCGGGGCCTGCGGGATCTCGGGCGCGTCGGGGCGGTTGGCGCGGGCCTGGAGCGTGGTGGTGGTCTGCACGTTCACCACCGCCGGCAGCAGCTGGCGGGCCAGGGGCGCGAAGGTAGCCGGGGTGTCGCGCAGCGGCGTTTGCGCGAAGGCCGGCGCGGGCGAGACCGCGGCGAGGCAGGCCGCGAGGGCGCCGGCGGTGAGCAGGACGCGGTGGGAGGGCGTGTGGGGGCGCACGTCGTTGGCCTTCCAGTGGTCGGGTTGCCGGAAGATGTAACAACTCCCGGCGGCCGTCCAAGCTGCGGAAGCGTGACGAAGAACCACGGGATCGCCCGCGGCACGCCGGCCCCCGGCGGCTCGCGGATGGTGCCTCGGGACCGTCCGGATCAGCCCGGGGCGGCGGGGGTGGCGGCGCCTGCGGGCGGGGCGGCGCGACCCTGCTGCGGCCCGACTGCGTCGGGGGCGCGCAGGAAGTAGCGGAAGAAGTCGCTCTCGGGCGAGAGCAGCAGGCGGCTGTCTCCTTCCCCGAACGCCTCGCGGTAGGCCTGCATGGAGCGGTAGAAGGAGAAGAACTGCGCGTCCTGGCCGTACGCCTCGGCGAAAACGCGGCTGGCCTCCTGCTCGCCCTGGCCGCGGGCGATGTCGGCGTTAGCCTGCGCCTCGGCCAGCAGCACGGTGCGCTCGCGGTCGGCGCCGGCCCGCACCCGCGCCCCGATCTCGGCGCCCTCAGCGCGCGCCTCGCGGGCGGCGCGCTCGCGCTCGGACTGCATGCGCGACAGGATCGCCTGGGTATTCTCCTCCGGCAGGTCGGCGCGGCGCAGCCGGACGTCGGCCACCTCGATGCCGAAGGGCCGGGCCTCGTCGTTCACTTGGCGGCGTATCTCGTCCATGATCCGCAGGCGGTCGCGCGAGAGCACCGCCAGCAGCGGCTCGCTGCCCAGCACCCGGCGCAGTGCCGAGGTCACGGTCGAGGACAGCCGGCCGCGGATGCCGGCCTCGTTGGCGCCCACCGTTTGGTAGAAGCGCAGCGGGTCGGTGATCGAGTAGCGGGTGAAGCTGTCGATGATCAACCGGCGCTGATCGCCCAGGATGATCTCCTCGCCCGGCGCCTCGAAGTCGAGCAGCCGGCGGTCGAACGGGATCACGTTCTGGATCAGCGGTATCTTGGCGTGCAGCCCGGGCTCGCGGATCACCCGCACCGGCTCGCCGAACTGGGTGATCAGCACCTGCTGAGTCTGGTGCACCGTGAATAGGGTAGAGGCAGCCACCACCACCACCACCGCGAGGAGGGCGCAGAGCGCCACGAGGCGGTTCATCGGGCGACCCCCTGCTGCCGCGGCGCCGGGGCGAGGGACGGCCCGGAAGGGACCGAGGCCGGAGGCGGCGCGGCGGCCGGCGCGCGCGGCGCCGCCGGGCGCGGGGCGCCGTCGAGGTTGAGCAGCGGCACCAGGCCCTGGAGGTTGTTATCCACCAGCACCTTGGGGCTGCGCCGCAGGATCTCCTCCATGGTCTCGAGGTACATGCGGCGCACCGTCACGTCCTGCGCCTGCTGGTAGGCGGTGAGCACGGAGGTGAAGCGCTTGGCCTCGCCGCCGGCGCGCGCCACCTGCGCCTCCTTGTCGCCCTGGGCAGCCTGCACGAGGCGCTCGGCCTCGCCTCGCGCCCGGGGGATGATGTCGTTGCGGTAGCTCTCGGCCTCGTTGCGGGCGCGCTCGCGGTCGGCCTGGGCGCGCTGCACGTCGCGGAAGCTGTCCACCACAGACGGCGGCGGATCGACCTTCTGCATCTGCACCTGGGTGATCTCCACCCCGGCCCGGTACTGGTCCATGATCGCCTGGGTGCCGAGCTTGACCTGTTGCTCGATCTGGGCGCGCGCCTCGGTGAGCGCCGGCTGGATCGGCGTGCGGCCGATCACCTCGCGCATCATGCTCTCGGCGGCCGACTTGACCGTGACCTCGGGATTGCGGGTGTCGAACAGGAACTCGCCGGCGTCGCGGATGCGCCAGAACACGGCGAAGTCGATGTCGATGATGTTCTCGTCACCGGTGAGCATCATCGACTCCTCGCCGACGTCGCGCGAGGGCGTGGGCCGCGCGAGCGCGGTGGTGTCGGCGGCCGAGCGGAAGCCCACGTCCACCCGGTTGATCAGGGTCACGCGCGGGGTGGTGACGCTCTCGACCGGCCAGGGGATGTGGTAGTTCAGCCCGGGATAGGTGGTGTCGTGGAAGGCGCCGAAGCGCAGCACCACGCCCTGCTCGTTGGGCTGCACGCGGTAGAAGCCGCTGCCCGCCCACACCGCAACCAGCGCCAGTCCGGCCAGGGCGAGACCCTTGCCACCGCCGCCGCGCCCGCCGCGCGGTAGCACCCGGCGCACCGCGTCCTGGGCCTGGCGGATCAGATCGTCGATGTCCGGACCGCGACCGAACGGGCCACCGCCCCTGTTGCCGCCGCCGCCGCCGGCCGGCGGCTGGCCCCACGGACCGCCGCCGTTGCCGCCCCCGGTGGGGGGGCGGGAATTGCCCCAGGGGCTCGATCCGCCGCTATTGTTCCACGGCATGAGCCGTTGCTTCTCCCGCAAGAAATCGTCGGTCGCCCGCCCTAGCGCGCGCGCGGGAGGCGGTTAACATCCCGGAGCCGGCTTGCTCGCCAGCGTCGCCTGCGCTCGAAGGGCGGCCCACACCACGACGCGGCGGGCTGCCGCGCCCACCGGGCGGGCAGCCACGATTTCGTGGCATGATGGACATTTTTCAACGGGGGACTGCGATGAGCGAGGGCTTGGCGGCGGCGGTGCGGGCCGCGCTGGCGGGTGTGCGCGACCCCCGGACGGGGCTGGACGTGGTGGCGTCGGGCTGGGTGCAGGGGATCACGGCGCGCGACGGGCTGGTGCAGTTCGCCCTCGAGGTGCCGCGCGAGCGGGCGCGGGAGCTGGATCCGGTGCGCGTCGCGGCGGAGCGGGCGGCGGCTGATGTGCCGGGGGTGCTGTCGGCGACCTGCGTGCTGACCGCCACGCGCGCAGCCCCCCCCGTGCCCGCGCCGGACGCGCCGCGCTCGGTGCGCCCCGCCCCGGGACAAGGGCAGATGCTGCTGTCCGAGGTCGGCGCCATCGTCGCGGTGGCTTCGGGCAAGGGCGGCGTGGGCAAGTCCACCACCGCCGTGAACCTCGCCGCCGCGATGGCCGCGCAGGGGCTGCGGGTGGGGCTGCTCGACGCCGACATCTACGGGCCCTCGCTGCCGCAGATGCTGGGCACGCGCGAACGGCCACGCTTGGTGGAGAAGCGCATCCAGCCGCTGTGGCGCTGGGGGCTCAAGGCGATGTCGATCGGCTTCCTCATCGAGGAGGAGCAGGCGATGATCTGGCGCGGGCCGATGGTGATGAGCGCGCTGGAGCAGATGCTGGGCCAGGTGGACTGGGGCGCGCTCGACATCATGGTGGTGGATATGCCGCCCGGCACCGGCGACGCCCAGCTCACCATGTCGCAACGGGTGCCGCTGCGCGGCGCGGTGATCGTCTCCACCCCGCAGGACGTGGCGCTGATCGACGCCCGCCGCGGCGTGCGGATGTTCGAGAAGGTCAACGTACCCGTGCTCGGGCTGGTGGAGAACATGTCGTACTTCTGCTGCCCGAACTGCGACCATCGTTCCGAGATCTTCGGCCACGGCGGCGCGCGGGCGGAGGCGGAGCGGCTGGGCGTCGAGTTCCTGGGCGAGCTGCCGCTCAAGCTGGCGATCCGCGAGCTGGCCGACGCCGGCACGCCGATCGTGCTGTCGCGGCCGGAAGCGGCGGAGTCGGTCGAGTACCGCCGGATCGCCGCGCGGGTGTGGGAGAAGGCGCGGGCGCCGGCGGCGACCGGGCCGCGGATCGTCGAGGACTAAGGCGCGGCGGCGAACCGCGACCGGTCGCGGCCGGTTCCGGTCCCCGCTGGTCCGGCCCAGGACCAGCGGGCGCTAGGCGCCGAGCTTGGTGAGCATGAAGGCCGCGAGGAAGCCCGCGACGGTGATCAGGCCGGCGTACTCGTGGGCGGTCTCGAAGGCCTCGGGGATCATGGTGTCGGCCAGCATCGCCAGGATCGCGCCGGCGGCGAGCGCGGTGGTGAAGGCGATGACCCCCTCGCCGCCGCCGGCGAGCAGGAGGTTTCCGGCCAGCGCGGCCACGCCCGAGAGGAGCGCGATGCCGGTCCAGACGCCGAACACGTAAGCCGCCGGCCGCCCGGCGGCGCGCATGCCCGCCGCGCTCGGCAGGCCTTCGGGCACGTTGGACAGGAACACCGCCACCACGGCGACCAGGCTGACGCCGCCGCCGTCGAGCAGGCTGACGCCGATCACCAGGGACTCCGGGATCCCGTCCAGCGGCGCGCCCACCGCGATGGCCAGCCCGCCGCCGTCGCCCGATCCCTGCCGCGCCGCCGCGGCGCCGGAGCGCTTGCGGTGCTGCGCGCCGCGGCGGGAAACGGCGACGTTGGCCGCGGTGTAGGCGCTCGCGCCGGCCGCGAAGCCGAGGGCCGCGGCGCCGAAGCCGCCCTGGCGGCAGGCCTCGTCCATCAGGTCGAAGGACAGCGCCGAGATCAGCACACCGCTGCCGAAGGCGGTCACCGCCGCGATCAAGCGCGGCGGCAGCGCGGTGAACCACGCCACCGCGGCCCCGAGCACTAGGGCGGACCCGCTCAGCAGGCCTCACAGCCCCGCCTGGACGTACAACGGCATCGCGCCCTCCCGGCCCGCTTCCTCCGGTCGGAAGGATGAACATCGCCGCGCCGCGCCGGTTGACGCGCTGCCGCGCCGCCCGGGTCGCGCTATCCGGGCCGGGCGGTGGCGCGACCGAGCGCGAAGCCGGCCACCAGGCAGCCGACGATCAGCGCGCCGAGTTCGCCCAGCAGCGCCTGGGCCAGCGGCAATCCGACGAACAGCCCCGCGAGGATCGCCGACACCGCGAGCGCCCGGCGGCCGAGCGGCAGCGGCATCCGGCGGGCGACGGACGCCCGGCGGCCGCCCTTGCCCGGCGCGGAGCTCCTGCCCGGCGCGCCGCCCTTGGCGCCGGACGGAGCGGGGCCGCGCCGCGCCGGCCCCGCGCGCCGGGGCGCGGCGTCGCTCAACCCTCGCGTCCCAGCACGGCCATCAGTTCGCGCCATTCGCGCCTGCTCAGCCCCGCCGCCTCGGGGCTGGCGTCACGACCGGCCAGCATCTCGCGCACCGCGCCCAGCATGCCCGCGGACAGGGTGACGGCGCCCACGCGGTAGTCGCGGAAGGCCTCGGCGCACAGCGGCACCCAGGCCTCCACCGCGCGCAGGATGGCGTCGGCGTAGACGCGTATCTCGTGCTGGGCGTGCGCGTTGGCGCGCAGGGACAGGAAGTTGAGAAGGTTGTGCAGGTCGGTCTTCCAGTACCACTGGGTGTAGGCGTTCAGCGTCAGGTTCATGCGCGCCAACTCGCGCGCCAAGCCCTGCCGGGACGGGTCGAGCGGCGCGCCGCCCTCGTCCTCGTTCAGCATCTCGAGATAGTGGTCGTAGTTGCGGTCCGAATCTTCGCGCAGCAGCGCCAGCACGCGCGCGGCCTCGGCGCCTTCCAGCACGGCGCCCCGCCCCTGGCGGTTGTCGGCGGACTGGGCAGCGAGCGCGGCCGGCTCGGGCAGGTAGAACTCGCGGTCGAGCACGGAGTAGCGGGCGGAATACTCGTTCACGTTGGCCATGCGGTGGCGGATCCACTGCCGCGCCACGAAGATCGGCAGCTTCACGTGCAGCTTCAGCTCGCACATCTCGAAGGGCGTGGAATGGCGGTGGCGCATGAGGTAGCGGATCAGGCCGCGGTCCTCGTTGGCCGCCCGCGTGCCGCGGCCGTAGGACACGCGCGCGGCCTGCACCACCGCCCCGTCGTCGCCCATGTAGTCCACCACGCGCACGAAGCCGTGGTCGAGCACGGCGAGCGGCTCGAACAGCATGGCCTCCAGCGCCGGCACGGTGGGCCGGCGCGTCTCGTGGCGCTGCGCCCGCGCCTCGGCCAGCTCGGCGCGCTGCGACTCGTTGAACGCCATCCCTGCTCCGCTCCCCCGTCGCGCTGCGCGGCATCGCGCGCGGCCGGCACGATCATGCCGGCCGCGCGCGGAATCGGCCGCGGGCGACCATGTAGCGGCACCGGCACCGCCCTGGCGACGGGCCGGACGCCGGCTCGCGCGGGAGGCGGGAGCGTGCGTTGCCGCCGACACACCCCCCCCTCGCAACGGTGGCGCGGTTGCGCTATATGGTTGGCGCCGGAAGGCTATGGCGATAAACGGTACGTGGAATAATCGTTGCGGACCCGGGGGCAGTGCCCGGCGCCTCCACCAGAACCAACCACCTGCCGGTCGTTGCGGGTGTTGCTGGGGGCGAAACAGGCTCGACGCGCGTGGTAAAGACCTACCTTTTGCTCGGCATTGTACCGCCGTTATCGGGCTAATTCACAAGTGCCAACGATAACAGCCGCGAGGCTGTGGCGCTCGCTGCCTAGGAATAGGTAAGCGCGGTTCGGGGGGCACCGGGCAACAGAAGCCCCCCACTTGAACCGCGCCGCTAGCGCGCCGGCGTCGTCCCTCGTTATACTCCGCGCACCGGAACGGCAGAGATGAGCGATCAGCCCCCCCTGGCGGACAGCCTGCTCCCCTACGATCGATGGACCGAGGAGGCGATGCGCGAGGTCGCGCTGCGCGCCCTCGATCACGCGGCCGAGCACGGGCTGCCCGGCGAGCACCACTTCTACCTGACCTTCCGCACCGACGCCCCCGGCGTGCTGGTGCCCGGGCACTTGCGTGCCCGCTACCCGCAGGAGATGACCATCGTCCTGCAGCACCAGTTCTGGGACCTGCGGGTGGACCGCGAGGCCGGGCGCATCTCGGTGGGGCTGAGCTTCGGCGGCACGCCTTCGACCCTGGTGGTGCCGATCCCGGCGCTGGTGGCGTTCCTCGACCCACAGGTGCGGCTGGGACTGCGCTTCGGCCCGCCGGAGGCGGCCCCCGAACCGGAACCGGACGCGCTGCTGCCCGCCCTCGTCCCCGAGGCGCCGACGCCCTCCCCCGGGCCGTCCGGACCAGCCGAAGTGGTCAACCTGGACGCCTTCCGACGCCGCCCCGGCGGCACGCGGGAGTAGCCTCCGGGCCGGAGGCCGCGACGCCGCCCGCCGGGTGCCCGCGGCCGGCTCCGGTTCCCAGCGATCCGGCTCGGAACCAGGAGGGCTCCGCTCTTCCGAACACCCCGCGAGGATCCCCCAGGTTCCTCGACCTCCCATCCTCGAAGAGGATGCCCCAGCGGACAGGGAGGGGTGTGCTCAACGGCGAAGCCGCGTCGAACACGCCCTTTCTGTCCGCCGGGGCAAACCATCGGGGGCGGGTCCGGCTCCCCTCCGGACGCAGCACGTCGAACGCCGGCGGGGTTCCAGGGGCGAAGCTCCCGGCCCACGCCCGACGGGCGGAGACCGGACAGGCGGGCCGCCCACGGTGGCGCCTCGGTGCGGGCTGCTATAGAGTCATCCCGCTCGGTCGCCCTCGTGGTCACCCCTCGTTGCCGATCCATCCTGGCGGAGAGTCACGCGTGAGCACTGCACTGGACGCCCCCAGCCCCACCGCCGCGCCCGGCCACGGCGAGGCCGACGCCGGAATGCCGGTGTCCCGGCGCACGGGGGGCTTCGACTACAGCCCGGCCTTCCCGCTCGGCCCCGACACCACGCCCTACCGCCGCCTGCCGATCGGGGGCATCCGCAGCATCGAGGTGGAGGGCAGGCGCGTCCTGAAGGTGCCGGCGCGCGCGCTGGAGGAGCTGGCCTTCGCTGCGTGCCGCGAGGTGTCGCACCTGCTGCGCCCGGGGCATCTCGCGCAGCTGCGGCTGATCCTCGACGACCCCGAGGCCAGCCCGAACGACCGCTTCGTGGCGCTGGACCTGCTCAAGAACGCCAACATCGCCGCCGGCGGCAAGCTGCCGATGTGCCAGGACACCGGCACCGCCATCGTGTTCGGCAAGAAGGGCCAGCGCGTGTGGGTGGAGGGCGACGAGGAGGAGGCGCTGTCCTACGGCGTGCACCGCACCTACACCGAGACCAGCCTGCGCTACTCGCAGATGGCTCCCCTGAGCATGTTCGAGGAGGTCAACACCGGCAACAACCTCCCCGTCCAGTTCGACATCTACGCCAGCCCCGGCGAGGACCACGCCGACGAGTTCGCGCTGATGTTCGTGCTCAAGGGCGGCGGGTCGGCCAACAAGAGCTTCCTGTTCCAGCAGACCCGCGCGGTGCTGAACAAGCCCAAGCTGCTCGCCTTCCTGGAGGAGAAGATCCGCACGCTGGGCACCTCCGCCTGCCCGCCCTACCACCTGAGCATCGTGATCGGCGGCACCTCGGCCGAAACCACGCTCAAGACTGTCAAGCTCGCCTCCACCCGCTGGCTCGACGCGCTGCCGACCGCCGGCTCGCGCTCCGGCCACGCCTTCCGCGACACCGAGCTGGAAGCGGAGGTGCATAAGCTCACGCAGAACCTCGGCATCGGGGCGCAGTTCGGCGGCAAGTACTTCTGCCATGACGTGCGCATCGTCCGCCTGCCGCGGCACGGCGCGTCGCTGCCCATCGGCATCGGCGTGTCGTGCTCGGCCGACCGGCAGATCAAGGCGAAGATCACGGCCGAGGGCGTGTTCCTGGAGGAGCTGGAGCACGACCCCGCGCGCTTCCTGCCCGAGCACACCGCCGACATCCTGGGCGGCGAGGTCGTTCGGATCGACCTGAACCGGCCGATGGCCGAGATACGCGCCGAGCTGTCGCGCCACCCCGTCAAGACGCGCGTGTCGCTCACCGGCACCATCGTGGTGGCGCGCGACATCGCCCACGCCAAGCTCCAGGAGCGGCTGGACCGCGGCGAGGCGCTGCCGGACTACATCAAGGACCACCCCGTCTACTACGCCGGCCCGGCCAAGACGCCCGAGGGCATGGCCACCGGGTCCTTCGGCCCCACCACGGCGGGGCGGATGGACAGCTACGTGCCGGCGTTCCAGGCGGCGGGCGGCAGCCTGGTCATGCTGGCCAAGGGCAACCGGTCCAAGGCGGTGACGGCGTCGTGCCGGGAGCACGGCGGCTTCTACCTCGGCTCCATCGGCGGGCCGGCGGCGCGGCTGGCGCAGGACTGCATCCGCCGCGTCGAGGTGCTGGAGTACCCCGAGCTGGGCATGGAGGCGGTGTGGCGGATCGAGGTGGAGGACTTCCCGGCGTTCATCGTCGTGGACGAGAAGGGGCACGACTTCTACGACGGGCTGGAGTGAGGCGATGCTGGAACTCCGCCCGGGCTGCGAGTGCTGCGACTGCGACCTGCCGCCCGACTCGCGCGAGGCGATGATCTGCTCCTTCGAGTGCACCTTCTGCCGCGACTGCGTGGCGACCCGCCTGCCCGGCGGGGTCTGCCCCAACTGCGGCAGCGGCTTCGTGCCGCGCCCGGTTCGGCCCGCGGACCGGCTGGCGCGTTTTCCCGCCGCGGCGGTGCGCAGGTACCGGCCCGCGCCCTGCCGCCCGGCGTGACGCGGGCGAGGCGGGCGTGGAGGTGAGGATGGTGGGGCGGGAGGAAGGCGCCGGCGCGCCGCGCTTCAACGGTGCCGACTGGTACGTGGTGCTGGCCGACGCCGGCGGCCTAGTGGAAGGGCCGTTCGCGACGCGCGAGGCGGCGCAGCGCGACCTCGACCAGCAGCACCGGCCGGGTTCGAGCAGTCGGGGCGTGGAAGGGCCGCCGGGGCGATGACCCGCCGCCTGATCTCCTCCGGCTCCCCGTTCGAAGAGCAGATCGGCTATTCCCGCGCCGTGGTGGACGGCCGCGATGTGTTCGTGTCCGGCACCACCGGCTACGACTACGCCGCCATGACCATCGCCCCGGACGTGGTGGCGCAGTGCCGGCAGTGCTTCCGCAACATCGCGCTCGCGCTGGCCGAGGCGGGGGGCGGGCTGGACGACGTCGTACGCGCCCGCTTCATCCTGCCCCGCCGCGGGGACTGGGAGCGGTGCTGGCCGGTGGTGCGAGAGCACCTCGGCCGCGCCCGCCCGGCCTCCACCCTGATCCACGCCGGGCTGCAGACCGACGCGATGCTGATTGAGATCGAGGTCACCGCCCGGCTTCCCCGAGGAGCACCCTGAGATGCGCTTCGCTGTGGACCGGCTCGACCACCTCGTCCTGACCTGCGCCGACGTCGAGGTCACGGCGTCGTGGTACCAGCGCGTGCTGGGCATGGAGCGCGAAGCGTTCGGGAGCGAGAACCGCACCGCGCTGCGCTTCGGCGGCCAGAAGATCAACCTGCGCCCGGCCTCATCGGCAGAGCGGGAATGGCCCACCGGCCGCGCCGCGGCGCCGGGCGTGCACGACCTGTGCTTCACCGTGGCGGTGCCCGGCGAGGAGATCGCTCGGCACCTGCGGGCCTGCGGCGTGGAGGTCGAGGAAGGGCCGGCGCCGAAGTACGGCGCGCTGGGCCCGACCACGGCGGTGTACTGCCGCGACCCCGAAGGCAACCGGATCGAGATCGCCACCTACTCGATGGCCCGCCCGGACTGACGGCGCGCCGGTTCCGCCGGCCGGGGGCGCCCCCCCTCGCGGGAGCCGGGGAAAGCGCGGGGCACGACCGCCGGCGGGACCACCCGCGATCACGGCGGGTGCCGCCGCGACTCGACGGGACCCGTGCGCCACACCGGCGGGGACGGCTCGGGCGCGGGACACGCCCGGCGGACTGCCCGGCCCGCGGCGGGAACGGAGCGCGGTGCGGCCGCTGCCGGCTCCGAAGCGTCCGCCGACTCACCAACCAGGGTGTTCTCCAACGACCAGCAACAACAGTTCGATTATTGTGTTCAACCTTTGGTTGTATTTTTTGTCTAATTTATGATATTTTTTGAGGATTGCGATTTTAACATCTTGCTAACGTTATCACCTTGCGCCATTTTCCGCGCCGCGAGCCGTCGCTCGTCGGTGACCGGGTGCCCCGAGCAGCGACGCGCGCGGATGCATTGGGGGAGCGGAACGCGGTGTCGGCAGTTCGTGGCGTCAGCTCGCGGCGGTGATCGATCCCCTCTCCTCGCAATGGGCCGTCGCGGCGAGCGCGCTCGCGGCCCTGGCGCTCACGTCGGCGCTTCTCTCCGGGTTGATCCGCGTCGCGCCGCGCCTGGGCCTCCTCGACCTACCCGACGCTCGCAAGCGGCATCCCCGCGCCACCCCCACCTGCGGCGGCGTCGCCATCGCGCTGGGCGTCCTGACGCCGGTGCTGGTCTGGGCGCCCCTGGACGGCGCCGTGCCGGGCTACGTTGCCGGCGCCCTGGTGGTGGTGGCGGCGGGCGCCTGGGACGACCTGCGGGGGCTGGGCTACGGCTCCAAGCTCCTGTGCCAGCTCGTCGCGGCGCTCGCCGTCCTCGCCGGCAGCTGCACCTTCGGCGCCGGCACCGATCCCGCCGACGGCGCGGCGGCCACCCTCCTCGGCCTCGCCTTCGCCGCGCTGTTCCTGGTGGGCAGCATGAACGCCCTGAACATGTCCGACGGGCTGGACGGGCTGGCGGGCGGCTACGCCGTGATAACGCTCGCGGCCGTCGCGGCGCTCGACCTGCACGGCGGCGGCGGCGGGCCGGCGCTCCTCGCGGCGACGGTCATGGCGGGCGTGCTGGCCTTCCTGCGGCACAACGCGCCGCCGGCACGGGTGTTCATGGGCGACGCCGGCAGTCAGTTCCTCGGGCTGACGCTGGGCGTCCTGGTGCTGGAGCTGATGCGGGCGCACCCGTCGGTGGCCTCCGCGGCGGCGGTGCTGCTGGTCGGCCTGCCCGTGCTCGACGCGGTGGAGGTGGCCCTGCATCGCCTCGCCACGGGAACGTCGCCCTTCCTGGCGGACCGCAACCATCTCCACCACAGGCTGCTCGCGGCCGGGCTGGGCGCGCGCGGCACCGTTCTCGCGCTCCACGCGGCGCAGCTCGCGCTCGTGGCGGCGGGCGCCCTGCTGGCGGAGGAGGGGAGCGCGCCCGCGCTCGTGGCGATGGCGGCAGCCCTCGCCGCAGCCCGCACATCCCGGCGCTGGACCGCCCGGGCCACGGCGGGGGCGTGACGGTGCTGAACCGCGACGCCCTGGTTCCCGATGCCTCGGCCCCCGACGCCCCGGTCCGCGCAGCGTCGGCCCGCGACGCGACGACGCCGGCCGCCGGCGGTCCGGTGAACGCTTTCTGCGTCGACCTGGAGGAATGGTTCCACGTTTGCGGCGTGGAAACCCCCTACGCCGATCCCGCCGCCTGGGGCGCCGCGCCGCGCCGGGTGGAGCCGAACACCGAGCGGCTGCTCGACCTGCTCGGGGAAGCCGGGGTGCGCGGCACCTTCCTCACCCTGGGCTGGATCGCCGACGAGTACCCCGCGCTGGTCCGGCGGATCGCGGCGCTGGGGCACGAGGTGGGCTGCCACGGCTACCACCACCGCCTCGTCTACGAGCAGCGGCCGGAGGAGTTCCGCGCCGAGGTCCGCGCCGCCCGCGCCCGGCTGCGCGACCTTTCGGGCCAGGAGGTCGGCTGCTTCCGCGCGCCCAGCTTCTCCATCCGCGCCGACACCCCCTGGGCGCACGAGATCCTGGCGGCGGAAGGGTTCTCGGTGGACGTGTCGGTGGTCCCGACACGGCGCGCCAACGGCGGCATCGCCGGCTCCGGCCGGGCGCCAGCGCGCCTGGCGACGCCCTCGGGCGAGATCCGGGTGTTCCCGATGTCGGTGATGCGGGTCGCCGGGCGGGCCGTGCAGTTCTCCGGCGGCGGCTATCTGCGCGCGCTGCCGATGGCGGTGGTGCGGGCCGGCTTCCGGCAGAACCACCGGCTGGACCTGCCGGTGATGACCTACATCCACCCGCGCGAGGTCGATCCGCACGACCCGCACCTGCCGCTGCCGCCCACGCGCCGGTTCCGCCACCGGGTGGGGATGCGCGGCTGCGAGGGCAAGCTGCGCGCGCTGCTCGGCCACTACCGCTTCGGCACGGTCGCCGACGCGCTGGGCGACTACGATCGCCGCACCGCCGCGATCCCCGCGCGCGCGTGAGCGCCACCGGCGCCGCGCCGGGGCACCTCGCCAAGCGCTCCTTCTCGCTAGCGGGGCACCGCACCTCGGTGGCGCTGGAGCCGGAGTTCTGGGCGGCGCTGGAGGCGGTGGCGGCGCGGCGGGAAATGAGCCTGGCGCGACTGGTCGCCGCGGTGGACGCCGGGCGCGACGGACCGCACCCGCCGCTGGCCTCGGCACTGCGGTTGCTGGCCCTGCGGGAAGCGCGGGGCGCGCCGGGGACGGGGTGATCCGGGCGGCGCCGGCGCGCGCCCAGCTTTGGCTTCCGCCGGCCGGCGTGGGACCGGAACCGGCCACGGGGTCCCCGGCGGCCGGTCACGTCCCGGCGCCGGCCGGGCGGGCGCGCGGCAACCCGGGGGTATGACGGCGGGTTGTGGCGGATGGACGGCCACAGGGGCGGACCATGCCGGCGCGGATCGCCAACGTCCTGCGGGCCGCCCTGCTGCCCGCCTGGCTGCCGGTCGCCGCGGCGGCCCAGCTGGCCTCGCCGCCGCGTCCGGCGGAACGGGGCATCGTCGCCCCGGGCGATGCCCGGGGTCCGTCGGCCGGCGGCATGCTGGTGCCGCCGCCCGGGGCGCCGCCGCCGGCGGTGTCGGCCGATCCGGGCATCGTCGCGCCGACGCCCGAGCCGCCCGAGCGGACCATGCCGCTGGTGCTGCCGCCCGGCAGCGCGGAGAACCCGACCCGGCCGCGCTGACGCGGTCGACATCCGGAGCGCCCCCGGGCGGACAACGCCCGTCACGGGGGGCGCCCCCCGCGCCTCACGCCGCGCCGGCGGATGCCCGCAGCGCGTCGAGGCAGCAGCGCACGGAGGCTCGCTCGGTCGCCGCGTACAGCGCGAACTCGTCGACGACGGGCGCGCCGAGTGCTTCCTCGAAGCCCCGCCGGTCGGGGCCCGGCCCGCGACCCGGGGCCGCGCCGTCGCCCAGGTTCGACCGGAAGATGCCGGCCGCGCTGACCGGCAGGAAATCCTCGTACACGATGGGATGGCACGCCACGAGGCCGGCGGCCACGAGCGCGTCGAGCGAACCGGCGCTTCCCCCGCCGCCCGCCGCCCGCCACCCGGCCTCGGTGAGGACGTACTCGAAGTAGGCGAGGCCCCGCGCCCGCAGCGCCTCCCAGGTGTCGGGCAAGGCGAAGGCCTCGTCCGGCGCGTTCCCCGCCCCGGCGAGCAGCCGGTCGTAGAGCGCCCGCCCTTCCGGCGTCAGCGCCGCCCCGCGCTGCTCGACCTCGCCGAAGCGCGCGGTGTGGGTGTTTTCCCGCCAGGCGCCGTCCCCGCCCCGGAAGGCGACCGGCTCCTCCAGCGCCTTGAAGGACGTTTGCCGCAGCAGGACCGGGCACCGGCGACGCGGCGGGCCCTCGATCGTCTCCTTGGGCGCCATGCCGCGTTCGGGCATCAGCGCCTGGACCCGGTCGATGTCGAGGGTGCGCGGCGTGAGGTGGTTGACGTGCGGGCCGCGGAACGAGACCACGTCCGCCAGCAGGCGGTGCGCCCGGTGCAGCCGTTCGTACAACGCGCGCGGGACCAGCGCCCGGTCGTGCCAGCGGAAGGTTTCCAGCGCCTCGCGGACGAGCAGCTCCGCGTCCGCCTCGCCCAGGCCGCCGTCGCGCTCGGCCCTGGCGACCAGGGCGCGGGCGCTGGGGGTGAAGATGTCGCGCCGCGCCAGTGCCGCCTCCGCCTCGGTCCGCAGCCCGGCGTCGGCCACGGCGTCGAGCCGCAGCAGCGAGGTGAACACGCGGAACGGGTTGCGCTTCAGCGCCGCCTCCTTCACCGGCCGGAAGGCGGTGGCGTGCACGGGGATGCCGGCGGCCGAAAGGTCGTAGTAGCCCACCGGGAACATGCCCATCACCGCGAACAGCCGCCGCACCGTGGCCAGCTCGCCCGCCGTGCCGAGCCGGATCGCCCCGTGCCGCTCCTCGGAGATGCGCTCCAGCCCGCCGGTCGCCTCCAGCCCCGCCCGCAGCGCCGGGTCGCGGGCGACGGCCCCGGCGTTCACCTCGGCCACCAGCTCCACCAACGCGCCGTAGGCCGGCACCTCCCGGCGGTACATCCGCGACATGGCCCGCGCGAAGCGGGCGCGTATCTCGTCGGGCGGGACGAGGTTGGATCGGGACGCCACGGCCACTCCTGGAATGCTCCTCGGCGGCCCGGGGTGCGCGCCGGGCGGAACCCGGCGCCACCCGTCCGGGCGGGCGGGCGGGACGAACCCCCTCCCGGCCGACGGTCGCCGTTTCCACACCCAAGCAGGTGTCCGCCGCGCCCGGCAAGGCCCCCGCGCCGCCGTGAGCCGCCGACGCGCACCCCTCGCCGCACGCACCGGGGTCCATACCGCGCACCTTTCCCGCGAACGGAAAGTCGGGGAACCTCGGCTCGCCCGCGGGGTGGCCGGAAGGGTGCCCCTCCGACCCGCGCCGCGGCGGCAGCCGGACCAGCGGCCCGTCCGGATGGCCCGGCGACGGCCGCCCGCCCCACCTACCGGCGCCCCGATGCGGGGCCCGCTCCGACCAAGGTGACCCAAATTGCAGCAGCGATGGCACCACCTGGAGATCGCCACCCGGGGCCGCGCACTGGTGGAGGTCACCGCGCCGATCCTCCGCTGGCTGGCGGCGCCGCCGCTGACCGGCCTGCTGACGATCTGGTGCCGGCACACCTCCGCCTCGCTGCTGGTGCAGGAGAACGCCGACCCCGACGTGCGAAAGGACTTGGAAGCCTTCCTCGCCCGGCTTGTGCCCGACGGCGACGCCCACCCCTACAGCCACGACGCCGAGGGACCCGACGACATGCCCGCCCACATCCGCGCCGCCCTCACCCAGACCCAGCTTTCCATCCCCGTTCGCGACGGCAGGCCCGTGCTGGGAACCTGGCAGGGCATCTACCTCTGGGAGCACCGCGCCGCACCGCACCGGCGGGAACTCGTGCTGCACCTGCTGGGGGAGCCCGGGGCGCCGTAGCCCGGAGCGAGCCGGCGCCGGCCCGGTCTCGGAAACCGCCGGGGATCGTCCGGAGTCCCCTACGGCGCGGGCTCCGCGAGCGATGCCGGCCCCGGCGCCGGCGTGGGGCATTCCTCCGCCTCCCCGCCCCAGCGCAGCAGCGCCCGCCGCCCCGCCTCGGTGAGGCGGTACACCCCGCGCCCGACCCGCTCGAACCAGCCGTACACGTCGCGCAGCAGGATGCCGCCGGCGTCGGGCGCGACGGCCCGGAGATCGCGCGGCCGCCGCGGCCCTTCGCGCATCGCCGCCGCGCAGGCCAGCGCCCGCTGCCGGTAGGCAGTCATCACCGGCGCGCGGCTGGCCCCGCCCGGCGACGGGTCGCCGCGCCGCTCCCCGTGCTCGCGCAGCAGCGCGGCGCGACGCCGGGGGTTCCGCCGGGGCCAGTAGGCCGCCGGCTCGGCCAGCACCTCCACCGCGCCGTGGGCGGGGTCCACTGCCAGCAGGCCGAAGCCGAGCAGGCGGCACAACCGGCGGGCGCGCCCGTCCCGGTCCCGCCCCTTGCGGGTGGCCCGCACCGCCAGCCACACCGCGTCGGCCGCTTCCATCCGCTCGACCCCCTGCAGCACGAGGTCCAGCGTGAAGCCCAGCTTCAGCTCGGTGACCACCAGCAACGGCGGCTCGCCCGGCCGCACCGCCACGACGTCGCAGCCGCACACCTCCCCCTTGGCCTCGTAGCCCAGCCCTTCCAGGTGCGCCTTCACCGCCGCGTAGAGCGACGTCTCGGAGCCGCGCCGGGACACCGCCCTCAGCCCGCCGCCCCGGCGGCATCCATCGCCCCGGCGCCGGAGCACCGCGCGACCAGCCCCGCCGCCGCCGCGCGCATCGCGGTACCCTCCGCGACCAGCGCGCGGAGCAGGGTGAAATGGTCGTCCTGCCTCGACACCAGCAACCTCGAATCCCCGCCGGCCGCGACCCACGCCGCGTGCATCCGCGTCGACTGCCGGCGGAAGGCGTCCGTCTCGCCGCCGCCGACCGCGAACACGGCGGGCGGCGGCGGGCGCAGCACCCGGTCGAGGGTGGAGCGTCGCCGCGCCGCCGCGGCGTCGAGGCGCAGCGCGTCGTTCAGCGGCGTGCCCAGCAGCGGCGCGAGGTCGAACACCCCGCTCAGCGCCAGCACGCCCGCCACGGGGGACCGCGCGTGCCCACGCGCCCGCCAGTCCGTGGCCGCCAGCTCCACCGCGAGGTGCGCCCCCGCGGAATGCCCGGCCACCAGCAGGCTTCCGGCCCCGGCGCGGCGGAGCACTGCCGGCACCGCGTCGCGCACCGCCTCCACGACGCCGTCGAGCGTGGTTTCGGGACACAACGGGTAGTTCACGTTCGCCACCGCCAGCCCGCTCGTCACCAGGGGCGCCGCGAGGAAGGCGAACTCGTCCTTGTCGCGCCCTTGCCAGTAGCCGGCGTGCAGGAACATCAGCACCGGCCCGCGACCGGGCGCGCGGAAGAAGTCGAAGCGCTGGCGCGGATGCGCGCCGTAGAGGACGTCCCGGTCCGGCCGCAGCGCCGCGATCGCCGCGGCGCTCTCACCCCCGAACGCCGCCAGCAGCGCGGCGTGGTGCGGCCTGCGCTGGCCGGACAGGTAGCCGAAGGTCGGGTCGTCGTCCGGCATCGCGCGTTCCCCCAGGCGCGTTCCCCCGAACCGGGCGGCGCCGGCGCGTGTTGGCATCCCCCGGCCGCGCGCGGAAGCCGCCGCCGGCGCCCGCCCCGCGCGCGGCCGGCGCGATCCGGGGCACGGGACGTGTTGCCGCCCGGCGCTCCAGGCCGCAAACACCAGCACGGCAACGAGGAGCCCACCGATGTCCGATCTCCGCAGGAGGCGCCTGCTCGGCGCCGCGGCCGGCACCGCGACCCTCGCTGTCCCCGGCCTCGCCCTGCCCCGCCCGGCGCTGGCCCAGGCGACGACCAGCCGGGCCGCGCCCGTCCGCATCGCCGTGGTGGCGGTGCTCACCGGCCCGCAGGCCGCGCTGGGCCAGCAGATCCGCGACGGCTTCGCGCTGGGCGTGCGTCGCCTCGACAACCGCCTGGGCGGGCGCCCGGCCGCGATCACCGTGATCGACGACGAACTAAAGCCCGACGTCGCGGTCTCGCGCGTCCGCGCGGCGATCGAGCGCGGCGAGGCCGACTTCGTGGTGGGCGTCGCCTTCAGCAACATCCTCCAGGCCATCGTCCGCCCGGTGACCGAGAGCGGCGCCTTCCTGATCTCCACCAACGCCGGCCCTTCCACGCTGGCCGGCCGCGGCTGCCACCGCAACCTGTTCGCCGCCTCCTACAACAACGACCAAGTGCACGCCGTCATGGGCCAGGTCGCCCAGGACGAGGGCTACCGCCGCGTCCTGGTGCTCACCCCCAACTACCAGGCCGGCCGCGACGCCGTGGCGGGCTTTCGGTCGCGCTTCCGGGGCGAGGTGGTCGACGAGCTCTACGTCCCCCTCACCCAGCTCGACTTTTCCGCCGAGCTGACCCGCATCGCCGGCGCCAAGCCCGACGCGGTGTTCACCTTCATGCCGGGCGGGCTGGGCGTGAACCTCGTCAAGCAGTACCGCCAGGCCGGGCTCGCCGGCATCCCATTCCTGTCCACCTTCACCGTGGACGAGGCGACGCTGCCGGCGCAGGGCGACGCGGCGGAAGGCTTCTATTCCGGCGCCGACTGGGCTCCCAACCTGGACAACCCCGCCAACCGCGCCTTCGTGCCGGCCTTCGAGGCGGCCTACGGCTACATCCCCGCCCTCTACGCCGCCCAGTCCTACGACGCCGCCAACCTCCTCGACGGCGCCATCGCCCGCGTCGGTGGCGACCTGGGCGACAAGGACGCCCTGCGCGACGCGATCCGGGCGGCCCCTTTCAGCTCCGTGCGCGGCGGCTTCCGCTTCGGCACCAACCAGTTCCCCGTGCAGGACTTCTGGCTGTGCCGCGTCGCCCGCCGCGCCGACGGCAAGCTGTGGACCCAGACGGTGCGCCGCGTCCTGGAAGCCGACGTCGATCCCTACGCCGCTTCCTGCCGGATGGGCTGAGCTCCGCGCGGTGTCGGCCCAGCTCCTGCTGGTGCAGTGCCTCAACGGCCTGCAACTGGGGATCCTGCTGTTCCTGGTGGCGGCGGGGCTGACCCTGGTGTTCGGCGTGATGGGCTTCATCAACCTCGCCCACGGCGTGCAGTACATGCTGGGTGCCTACTACGCCGCCGCCTTCGCCGCGCTCACCGGCTCCTACTGGTGGGCGCTGCCGCTGGCCCTGGGCGCCTCGCTGCTGTCGGGCCTGGCCTTCGAGCTGCTGGTGTTCCGCCACCTCTACGGCCGCGGCCACCTGGAGCAGGTGCTCGCCACCTTCGGCGTGATCCTGTTCGTCAACGAGGCGGTCAAGCTCGCCTTCGGCGCCGCCCCCCTGCAGGTGCCGGTGCCCGCTCTGCTGGAAGGCGGCATCGCGATCATGCCCGGCCTGCTCTACCCCACGTACCGCGTCGCCGTGCTCGCCGCCGGCCTGGCCACCGCCGCGCTCCTCTGGTTGCTGGTGGAGCGCACCCGCGCGGGGATGCTGGTGCGCGCCGGCGCTTCCAACGCGCCCATGGTGCAGGCGCTGGGCGTGGACGTCCGCCGGCTGTTCGCCGGCGTGTTCGGCCTGGGCGCCGTGCTCGCCGGCCTCGCGGGCGCGCTCGCGGCGCCGATTCTGTCGGTGGAGCCGGGCATGGGCGACAACCTGCTCATCCTCGCCTTCGTGGTGATCGTGGTCGGCGGCATCGGCTCGGTGCGCGGCGCCTTCCTCGCCGCCGTGCTGGTGGGGCTGGTGGAAACCCTGGGCCGCGCCCTGGTGCCCGACCTCCTGCGCCTCGTGCTCGACGCCCCCGCCGCGCGGCAGGCCGGCGCGGCGCTGGCGTCGATGCTGGTCTACGTCGCCATGGCGGCGATCCTGGCGGTGCGCCCGGCCGGGTTGTTCCCCGCGCGCGGGGCCTGAGCCGGAGTTGCGCGCCGCGCTCGGCGACCTCCTCCGCCGCGACGCCCTCGCCGTGGTCCTGCTCCTCCTCCTCGCGCTCCTGCCCTGGCTCGGCGTCGGCTCGGGCCACGCGATGGCGCTGCTGGCCCGCGCCATGATCCTGGGCCTCGCCGCGCTGGGCGTGTCGCTGCTGGTGGGCGGCGCCGGCCTCGCCACGCTGGGCCACGCCGCCACCGCCGGCATCGGCGCCTACGCCGCGGCCTTCCTGGCGGAATACGCCCCGGCCGCCGACGGCACCCTCGCGCTCGCCGCCGCCATCGCCGCGGCGGCGCTGTTCTCGCTGCTCGCGGGGCTGGTGGTGCTGCGCACCGACGGCGTGCACTTCATCATGATCACCCTGGCCTTCGGGCAGATGCTGTTCTTCGTGGCCGGCTCGCTCACCGCGCTGGGCGGCGACGACGGCTACACCCTGCCCGGCCGCAGCACCCTGCTCGGCGGCCGTCTGCTGGAAGGCCGCCTGGGCTTCCACTACGCGTGCCTGGCGCTGCTGGCGTGCACCTGGCTCGCGCTCCGCACCCTGCTGGACAGCCGCTTCGGCCGGGTGCTGCGCGCCGCCGCCGGGAACCCCCGCCGCGTCCGGGCGCTGGGCTTCGACCCCTACCCGTACCGCCTGCTCGCCTACGTCGTCGCCGGCGCCACCGGCGGCGCGGCCGGCTTCCTGCTGGCCAACAGCGCCGAGTTCGTCTCCCCCGCCTACCTGTCCTGGCAGCGCTCGGGCGAGCTGCTGTTCATGGTAATCCTGGGCGGCGCCGCCCGGCTGCCCGGCGCGCTGCTCGGCGCATGCGCCTACGTGCTGCTCGAAGAATGGCTGTCGGGCATCACCGAGCACTGGCGCATGATCTTCGGCCCGCTGCTGATCCTGGCGGTGCTGGCGCTGCGCGACGGCCTTTGCGGCCTGCCGGCGACGGCGGCGCGCTGGCTGCGCCGGGAACGCGGGCGGGCCGTTGGCTGAGCCGCTGCTGCGCCTGGACGGGCTGCGAAAGCGCTTCGGCGCCTTGGCGGCCACCGACGGCGTGTCCCTCGACGTCCAGGCAGGCGAGATCCACGCCCTGATCGGCCCCAACGGCGCCGGCAAGACCACGCTGATCGCCCAGGTCGGCGGCGAGCTCCGCCCCGACGCCGGCCGCGTCCTGCTCGACGGCCGCGACGTGACGCGCTGGTCCGCCCCCCGCCGCGCCCACGCCGGGCTGGCGCGCTGCTTCCAGGTCCCGGCCCTGGTGGACGACTTCTCGGCGCTGGAGAACGCCGCCCTGGCGGCGCAGGCCCGCGCCGGCTCCTCGTTCCGCTTTCTCCGCCCCGCCGCCGGCGAGCGCGCCCTGAACGAGGACGCCCTGGCCGCGCTGGACGCCGTGGGCCTGGGCGGCCGCGCCGCGGTCCCGGCGGGCTGGCTCAGCCACGGCGAGCGGCGCCGCCTGGAGCTGGCGGTCGCCCTGGCCGCGCGCCCGCGCCTGCTGCTGCTCGACGAGCCCCTGGCCGGCGCCGGACCCGACGAGGCCGCCGAGCTGGTGGCGCTGCTGGACCGCCTGCGCGCCCGCCACGCTGTCCTGCTGGTGGAGCACGACACCGACGCCGTGCTGCGCCTGGCCGACCGGGTTTCCGTGCTGGTGGGCGGGCGCGTCCTGGCCACCGGCGCGCCTGCCGCCATCCGCGCCGACCCGCGCGTGCGCGAAGCCTACCTCGGCGACGAGGAGCCCGCCTGATGCTGCTGCTGGTGGAAGGACTGGCCGCCGGCTACGGCGCCACCCCGGCGCTGTTCGACGTGTCGCTGTCGGTGGCCGAGGGCGAGGTGCTGGCCCTGCTCGGCCGCAACGGCATGGGCAAGACCACCGCGGTGCGCGCGATCATGGGCCTGCTGCCGGGATGGCGCGGCCGGATGTCCTTCGCCGGGCGCAGCTTGGCGGGCCTGGAGCCGCACCGGGTCGCCCGGCTCGGGCTCGGCCTGGTGCCGGAAGGCCGGCAGATCTTTCCCACCCTGACCGTGGAGGAGAACCTGGTCGCCACCGCCGCCCACCGCGGCCCCGGCGCCCCGCGCTGGACCCTCGACCGGGTCTACGCGCTGTTCCCCCGCCTGCGCGAGCGGCGGCGCCAGAACGGCGACCGGCTCTCGGGCGGCGAGCAGCAGATGCTGGCCATCGGCCGCGCGCTGATGACCAACCCGCGCCTCCTAATCCTCGATGAGGCCACCGAGGGACTGGCGCCCCTGGTGCGCGACGACATCTGGCGCGTGCTCGCCGCCCTCAAGGCCGAAGGGCAGTCGATCCTGCTCATCGACCGCGAGCTCGCCGCCGTGCTGCGCCTCGCCGACCGCCAGGTGGTGCTGGAGAAGGGCCGCACGGTCTGGTCCGGCAGCAGCGCCGCCCTGCGCGCCGCCCCCGCCGTGCGCGACGCCTTCCTGCGCGTCTGAGCCGCCCGATACCGGCGGTGACGCGCGCCCGCCCGCCGGATGGACGCCGGCTCCGGTCTCCGCTGGCCCTGGCGTGCGGCCAGGGGTTCCGCCCCTGGACTCCGCCGGGGACCCAGGGGGGCCCCGGACCCCCGCCGATGGTTTGCCCGGGCGGACGGGGGGGTGTCCTCAACGCGGCTACGCCTTCGAGGATGCCGTCCCGTCCGGCCGGGCACCTCTCGCAGATGGAAGGTCGAGGAAACTGAGTCTCCTCGCGGGGTGACCGGAGGAACGGCGCCCCGCTGGCCCCGAGCCGGGGACAGCGGAAACCGGAACTCCCCGCCTCAGCCCGCCGCCCCGACCCCACCCTGGTGCAGGTGGCACGCCGCGACGTGGCCCGCCGCCACCGGCAGCAGCTCGGGCACCTCCGCCCGGCAGCGCGGCCCGGCGTGGGGGCAGCGCGGGTGGAAGTGGCAGCCCGGCGGCGGCCGCAGGGCCGAGGGGATCTCGCCGGCGATCGGCCGGAAGTCGGCCCGCCCCCGCCCCAGGCGCGGCGCCCCTTCCAGCAGCGCGCGGCTGTAGGGGTGGGCGGGGGCCGCGTACAGCGCCGCCGCCGGGGCCAGCTCCACGATGCGCCCGAGGTACATGATCGCCACCCGGTCCGACACGTGCCGCACCACGCCCAGGTCGTGCGAGATGAACAGCCCCGTCAGCCCCAGCTCGCCCCGCAGGTCCAGGAACAGGTTCAGCACCTGCGCCTGGATCGACACGTCCAGCGAGGCCACCGGCTCGTCCAGCACCAGCACGTCCGGCCGCAGCGCCAGCGCGCGCGCGATCGCCACCCGCTGCCGCTGCCCGCCGGAGAACTGGTGGGGGTAGCGGTCCCTCAGCGCCGGATCGAGCCCCACCCGCGCCAGCGCCGCCGCCGCGTGCGCGTCCCCCTCGGCGCGCGACACCACTCCGTGCGCCACAGGCCCTTCCGACACCGTCTCCCCCACCCGCATGCGCGGGTCGAGGCTGGAGAACGGGTCCTGGTGGATCATCTGCACCAGGTGCGTCCGCTTGCGCCCGCCCGGCATCAGGTCGTGGCCCTCGAACAGCGCCCGCCCCTCGCTCGGCGCGTATATCCCCGACGCGATCCGCCCCAGCGTGGACTTGCCGCAGCCGCTCTCGCCCACCAGCCCCACCACCTCGCCGCGCGCCAGGTCAAGCGACACGTCGCTCACCGCCCGCACCGCCCCCGCCCCGCCCCGCCCCAGCAGCCCGGCCAGCCACCGCCCCGGCGTCGCCGGCGCCGCGAAGCGCTTACCCACCCGCTCCAGGCGCAGGGGCGCCGTCACGCCGCGTGCTCGACGGGATACCGGCACAGCGCCGAGTGCCCGTCCCCGAACCGCAGCTCCGGCGGCTCCAGGGCGCAGTCGGGCCGCGCGCGCGGGCAGCGTCCGCGGAAGCGGCAGCCCTCCGCCGCGCCGCCATCCTCCCCGGCGCCCCCCGGACCGGTGCCACGCGTCCCGGCGCCGCCCTTCCCCGCGCCGCCCCCGGCACCCGGCGCGGCGGCGTCGGCCAGCTGCGGCAGCCGCGTCCCCGGCGCGTGGCCAGACGGCACCGCGCCGATCAGCGCCGCGGTGTAGGGGTGCCGGGGCGCCGCGATCACCGCCGCCACCGGGCCGCGCTCCACGATCCGCCCGGCGTACATCACGCAAACGTCGTCGGCGAGCGAGGACACCACCGCGAGGTCGTGGCTGATCCACAGGAAGGCCGTCCCAGTGTCGTCGGCCAGCCTGCGCACCTCGGCCAGGATCTGCCCCTGGATCGACACGTCCAGCGCCGTGGTCGGCTCGTCCGCGATGATCGCGGCCGGCCGGTGCAGCAGCGCCGTGGCGATGGCCACCCGCTGCCGCATCCCCCCCGAGAGCTGGTGCGGGTAGGCGTCCAGCCGTTCCGCCGGGCTGGGGATGCCCACCGTGGCCAGCGCGTCGCGGGCGCGGGCCCGGGCCGCGGCCCGCGACACCCGGTCGTGCGCCCGCACCGCGGCGACCATCTGCGTGCCCACCCGCAGCACCGGGTTGAGCGTCATCAGCGGGTCCTGGAACACCATCGCCACGCGCGCCCCGCGCACCCGGCGCATCGCCGCGGGCGGCAGCCGGGTGACGTCCTCGCCGTCGAGCAGCACCTGCCCCGACACCACCCGGCCCGGCGGTTCCACCAGCCCCATCACCGAGAAGCCGGTGACCGACTTGCCGGACCCGCTTTCCCCCACCAGCCCCAGGATGCGCCCGCGCCCCACCGCGAACGACACCCCGTCCACTGCCCGCAGCACGCCGGCCCGGGTCGGGAACTGCGTGCGCAGCGCGCGCACCTCCAGCGCCGGCGCCGCCCCGGCCGCCGGCATCCGCGCCCCACCGGGCGGGGGCCGCGTTCCGCCCCGAAACGGCGAGGCCCCGCCGGGCGACGACGGCGTCGCCCCGGACGGCGACACCTGCCCCGCCTCGGGCAACGCCCCCCGCGCCGCGCCGCGCGACGGCACCCCCGCCCCCGGCGCGCTCACCGCCGGCGCCGGGGGTTCATCACCTGCCGCAGCTGGTCGCCCACGAGGTTGATCGCCAGCACCGTCACCATCAGCGCCAGCCCCGGGTACACCGAGATCCAGTAGCGCCCCGACAGCATGAACTGGAAGCCGTTGGCGATCAGCAGCCCCAGCGAGGGCCGCGTCACCGGCAGCCCCAGCCCCAGGAAGCTCAGCGTCGCTTCCAGCGAGATCGCGGTGGCCACCTGCACCGTCACCACCACGATCAGCGGCGGCAGCGTGTTGGGCAGCAGGTGGCGCCACAGCACCCGCGCCCCCGACAACGGCGTGGACAGCGCCGCCTCGACGTAGTCCTTGCGCCGCTCGGCGCTGGCCGCCCCGTAGGCGGTGCGGGCGAAGTAGGCGTACTGCGCCGCCACCAGCGCCGCCACCAGCTGCGGCACCCCCTGCCCCAGCATCGCCACCAGCACCAGCGCCAGCAGGATCGCCGGCACCGACAGCTGCAGGTCCACCACCCGCATCAGGGCCGCCCCGAGCCAGCCGCCGTAATAGGCCGCCGACAGCCCCACCGCGGCGCCCACCACCAGCGCCACCGCGCCCGCCGACACCGCGATGGCTAGGCTCAGCCGCAGCCCGTACAGGATCGCCGACAACAGGTCGCGCCCGGCGTTGTCGGTGCCGAGCCAGTGAACGTACGCGCCCGAGCCCACCGTGCCAGGCTCCAGCCGCGCGTCGAACAGGTCCAGCCCGGCTTGGTCGTAGGGGTCCTGCGGCGCGATCCACGGCGCCAGCACCGCCAGCAGCGCCACCACCACCACCACCACCAGCGCCGCCACCGCCACCGGCGAGCGCCGGTACTCGCCCCAGGCGTCGCGCAACCCTTCCGCGCTCAAGGCGCCGCGACCGCCGGGGCGCCTCGGCGGGGAGCGCGCCGGAAGAAGCCGCGTTCGGCGCCAACGGGGCGAGCGGCGCGAACGGCGCTCAGCGCCCGGCCCCGGCCCGCGCGCGCGGGTCGAGCAGCCCGTAGGTCAGCTCCACGAACAGGTTAATCAGCACGAACAGCAGCACCACCAGGATCAGGTAGGCCACCATCACCGGCCGGTCGAGCGAGGTGATGCTCTCGATGATCAGCTTGCCCATCCCCGGCCAGTTGAACACCGTCTCCGTCACCACCGCGAAGGCCAGCGTCGAGCCGAACTCCAGCCCGAACACCGTCACGATGGGGATGCCGATGTTCTTGAGCACGTGCAGCCCCACCACCTGCCGCTCCGGCAACCCTTGCGCGCGGGCGAAGCGGACGTGCTCGGAGCCCATCACCTCCTCGGTGCCCGCCCGCACCAGCCGGATCAGCAGCCCCAGCTTGAACAGCGACAGGTTCAGCGCCGGCAGCGCGAGGTGCGACCAGCCTTGGAGCGTCCAAACGCTCAGGCCCAGGGTCCCCACCGGCCCCCGCCCGCCCGAAGGCAGCCAGCGCATCTCCACGGAGAAGAACAGGATCAGCAGCAGCCCCACCCAGAAGGTCGGCACCGAGAAGCCCACCACCGAGAACGCCATGATCGCGCGCGAGGAGCCAGACTCCGGCCGGTAGCCCGCCCACACCCCCAGCGGCACCCCCACCACCGTGGCGATGACCAGCGCCGTCACCGTCAGCTCCAGCGTCGCCGGCAGCCGCGACAGGATCAGGGGCAGCACGGGGATGCGGAACACGAAGCTCGCGCCGAAGTCGCCGCGCGCGACGTTGCCCAGGAAGCGCCCGTACTGCTCCCACAACGGCAGGTCGAGCCCGTACTGTCGGATCAGCGTCGCGCGCACCGCCTGGCTGGCGCCGGGATCGATCAGCACGTCGATCGGGTTGCCGATGGCGTAGACGCCCACGAACACCAGCACCGACATCGCCAGTACCACCAGGACGGCCTGCGCCAGCCGCCCCAGCAAGAACCCCGTCACCCCCCGCTCAGCGCGCAGCGGCTCCGGGCGCGATGGCCTGGGCCAGCGACTCCTGGTCCACCCGCGGCGTGAAGCTCAGCCTGCCCTTGCCCATCGCCCAAACCGTCTGCGGCATCACGATCGGCAGCATCGGCCGGTCGTTCATGCTGATCTCGGCGGCGCGCACGAACATTTCCCGCCGCTTGTCGTCGTCGAGCGTGCGCGAACCGTCCAGCAGCAGCGCGTCCACCTCCGCGTTGCGGTAGTTGGACCGGTTGAAGTTCCCCAGGCCCACCGACGGGTCGGCGCTGTGGATCAGCGCGCCGTAGGTATAGGCGGCCTCGCCGGTCAGCGTGCCCCAGCCCGACATCTGCAACGAGTACTCGCCGCGCTGGCTGGCGGGGAAGAACACCGTCCCCGTCACCGCGTTGGGGTTGGCCTTGATCCCTGCCCGCGACCACTGCTGCGCCAGGGCCTCGCACAGCGCCGCGTCCCCGGGCAGCCGGTTGCTGGTGCTGTGGAAGTCGATCTCGAAGCCCCTGGGATAGCCTGCCTCGGCCAGCAGCGCCCGCGCCCGGGCCACGTCCGGGCGCCGCTCCGGCAGGTTCGGGCTGGCGCCGAAGAAGTCGTCGGGCATCAACTGCGACATCGGCTTGGCGAAGCCCTCGAACACCACCCGCGCCAGCCCCCGCCGGTCGATCGCCAGGTCCATCGCCTGCCGCACCCGCGGGTCGCGCAGCGGGTTGGCCTCCACCTCGCGCCCGTCCACCTTGGCCGGCCGCGGCAGCTTCTCCGCCTGGTTGAGGTACACGTTGAACACGTACACGCTGTCGCCCACCACCACGTCCATCGTGGGATCGCGCTGCAACGCCGCCACGTCGGTCGCGGGGACGTAGTTAATCATGTCCACCTGGCCGCTCTTCAGCGCCGCGATCCGCGCCGCGTCGTTGGGGATCTCGCGCCGGATTACCCGCGCCCAGGGCTGCGCGCCCCCCCACCACCCGTCGAAGCGCTCCAGCACCAGGTCGCCGCGCGGCTCCCACGTCACGTAGCGGAACGGCCCGGTGCCGATCGCCGCGCTTCCCGCGTTGAACTGCTCGTTGCGCGCCTCCATCCCCACCCCGCGCGACACGATCATCAGCCGCGTGAAGTCGTTGGGCAGCGTCGGCGCCGGCCCGTCCGTGGTCACGCGGATCGTCAGCGGGTCCACCACCGCCGAGCCGCGCACGCGCTTGGTGTACAGCGTCATCGACATCGGCCCCGTCACCGCGGGGATGCGGTCGAGCGAGAACTTTACGTCCTCCGCCGTGAACGGCGAGCCGTCGTGGAAGCGCACCCCTTCGCGCAGCCTGAACTCCCAGGTGGTGTCGTCCACCGACCGCCACGACGTCGCCAGCGCCGGCCGCAGCCCCAGCTTCTCGTCCTGGCCGATCAGGCTGTCGTAGACGTGGCGCAGCGCCTCGATGTGCCCGCCCAGCGTGGACCAGTGCGGGTCGATGCTTTCCGGCCCGGTGCGCACGCCCAGCGTCAGCGTGGCGGTACCCGGCGCGGCGGGGGCGGGCGTTCCCTGGGCGAGGGCGCCCCGGTTGCCCGGCGGCAGCGCCGGGATCAGCGCGACCGCGGCGGTGGCCGACAGCATCTGGCGACGGTTCATGGACGCGACCTCGGCTGGGGACCCTGGCGCCGGCCGGAGCGGGCGCCGATCATGTTGCGCGGCACCGTAGGAACGGCATCCGCCACGCGTCAACGGGAGGGCACGCCTTGAGGATCGAGGGCATGGACTGGCGCGCCGTCGAGTTCTGGCTCGCGCGCGACGACCGCTGCGCGCTGCCGCTGGGCAGCACCGAGCAGCACGCCGGCCTGAGCCTGAGCGTGGACACCATCCTGGCCGGGCGCGTCGCGGCGGAAGCCGCCGAGCCCCTGGGTGTGCCGGTGTTCCCCGCCCTGCCCTACGGCATCACCCCGTCCTTCACCGCCTATCCCGGCACGCTCAGCCTGCGCGCCGCCACCTACCTCGCCGTGCTGCGCGACGCGCTGGAAGGCCTGCGCGCCCAGGGCTTCCGCCGCGTCCTGCTGTGCAACGGCCACGGCGGCAACGTCCCCGCCGCCGCCGCCGCGCTGGAGTTCATGGCCGACCGCCCGGACTGCCGCGTCCGCTGGCACGACTGGTGGCGCGCCCCGCGCACCCTGGCCGCCGTGCACGCCGCCGACCCCGTGGCCAGCCACGCCGGCTGGATGGAGAACTTCCCCTGGACCCGCCTCCCCAACGCCCCGCCGCCCCCGCCCGACGCCAAGCCGATGACTGACCTCGACCGCCTGCGCACCCTTTCCCCCGCCGCCGCCCGCGCCCAGCTCGGCGACGGCAACTTCGGCGGCCTCTACCAGCGCCCCGACGACGACATGCACCGCATCTGGGCCGTCGCCGTGTCGGAAACCCGCGCCCTGCTGGAACACGGCTGGGACTGACGCCGACGGCGCGCGACCGGTCCCGTCGCGGGCTGCGGTTCGCGCTGGCTCGGCTTGGCGCCAGGGGCTCCGCCCCCGGAACCCTGCCGGGAACCCAGGGGCCCCCCGGACCCCCCCGTCCGCCGGGGCATCTCTCTCACGGATGGGAGGTCGAGGAACATCAGGTTCCTCGCGGGGTGTTCAGAAGGGCAGAGCCCCTTTGGTCCCACGTCGGACCGGCGCGAACCGCAGCCGGCCCCGCGTCCGTCACCGCCCCCCGTCCACCGACAGCACCTGCCCGTTGACGAAGCCGGCCAGCGGCCCGGCGAAGAACAGCACCGCGTCGGCGACGTCCTGCGGCGTGCCCAGCCGGCGCAGTGCGATCCGCGACACGATCTCGCGCCGCCCCTGCTCGCCGTATCCCTCCCACTGCGCCGCGCTGGCGGGATTGCACGGGATCAGCCCCGGCGCGACGCTGTTCACCGTGATCCCGTGCGGCCCCAGCTCGTGCGCCAGCTGCCGCGTCAGCCCCACCACCGCGTGCTTGGCGCTGGCGTAGGCCTGTATCCCGGTCAGCGACGCCGCCAGTCCCGCGCCTGACGAGATGTTGACGATTCGCCCCCGCCCCGCCCGCTTCATCCCCGGCGCCGCGGCGCGCGACAACGCGAAGGCGGCGCCGAGGTTGACCGCGAGGATGCGGTCCCAATCCTCGTCCCCCACGTCCTCGACGGGCCGGAACACCTGCCCCGCCACCCCGCCGGCGTTGTTCACCAGCACCGCAAGCGGGCCGCCCGCCTCGCCCTCCACGCGCGCGATCCACGCCGCCGCCGCCGCGCGGTCGGCGAGGTCCACCGTCGCCACCGCCACCCCCGCGCGCACCGTGGCCGCCAAGCCGTGCGCGTTCACGTCGCAGCCGAACACCCGGGCGCCGAGGCCCGCGAAGCTCTCGGCGATGCAGCGGCCCAGCCCGTGCCCGGCGCCGCTCACCGCCACCGCCTGTCCGTCGAAGCGCAGGTTCACGGCACCAATTCCAGCAGGTTGCGGTCCGACATCGGCCGCGCCCCGTCCTCGATCTCGTGGATCATCGCTGCCAGCCGCGTCAGGCCCGGGCAACCGATGCCGTACCGCGCCCCGGCGGCGATCACCGGCAGAACCTGCATGTCCACCTCCGTCCGCCGCCGGCGCACCGCCAGGTCGCGCCAGATGCCCGAATGCGTCTTGGCGCTGCCCCGGTTGAACGCCGCCATCGCTGCCAAGCTCCCCCGCGCCGCCCCCGCCGCAGCACCGGGCCGGAACGCGTCCGGGTCGAACCCGTTGAAGCCGCGCGGTGACACCCCCTCGGCCGCCGCCACCGCCATCACCTCGCCCCCAAGCCGCCGGAACGCCGCTTCCAGCTCCGGCCGCGCCAGGCAGTCGGCAATGCCCAGGTCCCCCAGCGCCTGCGCGAACAGCAGCGCCCCGTAGCCCAGCTTGCCCCACAGGAAGGCGTGTATGTCGTCCGTGGCGATCGCTTCCGGCTCGAAGCGCCGCATCACCGCCAGCAGCGCTTCCAGCCGCGGCGTCGTCCGCCCGTCCAGCTCGCCCAGCACCACCGCCGCGCGGTTGCCCAGCATCACCTCGCCCGGCCCGACGTAGTCGGCCCCGAAGTTCACGAACGCTCCCACCGTGCGCTCGGCGCCCACGATCCCGGCGATCACCTGCTCGCACAAGCCGTTCTGCAGCGACAGCACGCATCCCCCGGGCGCGAGGTGCGGCAGCAGCGCCCGGCACGCTTCCGCCGTGTGGTGCGCTTTCACGCACAGCAACACCCGCTCCCACGTCCCGCGCACCTCCGCCGGCAGCATCGCCGGCGCGGATACGGCGAACGACGCCACCGGCCCGGTGATCCGCAGCCCCGCCGCCGGATCGCGAATGGCGGCGACGTGCTCGGGCACCACGTCCACGAAGGTGACGTCCTCGCCCGCCCGCCACAGGAACGCCCCCACCGTGCCCCCGATCGCCCCCGCGCCCCACACCAGGATCAACGCCCCACCCCCGCCTGCCCCGCGCGGAACCCGCATCCGCCGGGACCGCCACCTTCGCCCGGGACCGCGCGGCATGGAAAGCCGGACGGGCCGCTGCCTCGGGAGGACCGAGCCCGTCGCCCCGGCCCGGCTCCGGGGAGTCGCTCTTCCCGATCCCCCGCCCGACCGGCCCAACCCGCCCGGTGCCGCGTCGGCGATGCCCGCGGCGGCGGCGCCCTCCCGGCAACCCCGGGCGGGACCGCTACCCTTCCATGTAAGCCGCGAACCGCGCCTTCCACGCCGGGTCCCACCGCGACAACGCCGGCCGGTTCTCCGCCACGTCGCCCGCCGCCCACAGGATGCGCTTGCGGTCGGTCTCCAGCGTCACGTCGTTGTCGGGGCACAGCACGTAGAAGTCGCCGCGCCCCATCCCCTCCAGCAGCGCTTCCACCACCTGCTCCGGCGTCCAGGCGGCGTCGGGCTTCTCCGTCACCCCGCGCGCCCGCGTCAGCCCGGTGAAGGTGAACCCCGGCACCAGCAGGTGCGCGCTCACCGGGCTGCCCGCCTCGCGCAGCGCGTGCGCCAGCGCCTCGGTCGCCACCTTCACCCCCGCCTTGCTGACGTTGTAGGCGGTGTCCCCCGGCGGCGTGGTGATCCCCTGCTTGGACCCCGTGCACACCACCGCCCCCGGCAGCCCCGCCGCCGTCATCCCCGGCGCGAACGCCTGGATGCCGTGCACCACCCCCCACAGGTTGGCGTCCAGGATCTCGCGCCACCGCGCCGCGTCGCCCGACGCGATCCCCCCGGTCCCGTCCCCGCCCAGCAACGCCCCGCCGCCCTCGCGCGCGGCGTTCAGCATCACCACCGCCGGCTCGCCGAAGCCTTCCAGCACCCGCCCACGCAGCCGCTCGATCTCCTCCCGGCGCCCCACGTCGGTCGGCACCGCCATCACGTCCCCAGCCCGCCCCGCCTCGGCCGCGACCAGCGCCGACGCCGCCGCCAGCGCCGGCGCGTCGGCGTCGGCCAGGCAGACGCGCATCCCCAGGCCCGCGAAGCGCCGCACCGCCGCCAGGCCGATGCCGCTGGCCGCCCCCGTGACCACGGCGGCGCGGCCCGGACTCAGGGCTGGGTGCTGCGGCATGGTGCGTCCTTTCCGTGGTGCCTCCCCTGAACGGCGCCGGAGCCCGCCGGCTGCGGGCGCTCCGCCCTCGTTTCCGCTGATCCGACGTGCGGCCAGGGGCTCCGCTCCCGGACCCCAGGGGGTCCGACGCACTGCGTCGGACGAGGAGTCCCCGGACCCCCGCCGGTGGTTCGCCCGTGCGGACAGGGGGATGTTCCGCCCGGCGGCAGCACCGCCGCGACGCGCGCCGGACCTGCCCCGCGTGGGGCTGCGTCGCCGAGCGCGGGCCACCACGGCACCGCCCACCGCGGAATGCCGTCCGGCCCGGCGACGCCGTTCCCGTCCTCGGGTGCCATTCCGGAGGCGCGATGCCACTTCGGCGCGCCGTGCCATTCCGCAGGTCCGGTGCCATTCCCGGCCGCGATGCCATCCCGGAGGCCCGCTGCCATTCCGGGCTGCTATGCCATCCGTCGCGCTGGATTTTCCGCCCGGAACGTGCTAAGAATACTGCGGGATTTGTGCCCTGACTTAGTCGGGTTGAGGTCGGCGGCCGCGGGGAAAAGCCCGGTAAGGAAGTAAGGCGCCCGCTGCCCCTCACCCTTCCCCGCCCAGCGCCAGCGCCCGGTTGTACACCTCCCGCCGCGGCAGCCCGGTCGCCGCCGCCACCATCGCCGCCGCGTCGCGCAGGCTGGCGCCCCCCGCCAGCGCCGCCCGCAGCCGCGCGTCCAGCTCGCCTTCCGCTGGCGCCGCCTCCTCCGGCGCCGGCCCGACCACCACCACCACCTCGCCGCGCGCGGCGTGGGCGGCGTAGTGCGCGGCCAGCTCGACCAGCGTGCCGCGCCGCACCTCCTCGAACAGCTTGGTCAGCTCCCGCGCCACCGCCGCCGGCCGCGGCCCGAACCCTTCCGCCAGCCCGGCCAGCATCGCCCCCAGCCGGTGCGGCGCCTCGAAGAACACCAGCGTCGCCCGCAACCCGGCCCGCTCGGCGGCGGCCAGCCGCGCCACCTCCGCCCGCCGCGCCGCCTCCCTGGGCGGCAGGAAGCCGCCGAACAGGAACGGGTGCGGCGGCAGCCCCGACAGCGTCAGCGCCGCCAGCGCCGCGTTGGGCCCGGGCACCGCGGTGATCGCCACCCCCGCCTCGATCGCCGCCCGCACCAGCCGGTAGCCGGGGTCGCTGACCAGCGGCGTGCCGGCGTCCGACACCAGCGCGAAGCGCTCGCCGCCGCGCATCCTCTGCACCAGCCCCAACGCGGCGGCTCCCTCGTTGTGGTCGTGCAGCGACACCAGGGCCGCCCGCACCCCCTGGCGCGACAGCATCGGGCCGGTCACTCTGGTGTCCTCGCACAGCACGGCGTCCGCGCCGCGCAGCGCCGCCAGTGCGCGGGGGGACAGGTCCCCCATGTTGCCGATCGGCGTCGCCACCAGCACGAGGCCGGGCGGCGCGCCGAGAACAGGGAGTTCCGCTCGTGCAGCCTCGTCCGGTTCCGCGTCATCCCGGCCGGCCTCGCCCGGCGGCGGCGCCTCGTCCGTCCCGACCCCCGGCGCCGCGCTCCCCGGCGCTGCCGTGCTTCGCGCCACCCGCCCCCGCGCCGCGGCCGATATGCCCCGCGCCGCCCGCCCACCTCGCCCCCCCGCTCCGGCCAAGCCCGCGCCTCCCGCTGGTGTTCGCGCTCCTGGCGCCGGTCCTGGCACTGGGGGCCTGCGCCGCGCAAGCCCCGGGCCCAGTGGTGCTGGCGCCCCCCGCCCCGGGCGTCGCCCAGCCCGCCGAGCCGCCCCGCGCCCGGGTGGCGGTGCTGCTGCCGTTGTCGGGTGCCCAGGCGCCGCTGGGGCAATCCATGCTCAACGCTGCCACGCTGGCTCTGTTCGAGCAGGCCGGCCCTGCGGTCGAGCTGGTGCCCCGCGACACCGGCTCCACGCCGCTCGGCGCCGCCGAAGCCGCGCGCGGCGCCCTGGCCGACGGCGCGCGCGCCATCGTCGGCCCGCTCACGGCGGCGGAATCCGGCACCGCCGCCAACGCCGCCCGCGCCGCAGGGGTGCCGATGCTGGCCTTCACCAACGACAGCAACGTCGCCGGGCGCGGCGTCTGGGCCCTGGGCGTGACCCCGGCGCAGCAGGTGCGGCGCTTGGTGCAGGCGGCGCAGGCCGAGGGCCTGGGTCGGCTCGCCCTGGCCGGCCCGGGCGGCCCCTTCACGCAGCAGCTCGCGGCCGGTCTGCGCGCCGCCTCGCAGGAAGCCGGGCTGCCGCCGCCGGCCGTGGTGCTCTACCCCCAGGCGGCCGCCCTGCCGCTGGCGGCGCGCGAGCTGCTGTCCCAGGTGAGCCCCCAGGCGGACGAGGGAGTCGCCGCGCCGCCCCCCGGCCTGGTGATCCTGGCCGAGAACGGCGCCCGGGCGCGCGCCTTCGCCGCCGCGCTGCGCGAAGCGGCACCCCCCGACGCGCCGCTGCCCCGCATCGCCGGCACGGTTCTGTGGGCGGGGGAGACGACCGCCCTGGCCGCGGAACCGGCGCTGGCCGGCGCCTGGTTCCCTTCCACCGACAACGCCGCGCGCGCCCAGTTCGAGAACCGCTACCAGGCCGCCTTCGGACAGCGCCCGCCGCGCCTGGCCGCCGTGGCCTACGACGCCGCCGCCCTAGCGTCGCGCGCCGCCCGAGGCGGGCCCGACGCCCCCCTCGCCCTGCCGCTGGGCGAGATCGTGTTCGGCGCCGACGGCCCCCTGCGCCTGCTGCCCGACGGCCAAACCCAGCGCGCCCTGGCGATCTACGGGCTGGAACCCGGCGCCCCGGAGCCCGCCCTGGTGCAGCCCGCCACCCTGCCCGGCGCGGCCGGCTCCTGAGCGTGCCGGAAGCGCGACGGAACGCCGGCCCGCGCGACGCGGACGGCGCCGGGGCGTGAGCGGGCGTCACGCCGCCGGTTCCGGTCTCCACTGGTCGGACGTAGGCCAGGGGCTCCGCCCCTGGACCCCGCCGGGGACCCACGGGGGCCCCCGGACCCCCGCCGGTGGTTTGCCCGGGCGAACAGGGGGTGCTCTCGACGCGGCTTCGCCGTCGAGAGCACCCCCTGTTCGCCCGGGCATCTCTTTCACGCATAGGAGGTCGAGGGACCTCGGGGTCCTCGTGGGGTGTCCGGGGGAGCAGGGCCCCTCTGGTACCACGTCCGATCAGCGGAGACCGGAACTGGCCGCGGACCGCCCGCGCCCGGCCGCGTCCCACTCCCCGAGGCCGCGCGCGTGAGGCACTGGCCGATGCTGGCGCTGCTGCTGGGCGGCGCGCCGGCGGCCTGCCTCGTGCTCCTGGGCCTGCTGGGTGAGGCGCGCTGGGGCGCCGTGCTCGCGGCACTGCTGGTCACGGCGCTGGCGGCGCTGTTCCTCGCGCGCACGGCGCTGTGGGCGCTGGCGCGGCTGGCCGCGGCGCTGGCGCGGGCGGCGGCGGGGCAGGACGCGCGCCTGCCCGAATGGCCGCTGCTGGGCGAGGTGGCGGAAGCGCTGTCGCGGCTGACGCGCGGGGTCGCCGACCGCGTCGCGCTGGTGGGCCGGCTGCGCGCGGCCGACGCCGCCATCGTCGAGGCGCTGCCCGATCCCCTCCTGGTGCTGGGCGCCGACCGGGCGCCGCTGCGCGCCAACGCCGCCGCGCGCTCGCTGTTCAACGCCGCCGTCGGCGCGCCGCTGTCGGGCCCGTCTTCAGGCGACGTCGGCGCCATGCTGCGCCACCCCGCGCTGGCCGGCGCGGTGGATCGCGCCCTGACCGAGCGTGCGGCCCAGGTGACCGACCTGAGCCTGCCGGTGCCGATGCCGCGCGACCTCGCCGCCCACGTCATCCCGCTCGACCCGCCGCTGTCGGACGGCGGCCGGCTGCTGGTGCTGCTGGCCGATCGCACCCGCGAGCGCGCCGTGGAGCGGATGCGCGCCGACTTCGTGGCCAACGCTTCCCACGAGCTGCGCACGCCGCTGGCCTCGCTGATGGGCTTCGTGGAAACCCTGCGCGGCCCGGCCGACGACGATCCCGTGGCGCGCGGCCGCTTCCTGGGCATCATGGCCGAGCAGGCCGAGCGCATGCGCCGGCTGATCGACGACCTGCTCGGCCTGTCGCGCATCGAGGTGAGCGAGCACCAGCCGCCCGACGGCGAGGCCGACCTCGCGGCACTCGCCCGCGCCGAAGCCGAGGCGATGGCGCCGATCCTGGCCGGGCGCCGCGTGCGGCTGGAGCTGGACCTTTCCCCCGCCCTCGCCCGCCCGGCGGACGCTGGCCAGGTCGCCCAGGTGATGCGCAACCTGCTGGAGAACGCGGTGCGCCACGGGCGCGACGGCGGCACGGTGCGTCTCTCCGTCGCGGGGGCCGAGGGCGGCGCGGTGCTGGCGGTGTCCGACGACGGACCGGGGATAGCCCGCGAACACCTGCCGCGGCTGACCGAGCGCTTCTACCGCGCCGACAAGGGCCGCTCGCGCGCTGCCGGCGGCACCGGGCTGGGGCTGGCCATCGTCAAGCACGTGGTCAACCGCCACCGCGGCCGCCTAAGCATCGAGAGCACCGAGGGGGTGGGCACCACCTGCCGCGCCTGGCTGCCGGGCGGGGTGCCGCCGCCGGGGGCGGTGGGCGCGGGCTGACGCGGCGCCGCTACCCGAAGCAAGGCGTTCTCCCGCTCCCGCACCAATTCCCAGTTGTTCGCGCCGCGCCGGAGGCGCCGCGCGTGAACTGACGAGAGAAAAATAGGGGCTCGGGGGAATTCCTTCCCCCGATCCTCCTCACCCCGGCGGAACCGTCCCCGGCGCCGGGAGCACCTTGCCGCCGTAGTTGCACAGCTCCACCGCCACGCAGTGCCAGCATTCCGGCGTGCGCGCCTTGCACACGTAGCGCCCGTGCAGGATCAGCCAGTGGTGGGCGTCGCGCAGCCATTCCGGCGGGCAGCGCTTGAGCAGGCCTTCCTCGACCTCGCGCACGTTCTTCCCCGGGGCCACGCCGGTGCGGTTGCCCAGGCGGAAGATGTGGGTGTCCACAGCCATCACCTGCTGCTCGAAGGCGATGCTCAGCACCACCGAGGCGGTTTTTCGCCCCACCCCCGGCAGCGCTTCCAGCGCCGCGCGGTCGCTCGGCACCACGCCGCCGTGCCGTTCCAGCAGCAGCTCCGACAACCGCAGCACGTTCTTCGCCTTGGCCTGCCAAAGCCCGAGCCGACGGACGTGGCGCGAGATGCCCTCCAGGCCCAGCACCAACATCGCCGCCGGGTCGGCGGCCTCGCTGAACAGCCCGCCCGTGCCCGGGTCGGTGGCGCGGTTCACCGCAGCGTCGGTGGTCTGGGCCGAGAGCACCACCGCCACCAGCAGCGTGAAGGTGCTCCCGAACGCCAGCTCCGAGCGCGGCACCGGGTGGGCGTCGCCCAGGGCGCGCAGGAAGGCCACCGCCTGGGTGGCGTTCATGCGGCGGGCGCGGCGGGGCTCGCGGGCGTTGCCGTGCGGCGCGGCTGGGGCGCGGCGGCTCCGGGCGGTTAGCGGTTTCATCTCGGGTGGCACGATCCGACGGCTAGCCTATCTTGGGTCGGGATGACAGCCGAGGACGTGCTCCTCTTCGAAGCCACCAGCGCTCCCCAGCGATCCTGGACGGGGCGGGGTTTCCTGGTGCTCGCGCTGCTGCTGGGGGCCGCGGGGGGCGCCACTGCGACGCTGATGATCGTGCTCGGCGCCTGGCCGGCGCTGGGCTTCATCGGGCTGGAGGTGCCGGCAGTGCTCGCGCTGGTCGCCGTCCACCACCGCCGCTCGGGGCGCGCGTCGGAGGTGGTCTCGCTTTCGGACGGCGCGCTGCGGGTCCGCCGCACCGACGGGTGCGGCCGGCGCGAGGACGCCAGCCTGGAGCCCTACTGGACCCGCGTGGACCTGCGCGAGGACCCCGGCAATTCCGGCCTGCTGCGCCTGACCTGCCGCGGCCGCGCCGTGGAGGTCGGGGTGTGGCTATCAGGCGGCGAGAAGCGCGACCTCGCCGCCGCGCTGGAGGCCGCCCTGCGCCGCTACCGCGAGCCGCGCTTCGACAACCCCCAGCTCGACGGCTGAAGCTCCCCCGGTGGCCCCGCGCGGGCCGCGCCTGGGCGCCATTCGCGTCAGGCCAGCAGGCTTTCGACGCGGATCGGCAGGTGGCGCACGCGCCGACCGGTGGCGTGGAACACGGCGTTGGCGATGGCGGCGCTGGTGCCGACGCAGCCCAGCTCGCCCACGCCCTTGATGCCCAGAGGATTCACCAGCGCGTCCTCCTCGGGCAGCATGACGACCTCCACCGCGCCGACGTCGGCGTTCACCGCGATCAGGTATTCCGCCAAGTTGGTGTTGGCGTAGCGGGCGGTGCGCCGGTCGATCTCGGTGCCCTCGTGCAGCGCCGAACCGATGCCCCAGATCATGCCGGCCATCAGCTGGGAGCGCGCGGTGCGCGGGTTGACGATGCGTCCCGCGGCGAAGGCGCCGACCAGGCGCGGCACGCGCACCTCGCCGGTGCGGGCGTGCACGCGCACCTCGGCGAACTGCGCGCCGAAGCCGTACTGGATGCGGTCCTTGAGCTGCGCGCCGCCGATCACCGTGGGCTGCCCTTCGCGCGCCTTGCGCGCGGCGTCGGGCGGGGCGCCGTGCGGGACGTGCTCGGCGTAGCCCTCCACCGCGCCGGGCGGGCTTCCCGACGCGGCGGGGGCGACGCGGGCCAGCGCGGCGGCCAGCGGCTCCGCCGCGCCGTCGGCGCCGCGCAGGGCGCCGCCCGCGAAGCCCAGCGTGGCCGGGTCGCGCCCGGCGAAGGGGCCGTCGTTGGCCGCCGTGGCGGCGCGGGCGACCCGGGCGCGGACCTCCTCGCAGGCCAGGGCGAGGGCGTTGGCGATGCCCGCGGTGTGCGAGGAGCCGGCGGCCAGTCCCGCGGCCGGCAGGTCGCTGTCGCCCAGCCGCACCTCGACCCGCTCGGGCTCCAGGCCGAGGCGGTCGGCGGCGGTGATCGCCAGCACCGTGAGCGCGCCGTTGCCGATCTCGTGCGCCGCCATCTCGACCCGGGCCGTGCCGTCGGGGCGCAGGAACACGCGGGCGCAGGCGGCGCCGCTCTTGGCGGGGTAGTAGGACGACGCGCAGCCCCAGCCGATTTGCCAGTCGCCGTCGCGCATGCGCCCCGGGCGCGGGTCGCGGTGGTCCCAGCCGAAGGCCTTCGCCGCCGCGTCGAGGCAGCGCACCAGCCCGCGGCTGGTGAAGGGCAGCCCATGGATCGGCTCGCGGTCGGTGTCGTTGCGCCGGCGCAGCTCCACCGGGTCCAGCTCCAGCGCGAAGGCCAGCTCGTCCAGCGCGGACTCCAGCGCGAAAGCGTAGGGCAGGTCGGGGGGCGCGCGCATGAAGCCGGGGGTGTTGCGGTCGGCGTGGACGATCTGCACGCGCGTGGACACGTTGGGGCAGGTGTACATGCGCGCCGTGGTCTCGGTGCCCTGGACGTTGTAGTTCGACGGGCGCGAGGTGACCTCCCAGCCCTCGTGGATCAGCGCCCGCAGCCGGCCGTCGGGCGAGGCACCCAGGCGCACGCGCTGGCGGGTCTCGGCGCGATAGGTGACGATGGTGAAGCCCTGCTCACGCGTGGCCACCAGCTTCACCGGCCGGCCCAGCCGGCGCGCGGCCAGGGCGATCCAGGCGGTGCGCGCGGTGGCCGCGCCCTTGGAGCCGAAGGCGCCGCCGACCAGGCGCGACAGCACGCGCACCTTGTCGGGTGCGACGCCGATCTGCCGGGCCACCGTGGCGCCGAGGCCTCCGACGAACTGGCTGGGCTCGTGGATGGTCAGCCGGTCGCCGTCCCACGCGCAAGTGGTGGTGAACAGCTCGATGGGGTTGTGGTGCTGGGTCGGCGTGGAGTAGCGCCCGTCCACCCGCACCGCCGCGCCGGCGAAGGCGGCGTGCGCGTCGCCGACCCGCGGGTCCTCCTGCCCGGTGGCCTCGGCCACGCCCTGGATTTCGGTGCCGGGGTCGTCGAAGCCGGCCGCCGGCGTCTCGGCGGCGTAGTCCACGCGCACGCGGTAGGCGGCCTCGCGGGCGATCTCGTAGCTCTCGGCCAGCACCACGGCGATGATCTGGCCGCCGTGCCAGACGCGGTCGGATTCCAGCGTGGTGGTGGAGCCGCCGCCGCCCTTGGTGGGCGGCAGCGGCTTGGACTGGCCGCCGACGTTCTCGTGCGTGAGGATGTCGAGCACGCCGGGGACCGCGCGCGCCTCGCCCAGGTGCAGGGCCAGGATGCGGCCGCGCGCCACCGTGCTGGTCACCAGGAAGGCGTGGGCCGGATCGGCCACCGGCTCGTCGGACGCGTAGCGGGCCTCGCCCGTGACCTTGGCGCGGCCTTCTAGGCGGGCGGTGTCGCGGCCGATGACGCCGGCGGGGCTGATCGCGTCGTCGGGCATCTCAGACCTCCAAGCTCGCGGCCTCGAGCAGGGCGCGCGCCGCGGTGCGGCGACCCAGCTCGGGCTTGAAGTCGTTCTCGCCGTGGGTGACGGCGCCGCGGAAGGCCACCGCCGCCGCGTCGCGCGCGGTGTCCTCGTTGAGCGGGCGGCCACGCAACGCGTCCTCCGCCTCGCGGGCGCGCCAGGGGCGCGCCGCCACGCCGCCGAGCGCGATCCGCGCGTCCCGCACGACGCCGTCGCGCAGGTCCAGCGCCACGGCGGCCGAGGCCACCGCGAAGGCGTAGGATTCGCGGTCGCGGACCTTCACGTAAACCGAGCGGCGGGCCCAGGGCGCGGCCGGCACGTGGAAGGCGGTGACCAGCTCACCCGGCCGCAGCGTGGTTTCCAGGTGCGGCGTGTCGCCGGGATCGCGGTGCAGCTCGGCGAAGGGGAAGCTCCGGGCGCCGGACGGGCCGAGCGCCTCCACCGTGGCGTCCAGCGCGATCAGCGCCTGGGCGAAGTCGCCGGGGTAGGAGGCGATGCAGCGCTCACTGACGCCCAGCACCGCGAGCAGGCGGTTGGCGCCGCCCAGCGCGTCGCATCCCGAGCCGGGCTCGCGCTTGTTGCAGGCGCTAGCGGTGTCGCGGAAGTAGTGGCAGCGGGTGCGCTGGAGCACGTTGCCGCCCAGGGTGGCCATGTTGCGCAGCTGCGCGCTGGCGGCTTGCGCGAGCGATTGGGCGATGGCGGGGTAGTCGCGGCGCACGCCCGGGTCGTCGGCCACCGCGGCCATGCTGGCCAGGGCGTCCAGCCGCAGCCCCGAGACGTCGCGCCCAATGGCGGCGCGCGACGGCCTGGGCGCGCCGATGTCCACCAGGAGCTCGGGGCGCATCACGTCGAGCTTCATCAGGTCGAGCAGCGTGGTGCCACCGGCGAGGAACTGCGCCGGGGCGTGGGCGCCGGCGGCGTCGGCGTTGGCGGCGGCGACCGCGCGCGCGGCGGCCTCGGGGCCGGCGGCGCGCTCGTAGCGGAAGGGGCGCACGGGCGCTCAGGCCCCCATCTCGTCGCGCGCCTGCTCCACTGCGGCGACGATGTTGGGGTAGGCGGCGCAGCGGCACAGGTTGCCGCTCATGGACTCGCGGATCGCCTCGGCGCTGCCGGCATGGCCTTCGCGCACGCAACTCACCGCCGACAGGATCTGGCCGGGCGTGCAGTAGCCGCACTGGAAGGCGTCGTGGTCGATGAAGGCCCGCTGCATCGGGTGCAGCGCGCCGTCGGCCGCCGCCAGCCCCTCGATGGTGGTGACCTCGCGCCCTTCCGCCGCCGCGGCCAGGACCAGGCAGGCCAGGGCGCGCTGCCCGTCCAGGAGCACGGTGCAGGCGCCGCACTGGCCGTGGTCGCAGCCCTTCTTGGCGCCGGTGAGGTCGAGGCGCTCGCGCAGCGCGTCGAGCAGTGTCACGCGCGGGTCGAGCCGAAGTGGGCGGTCGCGGCCGTTGACGCGCAGCACGACGGGCATGGCGCTGCCGGTCCGGTCCGGTCCGGGCGCGTCGGGATCGGCCGCGTCGGCCGTGCCCGCGGCGAGGTGGGAAAGGACGGCGGCGCCCGCGGCGGCGTCCAGGAGTTCGCGGCGCGTCCGCCCCACGGGGCCCGGCGACGCCGGTTCGGTGCTCATCGGGGCGGGTCCTGGCGCGTGTGGCACGGCCGTGGAACGCGCCGCCCCGCCGCGGTGTTGCGGCCGACGGGGTCGTGATCGCGCCGCGACCATCCGGGCGGCGCGGCGCCGGGCCGGGGTCGGTTGGGGGGAGGGCAGCGCGGCGCCGGGGGCACCGGCGCCGCGCTCGGCGTCAGGCTTCCTCGTCGTACCCCGCCGCATCGTCCATGCCGCTGTCGTAGTCGGCATTCCCGGCGTCCTGGCCCCAGCCGCCATCCTGCGCGGCGAAGGCGTCCCCTGCGGGCGCGGCGTCCTGGGCGCCCGGGTCGGTCCAGGGCGAGGAGGCGGGCGTGGCCACGTCCTGCTGGCCGAAGTCGCCCGCGGACCCGGGGTCGGAGGCCGCCGTGGCCGCCGCCGCCTCGGCGCCGTGGCCGCCGTCGAACATGCCCATCAGGGCGTTGCCCAGCACCAGGCCGCCCGCCACGCCGGCGGCAGTGGTCAGCGCGGAACCGAGGAAGCCGGAACCGCCGCGCCCCATCCCCCCCTGCTGCGCGAACATGCCGGGATTGTAGTTGCCGGGCATCTGCATGGGCTGCGGGCGGGGAGTCATGGGCATCTGCTGCTGCCGCTGGCCGCCGCCGAACATGCCGCCGAACAGCCCGCCGCGGGACTGCGCTCCCCCCTGGGCCTGGCGCTGGCTGTTCTCCAGCTGCCATTCCAGCTCCTGGATGCGGTTCTGCGCCTGCACCAGCGCCGCTTCCTGCACGAAGGCGGTCTGGGTGAGCCGGTAGCGAGCTTCGGGGTAGCGGGTGAACAGGTCGCCGATCAGGCGGTCGGCCTCGGGGTCCACCGGCGGCAGGGCGGGCGCGGCCTGGGTCGAGGGCACGCTGCCGCCCCACGGGCTGCTCGACCGCTGCGGCTGCGGCGCCTGGGCGCCGGACACGCGCGAAACGTAGTCCGTGATGATGCGACGCTCTTCCTCGGTCATTGTCTTCTCAGCTTTCCCGTTCGGGCCGCCGCGGGGCACGATCCCGCACGGATGCGACGGGCAGTTGGCCCGGCGCGGAAAACCTTTCAATCCCGTAATCCGACGCGTCACGCACCGTCACGAACGCCCCGGGCGCGGCGGCGGCCTCACGCCGCGTGCAGCCGCGCCGCCAGCGACAGGCCGTCCAGGCAGGCCGCGGTGGCGGGCGCGGCGTAGGGCGACAGGCCGCCGCCGCCCGCCGGCGAGGCGCTGCCGCCCGTCGGCGCGGCGACCTCACGCAGCAGGCGGTCGAGGGCGGCGCGGTCGTCCACGTCGTACCACGGCTCCAGCTCCTCCAGCGCCAGGCCGGCGTCGCGCGCCCGCTCGCGCGTGTCGTCGGCGACGCGCTCCGTGCTCCAGGCCACGCGCTCGAACAGCGCCGGGTGCGGGGCGGTCATGCCGAGCAGGTAGTAGCCGCCGTCCTCGGCCGGGCCGAGCACTGCGCGCGCTTCCCCGCCTGGCCCGGGCCGCAGCAGCGCCGCGGCGGCCCGGCGCAGCAGCGCGGTGGGCAGGGTGGGGCTGTCGGCGTTGAGCAGGCACACGGCGCCGTAGCCCTGGCCGAACAGCTCGCGCGCGGCGTGCAGCAGGCAGGTGCCGAAGCCTTCCACCCCGTCCGCCGCGCCGCCGCTGCCGTCGGCCGGCACCAGCCGCGTGCCCGGCGCCAGCAGCCCGTCGAACAGGCGCTCCAGCCCGAGCGGCGCGTAGGCGACGAAGCCGCGCAGCGGCGCCGAGCCGGCAGCGAGGGCGATGTTGGCAGTGACGTCGCGCAGGAAGGCCGCGCTCATCGCCATCGCCTCCTCGGGCGCGAGCGGCGGGCACAGGCGGGTCTTGACCGTGCCCGGGCGCGGGGCCTTGGCCATCACCGCCACGGCGCACAGCGCGGCGTTGGCGGCGCTCACGCCGGGCGACGCCCGGGCCGGCGCGACGCGAACCGCAGCGCCGGGGCATCCCGCGACCGGCCCGCCGGCGCGCGGCCCATCGGCGCGCACCCCGCCCGCGCGGGGCCGGAATGGCGATCGAACACCAACATCCCCTGCATCCCCGCTCTCGTGGCGCCGGGGGGCGCGATCATTCCCGCCCCGGCCTTCCGGTTGCCGTTCGCGCTCAGCCGACCACCAGCTTGGCCCCGACCGGCGAAGCCCCGGGCGATCTCGTCGCGGCCAACGCGGCACCGGCGGAGGCCGCGAACGCGTCGCGGTGCCGGGCCGCCACCTCCAGCACCAGCCGCGCCGCGGCCTCGACGCCGCCGCCGACGGTGACCAGCGACAAGGCGCGCCCGGCCATGGCGTCGGCATCAACGCGGCGCTCCAGCACGTCGTGGAAGGCGCGGGCCAAGTTGGCGGTGGTGATCTTCTCGCCCTCGAAGGTGATCGCGGCGCAGTGCCGGGCCAGGGCGCGGGCCAAGCCCTGGGTTTCCCCTATCGGGCCGGGGGTGAGCACCATCGGTGTGCGCAGCGCAGCCCCCTCGTGCATGGTGGAGGTGCCCTCGGCCATCAGCACGTCGGCCGCGCGCATGTGCAGCAGCGCCTCGGCCTGCGGGAGCACGCCGCGCACCCGCACCCAGTCCGGCAGCGCGTCGGGGACGCCGGGAATGCCGCGCAGCTCGGCGGGATCGCTCACCGCCAGCAGGGTGAGGAGCAGGCCGGGCTGGGTGGTGCGGCGCAGCTGTGCCACCGCCTCGAAGGCGCCGGCGAGGACCTTGTGGCCGAACTCGCGTCCGAAGGGGAAGCCGCGCGGGGCGTAGACCACCGAGCCGGCGGCCGCGTCCAGGCCGAGCTTGGCGCGCGCCTCGGCCTTGTTCGGCACCGCGCCCAGTTCCAGGAACGGGCCGGTGCGCGTCACCTTGTCGGCCACGAGTCCCAACTCGGCGGGCATCTCCACCAGCGGCGCGTAGGCCCAGACCACCGCGTCGACCTGCTCGAGGAACGGCCAGTCCACGAACAGCTCGTCGTTGATGGGGTGCATGGGGATGGAAACCCAGGCGGCGCGCGGCACGCAGGCGCGCAGCGGCACCAAGTAGCGCTGGGTGTCGTCCACGATCACGTCCGCCTCGCCCAGGCAGGCGCGCACCACGGCGTCGCGGTTCTCGCGGGTGCGGGGCGGCAGGAAGCGCGGGCGGTAGCCCATCTGCATCGTCGCTTCCACGTTGAAGGGACGCAGCCGGTCGGAATCCAGCACGTACTCGACTTCCACCGAGGCATCGAGGCGCCGGAGCGCGCGGGCCAGCGTCGCGGTGCGCGAGATGTGGCCGATGCCGCCCGACGCCGACGGGATCATGACGACCCTCACGACGCGCGCAGCCGGTCCGCGACGGGGATTGGCTGGAGCATCGTGGTGTCCTCGTGCTGTGTCGTGGGGGCCCGCGCGTCGGGGGCGCGCCGGATGTGACGCGGGAGTGTAACGCCGGCGGCGCCGGTCCGCAGCCCGGGGATCGCGGAAAAGCCGTCCCCGGGCCGGGGCGCTTAGCCGTCCACGCGGTCCGGCAGGCCCAGCCGGCCCCACTCGATAGCGGGGCAGCGGTCCATGACGAAGCCCAGGCCCGCCGCGCGCGCCCGCTCGCCGGCCGCCCGGTCGACCACGCCCAGTTGCAGCCACACCGCGCGCGCCCCGAGCGCGATCGCCTCGTCCACCACGGCGCCGGCCTCCTCGGAACGGCGGAATACGTCCACGAGGTCGAGCGGCCCGGCCTCGGCCAGCGAGGCGACCGACGGCACCCCGGCCACCGGCCGCCCCGCCAGCGCCGGGTTCACCGGCACCGCGTCGTAGCCGCGCGCCAGCAGGAAGCCGAACACCCCCAGGCTGGGCCGCCCCGGCTTGTCCGAGGCGCCCGCCACCGCCACTCGCCGCGTCCGCAGCAGCAGCGCGCGCACCGCGTCGTCGTCCAGCCCGTCCGTCGCCTCGCCCGTCATCGCGCGGCGCCCGCTCAGGCGCCGGGGGTGATGCGGGTGATCTTGGTGCCGTTCAGCGCCAGCGCCGCCATCAGCCCGGCCTGGTCGAAGGTGATGGCGTAGACCGGCTCGGTCAGCGTGGTGGAGGTGATGTTGGCCTGCAGGCCGCGGTCGAGCGCCACCACGGTGGGGCCGGTGCCGATCTCCCAGCCGTCGGCGCGCATCAAGGCCGCGACCGCCTCCTCGGTCATGAAGAACATGGCGAGCCCCGCTGCCTGGCCGCCGGCCAGCAGGCCGAGCGACAAGCCGGCGATGCTGTAGTAGCCGCGGTTGACGTTGTTCTCCAGCACCGCGCCCTCGCCGTACTGGCCGCCGACGATGAAGCCGCCCGAGATGATGCGCGGGAACACCAGCACCGCCCTGGCCCGGCCGAACAGCGGGCGGGCGTTGTCCATCGTGCGCAGCCGGACGAGCGCGGCCTCCACGTCGCGGTCGATCTCGGCGCGGGTCGCAGCCCGGGCCGGGGCGGGGCGCGAACCGATTGCCGCCCCGGCCAGCAGCGCGGTGGCCGGCAGCAGCCGCTGCCCGAGCATCCGCCGTCCCAGCATCGCGCGCTCTCGCGTCATCGGCATCCATCCTCGCCCGTCGCGCGCCCGCCCGTTCGGATCGCGCTCATCCGCGGCAACGCGGCACCGGGCGAAGGGCTGCACGGGACGTCGCGCGAGGGTCGCGGGGCGGTTCGCCGCCGCTCGGGTCGCCGCCGCACGGCCGGGGGTCGGCCGCGGGGTCGGGACGTCCGGCGGGTCGCCCCCCTGATCTTCGCCGCGCCGCGCCTGTATGGAGGGCGGGACATGCGACGCGCCATCGGCCTGCCCTCCCTGCTCGTCCTCCTGGGCGGGCTGTTCCTGACGCTCCTGCTGTGGTGGCTGCCTAACCGGGCGCGGCTGGCCGATCTGGCGATGCCGGCGGGCCAGCTCCGGAGCGTGTCGTTCGCGCCGTTCCGCGCCGGGCAGAGCCCGCTGCGCGACCGCTTCCCCACCGCGGCCGAGGTGGAGGAGGACCTCGCGCTGATCGCGCCCCGGGTGCGCGGCATACGCACCTACGCCAGCCTGGAAGGGGCGTACGAGGTGGCAGGGCTGGCCGCACGCCACGGGCTGCGCGTGTGGCAGGGCGCCTGGCTGGGCCGCGACCTCCGGCAGAACGAGCGCGAGGTGGCGGCGCTGATCGCCAGCGCCAACCGGTTTCCGCAGTCCGTCGAGCGCGTGGTGGTGGGCAACGAGGTGCTGCTGCGCCGCGACCTGCCTCCGGATGTGCTGGCCGGCTACCTCGATCGCGTCCGCGCGGCGGTGCGCCAGCCCGTCACCTACGCCGACGTGTGGGAGTTCTGGGAGCAGTTCCCGGAGCTGGCCCGGCACGTGGACGTCGTGACCATCCACGTGCTGCCGTACTGGGAGGACGAGCCGCTGGGGGTGGAGGCGGCGATCGGCCACGTGCGCGACGTGGTGCGACGGATGCGGGCGCAGTTCCCGGGCAAGCCGGTGGCGATCGGCGAGGTCGGCTGGCCCTCGCACGGGCGCTGGCGCGAGGGGGCGGTGCCGTCGGTGGTGGAGCAGGCGCGCTTCCTGCGCGAGTTCGCCGCGCTGAGCGTCGCGGAAGGCTTCGAGTACAACTTCATCGAGGCTTTCGACCAGGTTTGGAAGTACCGCAACGAGGGCACGGTGGGCGCCGCCTGGGGGCTGTGGACCGCCGACCGGCGGCCGAAATTCCCGCTGGGCGGCCCGGTGCGGGAGAACGCGGACTGGGGCTGGTACGCGGGCGCGGCGGCGCTGCTCGGCCTGGGGCTGTGGGCCGCCGCGGCGCGCGCCTTCGCGGCCGCCCCGGCGTGGCGCCTGGGGCTGCTGGCGGTGGGCCTGGGCAACGCGCTGGCCTTGGCGTGGTGCGGCGGCGTGCCCTACGCCTTCGACGAACACCTCGCGCTCGCGGTGGCGGTCAACCTCGCGGCGCAGGCGGCGCTCGCGGCGCTGCTGCTGCGCCGGGCCGGGCGGCGGCTGTCGGGCCTGCCCGTCGAGCCGGCGCGCGACGGCGCCCAGGCCACCGCCACCGTGCGCGACGCGCTGCGGGGCCAGCTGCGGCTGCGCGACTGGCGGGGCTGGGCGCTGGACGACCTTTCCTTCGTGTTCCTGTGGACCGCGGCGGTGCTGCAACTGCTGCTGTTGTTCGACCCGCGCTACCGCGATTTTCCTTTCCCCACCTTCGCGGTGCCGCTGGTGGCGGTGGTGGCGCGGGCGCTGCTGCGCGACCTGCCGCTTCGCGGCGGCGGCTGGGCGGAAGCCTGGGCGGGCGGCGCGCTGGCCTTCGCGGCGGTGGCCAGCGCGGTGCTGGAAGGACCCGCGAACGTGCAGGCGCTGGGCTGGAGCGCCTGCGCGCTGGGGCTGGCGGCGCCGGCGCTGCTGCGGCGCGACGGCGGCGGCCGGGCTGGCTGATCCGTGGAACGCGCGCGCGGCCCGGGACGGGCGGCGGCCCGGGCGGCAACCGCGCTGGGTGCCGGGGCGTTCCCCGGGCGAGCGACGACGCGCGGGACGCGGGCAGGATGCCGGCGACGCGCGGGCGTCCCGAACTGGAGCAGAACGCCATGGCCCTCTTCTCGACGCCGATCAAGACGCTCGACGATCTGTTCGTGCACACGCTGCAGGATATCTACTACGCCGAGAACCAAATCGCGAAGTCGCTGCCCAAGATGATCGACAAAGCGACCAACGCGCAGCTCAAGCAGGGCTTCGAGACGCACCTCATCGAGACGAAGGGGCAGATCGAGCGGCTGGAGAAGGTGTTCGGGATGCACGGGCAACCGGTAAAGGGCGTCACCTGCGCGGCGATGGACGGCATCCTGGAGGAAGCCAACGACATTATCTCCGACACCCAGGACGGCAACGTGCGCGACGCCGCGATGCTGTCCTCCGCGCAGGCGGTGGAGCACTACGAGATCACCCGCTATGGCTCGCTGATCGCCTTCGCCAAGCAGCTCGGCCGCGACGACTGCGCGGCGGTGCTCAAGCAGAACCTCGACGAGGAGAAGGCGACCGACCTCAAGCTGACCGCGCTGGCGGAGTCGCGCATCAACGCCAAGGCCGTCTGAGGCGGGATGGTGGGGAGCCGGGACAAACCGCGGAAGGGCGCGGGTCCCGGCTGATCGGGCGCGGGCCAGGGGCTCTGCCCCCGGACCCCCGCCGTAAGTTCGCCCTGACGGACAAGGGAGCACACCGGCGCGGCTTCGCCCTCGGTGTACCCCCCTGTCCACAGGGGCATTGCTTCTCACGGATGGAAGGTCCGGAAAACTCGGTTTACCGGCGGGGTGTCCGGAGGAACGGGGCCCTTCCGGCTCACGTCGGATCAACGCGAACGGGCGCTCGCCGGTGGCTTCGCGGATCCGGCCATCGCGCGCTCCTCGCGCGCCGCGGCGCCGATCCAGGCCCAGGCGCCCAGTGCGGCGCCGAGCATGCCCCAGGTGGCGTTGAAGTTCAGCACCGCGACGATGCCCAGCGCGACGGCGGCCGCCCGCACCGCCCTCGGCGCGCCGAGCAGTGACCACGCGCCCAGCGCCAGCGCCGCGGTGCCCCAGATTTGCCAGTGCTGCAGCCACAACAGCGCCGCGCGCGGCAGGCACGCCGCCGGTGCCCGGGACAGGTCGAGGCAGGCGGCCCCCCATTCCCGCGGCTCCACGTAGAGGTGCCGGTAGAAGGCCACGGCGCCCACCGCCACGACGACGGCGCTCAGGGCCCGCAGGTCGCGCTCGAACCGCATGGCTCCCTGCTTGGCCCGGCCGCCGCTGCCGCGCAAGAGCGGGCTCGTCCCGCCGGCGCGGGGGCGCCCGACTCAGGCGGCGGCGCTGGAAGACGGTCCCGACAGGACCGCGATCAGCTCGGCCTTCACCGCCTCGGCCCAGTCGTTGGGCACCTGGCAGGTTCCGGCCGCGCGGTGGCCGCCGCCGCCGTGGTCCAGGCAGAGCGCGCCGACGTCCACGGGCGAGCCGCGGTCGAGGATCGACTTGCCGATCGCGAAGACGGTGTTGCTCTTCCGCACGCCCCACAGGACGTGGGTCGAGATGTCGCACTGCGGGAACAGGGCGTAGACCATGAAGCGGTTACCGGCGTAGATCACCTCCTCGTCGCGCAGATCGATGAGCGCGAGCTTGCCGTGGACCTCGGTGCAGCGGCGGAGCTGGGCGGCGAACAACTCGCGGTGGGCGTCGTGGAGATCGACGCGCTCCCGCACGTCCGGCAGCGCCAGCACGTCCTCGATCGCCTGGTCGCGGCAGCGCTCGATCAGCTGCATCATCAGTTCGTAGTTGGAGATGCGGAAGTCGCGGAAGCGGCCGAGCCCGGTCCGCGAGTCCATCAGGAAGTTGAGCAGCACCCAGCCCCGCGGGTTGAGGATCTCGTCGCGCGTGAACCGCGCCGAATCCGCCTGGTCCACCGCCGCCATGAGTTCGGCGCTGACGTGCGGGAAGGCCGCGGCGCCGCCGAAGTGGTCGTAGACGACGCGGGCCGCCGACGGCGCGGCGGGATCGATGACGTGATCGTCGCGGGTACGGTCGCCGTTGCGCGCGACCTCGCTCTCGTGGTGGTCGAAGGCGAGGTAGCAGCCTTCAACGTAGGGCAGGTTCGTCACGATGTCGCGCGACGTGATCGGCACGGTGCCGTCCTGCATGTCCTTCGGATGGACGAACTTGACGTCGTCGATCATGTCCAGCTCACGCAACAGCATGCCGCAGACGAGGCCGTCGAAGTCGCTGCGGGTGACGAGCCGGTACTTCTGGGATGACACGATGGTTGCACCCGTCCGATGGAAGGGCCCGACCGTAGCGGCGGGATACTAACCCCGGGTTACGGGAAGGCCGCGGCGCGGTCCCTCGATCTCACACCGTCACCTGCCGGCCATCCGGAAGGGGGACGGACCTCCGGGGATGGTTCCTTGCCCGGCGGGGGGTGGGCGACTAGGTTGCGACGCGAGGCAGCCGCGAAACATCCAGACCCATGCCCGAAGCACCGGCCGCGCGGCCGCCCTCGTTCCAGGACATCATCCTGCGCCTGCACGCCTACTGGGCGCGGCAGGGCTGCGTCATCCTGCAACCTTACGACAAGGAAGTCGGCGCCGGCACCTTCCACCCGGCCACCACGCTCCGCGCGCTGGGCGCGAGGCCGTGGCGCGCGGCCTACGTGCAGCCCACCCGCCGCCCGTCGGACGGGCGCTACGGCGAGAACCCGAACCGGCTGCAGCACTACTACCAGTACCAGGTGATCGTGAAGCCGAGCCCGGCCGACGCGCAGGACCTGCTGCTGGGCTCCTACCGCGCCATCGGCCTCGATCCCCTCAAGCACGACTTCCGCTTCGTGGAGGACGACTGGGAAAGCCCGACCCTCGGCGCCTGGGGCCTGGGCTGGGAGTTGTGGTGCGACGGCATGGAGGTGGGGCAGTTCACCTACTTCCAGCAGGTCGGCGGCATCCCGGTGGTGCTGCCCTCCTTCGAGATGACCTACGGGCTGGAGCGGCTGGCGATGTACGTCCAGGACGTGGAGAACGTGTACGACCTGGACTTCAACGGCGCCGGGGTGCGCTACGGCGACGTGTTCCTGCGCGCCGAGCGGGAGTTCTCCGCCCACAACTTCGAGCACGCCGACGTCGGGCGGCTGTTCCGCCACTTCGCCGACGCCGAGGCCGAGTGCAACGCCCTGGCTGACCGCGCGCTGGCGCTGCCGGCCTACGACCAGTGCATACGCGCCAGCCACGTGTTCAACCTGCTCGACAGCCGCGGCGCCATCAGCGTGACCGAGCGCGCCGCCTACATCGGCCGGGTGCGCGCGCTGGCGCGGCGCTGCTGCGAGGGCTGGGTGGCGGGAGAGGCGGCGTGACGGGGGCAGCCGCTTCGCATACCATGACGTTGTGGAACTATGCCGGACAGGCGCCTTGGGCCAGCTGAACATCAAGGACGCGGCGCTGATTGCCGAAGCGAGGGAACTGGCCGCGCTGCTCGGTACCACGGCGACCGGCGCGATGCGCGCGGCGGTGCGCGAGAAGCTGGAGAAGGAACGCCGCGGGCGCGAGGAGGCCGTCCGGGTCGAGCGCATCCAGGCGCTCGCCACCCGGATCCGGGAGAATGCCGGCGGCACGCTGATGAGCAACGCCGGGCTCGACGCCCTTCTCTACAACCCGCGTTCGGGCCTGCCTCGGTGAGGGCGGCGCGATGATCGTGGACAATTCGGCGCTGGTGGCGATCCTGCTGGGGGAGGAGGACGGGAAGCACTTCGCTGGGGCCTTGGCCAGGGCCGCGTCGCCGCGCATGACCGCCGCCAGTTGGTTGGAAGCGGCGATAGTGGCCGGGGGCCGCTCGGCGGGCCGGACGGAGCGCGATTTCGACGAGCTGATCTCGGATGCCGGCATCGAGGTGGTGCCCGTAACGCACCAACTCGCCCGCGACGCCAGGGCGGCGTGGCGCCAGTGGGGCCGCGGCAATCATCCGGCGGCGCTGAACTTCGGCGACTGCTTCAGCTACGCCCTGGCGCGGGAGCGAGGCGAGCCGCTGCTGTTCAAGGGCGAGGATTTCGCCCGCACCGACGTCGAGCGCGCCCCCTGATGCCGGAGCTGCTGATCGAGCTGTTCTCGGAGGAGATCCCCGCCCGGATGCAGCCGCGCGCGGCGGAGGACCTCGCGCGGCTGCTGGCCGAGGCGCTCGAGCCCGCCGGGCTGGCGCTGGCGGAGGCGCGCAGCTTCCACGGCCCGCGCCGGATCGCGCTCGCGGCCGAGCTGCCCGCCGCCACGGCCGCGGTGTCGGAGGAGCGACGCGGGCCGCGCGCCGACGCCGCCGGCCCGGCGCTGGAAGGCTTTCTCCGCGCGACGGGGCTGGCGCGCGACCAGCTGGAAGCGCGCGAGGGCAAGAGCGGCAGCTACCTGTACGCCGTGATCCGCCGCCCCGGCCGCCCCGCGGCGGCGGTGCTGGCCGAGATACTGCCCGGGCTGCTGCGGCGCTTTCCCTGGCCGAAATCCATGCGCTGGGGTGGCGCCTCGGCCTTCACCTGGGTCCGCCCGCTGCGGCGCATCCTGTGCGTGCTGGGCGGCGCGGTGGTGCCGTTCGACCTGCGGCAGGGCGAGGATGACGGCCACCGCCTCGCTTCGGGCGACGAGACCGAGGGCCACCGCCTGCACGCGCCGGGCGCCTTCGCCGCGCGTTCGCTGGCGGAATGGCGCGACGGGCTGCGCCGCCGCTTCGTGGTGCCCGAGGCCGGCGAGCGGGAGCGGCTGATCGCCGAGGGCGTGGACCGTCTCGCCGCCGAGGCCGGGCTGGCGGTGGTGCCCGATCGCGGGCTGCTGGCGGAGGTGGCGGGGCTGGTGGAATGGCCGGTGCCGCTGCTGGGCCGGATCGACGACGCCTTCATGGACCTGCCGGCCGAGGTGATGCGCACCACCATGCGGGTGAACCAGCGCTACTTCGCGCTGCGCACGCCCGACGGCGCGGCGGCCAACCGCTTCGCCTTCGCGGCCAACATCGCCGCCGATGACGGGGGTGCCGCGATCGTGGCCGGCAACGAGCGCGTGCTGCGCGCCCGGCTGTCCGACGCCCGCTTCTTCTGGGACAACGACCGCCGCGCGCCGCTGGAGTCCCTGCTGCCGAAGCTGGACGCCGTCGTGTTCCACGCCAAGCTCGGCACCCAGGGGCAGCGCGTGGCGCGGCTGGAGCGGCTGAGCCGCCACCTCGCCCCGCTGGTCGGCGCCGACCCGGCGCTGGCGGCGCGGGCGGGGCGGCTGAGCAAAGCCGACCTCGCTTCGGGCATGGTGGGCGAGTTCCCGGAGCTGCAAGGCGTGATGGGCCGCCACTACGCGCTAGCCGACGGCGAGGACCCGCGCGTGGCCGAGGCGGTGGGCGCGCACTACCGACCGCTCGGCCCCGGCGACGCCGCGCCGGGCGAGCCGGTGGCGGTGGCCGCCGCCCTGGCCGACAAGCTGGACCAGCTGGCGGGGTTCTTCGCCGCCGGAGAGAAGCCCACCGGCTCGGGCGACCCCTACGCGCTGCGCCGCGCCGCGCTGGGGGTGATCCGCATCGTGCGCGAGAACGGGCTGCGCCTGGGGCTGGCCGACGCGGTGGCCGAGGCGTTCTTCGGCTTCCCCGCCGCGCAGGGCATGACCGCCGACCCGGAGTTCGGCATGGCGGTGGCGGGCGAGAAGCTGGGCGCCGGCTGGCAGCCCTCCCTGCGCTCGCCGCACCCGCCGATGGTGGCGGCCTTCGCCGCCGGGCTGCTGGACTTCCTGTTCGAGCGGCTGCGGGTGCAGCTGCGCGCCGAGGGGGCGCGTCACGACGTGCTGGCGGCGGCCTTCGGCGGCGGGGCCGACGACGACCTCAACCGCGTCCTGGCCCGCGCCGACGCCGTGCGCGACTTCCTCGCCACGCCGGAAGGCGCCGATCTGCTGGCCGCCTATCGCCGCGCCGCCAATATCCTGCGGATCGAGGAGCGTCGGGACGGGCCGCACGCCCCCGGCGCCGACCCGGCGCTGCTGCGCGCCCCCGCCGAGCGGGCCCTGGCCGACGCCCTGGCCGCCGCCGCCCCGGCGGTGGACGCGGCGCTGCGGGCCGAGCGCTTCGGCGACGCCATGGCCGCGCTGGCCGCGCTGCGCGGGCCGGTGGACGGCTTCTTCACCGACGTCACGGTCAACGACCCCGAACCGGCGCTGAGACGAAACCGGCTGAATATGCTAGCCTCACTGCGCGCCGCCGTGGACGGGGTGGCGGACTTCTCCAGGATCGAAGGCTGAGGAGGCCCCGATGAGCGCGACGACGACCAAGTGGGTTTACGGCTTCGGCGCCGGCCGCAACGAGGGCCGCGCGGCGATGCGTGACCTGCTGGGCGGCAAGGGCGCCAACCTGGCCGAGATGGCCTCGATCGGCCTGCCCGTGCCGCCCGGCTTCACCATCAGCACCGACGTGTGCACGCACTACTACGGCAACAGCGAACGCTACCCCGACGACCTGCGGTCGCAGGTGGCCGAGGCCCTGGCGCGGGTCGAGGACGCTGTGGGCGCGCGCTTCGGCGATCCGGACAACCCGCTGCTGGTGTCGGTGCGCTCGGGCGCGCGGGTGTCCATGCCGGGCATGATGGACACGGTGCTCAACCTCGGCCTGAACGACGAGACGGTGCGCGGGCTGGAGAAGGCCTCGGGCGACGAGCGCTTCGCCTGGGACAGCTACCGCCGCTTCGTGCAGATGTACGGCTCGGTGGTGCTGGGGGTGGACCATCACCGCTTCGAGGAGATCATCGAGGAAACCAAGGTCGAGACCGGCGCGGTGGAGGACACCGAGCTGAGCGCGGCCGACTGGCGGCGCGTGGTGGCCGGCTACAAGGCGATGGTCGAGGAGGCCACCGGCGCGCCCTTCCCGATGGAACCGCAGGCCCAGCTCAGCGGCGCGATCGGCGCGGTGTTCGGCTCCTGGATGAACCAGCGCGCCATCACCTACCGCCGGCTGCACGACATCCCCGCGGACTGGGGCACGGCGGTCAACGTGCAGGCGATGGTGTTCGGCAACATGGGTGCCGACTGCGCCACGGGGGTGTGCTTCACCCGCGACCCGTCCACCGGCGAGGACGTGTTCTACGGCGAGTACCTCATCAACGCGCAGGGAGAGGACGTGGTGGCCGGCATCCGCACGCCGCAGCCGATGTCCGAGGCGCGCGCCAAGCCGGGCGAGGTGAGCATGGAGCGCGCCATGCCGGGGGCCTACGCAGAGCTGTGCCGCGTGCGGGAGACCCTCGAGCGGCACTACAGCGACATGCAGGACATCGAGTTCACGGTGCAGAGCAACAAGCTTTACATGCTGCAGACCCGCAACGGCAAGCGCACCGCGGCCGCCGCGCTCAAGATCGCCGTGGACATGGCGCGGGACGGGCTGATTGACCGCTCGGAGGCGATCCGGCGCGTTTCGCCCGGCTCGCTCGACCAGCTGCTGCACCCCACCCTGGACCCGAACGCCGCGCGCAAGGTGCTGACCCGCGGCCTGCCGGCATCCCCCGGCGCCGCCTGCGGCGTGGTGGTGTTCTCGGCCGAGGAAGCGGAGTCGCGCGCCGCCAAGGGCGAGAGCGTGATCCTGGTGCGGATCGAGACCTCGCCGGAGGACATCGCCGGCATGCACGCCGCCAAGGGCATCCTCACCACCCGCGGCGGCATGACCAGCCACGCCGCGGTGGTGGCGCGCGGCATGGGCCGGCCCTGCGTCGCGGGCGCGGGCGGCATCGTGGTGGACTACGCCGCCCAGGCGCTGTCGGCCGGCGGCCACGTGGTGCAGGGCGGCGAGACCATCACGCTGGACGGCGCCACCGGCGAGGTATTCCTGGGCTCGGTGGCGATGGTGGAGCCCAAGCTGTCGGGCGACTTCGCAACCCTGATGGAGTGGGCCGACGCGGTGCGCCGGATGGGCGTGCGCGCCAACGCCGAAACGCCGCTGGACGCCGAGACCGCCCGCAAGTTCGGCGCTGAGGGCATCGGCCTGAGCCGCACCGAGCACATGTTCTTCGACCACGACCGCATCGGCGCGGTGCGGCAGATGATCATGTCTGAAACCGAGAGCGGCCGCCGCGACGCGCTGGCGAGGCTGCTGCCGTTCCAGCGCGACGACTTCGTGAAGCTGTTCCGCATCATGGCGGGGCTGCCGGTGACCATCCGCCTGCTCGACCCGCCGCTGCACGAGTTCCTCCCTCACCGCGAGGAGGACATGGCGGAGGTGGCCGCCAGCCTGGGCACCGACCTCGCCGCCATGCGCCAGCGCGCCGCTGACTTGGCCGAGGCCAACCCGATGCTGGGACATCGCGGCTGCCGCCTAGGCATCACCTACCCCGAGATGTACGAGATGCAGGCGCGCGCCATCTTCGAGGCCGCCGTCGCGGTGGCCGAGGAAACCGGCGCCGCGCCGGTGCCCGAGATCATGATCCCGCTGATCGCCACCAAGCGCGAGCTGGACATCACCCGCGCCCAGGTGGACGGGGTCGCGCAGGCGGTGTTCGCCGAGCGCGGCCGCACCATCGAGTACCTGGTCGGCACCATGATCGAGCTGCCGCGCGCGGCGCTGATCGCGGATTCCATCGCCCGGTCGGCCGACTTCTTCTCGTTCGGCACCAACGACCTGACGCAGACCGCTTTCGGCCTGTCGCGCGACGACGCGGGCAAGTTCCTGCCCTTCTACGTCGAGCACGACATCCTGCCGCGCGACCCCTTCGTGACCATCGACGTCGAGGGGGTCGGCGCCCTGGTGGAGATCGCGGCGCAGAAGGGCCGCACCACCAAGCCCGGCCTCAAGATGGGCATCTGCGGCGAGCACGGCGGCGACCCGGCCTCCATCCAGTTCTGCGAGAGCGTCGGGCTCGACTACGTTTCGTGCTCGCCCTACCGCGTGCCGGTGGCCCGGCTGGCGGCGGCGCAGGCGACGCTGGCGGCCACGGCACCGGCGGGAACGGCGGGCGGCGACCGCACGGCCTGAGGGGCGCAAACCGGGGTCGGTCGCGGGCGGTCCCGCGGCCGGTCCCGGTTTCCGCTGGTCCGGTGTGGGCCAGGGGCTCCGCCTCCTGGACCCCGCCGGGGACCCAGGTGGTCCCTGGATCCTCGCCGACAGTCTACCCGGGCTGACAGGAGGGATTTGTTCAATGACGGCGACTCCGCGTCGTTGACTAAACCCCTTGTCAGCCTCGGCATTCCCTTCACGGATAGGGGTCGAGGAACCTCGGGGTTCTCGCGGGGGGACCAGAGGGGTAGAGCCCCTCTGGTTCCGAGCCGGGGCCAGCGGCGACCGGGGCCCCGGGGCGGGTTCAGCCGTCCAGCGAGGCCGTGACCGCCGCGCAGGGCAGCGGCTGCAGTTCCACGCGCCGGTCCAGCACGTCGGTGGCGTCGTCGGCGCCCGAGCCGACGATCGGCCTGGCCGAGCCCGCCCCCATCGCCCTGGTGCGCGATCGCAGTGGCGGCGCGTCCGACAACAGCGCGGTGCGCACCCGCTGAGCGCGGGCGAGCGACAGACGCTGGTTCAGCGCGGCCGCTCCGGTCGGGCTGGTATGACCGCTGACCTCGATGCAGCCCTCCCGGGTCGATGCCTGCCGGGCGATCTGGCGCAGCCACATCGGGTAGTCGCCGCTCACCGCGCGATCCGGCCACCAGGCGGTGGAGGCCGGCTGGAACACGAACTTCACGGCCAACCGGCCCTGCTCCAGCCCCAGCGCCACGACGCGGCCGAACGCTTCCTCGGCCCGCCCGCCCTGCCCCAGCGCCCGGGACGACAGGTAGACGCCGTTGAGCACGGCCAGGCGCGCGGCACCCGCGGGGAGCTGGTCCGCCGCGTCGAAGGAGGCGAGCGCCTCGCGGAAGCGGCCGCCCTCGTACTCGCGCGTGGCGTCGGCCACCAGCGCCTGCGACCGCAGCGCCCGGAGATAAACGGGGTCCACCGGCGCGCCGGGGTCCAGGGCGCAGGTGCGCAGGTAGGCCGCGACCACCGGCTCGGGCGCCCAGGTCGGGCTGTCGCGGGAGAACCCGACCGGGGCGGGGTCCACGTCCGTGGCGCGCACCCAGGCGGTCTCGTGCGACACCACCGTGTTGGTGCGCAGGTCCGCGATCACCGCCCAGATGCGGTAGATCTCGGGCCGGCCCTGCGCCATCGCCGGGATCACGCCCGCGGCGGACACGGGGGTGATGGCGCCGAGCAGGATCAGCGGCTTCTCGTCGAGGGTGGCGGTGGAGAAGCGCTTGAGGTCGTACTGCGGGTAGCGGGCCCCGACGAGGGCGCCGATGCGCGCCTCCATCGCGCGCGTGGTGCCGGTCTGCACGCCCGAAGCGCGGTCGATCAGCGGGTCCACCACCAGCGTGTAGCGGCCCGACGGCCCGGGCGGGTCCAGCCGCGCGCGGTCGAGCAGCGAAGTGGCGAGGCTGGCCACGGCGTCGTTTAGCGGCAGGGCGTCGCGCGGCGGCTTGGCGGCGTCGGCCACGGCCATCGGCGGCAGCGCGGCCGCGACCGGCGGGCCGGCGGGGCCGCGGCCGGGGATGGCGCAGCCGGCCAGCGCGCCGAGGCCGACCAGCAGGAGCGCGGCGAGCGCCCTGCCCGGCCGCTCAGCGCGCGCGGCAGCCGGAGCGCAGGAAGTTCTTGTCGGCATCTGAGGGTTCCTCCCCGAGTTGGGCCCGGACCACGATGGCCCGGCAGCGGCGCTCCGCTACCGCGGCGGCGGCCTGGACGTCGTTGGCGAAGTCGGCCCGCGCGCGCGGCGTCGGCGCGGGCGAGAAGGCACGGGCGGCGGGCGGCGGCGGCGGCAGCGCCGCGAGCACGGCGCCTTCCGGCGGCGCGGGCGGCGGCCGCGGCAGGGGCGCGCCGTCGGGCGCGGCGCGCGGCGACTCCGCGACGCCCTGGCTGGCGGGTGCCGCCGGCGCCGGCAGGGGCTCCGCGACGATGCCGGACGCAGGCCGGCCCGCCACGAGGATGCCGCTCGGGGGCAGCGCGGGTGCGTCGGCGACGGGGTCCGTCGTTCCCAGTTCCGATGGCGCCTCGACGGTGGCCGTCGCCGGGGTCGGCGGTGCGGCGACCGAGGGCGGCCCGGGGAGCGGCGTCGGCGGGACGGCGTCGGCCGGCGGTGGCGGGATCGCCGCCGGCGCGGGCAGGGCCGCATCCGCCATCATCCGCCCGGGCGGTCCGGGTGCGGGCGAGAGCGGGGGCTCGGGCGGCCCGGGTTCCGGATCGGCCGGCTCCGTCGCGGCGACGGCGGCCGGCAGGTCCGGCAGCGCCTCCGTCACCACCCCCCCGTCGCCCGTGGCGAGCGGGCCCCCGTCGCCGGCGGCGGGCGGGCCGTCGGTGCCCAGCCGGGCGATCTCCTCCAGCAGCGCCGAGCGCCGCGCTTCCAGCATCCGTATCTGGTCCAGCACGGCTCCCCGAACGTCGGTCGCGGAGCGCAGGGACTCGCTCTCGGCGGCCTGCATCCGGCGCAGCAGGTCCAGCCGCTCCTGCTCGAGGCGGAGGCGGTCGGGGCTGGCGGCGGGGGCCGCGGGCCCGGCGGACCGGGACAGGCCGGGCAGCACGGGCCCGTCGGGCGCGCGCGGCATGGAAACCCGCAGCGGTGGCTCGTACAGGTACCACGCCGCCAGCAGCATGGCGCCGACCAGCACCACGGCCCAACTCGCCTCGCCGAGGCGGTTCCGCCAGCCAGGTCGCGTTCGGCCGTAGCCACCCCAGCGCATTCCACCCCCGCAGGACGATGATCGCCGCAATGATAATGGCGACGGTGCCCGACGGATGCGCCGGAACCGCACGGGCCGGGAAAAAATCCGCCCCCCGCCCGGGGACGCCGCCCCGGATGGCCGCGCCCCGGATGGCCACCCCGGGCGGGAGTGCGCCCCGGGGCGGCCCGGGGCGCCGCGGCGGCGGCTACAAGCCCAGCAGCAGGCGCCGGGGGTCCTCGATGCTCTCCTTGACGCGGACCAGGAAGCTCACCGCCTCCTTGCCGTCGACGATGCGGTGATCGTAGCTCAGCGCCAGGTACATCATCGGCCGGATCTCGACCTTGCCGGCCACCGCCACCGGGCGCTCCTGGATCTTGTGCATGCCCAGGATGCCGGACTGCGGTGGGTTGAGGATCGGCGTGGACATCAGCGAGCCGTAGATGCCGCCGTTGGTGATGGTGAACGACCCGCCGGCCAGCTCCTCCAGCTTGATCTGGCCGTCGCGGGCGCGCTTGCCGAAGGAGCCGATCGCCTTCTCGATGCCGGCGAAGTCCAACGTCTGGGCGTCGCGCAGCACCGGCACCAGCAGGCCGTTCGGCCCACCCACGGCGATGCCCATGTGCACGAAGTTCTTGTAGACGATCTCCTCGCCGTCGATCTCGGCGTTGACCGCCGGGAACTCGGCGAGGGCGGCGACGCACGCCTTCACGAAGAAAGACATGAAGCCGAGCTTGACGCCGTGCTTGCGCTCGAAGCCGTCCTTGTACTCGCTCCGCAGGGCCATCGCCGCCGACATGTCCACCTCGTTGAAGGTGGTCAGCATGGCGGCGGTGTTCTGCGCCTCCTTCAGCCGCGCGGCGATGGTGCGGCGCAGCCGGGTCATTTTGACCCGCTCCTCGCCGGCCTCGGGCGCGCGCGGCGCCTTCGCAGCGGGGGCGGGCGCCGCGGGCGCGGGGCGGTCGAGGAAGGCCAGCACGTCGCCCTTGGCGATACGCCCGTCCTTGGCCGAGCCGGGGCCGACCTGCTCGGCCGAGATGCCGCGCTCCGTCATCAGCTTGGCCGCGGACGGCAGCGGCGCGTGCGGCTCGGGCCCGCCGGGGCGGCTCAGCGGGCCGGGAACGGGGCGCGGGGCCTCGACCCTGGGCTGCGTGGGCACCGTCGCGGCCGGGGCGGGGGACGGGGGAGCAGCGGCCGGGGCGGTGGCCTCGGCGGGCGCGGCCGCGGCGGCCGGCTTGGCGGCACCGGCCGCGCCGATGGAGCCGAGCACGGCGCCCACCTCCACCTCGGCGCCCTCGTCGGCGGCGATGGCCTCCAGCACGCCGGCGGAGGGGGCGTTGACCTCCACGGTGACCTTGTCGGTTTCCAGCTCCACCAGCGGCTCGTCGGCCGCCACCTTCTCGCCGGCCTTCTTCAGCCAGCGCGCCACGGTCGCCGTGCTGACGCTCTCGCCCAGGGTGGGCACCAGGATGTCGCTCATGCCGGGGTCTCGCTCACGGGTGTGTCCCATTCCCTCAGGCGAGGCCGAGGGCCTGCGCGACGAGGGCCTCCTGCTGCCGGGCGTGGGTCTTGGCGGAGCCGGTGGCCGGGCTAGCCGCTGCGGCGCGGCCAACGTACTCCGGCCGCTTGGCAGAAACGTCGAGGCCCCCCAGTACCCGCTCGATCCGCCGGTCGAGGAAGTTCCAGGCGCCCATGTTCTCCGGCTCCTCCTGGCACCACGCGACGTCGGCGCGGCGGTAGGGCGCCAGCACCCCGGCCAGCGCCTTGGCGGGGAAGGGATACATCTGCTCCAGCCGCACGATCGCCACGTCGGTGCGGCCGTTGTCGCGGCGCGCCTGGAGCAGGTCGTAGTACACCTTGCCCGCGCACAGCACGACGCGCCGCACCTCCTCCTCGGGAGCGATGGCGTCCACCTCGCCGATCACCGGGCGGAAGGCGGAGCCGGGGCCGAACTCGCTGAGCGAGGACACCGCCAGCTTGTGGCGAAGCAGCGACTTCGGCGTCATCTGCACCAACGGCTTGCGGTAGTTGGCCTTGAGCTGGCGGCGCAGGGCGTGGAAGTAGTTGGCGGGGGTGGTGAGGTTCACTACGCGCAGGTTGTTCTCGGCGCAGAGCTGGAGGTAGCGCTCCAGGCGCGCGGAGGAGTGCTCCGGCCCCTGCCCCTCGTAGCCGTGGGGCAGCAGCATCACGAGCCCGGACATGCGCAGCCACTTGGTCTCGGCCGAGGCGATGAACTGGTCGATGATGACCTGCGCGCCGTTGGCGAAGTCGCCGAACTGCGCCTCCCACAGCACCAGCGTGTCGGGGTCGGCCAGGGTGTAGCCGTAGTCGAAGCCCAGCACGCCGAACTCGGAGAGCAGCGAGTTGAAGGCCTCCAGCCGGGGCTGGCCGTCGCGGATGTTGTTCAGCGGCACGTACTCGGCCTGCGTGTTCTGGTCCACCAGCACGCAGTGGCGCTGGGAAAAGGTGCCGCGTTGCACGTCCTCGCCGGACAGGCGCACGCGGTGGCCGTCGAGCAGCAGCGTGCCGAAGGCCAGGGCCTCGCCGGTGGCCCAGTCGATGCCCTCGCCGTTCTCCACCGCCTGCTTCTTGGCTTCCAGCTGGCGCAGGATCTTGGGGTTGGCGCCGAAGCCTTCCGGCACGCGCGACAGGGCGGCGCCGACCTCGCGCAGCGCGTCCAGGTCCACCGCCGTGCCGTGCTCGGTGTCGGCGGTCTCGTCGCCGGCGGCCTTGATGCCGGACCACGCGCCTTCCAGCCAATTGGCCTTGTTGGGCTTGAAGCCCTGCGATTGCTGCAGGGCCTCCTCCAGCGTGGCGTTGAAGTCGTCCAGCATCGCCACCGCTTCCGCCTCGGCCACCGAGCCCTCGGCGATCAGGCGCTGGGCGTAGCGGGCGCGCGTGGTGGGCGTCTCCTTGATGCGGGCATACATTAGCGGCTGGGTGAAGGCCGGCTCGTCGGTCTCGTTGTGGCCGTGGCGGCGGTAGCAGACGATGTCGAGCATGATGTCGGCGCCGAAGCGTTGGCGGTACTCGGCGCACATCCGGGCGCAGAACACCACCGCCTCGGGGTCGTCGCCGTTGACGTGCAGGATCGGCGCCTGCACCGCCTTGGCCACGTCGGTGCAGTACAGGCCGGAGTAGGCGTGCGCCGGGGTGGTGGTGAAGCCGATCTGGTTGTTGGTGACGATGTGGACGGTGCCGCCAACGCGGTAGCCGATCAGCTGGCTCATCGCCAGCACCTCGTACACCACGCCCTGGCCGGCAACGGCCGCGTCGCCGTGCAGGATGATGCCCATCACCGAGCGGCGGTTCCTGGTGTCGCCGCGCATGTCCTGCCGCGCCCGCACCTTGCCGGCCACCACCGGGTCCACTGCCTCCAGGTGCGACGGGTTCGGTTGCAGCGACAGGTGCACCTGCCGACCCTCGATCTCCACGTCCACCGAGGTGCCCAGGTGGTACTTCACGTCGCCCGAGCCCTGCACGCTGTCGGGGTTGGCCGAGCCGCCCTTGAACTCCGAGAACACCTGCACGTAGGGCTTGCGCACCACGTTGACGAGCGTGTTCAGCCGGCCCCGGTGGGCCATGCCGATCACCACCTCGCCCACGCCGTCGCGGGCGGCGGTGTCGATCACCGCCTGCACCGCGGGGATCGTGACCTCGCCGCCTTCCAGCCCGAACCGCTTGGTGCCGACGAACTTGCGGGCGCAGAAGGTTTCGAACCCTTCCGCCTCGGTCAGGTGCCGCAGGATCCCCGCCTTCTCCTCGCGGGTGAAGGCCGAGCGCCACGGCGCGCCCTCGATCCGCTCCTGGATCCAGCTCTTCTGGTCGGGGTCCTGGATGTGCATGAACTCGACGCCGACGGGGCCGCAGTAGGTGGCGCGCAGGATGTCCATGATCTCGCGCAGGGTCGCGGTCTCGCGCCCGAGCGACTTGTTGATGAAGAACGGCCGGTCCCAGTCGCCTTCGGTGAAGCCGTAGCTCGCCGGGTCCAGCTCGGGGTGGTGGCGCGCCTTAGTCAGGCCGAGCGGGTCGAGCTGGGCTTCCAGGTGGCCGCGCACCCGGTACACGCGGATCAGCATCAGGGCGCGCACGCTGTCGAGCACCTGCCGGCGCGTGGCGCCCTCGTCCGGGGCGGGCGCCGCGCCGGCCCCGGCGCCCGGCGCGGCCTTGGCGCCCTTGGTCACGGCGGGGGTGGCCTCCTCGGGGGCGAAGCCGCCGCGCGGGCGGGGCGCCCAGGACGCGCCCGACGCGTCCCCCAGCACGGCGCGGGCGTCGTCGTCCAGGACCGCGAACAGCTCGGCGAAGGACGGGTCGACGCTGTCGGGCTTCTCCACCCAGCGCGCGTAGAGATCCGCCAGGAAGGCCGCGTTGCCCCCCGTCATCGCTGTGGCGAGGATGTCCACACCCGGCATCGTGTTCTCCCGTGGCCCGGGGTTCAGTTGGCCGGGCGAGGCGTCGTCGCGAGACGCGCCGCAGCATCCCCGGGGGGACGCGGCGACGCGGGGCACCGATATGGTGCCGCGACCACGGGAATACCTGAGCGATGCAATCGTGGCACCCGGAAGGCGCGGGTGGCGGACCCGCGCCTGATCCGGGTGCCGCCGCGACTCAGCCGCCTAGCGCCTTGATCATCGTCGAGCCCAGCGTCGCCGGGCTGTCGGCGACGTGCACGCCGGCCGCCTTCAGGGCGTCCATCTTGGCCTCCGCCGTGTCCTTGCCACCCGAGATAACCGCGCCCGCGTGGCCCATGCGCCGACCCGGAGGGGCGGTGGCGCCGGCGATGAAGCCCACCACCGGCTTGCCGTTGCGGTTCTCGCGGCCGAGGAAGTCGGCGGCGATGACCTCCGACTGCCCGCCGATCTCGCCGATCATGATGATCGACTGCGTTTCGGGGTCGGCCAGGAACATCTCGAGCACCTCGAGGAAATCGGTGCCCTTCACCGGGTCGCCGCCGATGCCGACGCAGGTGGACTGGCCCAGGTTGGCGGCCGTGGTCTGCGCCACCGCCTCGTAGGTCAGCGTGCCCGAGCGCGACACCACGCCCACCGAGCCGCGGCGGTGGATGTGGCCGGGCATGATGCCGATCTTGCACGCATCCGGCGTGATCACGCCGGGGCAGTTGGGGCCGACCAGGCGGGAGCGGCTGCCCTCCAGCGCCCGCTTGACCCGCACCATGTCGAGCACGGGGATGCCCTCGGTGATGCAGATGATCAGCGGCACCTCGGCCGCGATCGCCTCCAGGATGGAGTCGGCCGCGAACGGGGGGGGCACGTAGATCACCGAGGCGTCGGCGCCGGTGGCCTCCACGCACTCGGCCACGGTGTCGAACACCGGCAGGTTCAGGTGCTTCTGCCCGCCCTTGCCCGGGGTCACGCCGCCCACGTAGTTGGTGCCGTAGGCGATGCCCTGCTCGGCGTGGAAGGTGCCCTGGGCGCCGGTGAAGCCCTGGGTCATGACCTTGGTGTGGCTGTCGATGAGGATCGCCATGGTGTCAGGCAGCCTTCTTCACGGCGGACACGACCTTCTGGGCGGCGTCGGCGAGGTTGTCGGCCGCGATGATCGCCAGCCCGGATTCCGCGAGGATCTTCTTGCCGCGGTCGACGTTGGTGCCTTCCAGCCGCACCACCAGCGGCACGCTCAGCGTCAGCGTCTTGGCCGCCGCCACGATGCCGTCGGCAATCATGTCGCACTTGGCGATGCCGCCGAAGATGTTGACCAGGATCGCCTTGACGTTGGAATCCGAGGTGATGATCCGGAACGCTTCGGTGACCCGCTCGGCGGTGGCGGTGCCGCCGACGTCGAGGAAGTTCGCCGGGCTGGACCCGTACAGCTTGATGATGTCCATGGTCGCCATCGCCAGCCCGGCGCCGTTGACCATGCAGCCGATCTCGCCGTCCAGCGCGACGTAGTTCAGGTCGTAGCGTCCAGCTTCCAACTCCTTGGGGTCCATCTCGCTGTCGTCGCGCAGCGCCTCGATGTCCTTGTGGCGGAACAAGGCGTTGTCGTCGAAGCTCACCTTGGCGTCGAGCGCCACGATCTCGCCCGCGCCGGTGACCACCAGCGGGTTGATCTCGACGATGGCGCAGTCGAGCTCGACGAAGGCGCCGTACAGCGCGTTGATGAACTTGCTAAAAGCGCCGACCTGCTTGCCTTCCAGCCCCAGCCCGAAGGCCAGCTTGCGGGCGTGCCAGCCGGAAATGCCCGAGGCTGGGTCCACTGCGGCCTTGAGGATCTTCTCGGGGTGCTTCTCGGCGACCTCCTCGATCTCCATCCCCCCCTCGGTGGAGGCCATGATGGTGATGCGCGACGTTTCGCGGTCCACCAGCAGCGACAGGTACAGCTCGCGCTTGATGTCGCAGCCGGCCTCCACGTAGACGCGGTTGACCTGCTTGCCCTCCGGCCCCGTCTGCTTGGTGACCAGCACGTGGCCGAGCATGGCCGCGGCGGCTTCTTTGGCGGCCTCGGGCTTGACGACGCGCACGCCGCCTTTGCCGTTGGGGTCGTCGCTGAAACGGCCGGCGCCGCGGCCGCCGGCGTGAATTTGCGATTTCACCACCACCACCGGGCCGGGCAGCTTTTTGGCCGCGGCTTCCGCCTCCTCGGGCGTGGTGGCAAGGTGGCCGTCGAGCACCGCCACGCCGTAGCGGCGCAGCAGTTCCTTGCCCTGGTACTCGTGGATGTTCATGCGATTATCTCCCTTGGACGCGCCGGCCGCGATGCCCGGGGGTGTGACCGGGAAGACGGCAACCGATTCGTGTATTTTGTATACTGCGGGGAAACCCTTCCTGGGAACACCGCGATGCGCGCCCGGCGGTTCTCGCCGGGCGAACCGGAGGGTCGGGGACCGGCACGCGGGGAACCGGCGCCGGCCCGTTCTCAGCCCACCAGCTTCCTCGACGCTTCGAGCAGCTCGCGCACCGCGCCGCAGGACTTCTCGAACGCCGCGCGCTCGCCCGCGTCCAGCGCGATCTCGACGATTCGCTCCACGCCCCCCGCGCCGATCACCACCGGCACGCCGACGTACAGGTCACGCACGCCGTACTGGCCGGTCAGCCAAGCGGCGCAGGGCAGCACGCGCTTCTTGTCCTTGAGGTAGCTTTCGGCCATCGCGATGGCGGACGCCGCGGGAGCGTAGAAGGCGGACCCCTTCTCCAGCAGCTTGACGATCTCGCCGCCGCCGTTCGCGGTGCGGGCGCAGATGGCGTCGATCCGCTCGGGCGTGCTCCAGCCCATGCGGATCAGGTCGGGCACGGGAATGCCGGCCACCGCGGAATAGCGGATCAGCGGCACCATGGTGTCGCCGTGGCCGCCGAGCACGAAGGCGGTGACGTCCTCCACCGAAACGTCGAACTCCTGCGCCAGGAACAGGCGGAAGCGGGAGGAGTCCAGCACGCCGGCCATGCCGACGACGCGCTCGGGCGGCAGGCCGGACTTCTGCTGCATCACCCACACCATGGCGTCGAGCGGGTTGGTGATGACGATCACGAAGGCGTCCGGGCAGTGCGCCTTGACCCCCTCGGCCACGGTGGCGATGACGCCGGCGTTCTTGGCCACCAGGTCGTCGCGGCTCATCCCCGGGGAGCGCGGGAAGCCGGCGGTGACGATCACCACGTCCGCGCCCGCGATGGCGGCGTAGTCCGAGCCGCCGGTCATGCGGCTGTCGAAGCCGTCCACCGGGCCGGACTGCATGATGTCCAGCGCCTTGCCCGCCGCCACGCCGCCGAACACGTCGAACAGCACGACGTCGCCCAGCTCCTTGAGCCCGATCAGGTGGGCGAGCGTGCCGCCGATGTTGCCGGCGCCGATCAGCGCGATCTTCTTGCGGGCCATTCGGGGCTCCTTGGGGGCGAGGCGGGCGCGGACGGGACGCCGGTTCCCGCTTAAACCCATAGAGCCCGGCCGGGCAAGGCGGCGTGGCGCTCGCCGCGCCCGTGATGCGCGGGCTGGCGACGTGACGCTGCTCCCGGTGCCCCGCCGACGCGGCCCGGCGGGGCGGGACACCGGTTTTCGGGTGGCCGGCCGGGGCGAGCACCCGCCCGCCGCCGGCCGCCTCCCCCGGCACCGCGCCGCTACAGCGGCATGCAGCGAATGGTGTCGGCGTGCCCGCTCGCCAGGGTGGCCATGGTGCCCTCGGGGCAGGCCGCCTGGTCGCCGTAGGCGGCGGGCAGGCCGGCGTGCCAGGAGCGCCCGGGCGCCGCCACGGTCGCGGCGGCGGCGGGCGCGGCCCCCCAGCCGGCCAGCCGGGCGCCGGTGCAGCGGCCCCGCGCGTCGCGCCGGACGCAGGTGCCGGCGGCGACCGCGCGCATCTGCAGCCTGTTCATGCCGCGCACCGCCACCACGCGGTCGCGTCCCTGGCG
>CAXTEL010000003.1:0-117999 GCA_964243365.1 uncultured Roseomonas sp. | reverse complement strand
CCCCCCCGCCGTGCCCTGCTGCGGGCGCTGCTCCCCGCGCTGCTCGCCCCCGCCGCCTGCGCCCCGCGCACCTACCCCGCCGGGCCGCCCACCGCCCCGGCCCGCCTGGACCCCGACGCCCTGGTGATGCCCGACGGCGCCCGCCTGCCGCTGCGAACCTGGTTGCCCGACGTAGCCCCCCGCGCGGTCGTGCTGGCGCTGCACGGCTTCAATGAATCCCGCAACTTCATGGAGGAGCCGGCCGGCGCCCTCACCGCCGCCGGCGTCGCCCTGTACGGCTACGACCAGCGCGGCTTCGGGGCCGCCCCCAACCGCGGCACCTGGGCCGGCGCCGCCACGCTGGCCGCCGACGCCGCCGAGGCCGCGCGGCTCCTGGCCGCCCGCCACCCCGGCATCCCGCTTTTCCTCCTGGGCGAGAGCATGGGTGGCGCGGTGGCGATGGTGGCGGCCGCGTCGGAGGATCCGCCGCCGGTGACCGGGCTGGTGCTGCTGGCCCCGGCGGTGTGGGGCCGTGCCGGAATGCCGGCCGCGATGCGCGGGGCGCTGGAGATCCTCGCCCACACGGTCCCCACCGTCGCCGCCGCCAGCACCATCCCCGGCGTGCGGCCCACCGACGACGAGCGGGCGCTGGCCCGCCTGTCGCGCGACCCTCTGACCATCCGCGAAACCCGGGTGGACACGATCTGGGGGCTGGCCGACCTGATGGACGCGGCGGTGGCGGCGGCGCCCCGGCTCGGCCTGCCCCGCCCCGAACGACCCGGCCCCGGAAGCCCCGGCCCCGACCGCCCCCGGCCGGGCGGCGGCGTCCCGGGCCCGGTGCCTACCCTGTTCGTCTACGGCGGGCAGGACTCGCTGGTGCCCCCCGCCGCGACGCGCCGGATGCTGGCGAGCCTGACCTCCGGGGCGCCGCACCAGGTCGCCTACTATCCCGCGTCCTTCCACCTGCTGCTGCGCGACCGCAACGCGCCCGCTGTGATCGCCGACGTGCTCGCCTGGACGGCGCGTCCGGGCGCGCCGCTGCCCTCGGGCGCCGAAGCCGCCGCCGCGGCCTGGCTGGCCGCCCCGGCCGCCGCGGGCTAGCGGCGCGATCCCCGCGGCCGGTTCTGGATCGCCGCGCCGCGTGGCCCCGCGCGCCGGATCGGTCTAGCCTGCCGCCGCCACCCCGGGAGCACCGCATGCAGGACCAGCACTTCCGTTGAGCGAGGTCATCCCGCTCCGCCGCGCCGGCGAGGACACGCTGTGGGCCGTGGTCGCCTCGGTCGGCCGTACCGAGCGCGTGGCCGAGGTGTTCGCCTCCCGCAACGCGGCGCTGGCCGACCGCAGTTGGCGCGAGCAGCAGGTGCGTGCCTACGCCGGCTTCCTTCACTCCGCCCGCCAGCCGGTGCCGCGCTACAGCGTGGCGCCGATCCGCCGCGCCGACCTGCCGCGCTCCTGGACGCCGCTGCCGGCGCTGGGCTTCCTGCGCGGGCGGTTCGTCTGACCGGCGGCGCGGCCGGCGATCAGCAGCAGCCCCGCGCCCCGGCACCGCCGGCCGGCCCCGACGAGAGCGGGGTGGTCGCCTCCGCCACCCCGCGCGCTGACAGCAGCGCCCGCAGGCTGCGGATCACCGGGAACACCTCCTGGTTCCAGTCGGCCCCTTGGGCGTCGTGCGCGGCCTGCTCCATCTCCACGATCTCGCGGTCTTCCTTGAAGATGCGCTCGGTGAACAGCACCAGCAGCGGCCACGCCGCGTCGAGCAGCAGCGGTATCTTGGGCCGCTGCACCGACAGCAGCCCGAAGGTGCGTATGCGGCGCTGCTCGCGGTCGAGCGGCACGTAGACGATCCACAGGTCCATCACCGGCAGCTCGTCGCTCGTGCGGATGCGCAGCGTCTGGTAGGGGTATTCGGTGCGGATCGTCATCACGTCGCGATCCGCGGTGGGGGCGTCGGCGCCCGTCGCCCGACGGCCGCCGAAGATCGCCGCCTCGCCCAGCGGCTGCTTGCCTTCCGTGCGGGCGAAGGAATAGCGCGCCTCCACCCAGTCCTCGCCGGTGCGCTGGCCCAGGAAGCGCGGGCGCATCTTGCCCATCTGCTTGCGGTGCAGGAACTGATGGTTCATGTCCATCAGGTTCTCGTGCATGAAGCTGTAGTGGCAGGCGATCTCGCGCCCGAAGCGGCGCGTCTTGTAGCGCGGGTCGGCCACCGACCCGAGCCCCGGTAGCGGCACCGCGTCCGCCTTGGCGGGGTCTCCGGGGAACACCAGGATCACCCCCTCCACCTCGCGGCAAGGATAGGCGCGCACGCCGTTGGGCAGCTTGTCCTTGCCGAGGTAGGGCACGTCGATGCAGCGGCCGGCGTCGTTGTACGCCCAGCCGTGGTAGCCGCAGCGCACCGTGCAGCCTTCCACCAGCCCGTTGGAAAGCGGCACCTGCCGGTGGGCGCAGCGGTCCTCCAGCGCGAACACCGGCCCTTCCTCGGGCCGCACCAGCACGATCGGCTCGCCCGCGAAGCGCACGGCCAGCGACTTGCCCGCGGCCAGCTCCCGCGACCAGGCCAGCGGGTACCAGTGGTCGGGGTGGGCGCCGACGCGGCGCAGGTCGCGCCCCGGCGGGTGCGCGTCGAGGGACGGTGCCGATACCTGGTCCACAGTGCTTTCCTCCGAGGAACAGGCCTCACAACCAGATTAGGCCGGTGCTGACCCGTCGGCCAGGGCGGCTCGGCCGGCGGCCCCGGGGACCCTAACCCCACACCCCCGCCGGGGACGCGGGGGGGGACCGGACCTCTGCCGTCAGTCGGCCCGCGCGGACAGGGGTGGACCTCGACGCGGCTACGCCGTCGAGGTCACTCCTGCGCCGGCGGGAAGTCCCGCTCCCGCGGACGGAAAATCGGGGGAGCTCGGGGTCCCCGGCGCGGGCGCGGGGGGCGGCGCCCCCTGCGGGCTGGACGCCAGCCGCAGCAGCGCCGGCAGCACTAGCAGCACGGCCGCGAGCGTCCAGAACAGCGAGATCACCAGCAGCACGCCCATGCTGGCGGTGCCGGGATGCGGCGACAAGGCCAGGGTGCCGAAGGCGGAGCCGGTGGTGAGCGCCGAGAACACCACCGCCCGCGTCAACGCCGAAGGCAGCAGGTGCCGCGCGCCGGCGCGCCAAGCGACGACGTAGTAGATGTCGAACGCCACGCCGATGCCGAACAACAGCGGCAGCGCCACCAGGTTGGCGAGGTTCAGCGCCGGCCCGACCAGCGCGCAGGTGGCCAGCACCCCGAGCCCGGCCAGCAGCAGCGGCGCCAGCGCCACGGCCACCCAGCGCGCCGAGCGCAGCACCGCCCACAGCAGCAGCGCCACGCCGGCGAGCGCCAGGGCACCGGCCACCAGAAAGGCGCGCTGTATGGTGGCGGTGGCGCCCTCGATGGACACCGGGGCGCCGGTGGCGTCGGGGGCCAGCGCGCGCACCGCGTCGGCGAAGCGGCGCAGGCTCGCCTCGTCGCTCCCCCCCGACGGGTGGATCGCCACCCGCACGCGGCCGTCGGGCGCTTCCCAGTCCCGCACCAGCTCGGGCGGCAGGTCGGCGCGCGTCACCGGGCCGGCCGACAGCGCGTCGCGCAGCTGCGCCAGGGTGCCGCGCAGGCCGGGCACCAGCGCCGCGTCCAGCCGCGCCCGCCCGTCCGCCCCGTTCGCCGCCAGGGCCCGGAAGGCCGCCGCCAGTCGCCCGGCGTTGGGGCCCAGCGCAGCACCCGCCGGCGTCGCCGCCAGCGCGTCCAGGCGGGCGGCGGTGGCGGCCAGCGCGCGGGCCACCTCGGCGTCGGTGGGCGGGGCGGCGGCGTCGGGCGATAGGGTCGGGCCGAGCAGCAGCGCCGCGTCGGCGATCAAGGCGAGCTTCTCCTCCTGGTTCTCTGGGATGAAGGAGCCCAGCGTCACCGCCATCGCCACCTCCGGCAGCGCCGCGGCACGAACCGCCAGCGCCGCGGCCGCCGCCTCGTCGGGCGCCATGGCGTCCAGCGCGTAGGGCGAGGTGAGCGGGTCTCGCGCGAGGTCGAGGTAGGTCGAGACGGATTCTGCGCGCGGCGAGCGCAGCGTCACCGGGTCGAAGTCGAACGGCACGCGCGGCAGCAGCGCCAGGGCGCCCAGCGCGGCCAGCCCCGCGAGGAGGGCCACCGCGCCGGCCCGTCGGTTCAGCAGCCGGTCCAGGGCCGCGAGGCGGGGAAAGCCCACCTCCAGCGCCTCGGCCTCGGGGCGCAGCAGCAGCAGCAGCGCCGGCAGCAGCGTCAGCGACAACAGCAGCGCCACGCCCATGCCGCAGCCGGCGATCAGCCCCAGCTCGGACACGCCGCGGTAGTCGGTGGGCAGGAAGGCGAGGAAGCCGATCGCCACCGCCGCCGCCGCCAGGATCATGCCCGGCCCGGCTTCGCGCGCTGCGGCCGCCAGCGCCGGCCGCAGCGCGTCCGCCACGGGCGCGTCCGCAGCCGGGTCGCCCGACCCCGGCGCGTTCGGACGCGGGCCGCCGAGCCGGTGGCGGGCTTCGCGGTAGCGCACGGCGTACTGCAGGCCGAAATCCACGCCCAGGCCGACGAACAGCACGGTGAAGGCCACCGACAGCGGGTTGAAGGCGCCGAAGAACAGCAGCCCCAGGGCGCCGGTGATCGCCAGCCCGGCCAGCAGGGTCAGCAGCACCGGCACGATCAGCCGCCAGGAACGCAGCGCCGCCCACAGCACCAGCGCCACCAGGCCTATCGAGAGCAGGGTGTTGACCCAGGCCCCTTCGGCGACGGTGGCGAACTCCTCGTCGTAGATCGGCACCGGGCCGGTCAGCCGGACGCGCACGCCGTTCCCGGGCGTCAGGCCCAGGCGGCGGGCGTCGTCGCGCACCGCCTGGGTGGCGGCGGCGCCGGGCGAAAGGGCGGCGAAGTCCAGCCGCGGGCGGGCGAGGACGAAGCGGCGCAGCGCGCGCGGGTCGGGCGCCCCGCCGCCGAGCAGCCCGTCCCAGTCCAGCGGCGGCGCGGGTCCCCGTGCCGCGGCCTCGGCGGCGTCGGCCAGGGCGCGCAAGGGGGCGGCCAGGGCACCGGGGGGCGCCTGGCCGCGAGAAGCGCCCTCGGCGAGGAGGTCCAGCGCCCCGGCCACGCCGCGCGCGCTGGGGTCGGCGGCCAGGGTGCCGAGCAGCGGCTGGGCGGCGATCGCCTGCTCGGTGATCGCCGCCACCCGCGCCGCGGGGAGGAACAGCAGGCCGTTGCGCGCGAAGAAGGGGCCGCCGTCGGGCCGGTGGACGGAGATGAACAGGTCGCCCCGGGCCAGCAGCGCCGCCGCCAGCGCCGCCGCCCCGCGCTCGGCCGCGGCGGCGGTGGTGCCGTCCACCACCGCGGCGATGATGCGCGCCCGCTGCGGGAAGTCGGCCTCGGCGCGCAGCTCGCCCTGGCGGTAGGCGGTGCGGTTGGTGAGCAGGGTGGCGGTGTCGGTGTCGAGCCGGAAGTCGCGCGCGACGTGCACGGCGGCCAGCGCCCCCAGGCCCAGCAGCAGCAGCGCCGCCGAGCGCGGGCGGCGGCAGCCCAGCGCCGCCAGCCACGCCGCCGCCCGCGCCAGGGACGGCCGCCCCTGGCGCGGGTCGGGCGCGCGCGGTGCCCCCGCGCGGGGCGGTTCCGGCTCAGGCCGCGGCACGTCGCGGCGCCGGCGGTCGGGGCGGTCGGGTTGTCGGGAGCGGCCGCGTGGGGCGGGGCAGGGCGCGGGTTCCTCGTGGCATCGGGGGCGGCCCGGACCGGGCCCGGAGCGCGCGGCTTCCCTACACCGGATCGCGCCGGGGCGGAATCGCCGGCGGGGGCGTCCCGCCGCGGGCCGGCGGTCGGGGACGCGGCGTCGCGGCGCCGCCGCCGACCAGCTGTCGACGTCCGCCCGCCGCCGGCGACGCGACGCCGCGGGCGGGCCGCCCCTGGCGCGGCGCCGTCCGCTGCCCTAGTTGGTAGGCTCACGATCCGTCTCCCCTCGGCGGCGCGGACCGGGCATCGCGCCCCGGGGCGCGCGCGCCGCGGCGGGGGAGGCGGCACCGCCGCGGCGCGGCGAGCGCGGGAGTTGAAGCGAGATATGGGCATTCCGCTGATGCAGCAGGCGCGGATCGGCGCCTACGTGCTCAGGCAGCAGCTGGCGGGCCGCAAGCGCTACCCGCTGGTGCTGATGCTGGAGCCGTTGTTCCGCTGCAACCTCGCCTGCTCCGGCTGTGGCAAGATCGACTACCCCGCGCCGATCCTGAACCGCCGCATCACCGTCGAGGACGCGCTGGGAGCGGCCGACGAGTGCGGCGCGCCGGTGGTGGCCATCGCCGGCGGCGAGCCGCTGCTGCACAAGGACATGCCGGCGATCGTCGAGGGGCTGCTGGCCCGCGGCAAGTTCGTGATCCTGTGCACCAACGCTTTGTTGCTGGAGAAGAAGATCGACGACTACAAGCCGCACAAGGCGTTCACCTGGGACATCCACCTCGACGGCGACCGCGAGATGCACGACCGCGCGGTGAGCAAGGAGGGGGTGTACGACCGCGCCGTGGTCGCCCTGAAGCTGGCGCGCGACAAGGGCTTCCGCACCGCCATCAACTGCACGCTGTTCGATGGCGCCGACCCCGAGCGCGTGGCGCGCTTCTTCGACGACGTCACCGCGATGGGCGTGGACTCCATCATGACCTCGCCCGGCTACGCCTACGAGCGGGCGCCGGACCAGCAGCACTTCCTCAACCGGCGCAAGACCAAGGACCTGTTCCGCGGGATACTCTCGCGCGGCAAGCAGCGGGCGCGCGGGAAGAAGTGGCGGATGGGCAACTCGCCGTTGTTCATGGATTTCCTCGCCGGCAACCAGAAGTACGGCTGCACGCCGTGGGGCAACCCGACGCGCACCGTGTTCGGCTGGCAGCGGCCCTGCTACCTGCTGGGCGAGGGCTACGCCAAGACCTACCGCGAGCTGATGGAGACCACCGACTGGGACTCCTACGGCACCGGCAACTACGAGAAGTGCGCGGACTGCATGGTGCATTCCGGCTTCGAGGCCACCGCCGCCATCGATGCTTTCCGCAAGCCGTGGAAGATGCTGGCGGTGGCGATCCGCGGGCCCCGCACCGAAGGGCCGATGGCGCCCGAGATCGACCTCGCGGGGCAGCGGCGCGCCGACTACGTGTTCTCGGCCCACGTCGAGCAGGCGATGGCGGAGGAGAAGGGCAAGGCGAGGTCGGAGGCCGCCTGACGCGGCGGCCCGCCTTACTTCCTTACTATCTTACTTCCTTACCGCGTTCCGACCACCCGGGCCGGGCGCGCGGCAGGTCGTTGATGCAAGGAATACAATCCTTGGATCGGCGCCTGTCCAGCGGCCCTCCCGTGCCATTTCCCGGCGCGATGCCATTTCCGCCGCCGGTGCCATCCCGCACGCCGGATGCCATCGCCCGTCCCGAATGGCATTTCCGGCTCCGGGTGCCATCTCCCGACGGGCCGGCGGGTCGGAGGAGGCGGGGCCAGGTGCTGCTCGTCGCCGCGGTCCCGGCCCGCCGCCCTGGGTGCGGTTGCTCCCTGCGGGCAATCCGGGTTCCGGCGACTCGGAGACGGCTCACGACGGACCCCGGAGCGTGTTGCGCACCCAACCCCTGGTTCTGGTGATGCCGGCCGATGGTGGTGGCTGGTATGACCGGGTTCGACCCTTCCACGACATTGGTGCTCGTTGGCGCAAAGTCGAGCGTGGAAGTAGAAGCGAACATTGCACCACCGCCAGTACAAGCGGTTGCTTAGCGCCCAACTCGGTCATTCGCATGGCATTGTCGCATTCGGGGAAGCGGACGTGACCGCGCGAGCGGCATAGCGCTCAATTGGACGATATGGGGACAGACCACCTGGCTACGGTCTGCCAGGCGCGGGACCGGCCCCCTGACAGCGTTACCCTTTTGCGGGGTCACCCGCTGCAGTGGCATCTCTGGCCGGGGCTGGTAGCGGAAGGTAGAGCAACCAGCCATCGATGCCTTGCCCTCGGCAGAGCTTCCATACCTCGGGGTCGAGGTCAGCGGCCTTTACCGACCAGACGTGCGAACAGCGCCTGTATGCGCGGGATGATGACGAACACCATCGCCAGCACGATCACCGGCACGACGACGAGATGACGCTGCCAGATCGGCCAGTCATGCGCCGCCAACTGCATTAGGTAGGCGAACCCCGTCACGAGGGGATAGACGGCGGCGAACACCAGCATGCAGAAGGCCATGCGGCCGGGTTTGTAGGAGCGCGGTATGCGCGGGCCGTTGTTTCCCGATGGGGGCATGCTGGCGGCCTCAGTAGCTTGCGCTCGGGCGCTCGCGGAAGCGTCGGTACCAGGCGTCCAGGCGTGGATGGTCGCTCGCGAAGGGGAGGTCGAAGCGCTCCCGCGCGGTCTGGAAGATGGCGAAAACGGTGAAGTCCGCGATCGTCGGGCTGTCTCCGGCCAGGAACGTGCTGTCGCCAATCTCCGCCTCGAGCACGTCGAGGATTTCAGACCCGTAGCGATAGGCACGGTCCGCCGCCTCCCGCGATGGTGCGGGCTCCTTCGCGGGGAACGCCGCCGTCCGGTTCCAGAGCCACATCTGGCCGCGGACGACCAGGTCGGTGCCGAGCCGTTCGAGGGAGCGGACGCGCGCGCGCGCCAGCGGATCCGACCCGATCATCGGTCGCTCCGGGAAGCGTTCCTCCAGATACTCTACTATCGCTGCCGAATCCGTGATGGCGTGACCGTTATCGGTGACCAGGGCTGGGGCCCGGCCGGACGGGTTGATGCGCCGGTAGGGCGGGGCACGATGCTCGCCGTTCGCGTAGTCAAGTTCGTAACGCGGGACCTCGATGCCCTTCTCCGCCAGGTAGATGATGACGCGCCGTGGGTTCGTGCCCATCCGGAACTGATACAACAGCATGGTCTGACCATCTCGCAGCCTGATGGTTACCTATTTATACTCATGACGAGTTCGCGGAAGACGGCACAGGGATGTGCCACAGGCACACGGAGCATACCCTTGGCCAAAACCATCCATGGCCGCGATTACGAGGAGACGGTGCGGGGACCGAAGTTGAAGCCCTGCGCGCCGCACGACGTGCTGGCCCGGATGGGCGACAAGTGGACGGTCCTCACGCTCTCCCTGCTGGCCATCGCCCCCGGCCATCGACTCCGCTTCTCCGCGATCAAGTACGGGATCGATGGCATCACGCAGCGCATGCTGACCGTGACGCTGCGAAACCTGGAGCGGGACGGTCTCCTATCGCGGCACTACTACCCAGAGGTCCCGCCCCGCGTGGAGTACGAGCTGACCGCCATGGGCGCGAGCGTGCTGCCTGCCCTGGAAGGCTTCACCGGATGGATACGGCAGCACTGGCCACACATCGAGGAGGCTCGCACTGTCTATGACGGGTCGCAGCAACTTGGGGATGGCTGAAGGGCCATTTCGCCGTTCTGTCCGACCGATGTCGATTGTCGGCCGGAAGTAGCCACGGATGACTCCTCCTCTAATTGCCGCTTTCCCAGGTGCATAGCCCGTCAACGGACCTGCCGCTCTCGGCCAGACCATGCCGTAGCACGCGGGCTCCGCTTGCTCGCTTCGATGTTCGCTCACGAAGGTGGAGCAGACACCTTCGTATGAGCCTTCTTCAGCGGTCTTCCACCCATTCAGGACGTGCCGGTGCTCGATGCGGCTCTCGGGAGCGGATATCCCTGAAGGAAGGACCGTCCCGGGTTGCTCGCGCGGCCGTTGCCGGTCCCGCGAGCGGATGCCGATGTTCCCCCGCGGGAAACCGCGTCCGACATCGTGAACGTGGAAGGGCGGGGCGGAGAGCCCTCGTCGTGCCCGCCCGGCGCGATGCCCGTCCTGGTCACGGAAGTCCTCGCCCGCACCGTCCGGAAGCCGGCGCCGAGGTGACGGCGCTGGCGTGCGAACGCCCCGACAGCGTCGGTCCGCTTCAAGCCACGCCGTCGCTGGTGCGCAGTCAGCGCACGCCGCGGAAGCAGGCCGCCACCTCCCGCACGAACAGGTCCGGCTGCTCCCAGGCGGCGAAGTGGCCGCCGCGGTCCAGCTCGTTCCAGTGAATGATCCGGCTGAAGTAGCGCGCCGCCCATGCTCTCGGTGCCCGGGTCGTGTCGCGCGGGAAGATGCTGACCCCGACGGGCAGGTCGGTGGGCCGGGCCATCGTCGCGTTCCCGAGGCTTTCCCAGTACAGCCGCGCCGAGGACGCGGCCGCGTTCGGCAGCCAGTAGAGCATGATGTTGTCCAGCATCTCGTCCATACTGAACAGGTTCTCCGGCGCCCCGCCGTCGTCCGTCCAGGCGTGCAGCTTCTCGTAGATCCAGGCCGCCTGGCCCGCCGGGGAGTCCGCCAGACCGTAGCCGACCGTCTGCGGGCGGGTCGCCTGCTGCCGGGCGTAGGCTGACTCCGACGCGTTGAAGCGCTTCATCGCCGCGAAGGTCGCCGTCACGTCCGGCTCGCTGCCGTTCTCGTCGCCGGGCCGGGGCGGCAGGGTCAGCATGTTCAGGTGAACCGCGCGGCACCCGGCAGGCTTCGCCGCGGCGAGGGCGGAGGTGACCACGCCGCCCCAGTCGCCGCCCTGCGCCACCCACTCCCGGTAGCCCAGGCGTTCCATGAGCGTCACCCACGCCCGGGCGATGCGCTCCACGGTCCAGCCCGGGGCGGCCGGCTTGTCGGAGAAGCCGTATCCCGGCAGCGACGGCAGCACGAGGTGGAACGCGTCCCGCTTGTCGCCCCCGTGGGCGGCCGGATCGGTGAGCGGGCCGATCACCTTGTGGAACTCCATCACCGAGCCGGGCCAGCCGTGGGTCATCAGCACGGGCATGGCGTCCGGCTCGGGGGAGCGGACGTGCAGGAAATGGATGCCGAGGCCGTCCAGCACGGTGCGGTGCTGCCCCCAGCCGTTGAGCCTGGCCTCGCAGCGGCGCCAGTCGTAGCCGTCGCGCCAGTGGGCGCAGAGCGCCTGCACGCGGGCGAGCGGGGCGCCCTGGCTCCAGTCGTCCACGGTTTCCGGCTCCGGCCAGCGCACTTCGGCCAGGCGGCGGCGCAATCCATCCAGTTGCGCCTGAGGAACGCACAGGTGGAAGGGTTCGATCGCGTCGGGCATGGTGGGGGCTTCCTCGGGCCGCGGCTCAGGCCGGGATCGCTGCCTCGGCCGCGAGCGGGTTGGTGTACTCGCGCCACAACACGATCCGTCCGGCCGCCAGCCGCACGACGGAGATGTAGCGCTGGCGGAACTGCGTGCCGTCCCGTTCCAGGTGAACCGTTCCCTCGTATTCCAGAACGTGAGCGGCGCCATCCGCCGCGGGGTAGCTGGCGGTGAGGCGGATGTCGGCGAGCCGGATCGAGCCGCGGAGCTTGCCGAGGAAAGCGGCGATCGCGGCACGTCCTTCCCAGCGGCTGGGAGCACCCGGCGAAACGTAGGGCGTTTCCAGCACGCCATCGTCGCTGAAAAGGTCCACGTAGTCGTCCACGCCTGGAGCCAGTCGGTCACCCAGGGCGTCCACCAGCAGGACCTTCACGGCATCGAGGAAGGGAAGCGGCACGACAGTCTCCGGTAGGTCGGCGCACCCTACCAGATGCCAGGGCCGGCTTCACGATGCGCGGGCGACTCGCCTAAGGATCATTCCGGACCACGCTGCGGCGGGCGGGCTGAGGCGGGCGGTTCCCTGTCCGCCCACGAGGATGGAGCGGACGCCCCGGCGCGAGGCTTCCACGGCCGCCGTCCAGCCGCGGCGGAAACTCCGCCCACGAAAGCCGGCACGACCGCGGGTCGGCCGCGCGGCTCGCCCTACTCCCGCGTCGCCAGGCGGGGGACCTGGCGCGGCAACAGCACCCACATGCGGATCGGGTTGCGGACGTTGCCGGCCCGCGCGCCGGCCTCGGGGCCCCAGCCGCGGAACAGGTCGGCGCGCCCGGGGCCGCGTATGGCGCCGCCGGTGTCCTGGGCGGCCAGCAGGCGGCGCACGGCGCCGGGGCCGCCGCCGACGGTGGAAATGAACACCGGGGCGCCGAGCGGCACGGCGGCCGGGTCCACCGCCGCGGATCGTTCCGGCGTGAGCGGGATGCCCATGGCGCCGGGCGGCCCCTGGTCGTCGCGCAGGCCGCCGTTGAGCTGGAAGAAGACGTAGGACGGGTTCTCGGCCATCAGCGCGGCGGCCTGGACCGGGCCGGCGCCCGCCATCCAGGCGCGTATGGCGGCCATGGACAGGCCGTTTTCGGGGATGGCGCCGCGCTCGATCAGCGAGCGGCCGACCGCGCGGTAGGGGTGGCCGTTCTGGCCGGCGTAGCCGACGCGCAGGGTGCGGCCGTCGGGCAGCACCACGCGGCCGGAGCCCTGGATCTGGAGGAAGAAGGCTTCCGCGGGATCCTCCACCCAGGCCAGTTCCAGGTCGCGGCCGGCGAAGGCGCCGTTCTGGATGGCGGCGCGGTCGGGCAGCGGCTCCAGCCGGCCGCCGTCGGCCAGGCGGCCGTAGCTAGGACGGAGCTGGCCGGGCGCGTCGAGCGCCACCAGCTCGGGCGGGCGGCGGTACAGGGGGGTGAGGAAGGGCGCGCCGGGCGCGAGGGCGCCGCGCAGGATGGGCTCGTAGTAGGCGGTGAGCAGGCCCTCGCCGGCGAGGGCGGGGACGAAGTTCGCCTCGAAGGCGTCGCGGGCCAGGGCGTCGCGCTGCCGGCGCAGGTCGCGCAGCCGCGCCTGCCCCAGCCGGCCGCCACGCCCGGCCGCCGACAGCGGCGGCACGGCGGCCCAGGCGCGGGACAGCTCCGCGCAAGCGCCGCGCCAGGATTCCGGGGTGCCGCCGGGGGCGGTCGGGTCGCCGCCGCCCAGGGGACGGCCGGGCGTCATGGCGCCGAAGGCGCGGCAGGAAGCGAGCACCGCCGGCACGGCGTCGGCCAGGGCGTCCTCCCGCCAGCCGGGCAGGTCGTCGAAGGAGCCGGCGCGGGGGCGCTCGGCGCCGGGGAGTGGGGAGCGGCCGAGGCCGGGGATCGCGGTGCCGGCCCCGGCCAGCAGCGGCGCGCCGCGCCCGCGCCGGCCGAACGGCGGCAGGTCGCCGCGGCGCTCGGCGTCACGCCGCGCCGCCTCGCGTCCGAGCGCCTGCCGCCGCGCCAGCTGATTGGGGGGGTTGGCCTCGCGCCGGGCGCGCAGGGCGGCGTCCGGCTCCGCCGCGGCCGGCGGCGCGGCGGCGGGAAGCAGCAGCGCGGCGAGCAGGACTGCGACGGGGGCCGCGCGGGAGCGCGACGGGATTGGGCGGGGGCGGCCCACCGCGCGGCCGGTCAGGCCGAGCGCGTGTCGATCAGCTTCCAGGCCGGGTCGGGGGAGCGCAGGTCGCGCTGGAAGGTCCACACGTCGGTCAGCTCGGTCACCCCGTCGTGGCCTGACACCGGGCTGCCGTCGGCGGCGGTGGTCATGTTCACCTGGTCGGACACGAAGCGGACGGTGACGTCGGCCACGGTGCCGCGCAGGTCGGCGGCCTCGATGGCGGCCTCGGTCATGGCGCGGACCTCGGTGCGCTGGGTCTGGCCGGCGGCCTCGCGGGCGTCGATGGCGCCCTCGAAGCTGGCCCGGGTCTCGTCGGAAAGCAGGTCGCGCAGCGCGGCGCGGTCGCCGCGGGCGAAGGCCTCGACCACCATCCGGAAGGCACCCTCGGCGCCGCGCAGGAAATCCTGCGGGTCGAAGGCGGCGTCGGCCGCGCGGATACGGCCCAAGGCCTGGCCCACCGGACCGCGGGCGTCGGGCACCAAGTGGCGGGTGCCACCGGCGACGGGGGGCGGCAGCTCCACCGCCTCGCCGTCCACAGTGCGCGCGGGCGCGCCCGCGGGCGGCGCCGGCCGCACTTCGGGGGTGCGCTCGAAGCCGGTGCGCCGGCCCAGCACCGAGCGCAAGCGCAGCACCAGGAAGGCCGCGACCATCGCGAACAAGATCAGGTCGATGGGGAAGCCGCCTTGCATGTCACTCTCCTCGAAGCCTCGCAGTTGGGGACCCGGTCGCCCCGACGCAACGTCGGCGGCCGCGTCGGGCCGTTCGGGGTGCCGGCCGGGTTGCCGGGGCGCGGGTCCCGGGCGGGCCGCCCCGACCCCGACCCCGGCCGCCCCGATCCCGGCCTTTCGGGCGCGGCCCGCCGGGGTTCCCGGCGGCGGGCGGCGTCGGGCGAGCCATTGCCTCGGCGCGGCGGCGCCGCCAACTTCGCGCCCATGATCCTGTTGCGCCACGGCCAGAGCGAGTTCAACGCGCGCTTCTCCGTCGACCGGGTGGACCCCGGCATCGTCGACCCGCGCCTGACGCCGCTGGGCCACGAGCAGGCGCGCGCGGCCGCCGCGGTGCTGGCCGTGGAGGACGTGCGCCGTATCCTGGCCAGCCCCTACACCCGCGCCCTGGAGACCGCCGCGCCGCTGGCCGAGCGGCTGGGGCTGCCGGTGCTGATCCAGCCGCTGGTGCGGGAGCGCTACGCCTTCACCTGCGACGTCGGCTCGCCGATCAGCCGGCTGGCCGCTGCCTGGCCCGACCACGACTTCACCGCCGTGGAGGAGGAATGGTGGCCCGGCGAGGAGGAGCCGGCCGACGCGGTGGCAGCGCGCGCCCGGCGCTTCCGCGGCGAGATGGCACTGCGGCAGGACTGGGCGCACACGGTGGTGGTCAGCCACTGGGGCTTCATCATGAGCATGACCGGGCGCTCCGTGGACAACTGCCAGTGGCTGCGCTGCGATCCCAGCGGCCCGGAGCCGGCCGAGGTGAGCTGGCGCCACGCCTGAGGCAACGCCGCGCTGCGGGGCGGCCGCGCGGGCCGGCGGGTTCCAGGCCGCCGGGCCGCGTGCTACCCGCCCGGCTTTCCCCCGAAAGGCGCCTGCCCGATGTCCGACCGCGTCCCGACCGATCCTGCCGGCCCCGGGAACCAGAACGGCGTCGCGCCCAACGGCGCCGCCGCGGCGCAGGGCCCGCTGGTGGTCAACCTCCAGTACGTGAAGGACCTGAGCTTCGAGGTGCCGGGCGCGCCGGAGGTGTTCGCCCAGCTGCGCGAGCAGCCCAGGGTGGACATCGCGCTCGACGTGCAGGCGCGCCCGCTTGCCGCGGCGAACAACCCCGGTGGCAACATGTTCGAGGTGGTGCTGCAGATACGCTGCGACGCCAAGTCGGCCGACACCACGGCCTTCATCGCCGAGCTGGCCTACTGCGGCATCTTCACCGTCAACGTGCCCCAGGAATCCCTGGAGCCGGTGCTGCTGGTGGAATGCCCGCGCCTGCTGTTCCCCTTCGCGCGCAACATCCTGGCCGACGCGACGCGCGAGGGCGGCTTCATGCCGGTGCTGCTGACGCCGATCGACTTCGTGGCGCTGTGGCAGTCCCGGCGCGGCCAGGCGGGGGGCCAGGGGGGTGGCGTGGGCAGCGTCGGGGACGGCGGCGAGGGGACCGCGCTCGCCTGAGTTCGCGACGGGTCGCCGGCGGGCGGCCCGCGTCGGGTCGGGCGCGCTGTCCCGGGGTTCCCGCGGCGCCCGGGCAACCTTTGGAGATCGCAGATGCAGCAGCCGCTTCCCGGCCCGGGTCCGGGCACCGCGTCCGGCGCCTCGGCCGGCGCTCCAGAGGCCGATCCTTCGGAGGGTGACCCCGCCGACGCGCTCGCCGGGCGGGGCTTCCGCTTCGTGCGGGCGGCGGAGATGCGCGCGGCGCTGGCGCCCTCGGGCGCGCTGGGGCCGGAAGCCTGGGCGGGCTTCGCCGCGTCGTGGGAAGGCATGCCGCTCGACGGGCACATGGCCGACGGCGGCCGCTACCGCCGCCGGCGCCACGCCACCTTCGCCGCCCTGCCCGGCGGGCCGCTGACGCGCGCGCCGCACGCGCCGCACCACCAGTCCCTGGAGCACAACCGGCTCAACGGCGGGGTGGAGCGCTGGTTCGAGCCGATCCCGCCGGAGGTGGCCGGGGGGGCGACCTTCCGCGGCGTCCTGGAATGGTGCCGGGCGCTGTTCGACCGGCTCACGCCCGGCGTCGCGTGGCACGTCGAGGCGCACCAGTTCCGCATCGAGGCTGGGCCGGCGAGCCCCGGCCTGCCCACGCCCGAGGGCTCCCACCGCGACGGCGTGGACTGGGTGCTGGTGCTGCTCGCAGGGCGGACCAACATCGCCCAGGGGGTGACCACCGTGCACGACCCGGCGGGCGCGCTGCTGGGGTCCTTCACCCTGGCCGCGCCGCTCGACGCCGCGCTGGTGGACGACGCCCGCGTGCTGCACGGCGTCACCCCCGTGGAGCCCGCCGACCCGGCGCTGCCCGCCCACCGCGACGTGCTGGTTGTGACCTTCCGGCGGCGCTGACCCGGCCGGCCCGCGTGCTCGCCCAGTTCTCAGCGCCGTGTGATGCGTCCTTCCAGCCCCGGGGGCGGCGCGCCGGCGTTCAAGCGGGCCACCAGCGCGTCCTCGATGGGCGCGCCGTCGTCGTAGGCAGCCAGGGCGTCGTCGCGCAGGGCGTCGTAGCCGTCGCCGCCGCGGCGCATGAAGTCGTTGGTGACGATCCGGTAGGCGCGCTCGGGGTCCAGGGGCGCGCCGGCCACCTCCAGTGCCCGGACGCGCTGGCCGGGCGGCGCGTCGGCGGACCATTCCAGCCGCATCCCCGCCACCTGCGGGAAGCGGCCCGAGCCGTCCGGGGCGCGCGACAGGCCGTTCTCCAGCGCCTCGCGCAGGGCGGCGCCGCGCAGCGTCACGGTGGCCAGGGTGTTGCCGAAGGGCAGCACGCCCAGCACGTCGCCGGTGGTCACGGCGCCTTCCGCCAGGCCGGCGCGCAGGCCGCCGCCATTGGTCAGCGCCGCGTCGACAGCGCCCGCCGTGGTGTCGCGGGTGGCGGCCAGCATGCTGTCGGCCACCAGGTTGCCCAGGTCGCACTCGCCGGTGCCGCAGCCGGCGTTGGACAAGGCGCGCGGCACCCGGCCCACCACCTGCCGGCGCAGCTCGGCCAGGGGCGCGGCGTAGTCCGCCACGATGCGCGCCACCGCCGGGTCATCGGGCAGCGCGGCGCCCAGCTCGCGGACGGCGCCGCCGTGCGCCAGCACGCGGCCGTCGGCGCCGAGGTCGAGGTCCAGCCGGCCCAGCCAGCGGCCGTGCGCGCCCGCCTGGACGATGCGGACCGGGCCGCCGGGTCCTTCCTCCAGCAGCGGGTGCGGACCGGCGGCGCCGTCCAGGCCGTTCGCCAGCAGTGTGTGGGAATGGCCGCCGACGATGACGTCGATGCCCGGCTGGCTCCGCGCCAGGGCGCGGTCGGCGGCGAGGCCGAGGTGGGACAGCACCACCACGGTGGCCGGGCCGTCGCGGAAGGCCTCGTGCACCGCGCGGTGCAGCGCCGCGGCCGGGTCGCCGAAGCGCAGGGTGGGGCCGGGGGAGGCGATTTTGGTGGTGTCGGGGGTGATGAGGCCGATCACCGCGACCCGTTGGCCGCCGGCGTCGAGCACGGTCCAGGGCAGCACGCGGTCGCGCAGGGCCGGCTCGTCCGAGGCGTCGAGGTTGGCGGCCAGGATGGGGAAGGGCACGAGCGCGGCGTAGCGGGCCAGGCCGGCCGGGCCGTGGTCGAACTCGTGGTTGCCCAGCGTCATCGCCCCCACGCCGATGGCGCGCTGCACCGCCGCTTCCGCGGCGCCGCGGTGGTGGGAATAGAACAGGGTGCCGGTGAACTGGTCGCCGGCGTCGAGCAGCAGCGGCGGGCGCCCGGCCGCGAGCGCGTCCCGCCGTGCCGCCGCCACCGCCGCGGCGAGGCGGGCCGAGCCGCCGAAGCAGGGCCGCCCTTCGCGGCAGGCGGCGCCACCGGCGGCGATGCCTTCGTGGTGGGAATGGAAGTCGTTGAGGTGCAGCATGGCGATCCGCGCCGCGGGCTCGGCGCGGGCGCGGTGCAGGGCGGGCCGCGCGAAGGCGAGCAGGGGGACGGCGGGGACCGACAGCGCGGCGGCGAGCAGGGCGCGGCGGCTGGCGCCGGCGGGCGGGAGGGCGTCGTCCGGGGAAGCGCGGCGCGGGAGATCGTCGCGCGCGGGAAAGGGACCGGGGCGGGGGCCGGGAGCGGGGTCGGGCACGGGCGGTGGCCTCCTGGTCGCGCGGGCGGCGCAACCGCGGGCGCCGCGAACCGCTGCTTAGCCCGAAACCCGCCACGATCCGAGCGCCCACTGCACGCCGGTCGGGGCTGCCGCCTCGTTCCAGCAACGCGCGCCGCTTCCGGCGCGCTCCCTGAGAGGATCCTCCGGAAGAACCGCGATGCAGGTCTACCTGCCCATCGCCGAGATGTCGGTCGATGCCCTGCTGCTGCTGGGCATCGGCGCCGGCGTGGGCTTCCTGTCCGGGCTGTTCGGGGTGGGGGGCGGCTTCCTGCTGACGCCGGTGCTGATCCTGATCGGCATTCCCGCCCCGGTGGCGGTGGCGTCGGGCGCCAACCAAACGCTGGGCGCCTCGGTGTCGGGGCTGATCGCGCAGTGGCGGCGCGGCAACGTGGACGCCAGACTGGGGGCGGTGCTGCTCGCCGGCGGGCTGGTGGGCTCGGTGCTGGGCACGCAGCTGTTCGTGGCTCTGCGCCGGCTGGGCCAGGTCGATCTGGCCGTGAGCCTGTTCTACATCGTGGTGCTCGGCACCGTGGGCGCGCTGATGCTGCGCGAGAGCATCCGCGCCATCTGGCGGCGCCGCGCCGCGCTGCCGCCCCGGCCGCAGGGCACCGGCTGGGGCCAGGGGCTGCCGTTCAAGATGCGGTTCCGCAAGTCGCGCTTGTACATGTCGGTGATCCCGCCGGCGGTGGTGGGCTTGGGGATCGGCGTGCTGTCGGCGATCATGGGGGTCGGCGGCGGCTTCATGCTGGTGCCGGCAATGATCTACGTGCTCGGCGTGCCGACCCAGGTCACCATCGGCACCTCGCTGTTCCAGGTGACCTTCGTCACCGCCTCCGTGACGCTGCTGCAGGCGCTGCAGACCGGCTCGGTGGACATCGTGCTGACGCTGCTGCTGCTAGCCGGGGGCGTCGGCGGGGCGCAGTTCGGCGCCGCGCTGGGCGGCCGGCTGCGCGGCGAGGAGATGCGCGCGCTGCTGGGCACGCTGGTGCTGTCGGTGGCGCTGCTGCTGTTGTGGGAGCTGCTGCGCGCGCCCGAGAGCCTGTACGTCATCGGCCCGGTGCGTTGACCGCCGGGCGCGGGCGGCGGGCGGCGGGGGGCGCGGCTTCCGGCCGGACGCGGGCGCGTCCTGCGCGCGGCGGGCCGGGCGGCATCCCGGGCGCTGCCCCGGATGCTTCCCCGGGCGGCCTCCCCGGCGCGCGCCCGGATGGCGGGCCCGGCGGCACCCGCCCCCGGGCCGTTCTCGCCCGGCACGTGCCGGCGCTCGGCGCCCTCCTCCTCGGCCTGCTCGTGCCGGGCGTCCCGCTGCCGGGCGTCCCGCCCTTCGCCGGGCCGGCGGTGGCCCAGGGGCTGCCGTTGCCGTTGCCGTTGCCGCTGCCGCCGCCCGCGCCCGGCGCCGCGCCGCCCGCCGCCCCCGCCGGGGTGCCGGCGCTGGTGGCCGAGCTGGGCGCGCCGCGGATCGAGGTGACCACCGCCTTCGCCGGCACCGACGTGCTGGTGTTCGGCGCTTCCGAGCGGCTGCTCGGGCCGCAGGGCGACAACGTCGTGGTGGTGGGCCAGGGGCCGGTGCAGGCGCAGGTGGTGCGCCGCCGGGTGCGCGTGCTGGGCGCCTGGGTCAACGGCGCCTCGGCCCGCTTCGACGACGTGCCGTCCTGGTACGCGCTGTCCGGCACGGCGCCGCTGCGCGCGCTGCTGGGCCAGCCCGAGCGGCGCGAGCTGGGGCTGGGGCTGAGCGCCCTGGCCCGCCGCGCCGTCGGCCGCGCCGATCCCGAGTTCCGCGACGCCCTGATGGAGCGCAAGGAGGCGGCCGAGCTGTGGAGCGAGGACGAGGCCGTGGTGGAGGTGTCGGGAGGCCGGCTGTTTCACGCCCGCCTGCCGTTGCCGGCGATCGCGCCCACGGGGGACTACATCGTGCAGGTGCTGCTGGTGCGCGAGGGCAGGGTGACGGCGCGCCAGGAGCTGACGTTCCGCGTGCAGCGGGTCGGCACCGCGGCCCGGATCACCGACGTTTCGCGCGACCAGCCGCTGTTGTACGGTTTGAGCTGCGTCGTGCTGGCGGCCTTCGCGGGCTGGGTGGGGAGCGTGCTGTTCCGCCGCTGAGGCGGGCCGGGGTCGCCCCGCTGGTGCCGGCGCGCCGCCGCCCGCGCGCGGCGTCCGGGAGCCGAGGAAGGATCGTCCATGCCCAGCGACCGCGTTTTCCTCGTCGTGGTGGACGACAGCGCCGAGCGGGAGGTGGCGATGCGCTACGCCTGCCTGCGGGTGCGCAAGAGCGGCGGCCGCGTCGCCCTGCTGCGAATCATCGAGCCGGCGGGGATGCAGGAATGGGCCGGCGTGGACGCCCTGCTGCAGGAGGAGCGCCGGCAGGACGCCGAGCAGCTGCTCTCGGCGCTGGCCGCCCAGGTGACGGAGATCACCGGCGGGCTGCCGCTGCTGCTGATCCGCGAAGGGGAGCCGGTGGAGGAGATCACCGCGCTGCTGGCCGAGGACCCGCGCGTCTCGATCCTGGTGCTGGCCTCGGCCGAGGGCAGCGGCGGGCCCGGGCCGCTGATCTCGGCGGTGGCCGGGGGCCAGGCGCGGCTGCGCTGCCCCGTGACCATCGTGCCGGGGGGCGTGAGCGACGCGGAGCTGGACCGAGTGACGTGAGGGGGCCGGCCGGTCGCGATTTCCGGTGATCTGGCGTGCGGCCGGGGGCTCAGCCCCTGGACCCCTCGCCGGACGGGCGGGGACCGGGGCCGGCCGCGAGCGGTCAAACGTCCTCGCCGGGGGGGGCGCCGCGGAACAGCTCGGCCAGCACGCGCTCCTCCAGCGCCGCCAGTTCCGGCGAGCCGCGGCGGCGCGGGCGCGGCACGTCCACGGCGACGTCCAGGGCGATCCGTCCTTCCTCGATCAGCAGCACGCGGTCGGCCAGGGCCAGCGCCTCGGACACGTCGTGGGTAACGAGCACGGCGGTGAAGCCCTGCTCCATCCACACCCGCTCTAGCAGCCGCTGCATGGAGATCCGGGTGAGTGCGTCGAGCGCGCCCAGCGGCTCGTCGAGCGCCAGCACGCGCGGCCGGCTGACCAGGGCGCGGGCCAGCGCCACCCGCTGCTTCTGCCCGCCCGACAGCACGGCCGGCCATTCCGCCCCCCGGTCGGCCAGCCCCACTGCCGCCAGCGCCGCCCCGGCCCGCGCCCGGGCGTCGGGATGGCGACGCGCCGCGCCGAGCCCGACCTCGACGTTGGACAGCACGCCGGCCCAGGGCAGCAGGCGCGGCTCCTGGAACATCACCCGCACGTCCTCCGGCGCGGCCGGGCCGGCGTCGGGAGCGGCGCCGAAGCGCAGGCTGCCGCCGGTGGGCCGGTCGAGCCCCACCAGCAGCCGCAGCAGCGTGGACTTGCCGCAGCCCGAGCGGCCGACCACCGCCACGAACTGCCCCGCCGGCACGTCGAGGTCGATGCCGCGCAGCACGGCTTGGTCGCCGAAGGAGCGGCGTAGCCCGCGCAGCGACACGGCCAGGCCGCGCGACGGCGGGACGGGGTCGGTGGGCGCGCCCGCCCCGGCGGGGGAGGCGGTGCGGTCGAGGGTCCGGGCGGGCAAGGGCGGCGCCTCCTCAGCCCTGCCCGTAGGCGGGGTTCCACGCCAGGGTGCGCCGCTCCAGCCAGCGCGCCAGGCTGTCGGCCAGCTTGCCCAGCAGCGCGTACACCCCGATGCTGAGCACCACGACGTCGATGAGCAGGAACTCGCGCGCCTGCATCGCCATGTAGCCGATGCCCGAGGAAGCCGAGACGGTCTCGGCCACGATCAGCGTCAGCCACATGATGCCCAGGGAGTAGCGCAGCCCGACCAGGATCGAGGGCAGCGCGCCGGGCAGGATCACGCGGCGGAACAGTTCAGGCCCCGACATGCCGTAGGCGCGGCCCATCTCGACGAGCTGGGGATCGACGTTGCGGATGCCGTGCAGGGTGTTGGCGTAGAGCGGGAAGAACACGCCCAGGGCGACCAGGAAGACCTTGGCTTCCTCGTCGATGCCGAACCACAGGATGACCAGCGGGATCAGCGCCAGGTGCGGCACGTTGCGGGCCATCTGCAGGGTGGTGTCGGTGAGCAGCTCGCTGCGCCGCGACAGGCCGTTGGCCAGGCCCAGGGCGAGGCCGATGCCGCCGCCGACCAGCAGCCCGGCCAGCGCGCGCTGGGTGCTGATCCAGGCGTTGGCGCCCAGCTCGCCCGAGCGCGCGAGGCGCAGGCCGGCGGCGAGCACGGCGGACGGGGCGGGCAGCAGGGTCGGCGGTATGTGCCCGGCGCGGGCCAGGGCCTCCCAGCCCAGCAGGATCAGCGCCGGGAGCAGCCAGCCCAGGGCGGCGGGGGGCAGGCGGGGGGGGCGCCGGAGCGGGCGGCGCCGCGCCGGCGCGGTGGTGGCGCGGCCCCCGGCATCGAGAGGCGCGGCGTCGAGGGAGGCGGTGCGGAGGAAGGCGCTCACGGGCCGCGCGCCGCTCAGGAGGCCGCGGCGCGGGCGCGCCCGGCGTCGCCCGCGGCGCCGAACTCGCTGCTGATCGAGGAATGCCGGCGGGCGGCGCGCCTGCGGTCGATGCCCAGCACCGGGAACAGCAGCTCTGCCACCCGGTAGGCTTCCTCGAGGTGCGGGTAGCCGGAGCCGATGATGGTATCGACGCCCACCGCCTGGTATTCGCGCAGCCGGGCGGCGACCTCGGCGGGGGTGCCGACCAGGGCGGTGCCGGCGCCGGTGCGCAGCAGCCCGATCCCGGCCCACAGGTTGGGCCCAACCACCAGCCGGTCGCGCCGGCCGCCGTGCAGTTCGGCCATGCGGCGCTGGCCGACGCTGTCCATCTGCTTGAGGAAGCGGTCCTGGGCGGCGGCGATGGCGCTGTCCGAAACCTGGGCGATCAGCCGCTCGGCCGCGTTCCACGCCTCGTCGGCGCTCTCGCGCACGATGAAGTGCAGGCGCATGCCGAAGCGCACGCGACGCCCGCGCGCGGCGGCGCGTGCGCGGACGGAGTCCAGCTTCTCGGCGACCTGGGCCACCGGCTCGCCCCAGGTCAGGTAGGTGTCCACCATCTCGGCGGCGAGGTCCTGGCCGGGCTCGGAGGAGCCGCCGAACCACAGCGGCGGGTGCGGCGACTGCACGCCCCCGAGGTCGAGGTGGCCGTTCTCCATGCGGAAATGCTCGCCCGCGTGGTTCACCGTCTCGCCGGAGAGCAGGTCGCGCCAGATGCGCAGGAACTCGCCGGCCTGGGCGTAGCGCTGGTCGTGGGGCAGGAACACGCCGTCGGCGGCCAGCTCCACCGGGTTGCCGCCGACCACCACGTTGAGCAGCAGCCGGCCGTCGCTGAGCCGGTCCAGCGCCGCGGTCTGGCGCGCCGCGAAGGAGGGTGAGGTGACGCCGGGGCGCAGCGCGACCAGGAACTTCAGCCGCTCGGTGGCGGTGGCCAGGCCGGCGGCGGTGATCCAGCTGTCCTCGCAGTTCTGCCCCGTCGGCAGCAGGACACCCTCGTAGCCCAGCCGGTCGGCGGCGGTGGCGACCTCGCGGAAGTAGCGGAACTCGGGCGGGCGCTGCCCCACCTCGGAGCCGAAGTAGGTGCCGTCGCCGTGGGTGGGGATGAACCAGTAGAAGCTCAGCGGCGGCGCGGCGGGATCGGCGATGGCGTTCATGGCGGTTCTCGCTTCGGGCTCTGGGATCGGGAGCGGGTGACGACGGCCGCGCCGGGTGTGCGGGGCGGGACGCCCGGGGTCAGGCGCCCGGGGCGGTCCACACGTTGTCGCGCACGTCGATGGCGCGCGGGATCAGCCCGAGCCGGTGGAAGCGGTCGGCGGTGGCCTGCTGGTGGGCGATCACCTCGTCGGTCAGCGGGAGGACGCCGAACTCGGTGCGCTCGGCGGCCACGGTTTGCGCCGCCAGCTCCACGCCGGTCACCGCGGCCAGGGTGGCCGCCACCTCGCCGCGGTTGGCCCGGGCCCAGCGCGACGCCTCGTCCAGTGCCAGGAGCGCGTCGGCCACCACGCGCGGGTGGGCTCCCGCGAAGCCGCGGTTGGCGTGGAGGAAGGAGTTGGACTGCGTCACCTGCGGCGCGGTGAGCAGCACGCGCGTCGGGTTGCGCGACTGGGCCAGCGCCATGAACGGGTCCCAGATGCTCCAGGCGTCGATGCTGTCGCGCGCGAAGGCGGCGGCCGCGTCGGCGGGCGAGAGGAACACCGGGGTGATGTCGGCGTAGGACAGCCCCGCCGCTTCCAGCGCCACCACCACGACGTTGTGGGCCGAGGAGCCGCGGGTGAAGCCGACGCGCTTGCCGCGCAGACCGGCCACGTCGCGGACCGGCGAGCCGTCCTTGACGATGATGCCCTGGCCTTCGCCCGAGGGCGGGGTGGCAGCGACGTAGACCAGCCGGGCGCCGGCGCTCTGCGCGAAGATCGGCGGCGCGTCGCCGGAATAGCCGAAGTCGATGGAGCCGACGTTGAGCGCCTCGAGCAGCGGCGGGCCGGCGGTGAACTCCACCCAGCGGACGGCGATGTCGCGGTCGGCCAGGCGGCTCTCGACCAGCTTGCGCTGCCGCGCCACCACCAGCAGGCCGATCTTCTGATAGCCGATGCGGAACTCGCGCGGCGCGGCGGCGCGGGGCTGGGCGAGCGCGGGCGCGGCGAGGCCGGCCGCCGAGGCGACGGCCGAGGGCGCGGCCAGAGCGGCGAGGAGGGCCTTCCGGCGGGTCGGTTGCATGGCGGGCGGGCTCCGGGGCCGGTAAAGGGAGCGGATGAAACACGCCGATCCGTCGTGGGTCAAACTTAAATACGAAATCGATTTGTGAATATGAGGGCTGCATGCCCGGCCGTTCCACGCGCGCCGCCGTGCCATACCGCGCCGGCGCGACCCGGAGCCCGGCCCCGGCGGCGCGCCCCGGACCGGGAGCCGGGGCCGGGAGCCGGGGCCGGGTCGCGTGTTGTGCCGCCCCGCGCGCGGGACCACATGCGGGGCCGAGAAGGAACGAGCGCCATGTTCATCGAGACCGAGCCGACCCCAAACCCTGCCACCCTGAAGTTCCTGCCCGGGCGGGACGTGATGGGTGATCGCGGCACCGCCGACTTCGCCGACGCCGACCTGGCCGACCGCTCGCCGCTGGCGGAGGGCATCTTCCGGCTCGACGGCGTGGCCCGGGTGTTCCTGGGCGCCGACTTCGTCACCGTGACCAAGACCGAGGACGCGGAATGGGGGGCGCTCAAGCCCGCCGTGCTCGGCGCCGTGATGGAGCACTTCATGGCCGGGCGGCCGGTGCTGGCCGATGCCATGGACGAGGAGGAGGAGGACACCGACCCGGCCGACGCCGAGGTGGTGGCCCAGATCAAGGAGCTGCTCGACACGAGGGTGCGCCCAGCGGTGGCCGGCGACGGCGGCGACATCGTGTTCCGCGGCTTCCGCGACGGCGTGGTGCGGCTGCGCATGCAGGGCGCCTGCTCCGGCTGCCCGTCGTCGCGCGCCACGCTCAAGCACGGCGTGGAAACGATGCTGCGCCACTACGTGCCCGAGGTGGTGGGCGTGGAGCAGGTGGAGGCCTGAGCGGGCGCGGCCTCCCCCTCGCCCGGGGGAGCCAGCTGTACGGCGGGGGTCCGGGCCCTTTCCCGGCGGGTCCAGCGACCGTCTCGGGCGGCATGCGAGCAGGCCTGCTCCGTTAACTGGCTGCTCGCCCCGCAAGACCTGTTGATGGTGCCCCCTTGAGCTTCGAAGGGCTCCAACATCCTCCACCCCTGTACTGGGAGGAGTTCGAGGACTTCTGCCGTTCGCTCCTCGCGGAAATCCGGAGCGACCCCCGAATGCGGAAGAAGGGCGTGGTGGCGAGGAACGGCACGGCGTCGATGTTTGGGGGCGCCTGCCCGGTGGGGGCTGGGGCGGGGTCCGGTGCAAGGGCGAGGACAACCGGACCTACGGGAGGACTACCACGGCCGCGGACGGAGGTGAGCAAGGCCCTCGCCTTCGACCCGCCGTAGAAGGAGTGGACCATCGTCACCTCCGGCCCGAAGAACGGAAGGGTGGAGGTCGCCGCGCGACAGATCATGGAGGAGCACCGGGCGAAGGGCCTCTTCCACATCCGTGTGATGGACTGGGAAGACCATCGCGCGGCGCCCTCGGCATCGTCGCGCTGGCCAGAAAATCCCTGCTGGTGCTGGTGGGGGGCGAGGGGTACGCGGGCGCCTACCCCATCCTGCTGCGGCTCGCGGCCGTCGGCTTCGAGCCGGTCCTGATGGCGGTCCACCGCGCCGGCACCGCCCTGCTTGCGCGGTCCGCGGCGACGCTGTCGCTGCTCGCGACGACCGTCGTCCTGACGTCCGTCTACGGCGTGACCGGCACGGCCACGGCGGTCTTAGTCGGGTCGCTCGGCACCACGATCCTGATGCGGGTTGCCGCGTTCCGCTCGGTGGGGCCGAACGCGCGGTGAGGGCGGTGCTGATCAGCGCCGGCCGGGGAACCCGCCTCATCCCGCTGACGCTCAGCACCCCGAAGTGGCTGGTTCCGGTGGGAGGCCGCACGATCCTGGACTGGCAGCTCGACGCCTTCCACCGGGCGGGCGTCACCGACGTCGCCATCGTTGGCGGCTACAAGGCCCCGCTGATCGCGGCGCACCTCGCCCGGCTGCCGAACGGGACGCGGCCGACGCTCGTTCTCAACCCGTTCTGGGCAGTGAGCAGCAGCATCGGCAGCGTCTGGATGGCCCGCGGCCTCCTCGACGCGCCCTTCTGCCTGCTCAACGGCGATACCCTGGTCACGCCCGGCCTGCTGTCCGAAGCGCTGCGGCTGGCCGGGCCGGGCGTGAACCTGGTCGTCGAGCACGCGCCTGCCGCTAGCCACGACGATATGCGCGTCGAGATCAAGGGCGACCGCGTCCTCGGCAAAGGTAGGACGAGAAGCAAGGATTCTGCGCATTCGAGGAGCGCTCAGCATCCCTCCGGATTGGTTCGGCGACATTATCTTGATCACAGCTGTCCCAAACCCGGCCCCGCAACATCAAGATGGTTTGTCGCCAGTGCGGAGGCGATGGAGGCCGAGCACGGCGTCTCACTTCCTGATCCGCAGCCATTGGGCTCTCCGGGCTAACCCGACTAACGGCCAGGGGTTGGACCACGCGCGAGAAGTCTTTCTCGCCGGCTGGAATAAGCTCGGTGGCGGCTGGCCGGGCTGTGGACGGGCGTGTGCATCGTCGGGCCGGCGCTGTCCGCGATCGACCAGGGCTTCGAGGTCTACTTCATCGCCGATGCCTGCGGCGATGTCTCCGAGGAGGCGCACGAGCGCGCGGTGCAGCGCATGGTGCAGGCGGGCGCGCGGCCGATGACCTCGCTGCAGTACCTGCTGGAGCTGCAGCGCGACTGGGCGCGCACCGAGAGCTACGAGATGACCACCGGGATCGCCGAGCGCTTCGGCGGCGCCTACGGCCTGGGCATCATCTACGCCAAGAGCATGTTCAACGCCCACGAGGGCTGAGCCGCCGCGCGCCGGCCGCCCCGCGCGGCCGGCGCCCGGAGCCCGCCCGGCGGAAACGGTTGCGCCGGGTTTCCGGGCGCTGCTACGCCGGCCGGCACGGCGTGCCGCCGCCCGCCGCGCGCCGAGGGGGCCGGTTCCAGCATGGCGAGCACCACAACGGGCGCAACGGCGGACCACGGGCGGCGGTCTGCTCCCGGACGCCGGGAACACCCCGCGGAAGCGGCACCGGAGCGGGCCGCCCGGTCGCGTCCCGCTCCCCCGGGGGAGGGCGAGCGATCCTTCACCGCGCTCGGCCGGGACGCGCGGCAGCAATCCCCGCTGCGGGCGCTGATCACCGAGGCGTGCCGGCGGCCGGAGGAGGAATGCTTGCCGCCACTGCTGGCCGACGCCGCGCTACCCGCGCCGGCGGCGGCGGCGGCGCGCGACCTCGCGCGGCGGCTGGTGGAGGCGCTGCGCGCCCGGCCGCGACCCGGAGGCGTCGAGGCGCTGATGCGGGAGTTCTCGCTGTCCTCCGAGGAGGGGGTGGCGCTGATGTGCCTGGCCGAGGCGCTGCTGCGCATCCCCGACCGCGCCACGCGCGATGCGCTGATCCGCGACAAGATCGGCGGCGGCGATTGGCGCGCGCACCTCGGCCACTCGCCTTCCCCCTTCGTGAACGCGGCCACCTGGGGGCTGGTGGTTACGGGGAAGCTGACGGGCGCGGGCGGCGAGGCGGGGCTGGGCGGCGCGCTGACGCGGCTGCTGGGACGCGGCGGCGAGCCGGTGATCCGCGCGGGCGTGGCGGTGGCGATGCGGATGCTGGGCGAACGGTTCGTCTCGGGACAGACCATCGAGGCGGCTCTGGGCCGCGGCCGCGCGGCGGAGGCGCGGGGCTTCCGCCATTCCTACGACATGCTGGGCGAGGCAGCGGCCACTGCCGAGTGCGCGGCGCGCTACCTCGCGGACTACGAGCGGGCGATCGAGGCCATCGGCACGGCGTCGGGCGGGCGCGGCGTCCACGACGGGCCGGGCATCTCGGTGAAGCTGTCGGCGCTGCACCCGCGCTACTCCCGGGCGCAGCGGGGGCGGGTGATGGCGGAACTGCTGCCGCGGGTGGCGGGGCTGGCGCTGCGGGCGAGGCGGCTGGACATCGGCTTCAACATCGACGCCGAGGAGGCGGACCGGCTGGAGCTGTCGCTCGACCTGCTGGAGGCACTGGCGCTGGACCCGACGCTGGCGGGCTGGGACGGGCTGGGTTTCGTGGTGCAGGCCTACGGCAAGCGCGCGCCGTTCGTGCTGGACTGGGTGATCGACCTCGCCCGCCGTGCCGGGCGGCGATTGATGATCCGACTGGTCAAGGGCGCGTACTGGGACAGCGAGATCAAGCGCGCCCAGGTGGACGGGCTGGAGGACTTCCCGGTGTTCACGCGCAAGGTGCACACGGACGTGTCCTACCTCGCCTGCGCGCGGCGGCTGCTGGACGCGCCGAACGCGGTGTTCCCGCAGTTCGCCACCCACAACGCGCGCACGGTGGCGACGATCCACGCGATGGCGGGCCCGGCGTTCCGCCCCGGGCGTTACGAGTTCCAGTGCCTGCACGGCATGGGCGAGGCGCTCTACGAGGAGGTGGTGGGCGCGGCGAAGCTGGACCGGCCGTGCCGCATCTACGCCCCCGTGGGCACGCACGAGACGCTGCTGGCCTACCTCGTTCGCCGACTGCTGGAGAACGGCGCCAACTCCTCCTTCGTCAACCGCGTCGACGACCCGGCGGTGCCGGTGGACGAACTGGTCGCCGACCCGGTGGAGATCGCGGGCGCGGTCGTGCCCGTCGGCGCGCCGCACCCGCGCGTTGCCCTCCCCCGCGACCTGTTCGGGCACGAGCGGGTCAACTCGGCGGGGCTGGATCTGGTCAGCGAGTCTCGGCTGGCCGAGCTGGCCGCGGCGCTCGGAACGCCGACGCTGCCGGCCGGAGCCGGTGAGCCGCCGCGGGCCGCCCCGCCGCCGGGCGACGGCGCGGCGGCGGGCGAGGCGCGCGAGGTGCGCAACCCGGCCGACCGGCGCGACCTGGTGGGCCGCGTGGTGGACGCGACGCCGGCGGTGGTGGAGGCCGCCCTCGCCGGGGCCGCGGCGGCCGCGCCGGCGTGGGGCGACATTCCGCCGGCCGGGCGCGCCGACTGCCTTGAACGCGCGGCGGCGCTGATGGAGACGCGCAGGCCGGCGCTGCTCGACCTCCTCGTGCGCGAGAGCGGCAAGTCGCTGCCCAACGCGGTGGCCGAGGTGCGCGAGGCCGTGGATTTCCTGCGCTACTACGCGGCCCGGTTGCGCGACGACTTCCGCGGCGGCGCGCACCGGCCGCTGGGGGTCGTGGCCTGCATCAGCCCGTGGAACTTCCCGCTGGCGATCTTCACGGGACAGGTCGCGGCCGCGCTGGCCGCCGGCAACGCGGTGCTGGCCAAGCCGGCGGAAGAAACGCCGCTGGTGGCAGCCCTCGCGCTCGCGTTGCTGCGCGAGGCGGGCGTGCCCCCGGGGGCGCTACACCTGCTGCCCGGCGACGGCGCGGTGGGCGCGGCGCTGGTGGCCGACCCGCGCGTGCGGGGGGTGATGTTCACCGGCTCCACGGCCGTGGCGCGGCTGATCGCCCGGACGCTGGCGGAGCGGCTGAACCCGGACGGCCGGCCGGTGCCGCTGGTGGCCGAGACGGGGGGGCAGAACGCGCTGGTGGCGGACAGCTCGGCGCTGCCCGAGCAGGTGGTGGCCGACGTGCTCGCCTCGGCCTTCGACAGCGCCGGGCAGCGCTGCTCCGCCCTGCGCGTGCTGTGCCTGCAGGAGGAGTCCGCCGACTGCGTGCTGGGGATGCTGCGCGGCGCGATGGCGGAACTGTCGGTAGGCAATCCCGACCGGCTGTCCACCGACGTCGGCCCGGTGATCACCGCCGACGCGCGCCGCGACATCCAGGGGCACGTGGACGCGATGCGCGCGCGGGGGTGCGCGGTGCACGCCCCGCCGCTGCCCGAGAGCTGCCGTCACGGCACCTTCGTGGCGCCGACGATCATCGAGATTGGCGCGATGCGCGAGCTGGAGCGCGAGGTGTTCGGCCCCGTGCTGCACGTGCTGCGCTTCCGGCGCGAGCGGCTGGACGCGCTGATGGCCGAGATCAACGCCACCGGCTACGGCCTGACCTTCGGCGTGCACTCGCGCATCGACGAGACGATCGGGCGGGTGGCCGCTCTCGCGGCGGCCGGCAACGTCTACGTCAACCGCAACCTGGTCGGCGCCGTGGTCGGGGTGCAGCCCTTCGGCGGGCACGGCCTGTCGGGCACGGGACCCAAGGCGGGCGGCCCGCTCACCCTGCGCCGCCTGCTGGCCGCCTGCCCGGCCGAACCGCCGCTGCCGCCCGGCCCGGCGCCCGATCCGGCGGCCCTGGCCTGGGCGGCGTGGCTGGCGGCGGGCGGGCACGCGCCGGCGGCCGAGCGCTGCGGTCAGTACGTCGCCCGCTCCCGCCTCGGGCTGGAGGTGGAGCTGGCCGGGCCGGTGGGGGAGCGCAACACCTACGCCCTGCATCGCCGCGGCACGGTGCTGTGCCTGCCGGCCGCGCCGTTCGGGCTGTTCGCGCAAGTGGGTGCGGCGCTGGCCACCGGCAACGACGCCGCCGTGCGCGCGCCGGACGCTCTGCTGAACCTCCTATCCGGCCTGCCCGACGCGCTGCACGCCCGCGTGTCGCCCAGCCCCGACCGGGATGTCGCCGGCCGCTGCGTCGTGCTGTTCGAGGGGCACGGCGAGGCGCTGCTCGCCTTGTGCCGCGAGGTCGCCGTGCTGGACGGCCCCCTGGTGCCGGTGCTCGCCGCTGCGCCCGATGCCCTGCGCGCCGGCGTCGGGGACTACCTCCTCGATGCGCTGCTGCTGGAGCGCTCCGTCAGCGTCAACACCGCCGCCGCCGGCGGCAACGCCAGCCTCATGGCGATCGGGTGAGGCACCCGCGCCCCGGGTCGTCGCGGCGTACCCCGCCCCGACGCGGGGAGCACGGCACCGCTCCGGCCGCTCCATTCCCGCGCCGGGGTGGCCCGCACCGTCGCGCCCGCGACGCCTTGGAACCGGAACCCCGGCGGACGATCTCCTCGCGACGCGCGGGCCGGGCAACCGTTGCCGGGGCAGCCCGGGCGACGGTTGCCCAGTGGCGTCAGGCCCCGGCCGCGCGGAACGGCAAACGCCAGGAAGGTACCGCGAGATGACCCGGGACGACCCGCCGCTCGATTGCCTCGTCGTCGGCGCCGGCCCCGCCGGGCTGACGGCCGCGCTCTACCTCGCGCGCTTCGGCCGCCGCTTCGCCGTGGTGGACGGGGGCGACAGCCGCGCCGCCTGGATCCCCGTGTCGCACAACTTCCCGCTCTCGCCCGAGGGCCTGGGCGGGGAGGAACTGTTGGCGCGGCTGCACGACCACGTCGGGCGCTACGGCGTGCGACCGTTGCGCGGCCACGTCGCGTCGCTGCTCGCGGTACCGGGCGGCTTCGAGGCGGCGCTGGACGAGGCGGACGGGGGCCGGCGACTGATCCGGGCGAAGCGCGCGCTGCTGGCCACAGGCTCCGTGGACGTGGAGCCCACGCTGCCCGACCTGCCGGACGCGGTGCGGCGCGGCCTGGTGCGCTACTGCCCAATTTGCGACGGCTTCGAGGCACGCGGCGAGCGGGTGGCGGTGCTGGGCCACGGCGCGCGCGGCCTGGGCGAGGCGTCGTTCCTGGCGCGCACCTATTCGCGCGACGTGACGCTGCTGACGCTGGGCGAGCCGATGGTGCTGGACGAGGAGGCGCGCGGAACGCTGCGTCGCCACGGCATCAAGGTGGTGACCGAGCCGATCGAGGCCCTGGCCATCGAGGGCGCGCGCATCGCCGCGGTGCGTGCGGGTGGGATCGAGCACCGCTTCGACACGCTCTACTCCGCGCTCGGCCTGCGCGTGCGCAACGGCCTAGCCCTGGCGTTGGGGGCGGAGCAGGACGAGGGTGGCGCGCTGGTGGTGGACAGCCACAACCGCACGGGCGTGCCCGGCCTGTACGCCGCCGGCGACTTGGTGCGCGGGCTGAACCAAGTGGTGGTGGCGATGGGCCACGCCGCGATCGCGGCCACCGCCATCCACAACCGCTGCGAGATGCCCACCGAGGACGAGCCGGTGGGTGCGGCGGGGTAGCGGGCGGCCCGAGCGGATCGGGGCGAGGCGCGGTGGCCGGGGCTGGCCGGTCAGGACGCGGCGAGCGAACCCGCGGCCGGCGCGATGCCGCGGCGGTCGGCCCGGGCCCGCGCGGCCCCGGTCGCCGCGGGCAACAGCGCGCAGGCGGCGCGGGCTTGCTCAATCCGCCGCGCCTGCCACTCGGCTCAGGCGGCCGGCCGGCCGGCCGGGCGGCGAGGGCCACCGCCGGCCGGGAGGCCTCGCCGGTCACAGCAGCACGCCGGTTTCCAGCGCCGCCGCATCGACGCGACGCGGCAGGTCGTCGGCGCCGAGCACCAGCAGGTCCACGCGACGCTCGTCCACCGCGCGCTCCAGGGCGGCCAGGGCGCGGAGTTCCGCCGCTTTTCCCGGCGCCGGGCCCGGCACGCGCACGTGCAGGTCGAGATCGCCGCCGCGCGCCTCGGGCCGCGCCCGGCTGCCGAGCACCCGCACCTCGGCCGCCGCGCCGAAGTGCTGGCGCACGATCCGCCGGGCCGCGTCGATCTCCTCCGGGCGCGGGCGGACCGGCAGGGTCAGACGGCCGCTTCCACCAGCATCCGCGATACGTCGCCGCGCCACTCGCCCCGCGCGCGGGCCAGCCAGTGCTCGGCCTGGGTCGGACCGCCGGCGGCGATGGCCTCCACCGGCTCGAGGAGCCGCTCCTCGCCCAGGCCCCGCGCCCGCAGGCCGTCGCCGGCGATGAGCACGGCGTCGCGCGCCACGTCGCGCAGGCGTCGGCCGGCAACGGTGGCGTCCAGGCCCTCGCGCGGGACGGCCTCGCGCAGCCGGCGCATGGCCGCGACGTCCCAACCGCGGGTGAGGGCGAGGCCGGCTTCCCGCGCCGCGTCGTCGTAGAGCAGCCCGACCCAGAAGGCGGGCAGGGCCAGCATCATGGCGGGCGAGCCGGCGTCGGCGCCGCGCATCTCCAGGAAGCGCTTGAGGCGGACGTCGGTGAACACGGTGGTGACGTGGTCGGCCCAGTCGCCCATCGTGGCGCGGATCCCCGGCCGGCCCGGCAGGCCCTCGGCCATGAAGCGGCGGAAGGTGGCGCCGGTGGCGTCCACGAAGCCACCGCCGCGCATCACGAAGTACATCGGCACGTCGAGCACGTGCTCGGCGAAGCGCTCGAAGCCGAAGCCTTCCTCGAACACCGCGGCCGGGATGCCGGTGCGATCGGGATCGGTCCGCGTCCAGACGTGGCCGCGCAAGGTGAGGTAGCCGCTCTCGGCTCCCTCGCGGAACGGCGAGTTGGCCCACAGCGCGGTGGCCAGCGGCTGCAGCGCCAGCGACAAGCGCAGCTTGCCCACCATGTCGGCCTCGTCGCCGAAGTCGAGGTTGGCCTGCACGGTGCAGGTGCGCAGCATCATGTCCAGGCCCATGGAGCCGACGCGCGGCATGTAGTCGCGCATGATCTCGTAGCGCCGCTTGGGCATCCACGGCACGTCGTCGCGCCGCGCGGTGGGATGGAAGCCCACCGGCGCGTAGCTGGTGCCCAGCGGGCCGGCCACGGCGCGCGCGTCGCGCAGGTGGTCGGCCAGCTCGGCCTCGGTGTCGCCCAGGTCGGCCACCGGCGCTCCGGACAGCTCGAACTGTCCGCCCGGCTCCAGGCTGACGGACGCGTCGCCGCGCGTCAGGCCGATCGGGTTGCCGCGATCCAGGATCGGCTCCCAGCCGGTCGACCGCAGTCCTTCCAGCACCGCCCGCACGCCGCCGGGCCCATCGTAGGCGGGGGGCATCAGGCCGGGTTGCCGGACGCCGAACTTCTCGTGCTCGGTGCCGACGCGCCAGCGCGCGCGCGGCTTGGAACCGGCGGCGAACCATTCGGCGAGTTGTCGCGGAGAGGTGATCGGCGTGGGATCGGCCTCGCCGGGGTTGGACATCGTGGTCTGCTCTCGTGCTCGCTCGCGGGCCGCGCGCGGGATGCGCACACCCTCAGGACCTGTCCTCGGCCCAGTCGCCGCAGCACGCCTGCAGCACCGCCAGCCCCGAGACCGCCGCCGTCTCGGCGCGCAGGATGCGCGCCCCCAGGGCAGCCGGCACAACAAAGGGTCGCCGCCGCAGGGCGTCAAGTTCCGCCGGGGTGAAGCCGCCCTCCGGCCCCACCAGCAGCCCGGGCGGCGCGCCGGGCGATCCAGCGCGGGCGCGGGCCGCGGACGGCAGCGCCGCCGCCGCGCCGCGCTCGGCGAGCAGGAACATCGGCGCTGGGCCGCCGGCCACCTCGCCCTGCCCGACCTTTCCGGCGCGGGCCCAGCCTTCCCGGGCCGCACCGTCCCGCGCCCAGGCGTCGAGCACCGCGTGCAGCGGCGCGGCCTCCGCCACGGCCGGCACCTCGACCCGCTCACACTGCTCGGCCGCCTCGCGCGCGATCAGCGTCAGCCGCGCGGCGTTGACGCGTCCGGCCACGCAGCGGACGGCGAGCACGGGCAGAATGGCCGAGGCGCCCAGCTCGGTGGCCTTCTGCACGGCCCATTCCATCGCGTCGCGCTTGAGGGCTGCGAGCAGCAGGCGCGGGCCGGCGGCGGGCGCGTGCGGGCGCAGCCGCGGCCCCACCTCGAAGCGCGCCTCGTCGCGGCGGACGGAGGCCAGGATGGCGGCGAACTCACCGTCGACACCGTTGAACAGCACCAGCGGGTCGCCGGGGCCGCGGCGCAGCACGCCGGCGAGATAGCGCCCCTGGCCGGGCAGAGCGTCGACGGCTGCGCCCTCGGCGAGCGGCGATTCGGTGAACAGGCGCGGGATGGACATGGCGGGTGCGGCGGCACACTAGCACGCATGGGGGCGGGACCGATGCGCGCGGGACACACCGATATCCGGGCGGGCGGCTGGGTGGCGCGGCTGCCCGCCGCTTGTCGCCCCTACGCGCTGCTGGCGCGGCTGGATCGGCCGATCGGCTCGTGGCTGCTGTTCCTGCCCGGGCTGTGGGCGGTGGCGATGGCCGCGCCCGGCTGGGCCGAGGGGCTGCGGCTGGCGCTGCTGCTGGGGGCGGGATCGGTGGCGATGCGCGGCGCCGGCTGCGTGGTGAACGACCTGTGGGACCGCGACCTGGACCGCCGCGTGGCGCGCACCGCCGGGCGGCCGCTGGCGTCGGGGGCGGTGACGCCGCGGGCGGCGCTGCTGTTCCTGGTAGGGCTGCTGCTGGCGGGCCTGGTGGTGCTGGTGCAGCTCCCCCCGGCGGCGATCGTGGTGTCGCTGCTCTCGGTGGTGCCGGCGGCGCTGTACCCGCTGGCCAAGCGCGTCACCCGCTGGCCGCAGACGGTGCTGGGGGCGGTGTTCTCCTGGGCCGCGCCGGTGGGATGGGCGGCGGCGACCGGGGGCCTGGGCTGGCCGGCGCTGCTGCTGTGGGCGGCGGGGTTCTGCTGGATCCTGGGCTACGACACGATCTACGCCCACCAGGACCGCGAGGACGACGCCGCGCTCGGGATCGGCTCCTCGGCGCTGACGTTGGGCGAGCGGACGCGGCCCTTCCTGGGGGGCTGCTACGCGGCGACGGCGGCCCTGTGGGTGTCGGCGGGCCTGCTCGCCGGCCTGCGCTGGCCCTTCCTGCTGGGGCTGCTCGCGCCGGCCGCGCTGCTGCTGCGGCAGGTGCGGCGGCTGGACATCCACGACCCGGCCGCCTGCCTGGCGCTGTTCCGCTCCAACCGCGAGGTCGGGCTGCTGGCGGCGCTGGCCTTCCTGCTGGGCCGGGCGTGAGCGGCGCGGCCGTCGATCCGGCCGCGGCCGAGCGCTTCGTGGCGGCCCACACCGCGGTGGATCGCCCGCCCCTGGTGCCGGAGGTGCGCCTGCACCTCGCCACCGCCATCACGCCGATCTGGCAGGCTACGGAGGAATGGCTGGTGCGGGAGGGCGTCGAGCCGCCCTTCTGGGCTTTCGCTTGGCCCGGCTCGCAGGCGCTGGGGCGGCTGGTGCTGGACGCGGCCGGGCGCGTGCGCGGACGGCGGGTGCTGGACTTCGCGGCCGGTGGCGGCTTGGCCGCCATCGCTTGCGCCATGGCCGGGGCGGCGGACGTGGAGGCGGCCGAGCTGGACCCGATCGCCTGCGCGGCGATCCGGCTCAACGCCCGGCTGAACGGCGCAGCGCTGCGCGACACCTGCGGCGACGTGGTGGGCCAGCCCCGTCGTTGGGACGTGATCCTGGCCGGCGACGTCTGCTACGAGGCGCCGATGACCGGGCACGTCGTGCCCTGGCTGCGCGCCATGGCGGCTGACGGGGCGGAGGTGCTGCTGGCCGATCCGGACCGGGCCTACCTGCCGCGCGAGGGGCTGGTTGCGCTGGGCCGCTACGACGTGCCGACCACGCGCGAGCTGGAGGATCGCGACCAGCGCGAGGTGACGATATGGCGGGTGGTCCCGGCGCCGGGCTGAGAGGGCGCCGACCGCGGGGGCGGAACGTGGCGCCGGTCGCGGCGTCCTACCGGAAGGCCGCGGCGAGCGCTCCTCCCCGCCAATTGGCGATCCGCGCGGAAACGAACTCGTTCTCGCCGGGCGGGCCCACCAGCACCTCGGCGCCCACGTCGCGGGGCCAATCGCAGGCGAGCGACGCCCCGCCCAGGAGGATATCCCCGATGGTGGCGAAGCCGGTGCTCCGAGTCGCACATCGCGGCCGGGCCAGCGCGTCGGCTCCCGGGACGCGCTCGTACCGGAGGCGGTCGCCGCTCTACTGGCCGGCCCGCATAGCGGACAGGAAGTGGTTCACCTCCTCGCGCAGGCCACCCGATTGCCTCGCCACCTGGTCGGCGGCGTCGAGCACCCGGCGGCTGGTGACGCCCGACTGCTCGGCCGTGGCGCACACGTCACGCATCGCGTGCGTGGCGGTGTCGGTAACCCGGGACACGCCCTGCACCTGCACCGCGATCTCGCGCGTGGCGACGCCCTGCTGATCGACGGCCGCGGCGATGGCGCCAGCGACGTCGCTGACCTGGTCGATGGCCGCGGCCACGCCGCGCACAGCCGCCACCGCCTCCCCGGTGGCGGACTGGATAGCGGCCACCTGGGCGCCGATCCGGTTGGTGGCCTGGGCGGTCTGGGCGGCGAGCTGCTTCACCTCGCCGGCCACCACCGCGAAGCCCTTGCCGGCCTCACCGGCCCGCGCCGCCTCGATGGTGGCGTTGAGCGCCAGCAGGTTGGTCTGCCCAGCGATGTCGGAGATCAGCCGCACCACGTCGCCGATCTGCCCGGCCGCCTCGCTCAGGCCCTGCACCGTGGTGTCGGTGGTGCGCGCCTTCGCCACGGCGTCCCGGGCGGCGTCCGCGGCCTGTCCGACCTGGCGGGAGATCTCGCCCACGCTGGCCGTCAGCTGCTCGGTCGCCGCCGCCACGGCGGCCAAGCTCTGCGACGAGCTTCCAGCCTCCGCAGCGGTGGTCTCCATGTCCCGACGGGTTTGTTCCGCGGTGCCGGCCATCTCGTCGGCGGCGCCGCGCATGCCCTCGGCCGATTGCTCCAACTTGCCCAGCACCCCCGACACCGTGGTGCCGAAGTCCCGCGTCAGCCGGTCCATCGACTCCTGCCGGCGGTCCTTGGCGGCGCGCTCGACCGCGGTCTGCTCCTTCGCGTGCCGCGCCCGCAGCGCGCCTTCGCGCAGCACCTCGATGGCGCGCCCGATCTGGCCGAGCTGGTCGGTGCGGTTGGCGTAGGGCGTCGGCCGGTCGAGGTTGCCCTGGGCGATGGAACGCACGGCGGCGGCGAGCCCGCCGAGCGGCCGCAGGGAAGCGCGTAGCGCGAGCCAGCTCGCGGCGCCCACGACGAGGACGACGACCAGGCCGGACAGCAGAGACTCGCGCACGATCCGGTCCATCACCGCGCCCGCTTCGGCCAGCGACACGCCCACGAACAGGATGCCGGCCGGCCGGCCGGACGCGTCGCGGAACGGCTCGTAGATCGTCGCGTACTGCGTGCCCAATATCTCGGCGGTGCCCACGTAGGCTTCGCCACGGCTGATCACCGCGTCGCGCGCCGGGCCGGCCGCGAGCTTGGTGCCCACCGCGCGCGTGCCGTCGGGGCGCGCGATGCTGGTCGCGATCCGCGTATCGCCCGCGAAGATGGTGGCGACGCCGCCGACGAGGCGGCTGACCTTGTCCACCAAGTCGTCGCGCCCGTCCAGCGGCTGCCCGCCCAGGGTGAGCCGGCCGTCCTCGCCCAGGTGCCACTCGGTTCCGATCGCCCTCAGCTCGTTGCGCAGCACTGCGAGGTTGGACCGCAGCGCGCGCTGCACCCCTTGCGCCTCCTGGTCATGGACGATGCGCAGCGTCCAGGCCTGCACGGCGGCGGCGGCCAGAACCACGGCGAGCAGCGAGGCGGCGAGGAGGCGCGGCACGATCCCGACGCGGCGGGTGCGCTCCCGGAACTGGCGGAGAATGCTCGACATCGCGAGTGCTGACCCTTCGGAGTGTCCGCCGACGATACCCGCGCGGTCGTGAACGGAGAGTGGATGCCCGGGCGACGCTTCGCTTGATAGCTCGGGCCGCCGACTTCTGGAGTTCTCAGCCGGCGCCCTGCCCGGCCTGCCAGCAGACGGCCGCGTCCTCCGCACGGCGCCGGCAGTCGAGAAACAGGTCCAGCTCGCGGCGTGCGTCCGCCAGGGCGCGGTGCGCGGGGGCATCGAGGCCGTCGGCCGCGTCCCGCGCCGCGGCGACGACGCTCTCCGCCAACGCGCCGCGCGCCTCCGTCGGCACCCCGCCCGCCTCCAGCGCCGCCGCGATGGCCTCGATCCGCGCGTCCTCCGTGTCGCTCAAACGCAGGGCGTGGCGCGGCAGCCCGGCCGCCCGCAGCAGCAGGCTGAGCCACTTCCCGTCCCACGACGGTGCGCTCGCGTGGAGGCGATGGCCGCCCAGCGCCGTCAGCATGCGCCGCGCCACCACGTCGTGCGCCGCGCCGTCCCGCAGCAGCCGTTCGCGGGAGAAGCCGTGGATCGCCTCGGCCTCGTCGGACCATTCCTCCCAGCCCGGCGCCGGCGCGATGAGGTGTTCCTCCACCTCGCCGTCCTCGAACACCCAGCCGACCTGCACGGGGAAGCCGCGTCGGCCCAGGGAGGACGCCTCGAAATCCACGAACACCCGCCGCATGCCGTCCCGCTCCCCGAACCGGATGCCGCTTCCTGCCCGATGCCGCGGGCACCCCGCCGGTCCGCGGTGCCGGAAACCGGCCCGCGCACCGGCGCGTGGACGCCACGGCCGGGCGCGTCGTGTACACCGCCGGCGGACGGAACGCTCCGGGAAGATGCCATGCAGCGACGATGGAGGCGCTTGGCCGGATGGGCGCGAAGTCTGGGTCGCCGCGGCACGAACCGTTTCGCGCCGGCGGCCTCGCGGGCGCCGCGCACGGCCGTTCCAACGGTTCCCACCCCGGTGGAGCCGGCCCCGGCGCTGCCTCCCGCGCCCTTTCCGCGCGACAGCGTGCTGCTGCACGCGCTGCGCACCGCTGCACTGCGCGGTATGCCCTACCGGCCGCGCACGATGGTCAGCGTGGGCTGCGCCGGAACCTGGTTCTTCGACTGGCTGCACGCGGAGTTCCACCGCCCCACGCGGCACGTCGGGATCGAGTTCTTCGCCCCCCGCCCGCCCGACCTGCCGGACAACGTGGAATGGGTCGCCGACACGGCCTCGCGCATGCCGCGCGTCGGGGACGCGAGCGCCGACCTAGTGTTCAGCGGCCAGAACCTCGAGCACCTGCTGCCCGACGAGATCGCTGACTTCTTCCTCGAGACCGCGCGCATCCTGCGCCCCGGTGGGGTGGCGGTGCTGGACAGCCCCAACCGGGCGATCACGGCGGCGCTGTGCTGCGCGCACCCCGAGCACTTCATCGAGTTCACCCTGCCCGAGGTCGAGGCGATCTTGGGAGCGGCCGGCTTCCGCGTCCTGGTCCGGCGGGGGTTGTGGCTGTGCCGGGACGCGGCCGGCGCCCTGCTGCCGGCCGACGCAGTGCCGGACGCGGCGTCGCTGGTGCTGCGCTGCCTCGACGCCGGGGCACGGCCGGAGAGCAGCATGCTGTGGTGGGTCGAGGCGGAGCGGCTCGACGCGCCGGCCGACGCCCCTGGGGTGTGCGCGCTGGTGGCGGGGGTGATCGGGCGCGCCTGGCCGGAGCGGCAGCTGCGCTTCCGGACGCTGGTCGGCAGGCGCGAGGACGATGCCTCGGGCTCGTGGTTCGCGGCGCCCGCGTCGGCGGACGGGATGCTGATGTTCGGCCCCTACCTGCCGCTGCTCCGGGGCGAGCACGCGGGCACGTTCCTGCTGCGGCGCGAGAACGGCGGCGCGGCACCCGGGGCACCGCCGGCGACGCTGGAGGTGCTGGCCGGCGCCGAGCACCGGGTCCTGTGGCGGCGGGAGCTGCCGGCGGACGCCTTCGATGGAACCGGCGAGGCGAGGGTCGGCTTCGTCTTCACCCTGCCGGACACCACCTTCGGCCTGCAGTTCCGGGTGATCGCGCACGGGCGCGCCGCGCTGCGCGTTCGCCGGGACGTGGAACTGCGCGCCGCGATACCATAGAGCCGCTCGTCGCGCCGGCACCGCGCCGCGCCGGCGTCCAGAACCGCGGGCCGGGGCGTCGCGGTCGGGGCGTCGCGGTCGGCGGACGCGACCGTCAGGGCGCCGCTTCCGCCAGGAAGCGCAGCAGCGCCGCCATGTCCTCGGGATCGGACACGCGCTGGTCGGGCATGCGGGTGCCGGGAACCACGACCGCCGGGCCGCGGGTGAACAGGTCGGCCACGCTATCGGGCGTCCACAGGATGTCGCCGCGCGCCAGCCTCGGGGAATACGCGTAGCCGTCCAGGCCACCCATGCGCCGGCCCAGGAGCCCCGCCAGGTGGGGTCCGGCCATCGGGGAGGACTCGGGCCGCAGCGCGTGACAGGCGGCGCAGGCGCGGAACACCCGCGCGCCCCGCGCGTCGGCCACCTCGCCGCGACCATCCTCCGGCAGGCCGTCGCGCGGCGCCCCGTCCAGCGCGCGGCCGGTGGCGGCGTCCCAGCGCAGCACCCGGCCGTCGGCGCCGCCGGTCCAGGCCACGGCGCCATCGGGGGAGAGCGCCACCGACCAGGCCGGGGCGCCGTTGCTTTCCAGGGTGGCGCGCAGCCGCCTGTCCGACAGGCTCCACAGGGTCGCGCTGCCGCCCAGCGAGCCGGCCAGCAGCAGGCGGCCGTCGGCCGAGGCAGCCAGCGCCGGGATCGGCCGCCCACCGGCGGACAGCTCGCGCGCCGGGCCGTCCAGGCCGACCAGCAGCAGGCGCCCGTCCGCGATCGCCGCGGCCAGCCCACCATCCGGCAGGGCGAGCAGCGCCAGCACGGGCGCGTCAGCGGCGAGCAGCACGGCCGCCGTGCCGTCGTCCCGCCAAGCGCGCAGCATGCCGTCGGCGCCGCCGGTCACCGGCGTGCCGTCGGCTCGGAAGGCGGCCGCCGTGGCGGGGCCGTCATGCCGCCCCAGCGAGCGCGCGTCGTCGCGCTGCCCAGGCGCGCCGGCATCGGCGCGCAGGTCCCAGGCCCGCACCGTTCCGTCGCGCCCCGCGGCCAGGAGCCGCTCCCCGCGCGTCGCCAGGGCGGCGATGGCGGCGCCGTCCTCCGCCAGCACCCGCGCCGGCGCCGCGCCGGGCGGGTCGGGCCACAGCGCCACCCGCCCGTCTTCGCCGCCGCTGGCCCAGCCGCCGCCCGGCAGCGCCGCCAGGGCCAAAACCCCGCCACCGTGCGCCCGGGCGGCGGCGCGCGAGGCCCCGTCGGGAGGGCGTCTCGCGAGCAGCCGCTCGTCGAAGCCGCCGGAGGCGAGGGCGCCGCCGTCGGCCGACAGCGCCAGGGCGCGCACCGGGCCGCCGTGGCCGGACGCAGGCCCGGGAAGCGCGCGCCCCGCGGGGACAGGTCGGGCGAAGGCGGGCAGAGCGGATCCGGGCGCGGCGGTCGGCGTCGAACCGGGGTCGGACGCGGACTGGGCCAGCACCGGCGCGGCCGCGAGCAGGAACGGGAACAAGGCGGGGACGCGCATCGAAACGTGAACGTAGCACGGCCCTGATCATCGGTCGTGGGGACGTTCCACCGCTCGCGCGCCGTCGCGCCGCGAGCAAGAGGTTGGACGCGCGACTGGCCCCCCGGGATGTCGGCAAACGGAGATTCCGCGGCGGCCGCCCACGGATCGGCGCGGCGGGCCGCTCCTGTCCGGCGGTATCGAGGATTGCGCGCTCGTTGCGCCGTCCCACTTGTGTCGCCTCCCGCTCCCGTTGCTCCCCAATCGAGTCTCCGGCTCGTGTCGTGCGACGCTTTGCACGGCCCGGTTACCAACCTTCTTTCATTACGTTTTCAAATCAATTTAAAAGCGAAGGGCCTCGGGGGGGCTCGCGCAATAATTGCGTCTACATACTCTCTTGCGCGCAACCACGAGAAATCCTGGGAAAGTTCCCGGATTTTCTTGTTTCGTTCTCGTGTGCCCAGAACAGGAGAGTACGATGTCTTACCTGCCGATCGCTTCATCTACCGTATCCAGCCTGATGTCGGTTCCCGCATCGGTCGAAGACCCCCGTGCTGCCATGGCCCGGCGACTACCCGCGGTGCTGCAACCCGCGCTGACTTGGCTCACCGCCAAGCCAGCTACCGACGAGGAAGCGCCCGAGCGCACCGGCAGCGGCTTCGTCGCCGAGGCGCTGTGCTGGATCGCCGCCGGCGCGGCGCTCACAGCCTTGCCCTTCGCGGTGGCTGTGCCGCTGCCATTCGCCGCGCTGCTGCTGTTCGCCGGGCTGACCGCGACGTCCTCCGGCCTAGGATTGTTCCAGGTCGTGGTGTTCCACCACTGCTCGCACGGCACGGTGTTCAAGGCGCGCGAGCACAACCGCACCGCCGGGCGGCTCGTCTCGACCTTCCTGCTGTTCAAGCGCTTCGAGGACTACCAGCGCGAGCACATGCTGCATCATTCCGCCAACAAGCTGCTGACCGACGAGGACGAGTTCACCGGCTTCGTGTTCGGGATCTGCGCGCTGGAGCCGGGCGTGAGCAAGCGTGAACTGTGGCGCCGGGTGCTGTGGAACCTAGTCTCGCCGGGCTTCCACGCCCGCTTCATGGTCAAGCGGATCAAGGGCAGCATGTTCACCGGCGATCGTCAGCACGACTGGACCGCGCGCGGCGTCCACGCCCTCGCCCTCGCCATTGCCGCGGCCACCGGCACGCTGGTCGAGTTCGCGGTGGTGTGGCTGCTGCCGCTGACGGTGCTGCTGCAGGTGGCGACGGTGTTCCGCATCCTGTGCGAGCACCGCTTCCCCGACGTGGCGTTGATCGAGGCGCGCGGGAAGGCTTTCGTGTGCGCCTCCACCACCGGCGTGTTCCCCGGCGCCATGCCGCCCGACGCCGCGGCGACCACCCCGCGCGGCGCCCTGCGCTGGGCCGGCTGGTGGGTGACGATGCTGACGGGCGCGCTGTTCGCCCGGGTGTTCGTGCTGGTGGGCGATGCCCCCTGCCACGACTTCCACCACCGCCGCCCGGCCACCCGCAAGTGGACCGCCTACGCCCACGCCCGGCAGCAGGACGCCGACGCCGGCTCGCCCGGCTTTCCCGTGAACTACACGGAGAACTGGGGCCTGATCCGCGCCGTGGACAGCAACCTCGCCACCCTGGCCGCGACGCCGCCCGGCGTCGTCCACTGAAGGCGCTCGCGCCGAAGGCACGACGTGGCGGGACGACACGGCTGCGGGGAGGGCTCCCGGCATCCTTCCCCGGGGTCGCGTCAGCCGCCGGGCGCCAACGGCAGGCGCAGCACCAGCGCGTCCGCGCCGTCGGCGTAGTAGCGACGGCGGCGGCCGACGGCGACGAGGCCGGCGGCGGCGTAGAGCGCCCGCGCGGCGGCATTGCGTTCGGACACTTCCAGGAACAACGAATCCGCTCCGCGCGCGGCGGCACCGAGGGCGGCGTCCGCCAGCAGCGCCGCGCCCAAACCGCGGCGGCGGCGGTCCGGGCGCACCGCCAGCGTCAGTACCTCCGCCTCGCCCGCCGCCGCGCGGGCGAGCACGAAGCCGTCCTCGCCTGCCAGCGATCCGAAGGCGCCGAGCATCGCCAGCATGGTGCCCAGCGCCGCCTCGCCCCAGCGCTCGGCGGGCGGAAAGGCCGCGGCGTGCAGGGCTGACAGCAGCGGCACGTCCATCACCGAGGTCGGCCGGAGGGTCAAGCGGCCGCGCTCCCGGCCGGACCGCGCGTCGCGGGTGCCTCCAGGTACATCGGCTCGGCCGCGCGAGGCGGCAGGTCGCCGCGCAGGCGCCCGGCGGCGACCCGGGCGACGTGCACGGCCTCCGGCAGGCGAGGCGAGGCGAGCAGCGCGTCCGCCCCGCGCGCGAGCAGCAGGACCGCCGCCCCGGCCGCCGCGTCGCCCACCAGCACCACCGGACCGGGCGGGAAGGGCAGCGCGTCGGCGTCGAACACGGCCGGCGCCTCGTCGGGCCGCTCAAGCGCGATCCGACCGCGCTTGGTGTCCACGGCCGACCAGATGGCGCGGCCGGCGTAGTGTTCCGGCGACAGCGCGGCGGCCAGGGCCTCGCCCACCGAAACGCCGACGCAGGGCACGTCCCAGCCCAGCGCTAGGCCGCGCGCCAGGGCCAGCGCCGCCCGCAGCCCGGTGAAGCCGCCCGGGCCCACCGTGACCGCCACCGCGTCCGGGGCGCCGGGCGTGGCCATCAGCGCGTTCCGCACCAGCGCCGGGAGCACCGAGGCGTGGCCGCGCGCCCCGTCGGCCGCGCCGCCGGCCAGCACGCGGCCGCCCATCGCGTAATCGCCTTCCCAACGCTGCTCCCACAAGGCGACGGAGCAGCGCGCCAGGGCGCCGTCCAGGGCGAGGATCCTCATCCGCCGCCCGCCGCTCCGTCGCGCAGCGCGGCGAAGAAGCGGCGCAGGACCGCGCCGCACTCGGCTTCCCGCAGCCCGCCGACCACCTCCGGGGCGTGATGGCACGAGGCAGCGGCGAACACCCGCGCCCCGTGCTCCACGCCGCCGCCCTTGGGGTCGTAGGCGCCGAAGGCGACCCGCCGGACCCGGAACAAGGACGCCGCTTGGGCGCACATCGGGCACGGCTCCAGCGTCACGGTCAGGGTGCAGCCAGTGAGCCGCTTGTCGCCCAGGGCCGTCGCGGCGGCGCGCAGGGCCAGCATCTCGGCGTGGGCGGACGGATCGCGTCGCGCTTCCACCTCGTTGCCGGCGCGGGCCAGAACCGCCCCGCGCGCGTCGGTGATGACGGCGCCCACCGGAACTTCGCCGCGGGCGGCGGCAGCGCGCGCCTCCTCCAGCGCGACGGCGATGGGAGCCGCCGTGCCGGGAGCCGGCGCGACGGGGACGATCGGGAGCGACGACACGCGGCACTTCTTGCCCGCCCCGCACGCGGGGGTCTAGCAACGTCACCCATGAACGCGCGCCCCACCATTGGCCTGACCCTCGACGCGGAGGAGGCGGGCGGCTGGTCGCGGCTGCCCTGGTACGCCATCCGTCGGAACTATCTCTCCGCGGTGGCCGAGGCCGGCGGCCTGCCGGTCGCCCTGCCGCACTTGCCCGCGCTGGCGGAACACTACCTCGACGGGCTGGACGGGCTCGTGGTCACCGGCGGTGCCTTCGACGTGGACCCGGCGCTCTACGGCGAGGCCGCGCGCCACGAGACCGTGACGCTGAAGGAAGGACGCACGGCATTCGAGCTGGCGGTGCTGCGCGGGGCGCTCCTGCGCGACATGCCGGTGCTGGGCATCTGTGGCGGCGAGCAGCTGCTGGCGGTGGTGCTGGGCGGCACGCTGATCCAGCACATACCAGACGGCGTGCCGGGGGCGCTGGCGCACGAGCAGCCCGAGCCGCGCACGATCCCCGGCCACGAGGTCGCCGTGTTGCCGGGTACGCTGCTGTCGCGCGTGGTGGGGGGTGCCGCGACCCTGGCGGTGAACTCCTCGCACCACCAAGCGGTGGCGATGCCCGGCCGCGGCGCGGTGGTCAGCGGCACCGCGCCGGACGGGGTGGTGGAGGCGATCGAGCATCCCGGCTACCGCTTCTGCCTGGGCGTGCAATGGCATCCCGAGTACGCGGTGGACCGGCGCGACCCGGACATCTTCCTCGCCCTGGTGGACGCGGCCCGTGCCCACGTGGCGGCGCGACGCGCCGCGGTGCCGGCGTGAACGCCCGGCCCGGCGACCGCTCCCCGCGCAAGGCAGCCCGCCCGGCGGCGCAGGCGCCCGCGGACGCGGCGGGCAGCGGGGCGGCGGGCACCGGGATCACGGGCGCGGAAGGGGCGGCACCGCGCGGCGTCCGGCGTCGGGCGCGACCGGCGGCCTCGGCGGCCGGGGTTCCGAACGAGGCCGGAGCGCCGGTCGGCCCGGGCTCCTCGCCGCTGGCGAACGGCGACGAGGAGCCTGACGCTGCGGAAGCAGATGCGGTGGACGCGACCGGCCCGGAGGACGCGGCGCGCGGCGAGCGGATCGCCCGCTTCCTGGCCCGCGCCGGGGTCAGCAGCCGCCGCGCCGCCGAGGCGATGATCGCCGAAGGGCGCGTGAAGCTCGGCGGTCGCGCGGTGGAGGGTCCGGCCACCTTCGTTTCGCCCGGCGACGCGGTGAGCGTGGATGGTCGCCTCGTCGCCCCCGCCGAGCGCACCCGGCTGTTCCGCCACCACAAGCCGCACGGGCTGGTCACCACCCACAAGGACCCCGAGGGACGGCCGACGGTGTTCGAGAAGATCCCCGCCGGCCTGCCGCGGTTGATCTCGGTGGGGCGGCTGGATCTCACCAGCGAGGGCTTGCTGCTGCTGACCAACGACGGCGCCCTGGCACGTCGGCTGGAGCTGCCGGCCAACAACTGGATCCGTCGCTACCGCGCCCGCGTGCACGGGCGGGTGGACGAGGCGGCACTGGCGGGGCTGGCACGCGGCGTGACAGTGGAGGGGGTGAGCTACGGCCCGATCGAGGCCGGGCTGGACAGCCGCCAGGGCACCAACAGCTGGCTGACGCTGGCGCTGCACGAGGGCAAGAACCGCGAGGTGCGGCGGGTGCTGGCGCACCTGGGGCTGCAGGTGACGCGGCTGATCCGCGTGGCCTACGGGCCGTTCCAGCTCGGCGCCCTGCCAAAGGGCGCGGTGGAGGAGGTCAACGCCAAGGTGATGCGCGACCAGCTCGGCCTCGACACCGCGCCGCGCGTGGTCCGCGGGCGCGACCGCGCCGCCGGGCCCGCAGAACCCCCCGAGGGAGAGGAGGCCGAGCGCCGCAAGCCGGCCCGCCCCCCCCGGGCGCGGCGCGCCGGCGACCCTTACCGTACGCCATGGGGCGCGCGGCGGCGGCCGGAGGGCTGAGGGCCGGAGGCGAAGAGCGACCTTGCGGATCATCGCCGGCCGCTGGAAGGGCCGGCGGCTGGTGGCGCCGCCCGGCCTGGGAACCCGCCCCACCGCCGACCGCGTGCGGCAGGCGCTGTTCGACGCGCTCGCGCACGCGCCCTGGGGCGGCCGCGCGGTGATCGAGGGCGCCGCGGTGCTGGATGCCTTCGCCGGCACCGGGGCACTGGGTCTGGAGGCGCTGTCCCGGGGCGCCGCCCGCGCCACCTTCCTGGAGCGCGACCGCGCGGCGCTGGCCGCGCTGCGCGCCAACCTCGACGGCTGTCCCGGCACGTCCGCGCGCGTGCTGCCCGTCGACGCCACCCGCCCGCCGCGCGCCGACGCGCGCTGCGGGCTGCTGTTCCTGGACCCGCCCTACGGCGCCGGGCTGGTGGACGCGGCGCTGCCAGCGTTGCAGGCGGCTGGTTGGGCGGCACCGGGCGCGCTGGCCTGCGTCGAGCTGGGCCGCGCCGATCCGTCCCCCGCGCTGCCGGGGTGGCGCCTGCTCGACGAGCGCGCGCACGGCGCCGCGCGCACGCTGGTGCTGCGGGCGAAGGGCTGACCCTGGCGGGGCGTTCCGGCGCCCTGTGGCCGGTCGCAGCTTCGCCGGGGCGGGAGGGACGGCCTCAGCCGCCTCAAGAACTCTCGCGCTCCGAGCAGATGCGTCCCGGCTTCCCTTCCCGATGCTGCCGTAGGCGCGGACGCGCAACTGATGGTAGTCAGCGAGCATGGGTTGCGTTGCCATCGAACACAGGGCGCCCCGGTCGGACGCCGCCTCCCGTGGCGCACGGGAGCGGGACGCTTGATCCGGGTCGCCTACTCCCGCCACGGCGAGGTCGCGACCTCCGTGCGCCAGTGCGCCGCGGCGCTGGCCGGCATCGCGCCGCTGCTGCTGCTGGTCTTCTGCGGCGGCAAGCTGGCGCCGGCGTCGCTGCTCGCCGCGCTGCGCGACGCGTTCGGGCCGGTGCCGATCGTGGGTGGCGCGGCGGCCGGCGCAATCTCGCGCGAAGGTTTCGGCTACAGCGGGCTGGAACTCGAGCTGGTTGCTTTCGACGCGGCGGAGGTGACGCCCGCCGTGCTCGCGGAGGACCTGCGGCCCGACGAGCACGCGGCCGGCTGCGCCCTGGGCCGCCGGGTGGCTGCCGTGGCCGGGGAGGACGCGGTGGTGGTGGTGCTGTTCGACAGCGTGGCCAGCCGCGCCCCGCTTCGGCTGCACCCCGCCAGCCGCATCGTGGGAGGGTTCCAGGCGGGGCTGGGCGCGCGTCGGGTGCGGCTGCTCGGCGGCGGGCTGCTCACCGACATGAACTTGTCGGACGGCTGGGTGCTCGACGGCGAGGGCGTGCGCAAGCACGTCGCGCTCGCCCTGGTGTTTCCCCCCGGCGTCGCCGTGGACACCGCGATCCTGCACGGCTGCCGGCCCGTCAGCACCTTCATGGAGATCACCCGCATCGACGGCGCGGAAGTGTTCGAGCTCGACGGCGAGCCGGCGCTGGGCGTGATCGAGCGGATGCTGAGCCTCAGGCTCGGCGAGGCACGCGGGCAGGAGCTGTCGCTGATCGCCACCCTGGGCGAGAAGCAGGGCGACCGCTTCGCCCCCTACGACGAGAACAGCTACGTCAATCGGCTGATCCTACGCGCCAACCCGGCGACCGGCTCGGTGACCCTGTTCGAGCCCGATTTTGCGCTGGGCACGCAGGTGCAGATCATGGGCCGCGACAACTCGCTGATGCTGGAGTCCGTGGGCAACGGTGTCGCCATGCTGAACGAGGTGGTGGCGGAGGCCGACGGCCTGCTCGCGCTCTACATCGACTGCGCCGGCCGCGCGAGCGCGCGCTCGGGCGCGCCCGTGGAGGAGGCGGAGATGGTGATGCGGGGCCTAGACGCGCGATTGCCGCTGGCCGGCTTCTACTCGGGCGTCGAGATCGCACCCTTCGCCGGCTACTCGCGGCCGCTCGACTGGACCGGCGTGCTGGCGGTGCTGCGCCGCCGCCGGGAGGGCGGGGCATGAGCCCGGACGTGAACCCGGACGGCGGCCGCGCGCCGGCGTCCGGGCGGGACGGCCAACTGGAGCGCGAGCTCGCCTACTACCGGCGCGAATGCAACGCCATGGGCGCGCGCCTGCTGCGCCTGCAGGAGGAACAGAGTCAGGCATTCCGCGAGGCGCGCCGCTCGCGCACAGTGGCCAAGCTGATCCGCGAGGCCTACCGGCTGACCGACGGGATCGCCTCGCCCGACGAGCTGGGCCAGCCGATGCTCGCGGTGCTGGTGGACAATACCATGTGCGACCGCGCCGCCCTGCTGCGCGAGGAGCCTCGCGGCAGCGGCCGTTTCGCGGTTACCCACGTGCTGGGCCTGGATGGGGAGCAACAGCCGGCGGTGCGCGTGGCCCCGGTGCCAACCTTCTTCTACACGACGTCGCGCACGCCGCTGGAATCGCCGGCCTACGAGCTGGCCGGCATCCTGCGGTTGCCCTACGTGCTGTGGGCCTACGACGCGGCCACCGGCACCGCGCTGGTGCTGGGCAACCAGTCCGAGAGCAATGTCAGCCGTCCCTTCGAGGAGGGCGACCAGGAGCTCGCCGAGGGCGCGCTGTCCGTCTACATCGACGTGTTGCTGCGCAAGCGCGCCGAGGTGGACCTGCGCGCGGCCAAGCTGGTGGCGGAGGAGGCCAGCACCACCCGCTCGCGCTTCCTGGCCACCCTCACCCATGAGCTGCGCACACCGCTCAACGCCATTATCGGCTTCTCGGAGATGATGACGACCGGCTCCCGCTACGCGCCCTCCGCCCGCGAGCGGGAAGCCTACAACGACCACATCCTGGGCTCGGCCCGCCACCTGCTCGCACTGATCAATGAGATCCTCGACTACTCCTCGTTGTCGCGGGGCCAAGTGACGCTAGCGCCGCGGTGGGTGCCACTGGCCAAGCTGGTGGCCGAGAGTGTCGGCGCCGCGGCCGGTGCGGCGGCCGAGCGGGGCATCGGGCTGGAAGCGTCGCTGCCGGGCCTGCCGTCGCTGGTCCGGGTGGACCGCACGCGCTTTCGCCAGATCCTGGACAACTTGGTCAGCAACGCCATCCGCTTCACCCCGCCCGGTGGGAAGGTGTGGGTAGAGTCGAGCGCGCCCGCGTCGGGCGAGCTTCTGCGGATCGAGGTGCGCGACAACGGCGTGGGCATGTCGGCCGCCGACATCCCGCGCGCCCTGGAGCCCTTCCAGCAGGTGGAAAGCCCGCTCAGTCGCGGCTCGCCCGGCACCGGGTTGGGCCTGCCCATCGCCAAGGGCTTGGCCGAAGCGCACGGTGGCACGCTCTCCATCAGCTCCGCGCCGCGCGTCGGCACCACGGTCACCGTGACTCTGCCGGCGTTCCGCGTGCAGCCCGGGACGCCCCCGCCCCCGGCGTCCCCTTTCTAGGGGCTGTTGTGGACTGCGTTCAAACTGCCGAAGGTTAACAGCTTTCTGGCACGTCCAACCAAGACAACCATCATTGAAACCAACTGGTTAGCGTCCGGTCCACAACAGCTTCTAGCTAGCCGATCCGGTGACCACCTCCGCCTACACCCTCGCGGGGTCCGAGTTTCCACCACCACCGCGGATGCTACCGGAGGCGTGTCGCGAACCATCGCGTCGCGCAGCGCTTGGCGTTCCATGCCTGCCAGCCGCGCCGCTTCTGCCCGGCTCATACCCTCCAGCGCGTGCGCCACGGCCAGCATTCGCGTCGCCGTACCCGGTTGCCCTCCCGTCGCGCCCGCCTGCGCGGATTAGCGATCTCCTCGGCCGTGCCGGCCACCTCTGGTTTGCCAGTACCAGGAGCCGAGGTAATGGCTGGCACTGACCCCCAGCACGCAGCCCTCGGCCGCACGGCGCAGCGCCATCTCGATGTCGCCCGCGCCGTAGACGCTGCCAGCCGCCACCCAGCCGAACGGCACCCCGGCCGCGATGGCCGACTCGGTCGCGAAACCCATCTCCGGTGGCACATGGGCCGCGGCCATGCGGGCCGGGTCCTCCGTCCAGCGCTCGGGCAGGTAGAGGGCGCGATCGATGAAGGCGTGCCCGTGGCGCGACACGTAGGCCGCGAACACCCCGACCTGGCAATTGGTGATCTTGCCCACAAACCCGGTGTATTAGCGGCCTGCGCCGCAGGACGCGCGGTCTCGCTCGAGAAGGCCGGTCTCGTCGAGGACCCAGCACCGCGTCCTCGGCCGCCAGGGTCCCGACGGCGTAGTCGCGCATCACGTCGCGCAGCGCGTCCGCGTCCCACTGGCCACGACCCAGGATAGCCTGCTGCCGCCACGGTGCCGGATCGCCCGCAGCCTCCGCGCGCATCCAGCCCGTCTTGCGCCGCTCGGACCCCAGCAGGCCGTCGAGGAACAGGCCTGCCGAGGCAGCCACGCGCTCCCGCGTGAACAGCGGCCAGATTCGCGCTTTCACCTCACGCAGCGACGACGCCCACAACTCCAGCGTCGTCCCGATCGAGAAACCCGTCATCCGGCCACTCCGCCCACAACCAGAGTGAGTCAGGCGTTCCCATGCCGTGCAACTGTGATGCTATGCTGCGATTCCCTCGACGTTGAGCGTCACAGCATCTCCGGAGCTGCCCGTCGTGTCGCCTAGAACGACACCGACCCGGCCGTGGCAGCGGTATGCCCTAGCGAGTCCGGGACGAATGCAGCCAAGGTCCAGCACCGATCCGTCACTCCAGGTAACTGTGACGCTGTCCTCTTCGTCGACGGCTAGTGAGACCGCTGCGCGTGGAGCGAAGCCATCCAGGAGAATGTGGAGGCCGGGGATGACGTCCGGATCGAATTGGAAGAGCCCGAAGGGGAGACCGGGGCCGGGCGAAGGGCAGGTGTCGAGAGAAGGCGGGGGCATCGCTGCCACCCCCACGCTGTGCGAAAGGACTGTCCCGAAAGTTTCCTGGAAAGCCTACATCCCCGACCGGTGAAGAGCCGGCGGTAAATAATCACTGCCCTGCTTGCAGGTTTTGCAAGTGCAAAAATTCTTGCGGGTAAGTTTTGGAACTTCAAGCTATGCGCCGTGTCGGCCGTACTCGTCCCGACATGTTCTCCTCTCTACGGAAGTCCCGGAAGGTGACTCCAGCATGGTGAGAGCACATGCAAGGGGCAGAGCCCCTGTCCTACTTCGGATCAGCGAGCACGAGGATTTGGCCACGCCGCCCGTCCTGGTGGCGCCGCCCGCGTCAGGCCGCGACCCGGCCCGCCTCGGAGTCGAGGCGGTAACCGCCACCTTCGGTGAGCAGCAGGGAAGCGTTGGCGGGGTCGTGCTCGATCTTCTGGCGCAGGCGATAGATGTGGGTTTCCAGCGTGTGCGTGGTCACGGCGGCGTTGTAACCCCACACCTCGTTGAGCAGCACCTGCCGCGCTACCGGCCGGCCGTCGGCGCGGTACAGGAACTTCAGGATCGAACATTCCTTCTCGGTGAGCCGTATCCTGCGGTTGCGGGCGGGATCCTGCAGCACCTTCGACGCCGGGCGGAAGGTGTAGGGCCCGACCATGAATACCGCGTCCTCGCTGTTGTCGAACACCCGCAGTTGCGCCCGCAGCCGGGCCAGCAACTCGTTGATGCGGAACGGTTTAGCAATGTAGTCGTTGGCCCCTGCGTCGAGGCCGCGCACCACGTCGTTCTCGGCGTCAGCGCCGGTAAGCATGATCACCGGCACCCGCACGCCTTCGCGGCGCAGCTGCGCGCACAGGTCACGGCCGTCGCCGTCGGGCAGGCCGATGTCGAGCAGCACGGCGTCGAAGCGCGCGCCCTGCTCCAGCAACAGGCGGGTGCCCTCCTCGCCGGAGGCCGCCTCGAAGGGCGCGAACTCGCCTTCGAGCGAGAGTTGCTCGGCGAGCGTGGCGCGCAGCGCCTCGTCGTCGTCCACAATCAGGATCGGCCTTGGACCCGACATGCCACCTCGAACTCTGAAATCCACGACCGGCCGGGGTGCCGTGCGCGCCGTTCCCGGATTGTGCCGGCCACCTTGCCGGCCCGCAAGAGATGGGCTCGCGCTTCCGTGCGCAAGGGTCGCGGCGACCTGCGACCTGAGAAGCGTCGCACGGACGCCACATATTGCGCGCTATGGAGACGCTCAGTGACCGGGATCGGGGCGACATGAGCAGCATCGCCGAGCACGCCTCCCCGCGCGGCGCGGGGCGCGGGTCGCCGGCCCCGGATGCCCGGGCGCCGGCGATGCGCGGGGTGCACCGGGCCATGGGCGAGCTGCGCCGCGGCACGCCCGTGCTGCTGCGCGCCACGGACGGGGACGGCGGGGCGTACGGGCTGCTGGTGGCCGCCGCCGAGACAGTGTCCGGCCCGGGGCTGGCCGAACTGGCCGCGGCGACGCTGGGGACGCCGTCGCTGCTGCTGGCGCCGGTGCGAGCCGCGGCCCTGCTGGCGCGCCCGCTGGGGGTGGAGGCCGGGCCGGTGGCGTTGCGCCTGTCGCCCGCGCTGCTCTCGCCCGAGGCGCTGCGCCGCCTGGCCGACCCGACCGCCGAGCGGCTGCTGCCGGAGGTGCCCGAGCTGCTGGCGGTGCCGGCGCTGGCCCCGGCGGCGGTGGCGCTGGCCAAGCTGGCGCGGCTGCTGCCCGCCTTGGTGGTGGCGCCCCTGCGCGGGGATGCGCCACCGGGGCTGCTGTCGGTGCCGGCCGCCGACGTGCTGGCCTACCCCGATACCGCGAGCGCCAGCCTGCGCCGGGTGGCCGAGGCGCGAGTGCCGCTGGAGGACGCGGCCGACGCCCGGGTGGTGGCCTTCCGCGCGGCTGACGGCGGCGTGGAGCACCTCGCCATCCTGGTGGGCGAGCCGGAGCGGATCGCGGCCGGGGGCGGCGCGCCGCTGTGCCGGGTGCACTCGGAATGCTTCACCGGCGACCTGCTGGGGTCGCTGCGCTGCGATTGCGGGCCGCAGCTGCGGGGCGCGCTGGCCCGGATGGGGGCAGAGGGCGCGGGCGTGCTGTTGTACCTCGCGCAGGAAGGGCGGGGGATCGGGCTGGTGAACAAGCTGCGCGCCTACGTGCTGCAGGACGCCGGGCTGGATACGCTGGACGCCAACCGGGCGCTGGGCTTCGGGGCGGACGAGCGCGGCTTCCTGGTAGCCGCCGAAATGCTGCGCGCGCTGGGCATCCCGGGCGTGCGGCTGCTGACCAACAACCCGGACAAGCTCGCCGGGATGGCCGCCTGCGGCATCGACGTGACCGAGCGCGTGCCGCTCCGCTTCGCCGCCAACGGCGTCAACGACGGCTACCTCGACACCAAGGCGCGCCGCTTCGGGCATCTGCTCGGGTGAGGCGCCCGCGACGCCGCCCGGGGGCTGCCCGCCGCGGCCGGTGCCGCCCCGCAGCGGTTCTCCAGTGAAGGGCGGGCGGTGATCGGGATCGTCACGGCGGAAGGGGGATCGCGCGGGCTGCTGCGGTTCGGCCGCGACGCCTACCGCTGCGCCCTGGGTCACGGTGGCGTGGTCGCGCGCAAGGCGGAGGGCGACGGCGCCACGCCCGCCGGGCCGCTGCCGCTGCGCCGCGTGCTGTTCCGCGCCGACCGGATGCGCGCGCCCGCCTGCTTCGTGCCGGTGGAGCCGATCGGGCCCGCGGACGGCTGGTGCGATGACCCCGCCCACCCCGACTACAACCGCCCCATCGTTCTGCCGCACCCCGCCCGGCACGAGCGGCTGTGGCGCGACGACGCCCTGTACGACGCCATCGGCGTGCTGGGCTGGAACGACGCGCCGATGGAGCGCGGGCGGGGCAGCGCCATCTTCCTGCACGTAATGCGCCCCGACGGCGGCCCCACTGCCGGCTGCGTGGCGCTGCCCCTGGCCGACCTGCTGCGGGTACTGGCGGCGGGGCTGACCGGGCTGGACGTGCGCAGCTGACTCGGACGGTGCCGGGGCGCGGGCCGTCACGGGAATGGTCCCGTGGCCGGCTTCGGTTTCCGGTGATCCGGCTCGGGACCAGAGGGGCTCTGCCACTCCGGACACCCCGCGAGGAACATCAGAGTCGATCTGGAAAGTCGCTCACGGGGCCTGAACTCGGGCGAGGCGTCGGAGCATGAGGCGGCTCATGGCGAGCAGGATGAAGGCCAGGGCGGAGTGCGTGGTGCGCTCGAAGTCGCGCGCCGTGCGGCGGCAGCGGCTGATCCAGGTGAAGGTGCGCTCGACCACCCAGCGCCTGGGTAGGGGAGCGAAACCCTTCTGGCCGGGCGGTCGCCGGACGCGCTCGAAGGCCCACTCGGGGCTGATGGCGGCCATGGCACACGCCACCACGGGGCCAGCGTAGAGCTCGTCGCCCAGGATGCGCACCAAGCCGGGATGGCTGGCCTTGGCCTGGGCGCAGCGGCGGGTCCGCGCCGCGGCCATCGGGGATGTCTGCCGCCGTCACGTGGGCTGCGAGCACGAGCCCGTCGGCGTCGACGACGAGGTAGCGCTCGCGGCCGCGGATGCGCTTGGCTCCGTCCCGGCCCGAGCTGTCCCGGTCCCCCTTCTGGCGCCCCGCCTCCGGGTGCGCCGGCCACCGCCCGGGCGTCGATGGGGCCCGAGGTCGGGCGAGGGCTGCGACCCCGCCTGGCCTGCTCGGCCGCGAACAGGTGGTCGTGAATGCGCCCCAGCGTGCCATCCGCCACCAGGGGGCGAAGTGGTCGAACACCGTCGCTCTTGGGCGGCAGGTCGCGCGGCAACGCCGCCCACTGGCAGCCGCTGAGCAGCACGTAGAGCACGGTGTTGGCCACCTCGCGCATCTGCCGTGCGTGGCCGCCCGCCGCGGCCCAGGGATCGGGGCTTGATCAGCACCCACTCCGCCTCCAGCAGGTCGGACGGATGGCGCAGCCCCGATCGCCCAGCCGCCCGCCGGTGCACGGCCGTCCAGGCCGTCCCAAGCCTCCTGACATCCTCCCCCCCCCCCGCAGCCCAGCACACCCTCGCCCCTCAACCACTTTCCGGATCGGCTCTGAGGTTCCTCGACCTCCCGTCCGTAGGAGAAATGCCCTCACGGAAAGGGGGTGCACCGATGGCACAGCTGCGTCGGTGCACCCCCTTTCCGCCGGGGCAAACTGTATGGCGGGGGTCCGGGGGCCCCCATGGGTCCCCGGCGGGGTTTCAGGGGCGGAGCCCCTGGCCCAAGTCCGATCACCGAAGATCGAGGCTGGTCACGGGGCCATCCCGGCGACGGATCACGCTTCGGGGCCGTCCGCGTCGCGCCGGCGTCGGGGCGCGTTCATCCCGCGGGGCGCGGGAACACCGCCGCCGATAGCACCCGGACCACGCAGGGGTCGCCGCGCGCGGCGTCGCGCCAAGCGGTGTCGGGCACCGCGTCGAGGGGGCGCGCGTCGGCCGGGGGGCCGGCGGGGGCGACGAGCAGGCGCGTGCCGCGGGCGTCGAGGCGGGCGGCGCGCACGGTCCAGCCGCCGGCGCCGGGGGCGGCGAGCAGGTCGGCCGGGCGCACGAAAGCCAGGGCGGGACCGTCGGGTAGGGCGGCCGGGACGGGAGGCAGGGGGAGTGGGTCGAAGTGGGCGAGGCCGCCGCGGACGTGGCAGTCCAGGTGGCTGGCCTCGCCCAGGAAGCCGGCCACGAAGTCGTCCGCCGGGCGGGCCAGGAGCGCGGCGGGGGTGTCGAACTGCGCCAGCCGGCCGGCGCGCAGCACCGCCACTCGGTCGGCGATCTCCATTGCTTCCTCCTGGTCGTGGGTGACGAGGACGGAGGTGATGCCCAGGCGCTCGTGCAGGTCGCGCAGCCAGGCGCGCAGGCCTTTCCGCACCTGGGCGTCGAGGGCCGAGAAGGGTTCGTCGAGCAGCAGCAGCGCCGGCTCGATGGCCAGGGCGCGGGCCAGGGCGACGCGTTGCCGCTGGCCGCCGGAGATCTGGTCGGGGTAGCGGCGCTCCAGCTCGGGGATCTGCACCAGCTCGAGCAGGCGGCGCACGCGGGCGGCGATCTCGGCGCTCCCGGGCCGGGCGGCGCGGGGGCGGACGCGCAGGCCGAAGGCGACGTTCTCGAACACGCTCATGTGCCTGAACAGCGCGTAGTTCTGCGGCACGAAGCCGATGCCGCGCTCGCGGGCGGGGAGCCGCGCCACGTCGCGCCCGCCGATCCGCACGGCCCCCGAGTCGGGGAAGTCGAGGCCGGCGAGGATCCGCAGCAGGGTGGTCTTGCCCGATCCCGAGGGGCCGAGCAGGGCCACGAACTCGCCGGGCCGCACGGCGAGGTCCACCCCGTCCAGCGCCGGCGCGTCGGCGTTGAAGCGACGGCGCAGCGCGGACACCTCCACGCCGGCGCGGGGGGCGGCCGGGGCGGCGTCCCCCGCCGCCGGCTCCGGCGCGCTCAGTGGCCGGCCTCGACGCGGCGGCCCGACAGCCATTCCAGGGCCGCCTTGGCGACCAGGGTGAGGAGCGCCAGCAGCGCCAGCAGCGCTGCCACCGCGAAGGCGCCGGCGAACTGGTACTCGTTGTACAGGATCTCGACGTGCAGCGGCATCGTGTTGGTTTCGCCCCGGATACGGCCCGACACAACGGCCACCGCCCCGAACTCGCCCATGGCGCGGGCGTTGCACAGCAGCACGCCCGACAGCAGCGCCCACTTCACGTCGGGCAGGGTGACGCGCAGGAAGGTCTGCCAGCCGGTGGCGCCCAGCGTCGCGGCGGCCTCCTCGGCGTCGCGGCCCTGGTCCTGCATCAGCGGGATCAGCGTGCGCGCCACGAAGGGGAAAGTGACGAACACGGTGGCCAGCACCAGGCCGGGGAGGGCGAAGATCACCTGCACGCCGCGCGCCTCCAGCCACGGGCCGAGCCAACCGTTGGCGCCGAACACCAACACCCAGACCAGGCCGGAGACCACGGGCGAGACGGAGAAGGGCAGCTCGATCAGCGTCACCAGCAATCCCCGCCCGGGGAAGCGGAACTTGGCGACGCACCAGGCCGCGGCGATGCCGCCGACGGTGTTCACCGGCACCGCGATGGCCGCCACCAGCAGGGTCAGCCGGACAGCGGCCAGCGCGTCGGGGTCGGAGATGGCGGCCAGGGCCGGCGCGATGCCGCGCCGCAGCGCCTCGGTGAAGACGGCGGCGAGCGGGAGGACGAGGAACAGGGTCACCACCGCCAGCGCGAGGAGGAGGAGGAGGCGGCGCGCCCAGGGCGGGTCGGCGGCGGCCGGGCGCCCGCCGTCGGTCGCCGCGCGGCCGGCGCCCCGGGAACCGGTGGCCGGGGCGCCGGCGCCGGCGCTCAGGTGCCGCCCCGGCGCAGGACGCGCTGGGCGAGGTTGAGGGACAGCAGCACGGCGAAGGAGATGGCGAGCATGGCCAGCCCCACCGCCGCCGCGCCGGCGTAGTCGAAGCCTTCCAGCCGGGTGACGATGAGCAGGGGGGCGATCTCGCTCACCATCGGCACGTTGCCGGCGATGAAGATGACGGAGCCATACTCGCCCACGCCGCGCCCCAGAGCCAAGCCGAAGCCGGTCAGCGCCGCCGGGGCCAGGGCGGGCAGTACCACCCGCAGAACCGCCTGGGAGCGGGTGGCGCCCAGCGTGGCGGCGGTCTCCTCCGCCTCGGGGGCGAGGTCGCGCAGCACCGGTTCCACGGTGCGCACCACGAAGGGCAGGCCGACGAACAGCATCGCCACGAAGACGCCGAGCGGGGTGTAGGCGACCTTGACGCCGAGGATCGCCAGCGGCGCGCCGAGCCAGCCGTTGGAGGCGAACAGCGCGGTGAGCGCCAGCCCGGCCACGGCGGTGGGAAGGGCGAAGGGCAGGTCCACGGCGGCGTCCATCAGGCGCCGGCCGGGAAAGCGGCCGCGCACCAGCACCCAGGCGAGCAGCAACCCGACCGGGACGTTGACGGCCGCGGCGAGGGCGGCGGAGGTGAAGGACAAGCGCAGGGCGGCGAGCACGCGCGGCTCGGCGAGCGAGTTCCACACCCCCGCCGCGCCCAGCTCCCACGGCCGCAGCACGAGGGCGGACAGCGGCACCAGCACTACCAGCCCCAGCCAGGCGAGGGTGATGCCGAGCGACAAGGGCAGGCCGGGAAGGGCGTTGCGCCGAGGAGCGCGCTCGGGCGCCGGCGCGGTGGCGCTCACCGCCGCGCGCCCGCCGCCCGCGCGCCCAGGGTCCGCGCGCCCACGGAGCGGCCGCTCACCTGCCCGGACGGTAGGCGCGGTCGAAGGAGCCGCCGTCGGCGAAGTGGGCGCGGTGCGCCGCCGCCCAGCCGCCGAACTCCGCGTCCACGGTCACCAGTTCCAGGGCCGGGAAGCGGTCGCCCGCGGCGGCGAGCGCGGTGGCGTCGCGGGGTCGGTAGAAGTGTTTGGTCGCGAGCTCCTGGCCCTGGGGGCTGTACAGGTGGCGCAGGTAGGCTTCCGCCAGGGCGCGGGTGCCGCGGCGGTCGACGATGCGGTCCACCACGGCCACCGAGGGCTCGGCGAGCACGGAAAGCGAGGGATAGACGATGTCGAACTTGCCGGCGCCGAACTCGGCCGCGGCGAGGTGCGCCTCGTTCTCCCAGGCCAGCAGCACGTCACCCTGCTCGCGCTGCACGAAGGTGGTGGTGGAGCCGCGAGCGCCGGTGTCGAGCACGGGAACGTTGCGGTACAGGGCGCCCACGAAGGCTTCGGCGGTGCCATCGGAGCCGCCGGGTTGCCGGCGCGCCCAGGCCCAGGCGGCGAGGTAGTTCCAGCGCGCCCCCCCGGAGGTCTTGGGGTTGGGGGTGATCACCGCCACGCCCGGCCGGATCAGGTCGCCCCAGTCGCGGATAGACTTCGGGTTGCCGGCGCGGACGAGGAGCACGACCGTGCTGGTGTAGGGGGCGCTGTTGCCGGGCAGCCGCGCCATCCAGTCTCGCGCGATCAGGCCGCGCTCGGCGATGGCATCCACGTCGTAGGCCAGGGCCAGGGTCACCACGTCGGCCTGCTGGCCGTCGATCACCGTGCGCGCCTGGGCGCCCGAGCCGCCGTGCGAGGTGCGGACGGAGACGCGCTGGCCGCCGTTCTCCGCCGCCCAGTGCGCGGCGAAGGCGGCGTTGAAGTCGCGGTACAGCTCGCGCGTCGGGTCGTAGCTGACGTTGAGCAGCGTCGTCGCGCCCGGGGTGGTCGCGCCCTGGGCGGCGGCGCGGCGCCCGGGCAGCAGCGCGGCCGCGACGGCCGCCGCGGCGGATCGCAGGGCGTGACGGCGGCCGGTGCGGGGGGAAGGCACGGTCATGGTCGAGACTCTATCCCCGGAACAACGGCGTTGGGCAAACCTTTCGTGGGAGCGCCGCGGCGGTTTCGCCCGGGCTCAGGCCGGCTCGGCCCACATCCGCAGGAGGTTGGCGGCGCTGCGGCCGAGCAGGCGCGCGGCGGCGGGGTCGCGGGGCGGCAGGGCGCGGGCGGTGTCCAGGTCGAACAGCAGCTCGCGCCGGGCGGGGTCGCGCACCAAGCTCTGCGCCCAGCCCACGGCCGCCAAGCGGGTGCCGGCGGTGACCGCCTCGACCCGGTGCAGGCTGGTCGAGGGATAGAGCAGCAGCGCGCCGGCGGGCAGGCGGTATTCGGCCTCCCCGGCCGCGCCCTCGATCACCAGCGCGCCGCCCTCGTAGGTGCCCGGGTCGCCCAGGAACAGCGTGTTAAGGACAGGTCCGAGTGCATCCCATCCATGATCGCCTCGTCCACGTGGGTGCCGTAGAACATGCCGGGCTCGTAGCGGTTGAGCAGCAGCGGCGAGGTGCGCGCCGGCCGGGCGGCGAGCCGGAACAGCGGGCTCGCCGCGATGCGGCGGGCGAGAAAGGCGCGCAGGGCGGCGGCGTCCGCGTCCCCCGCGTCGGCCTGGAGGTTGCGCTTGACGCGGCGGGCGGCGCGGCCGGCGATGGCGCGGCCATCGCGGAAGGGCAGGGCGGGCATTCGCTCGCGCGCCGCGTCGAGCGAGGCGGGGTCCAGCACGTCGGCGATGGCGAGGATCATGCGCGTTTCCTAGGCCCGGGACGGGCTTATTGCAATTGAGAGGATTTCGCACTAGCTGGCGCGACACCTCCTGGGGACCCTCCGATGGTTCGGCGCACCCGTCTCTGGCTCGGCATCGGCTTGTTCGCCACCGCCGTCGGCCTGCCCGCCTTCGCCCCGCCCGCCCGCGGCCAGTCGCCTGCCGCCCCGGCGCACGGTCACGGCGGCGAGGGCGGCGAGGCCGGCCACGCCGACGCGCCGGACCTGGTGCGCGACGACGCGGCCTTCCTGGCCGCGCTGGGCATGATCGAGGGGCACCTGCTGGTCGCCACCGAGCTGTACGCGTCCGGGGAGCGCGCGCTGGCGCGGCCGCACGTGAAGCACCCCGAGGACGAGATCTACGGCGCCCTGCGGCCGGCGCTCGAGGCGCGCGGTATCCCGGGCTTCGCGGGGCAGCTCTCGGCGATGGCGCGCACGGCGGAGGGCGGCGGCACGCCGGCCGCGGCGCGGGCCGCCTTCGCGGCGGTGCGGCGCGAGCTGGTGCGGGTGCGCGCGGCGCTGGCGGCCTCGCCGGCGGTCACGCTGGGCGCGGTGGCGCGCATGGTGGAGGCGGCGGGCGCGGAGTACGGCGAGGGCGTCGAGGGCGGCCGCGTCGTGAACGCCAAGGAATACCACGACGCCTACGGCTTCGTGCGCGCCGGCAAGGCGTGGGTAACCGGGCTCGACCCGGCGGTGCGGGCGCGCTCGGAAGCGCCGCTGCGGCGGATCGACGGGGCGCTGGCCTCGCTCGACGGCGCTTGGCCGTCGCTGACCGCGCGCGCGGTGCCGGGACGCTTCCACGAGGGCCGCTTCGACGCCGTCGCCTCGCTCGTCGAGCTGCAGGCGGGGAGCGTGCGCTGAGGCGCGGCGCCCGCCCGCGTCAGTCCAGCTTCAGGTCCAGCTCGCGCACCCGCCGCGCCCAGTAGGCGCTTTCCTCCCGCACCGCGGCGGCGAACTCGGCGCGCGGCCGGTCGGGCGCGGGGTCCAGCCCGTCGCGCTCCAGCCCGCGGAGGAAGCGCGGATCCGCGACGGCGCGCCCGGTCGCGGCTTCCAGTCGGTCCAGCTCGGGCTCGGGCGTGCCGGCGGGAGCGAACACTCCGTGCCAGCCCAGGATTACCAGGCCCGGCAGCCCCGCCTCGGCCAGGGTGGGCACGTCCGGAAGGCTGGCGAGGCGGCGCTCGCCGGTCACGGCCAGGGCGCGCAGCCGGTCGTCGCGGACCAGCGGCACGGCCGGTGGGGGCGAGGAGAAGTTCATCGTCACCCGTCCCGCCACCACGTCCTGCAGCGCCGGCGCGGTGCCGCGGTAGGAGATGTGCTCCATGCGCGCGCCCGCGGCCTCGGCGAAGAGCAGGCCGGCGAGGTGGTTGTTGGAGCCAACGCCGCCGGAGGAGTAGGTGAAGGCGCCGTCGGCCGTGCGGGTCGCGGCCACCAGCTCGGCCAGCGTGCGGACCGGCAGGCGCGGGTCGATCACCAGCACGTACTGGTAGGAGGAAGTACGGGCCACCGGCGCCAGGGCGTGGGTGAGGTCCACCCGGTCGTTGCGCTGTAGGTGCGGGTTGACCACCACGTTGGTGGACACCGCGAAGAGCAGCGTCGCGCCGTCCGGTCGGGCGCGCGACACGGAAACGGCGCCGACGTGGCCGGCGGCGCCGCCGCGGTTCTCCACCACCACCGTCTGCCCCGTCGCCTCGCCGAAGGGGGCTGCGAACTCGCGCGCCGTGATGTCGGTGCCGCCACCGGCGGCGTAGGGCACCACCAGCGTGATCGGCCGCGCCTGGGCGCGCGTGGCCCGGGGCGGCAGCAGGACAGGGAGGGCGAGCATCGGCAGCAGGGCGCGTCGCGCCAGCGGCGCGCGGGGCGGGATCGCCGGGGGCGCGCGGGGTGGGAGGGTCGTCGGGGAAGCGGCCCCGGCGTTCGCGGGGGCCGGGGCCGCGCCGGCCCGGCTCGATGCCGCGGCGGGGCTGGGTCCTGGTGGGTTTCGGAGCATCGGTGGCGCTTCCCCGGCCGGTTCGTCGCGCGCATTTGGCCGCCGCCGCCGGCTGGCGTCCAGCGGGTCCCGCCACATCTGTGGCCGATGACCAGCAACGTCCTCGGGGGCGCGCTCCTGCCCTGCTCCGTCGCCCCGCTCACCGGCTTCCGCCGCGACGGCTGTTGCGGCGCCGATCCCGCCGACCGCGGCCTGCACGTGGTGTGCGCCGAGGTGACGACGGCGTTCCTGCGGTTCAGCGCCGGGCGCGGCAACGACCTCGTGACCCCGCGGCCGGAGCACGGCTTCCCCGGCCTGGAGCCCGGCGACCGCTGGTGCCTGTGCGCCGCCCGATGGCGCGAGGCGCTGGAGGCCGGCGTGGCGCCGCCGGTGCTGCTGGAGGCGACCGACGTGGCGGCGCTGTCCGTGCTGCGGCTGGATGACTTGCGCGACCACGCCGTGACCTGACGCCGCCCCGCGCGTTGGGGTTCGCGAGGAGGCTTCGGGACATGCCGCTGAGGAAGGGTGGGTCGAGGGCGACGATCAGTGGGAACATCAGCGAGATCGTGCACGACTGGGAGAAGGACGGGAGCATCGGCGACAGTCACCCATCCGACAAGCAGGCCGCGGTGAGGCAGGCGGTGGCGATCTCGCTGGAAACTGCGCGGGAAACGGCGCTCGGGAAGACCAGGCCGGTCCCGAAGCCGGGCGGGCCGGCGACGGGGAAGGGCACGACCTGGGGGAAGGCCGCACCGGGCAGGGGCAAGGCGGGCGGGGGAGAAGGCTGAAGCATCTGGCTCGGCCGGGCGCGCGCCGGGCCTCTATCCCCCGCGGGCTGCGGATTGGCGGCGCCCCGCGGGGCGCCGCCAATCCGGGGGCTCAGCGCGTCGCCCGGTCCGCGGCGCGCCCGGCCGCGGTGCCGGAAGGGTTGGCCGCGGTGCCGTCGGACTGGGACGGGTAGGCGCTGGAGGTGTTGGTGCCAGCCGCGCGATCGGCTGCGCGGCTGGCGGCGGTGCCGGGTGGGTTGCCGTCGCTGCGCCGCGTCGCGCCGTTCGTGCCGCGGTCGGCGGCCCGGCCCGCTTGTGTGCCGCGCGGGTTGGCGGCGGTGCCGTCGGATCGCGAGGGATAGGCGCCCGAGCTGTTGGTGCCGGCGGCGCGGTCGAGCGCGCGGCTGGCGGCGGTGCCGGGCGGGTTGCCGCGCGTGCCGTCGGGGGTCTGCGCCTGGGCCGACGCGGACACCAGGGCGGCGGCGGCGAGGCCGCAGAGCGAGAAGCGGGACAGCATGACGATCGATCCTCCGTTGTTGCTCCGGTCCGGAACCCAGGCCCGGGATGCCGGCCCGGGGCCTGCGAACAACAGGCATCGTGCCGTCCGGGTTGCGGCGGAAGGGCGGCGGGACCGTGGCGGCCGTGCGGAACCCCGGGGGGGGCGGTGGCGCGACGCGCGGGATGGAGGCGCCGGGCAACCCCGGCTAGGGTGAAACCGTGTCCATTTCCGCGGCTGAGCCGGCCTTCCCGATGCGCGCGCCCGACCCAGCGCCGGGCGCGTCGGAACTCGCCCGGCGCCTGCGGCAGCATAAGATGATCGCCCGCTTCGGGTGCTTCGCCCTGCGCGAGGATGCGTTGCAGCCCGTCCTCGACGAGGCCTGCCGGATCGCCGCCGAGGGCCTGGAGGTCCGCTACGCCAAGGTGTTGGAATGGCAGCCGGCCGCCGGCGACTTCCTGGTGCGCGCGGGCGTGGGCTGGCACCCCGGCGTCGTGGGCCGCGCCCGGCTGGGCGCCGACATCGCGAGCCCGGCCGGCTACGCCTTCCAGACCGGCGAGCCGCTCATCTCCAACCACCTCGCGCGAGAGGGCCGCTTCCGCACGCCCGCCGTGCTGATCGAGCACGGGGTGCGGCGGGCGCTCAACGTCCTGGTGTCGGACGGGGCGACGTCGAACGGGGCGGTGCCGGACGGCGGGGGACGCTTCGGCGTGCTGGAAGCCGACAGCCCGGAGGACGGCGGCTTCGACCGGCACGACACCGACTTCCTGCAGTCCCTCGCCAATATCGTGGCCGCCTCGGCGGGGCGGCGGCAGCGCGAGGACGCACTGCGCGAGCGGGAAAGCTTGGTCCGCAGCGTGCTGGCGGCCAGCCCGGACTGCGTGTGCGTGCTCGACGCCGAGGGCGCGGTGCTGAGCATCAGCGGCGACGACGCGGCGCGGCCGGGGCCCGGCGGGTCGGCCGCGGTGCCGGGCCGGCCCTGGGGCGATCTGTGGCCGGCGTCGGAGGCGGGGCGGATCTCCGGCGCGCTCGACGAGGCCCGCGCCGGGCGGACCGCGCGCTTCGAGGCGCCATGCCCGACGGCGGCGGGCGCGCCGCGGTGGTGGAACGCGTTCGTGGCGCCGCTGCCGGACGGCGCCGGCGCGGCCGGCGGCCGGATCCTGGCCATCTCGCGCGACATCTCCGCGCGCGTCGCGGCGGCGGCGGCCAAGGACGCGCTGCTGCGCGAGAAGGACCTGCTGATGCAGGAGGTCCACCACCGCGTGAAGAACAGCCTGCAGCTCGTGCAGAGCCTGCTGGGGATGCAGGGAAGGGCGTCGGCGGACGCGGCGGTGGGGCGGCAGCTGGCCGAGAGCGCTGCGCGGGTGCGCACGATCGCGGCCATCCACGACCGACTGTACCGCGCGGAGGTGACGCCGGAGCAGCGGGTGGAGGTCGGCCCCTACCTCGCTGGGCTGATCGAGGACCTGCGCGAGGCCATGCTGGCCGACACGGGCGAGCGCGCCATCCACTTCGAGGCGGAGGCGCAGAGCTGGCCGGTGTCGGAGGTGCCCACCCTGGGGCTGGTGCTGACGGAGCTGGTGACCAACGCCCTGAAGTACGGGCGCGGCGTCGTGCGCGTGCTGTTCCGGGCCCGGGGGGCGGACGGGGCGCCCGAGCTGGTGGTGGAGGACGAGGGGCCGGGGCTGCCGGCCGGCTTCGATCCCGCCGCCGCGGCGGGCTTCGGCATGCGGCTGGTGATCGGCTTGCTGGAAGGCGGCGGCGGGATCGCGGTGGATCGCGCGGCGGGGCACACGCGCTTCGTGGCGCGGCTGCGGCCGGTGCGGTAGCCGGCGGCCGGTGCGGTGGTCGCGGGGCCGCCCGGTGCCATCCCGCGCCATCGCGGCTGCCGCGTCGCGGCCGGCACGGCGAATTCGGCTCGCCCGGCGCGGCGCCGGCGGCCGCGGCGCGCTACGTTGCGCCCGCGCCCCGCGCGACACGACCCCTCTTCCCCTTCCCGGAGGTATCCTTCCTCGCATGGCGCAATCCACGAACGGGGCCACGCCGGAGCGGATCGGGCCGGAACGGGTCGGCGCCGGCGAGGCGCCTGCCGCGGCCGATTTCCGGGCGCTGGCGGAGTCGCTGCCCCAGCTCGCCTGGATGGCCGACGGCTCGGGCTCGATTTTCTGGTACAACGACCGCTGGCACGACTACACGGGCCTGGGACTGGGGGAGATGCGCGGCTGGGGCTGGCGCATCGTGCACCATCCCGACCACGTGGAAGCGGTGGTCGCCTGCTTCGCGCAGGCGGTCGCGGCCGGCGAGCCGTGGGAGGACACCTTTCCCCTGCGCGGGCGCGACGGCGCGTACCGCTGGTTCCTGTCGCGCGCCATGCCGCTGCGCGACGAAGGCGGCCGGGTGGTGCGCTGGTTCGGCACCAACACCGACGTCACCGAGCGACGCCGGCAGGAGGCGGAGCTGTTCCGCTCCGAGCGGCGCTTCCGCTCGCTGATCAACGCCACCGCCGCGATCGTGTGGACCACCCCCGCGTCCGGCGAGATGGAGGAGGAGCAGCCGGACTGGACCGCCTTCACCGGGCAGTCGCTCGATGAGCTGCGCGGCTGGGGCTGGCTGGAGGCGGTGCACCCCGACGACCGCGCCGCCGTGGCCGGGGCGTGGAGCGCGGCCGTGGAGGGCCTGTCCCCCTACGCCGCCGAGCACCGGCTGCGCCGCCGCGACGGTGCGTGGCGCTGGATGTCGGCCCAGGCCGCGCCGGTGCTCAACGAGCGCGGCGCGCTGCGCGAATGGGTGGGCATCCACACCGACGTCACCGAGCGCCGCGAGGCGGCCGAGGAGCTGGCGCGCGCCAAGGAGGCGGCGGAGGCGGCGAACCGCGCCAAGAGCCAGTTCATCGCCAACATGAGCCACGAGCTGCGCACGCCGCTGTCGGCGGTGATCGGCTATTCCGAAATGCTGGAGGAGGAGGTCGAGGAGATGGGCCAGCCCCAGCTGCTCGGCGACCTGCGAAAGATCAACAGCAACGCCCGCCACCTGCTCGGGTTGATCTCCGACGTGCTGGACCTGAGCAAGATCGAGGCGAACCGGATGACGGTTTTTGCCGAGGAATTCGACGTGGCCGAGCTGGTGCGCGGCGTGGGCGCCACCGTGGACGGGTTGGTTCGCAAGAAGAACAATTCGCTGTCGGTGGAGGCCGACGGCGCGCTGGGGTCCATGCATTCCGACCAGACCAAGCTGCGGCAGTGCCTGTTCAACCTGCTGGGCAATGCGGCCAAGTTCACCGAAGCGGGGCGCATCGCGCTGCACGCTTCCCGCTCGCGCGAGGACGGGCGCGACTGGCTGACCTTCCGGGTGAGCGACAGCGGCATCGGCATGACGCCCGAGCAGCTGGGCCGCCTGTTCGAGCGCTTCTCGCAAGCCGACGCGTCCACCACGCGACGTTTCGGCGGCACTGGGCTGGGGCTGTCCATCACCCGCGCCTTCGCCGAGCTGCTGGGCGGCGACATCACGGCCGAGAGCGCGGCGGGGGAGGGTTCCGCCTTCGTCCTGCGGCTGCCCGCGACCTACCACGAGCCGGAAGCGGCGGAAGCGGTCGAGGCGGAGGCCGAGGCGGCCGAGGTGGTGCTGCTGGTGGACGACGACGCCGCCACCCGCGACTTGGTGGGCCGCTTCCTGCACCGCGAGGGCTTCCGGGTGCGCGCCACCGGCGACGGCCGCTCGGGCTTGGCGCTGGCGCGCTCGCTCAAGCCGCGCGTGATCCTGCTCGACGTGATGATGCCGCTGATGGACGGCTGGTCGGTGCTGAGCGCGATCCGCCACGACCCGGAGATCGCCGACATCCCGGTGGTGATGATCTCCTTCGTCGACGAGCAAGGCCTAGCCGCGTCGCTGGGCGCGACCGACTACCTGACCAAGCCGGTGGAATGGGACCAGCTGCGCGGCGTCATGGATCGCTACCGCGGGCACGGCGGCGGGGAAGCGGGCCGCGTGCTGGTGGTGGACGACGACGAGGGCAGCCGGGAGCGGTTGGCGGCGATGCTGGGCCGGCACGGCTGGCGGGTGGCCACCGCCGCCGACGGCGCCCTGGGGCTGGCGGCGGTGGAGGCGGCGGTGCCGGCGCTGATCCTGCTCGACCTGATGATGCCGGGGATGGACGGCTTCGGCTTCCTGGAAGCGCTGCGGGCGCGTCCCGAGTGGCGCGACATCCCCGTGGTGGTGGTGACGGCCAAGGAGCTGGACCGCGAGGACCGCGCCCGGCTGGAAGGACGGGTGGAGCGGGTGATCGCCAAGGGCAGCGTCGGCCTGCGCCGGCTGGCGGGCGAACTGCGCGGGATCGTCCCGGGCGCCGCGCCCGCGGCCGGCCCCGGGCCCGGCGGCCAGGAGGACGCGACCCGTGGCCGGTGACCAGGGTCCTCCACGCCACGTCCTGCTGGTGGAGGACGACGGGCCGGTGCGCGACACCATCGCCGAGGTGCTGGCCGGGGAGGGCCTGCGGGTCACGGCGCTGGCGTCCGGCGAGGCGTTGCTGGAGCTGCTGCCGACGCTGGACGCGCCGCCCGCCGCGCTGATCCTCGACGTCAGGCTCGGGAACGGGGTGAGCGGCTTCGAAGCGGCGCGGCTGGCCCGGGAGCGGCTCGGGGAGGTACCGGTGATCTACGTATCGGGCGACCTGCGGCCGCTGGTGCACTTGTCCGGGCGCCACGACCTCGCGCTGCTCAAGCCGTTCACCCCGGAGACGCTGCTGCGGGTCGTGCGCGGGGTGATCGGCTGAGGGGACGGCGCGGCGGGGCGGGAACCCGGCGCGGCGCGGGGCGTTCGGTGCGCTGACACCCGAGGCGGGAGCGAGCCCCATGCCCTTCACCGAGACGCGCGACGGCACGCGGATTTTCTTCAACGACTGGGGAGCGGGCCGCCCCGTGGTGCTGATCCACGGCTGGCCGCTCAACGCCGACATGTGGGAATACCAGGCGACGGCGCTGGCCTCGCGGGGATTGCGCGTGATCAGCTACGACCGTCGCGGCTTCGGGCGCTCGGACCAGCCGTGGAGCGGCTACGACTACGACGCGCTGGCCGACGACCTGCACGACCTGATGGAGAAGCTGGACCTGCGCGACGCCGCGTTGGTGGGCTTCTCCATGGGCGGGGGCGAGGTGGCGCGCTACCTGTCGCGGCACGGGGCCGGACGCGTGTCCAGGGCAGTGCTGGTCGCCGCGGTGACGCCGATGCTGCTCAGGACCGCCGACCATCCGGACGGGGTGGACCGCTCGGTGTTCGACGGGATCGTGGAGGGCTTGCGCGCCGATCGGCCGCACTTCCTGGCCGAGTTCAGCAAGAAGTTCTTCGGGGCCGGGCTGCTGAACTTCACGGTCACCGCCGAGATCCTGCAATGGGCGCAGAGCCTGGCGCTGCAGGGCTCGCCCAGGGCGACAATCGAGTGCGTTCGCGCCTTCTCCGAGACCGACTTCCGCGCGGACATGGCGGCTTTCACCGTGCCGACGCTGGTGATCCACGGCGACGCCGACCAGACGGTGCCCCTCGACGTATCCGGCCGCGAGGCGGCGCGGATGATCCCGGGCGCGGAACTCAAGGTGTACGACGGCGCGCCGCACGCGCTGTTCTTCACCGAGAAGGACCAGCTGAACGCCGACTTGATGGCCTTCGTCGGCCGCTGACGCGGGGGCCACGATGCCGTCGCGCCGCCGCCCGGCCCCGTTGTGGCCCGGCGGCGGCGCGCGGCTCAGGCCGGCAGGAAGTCAGGCACCGAAAGGTAGCGCTCGCCGGTGTCGTAGTTGAAGCCCAGCACGGTGGCGCCCGGGCGCAGCTCCGGTAGCTTCTTGCTGATGGCGGCCAGCGTGGCGCCGGAGGAGATGCCGACCAGCAGCCCTTCCTGGCGTGCGGAACGGCGGGCGAACTCGCGGGCTTCCTCGGCCTCGACCTGGATCACGCCGTCGAGCAGGTCGGTGTGCAGGTTGGCGGGCACGAAGCCGGCGCCGATGCCCTGGATCGGGTGCGGCGACGGGGCGCCGCCCGAGATCACCGGCGAAGCCGCCGGCTCCACTGCGAACACCCGCAGCTGCGGCCAGTGCTCCTTCAGCACCTGGGCGCAGCCGGTAATGTGGCCGCCGGTGCCCACGCCGGTGATCAGCGCGTCCAGCCCCTCGGGGAAGTCGGCCAGGATCTCGCGCGCCGTGGTCTCGACGTGCACGGCGATGTTGGCCGGGTTCTCGAACTGCTGCGGGATCCAGGCGCCGCGCCGCTCGGCGGCCAGCTCCTGGGCGCGGGCGATGGCGCCCTTCATGCCGCGCTCCCGCGGCGTCAGCTCGAAGGTGGCGCCGTAGGCCTGCATCAGCCGCCGCCGCTCCACCGACATGGAGTCCGGCATCACCAGAATCAGCTCGTAGCCCTTCACCGCCGCCACCATGGCCAGGCCGATGCCGGTGTTGCCCGAGGTCGGCTCGATGATGGTGCCGCCGGGCCGGAGCCGGCCGTCCCGCTCGGCCGCCTCCACCATGGCCAGCGCGATGCGGTCCTTGATGGAGCCACCGGGGTTCGATCGCTCGGACTTGATCCACACGCTCGCTTCGGGGAACAGGCGGGCGACGCGGATGTGCGGCGTGTCGCCGATGGTTTCCAGGACGTTGCTGGCTCTCACGTGATCGGTCCTTCCCGGCGGCTGGCGCGCTGCCCGGGGCGCAGGATGCGCGGGTGCGCCGGGTGCGCCAAGTGCGGGTGCGTCGCGGGGTGCCGCCAGGGCGCGTGTCCGGGGCGCGTGTGCCCGGGGCGCGGCGATCTGCCGCCGGCGGCACGGTGCTGCGGGCGCGCCGGCGTCCGCCATCAGCCGCCGCCCAGGAGCCGGGCGTGGTGGCGCAGGTGGTCGTCCGCGAAGGACTGCACGAACCAGTAGGAATGTCCGTAGCCGGGATGGCGGCGCAGCGTCAGCGGTTGCCCGGCGCTCGCGCAGGCCCCTTCCAGCAGCTCGGGGCGCAGCTGCGCGCGGAGGAACTCGTCGTCCTCGCCCTGGTCCACCAACAGCGGCCCTGCGGCGCGATGGCCGCTCGCCAGCAGGGCGCAGGTATCCCACGACGCCCAGGTAGCCCGGTCCTCGCCGAGGTAGCCGGTGAAGGCCTTGACGCCCCAGGGCACGCGCGAGGGCGCGCAGATCGGCGCCAGGGCCGAGCAGGAGCGGAACAGGTCCGGCCGCCGCAGCCCGCACAGCAGCGCGCCGTGACCGCCCATGGAGTGGCCGGACACGCCCATCGCGTCGGCGCGCAGCGGGAAAGCGGCGCGCGCCAGAGCGGGTAGCTCGTCGGTCACGTAGGACCACATGCGGTAGTGGCGCGACCACGGCGCGGCGTCGGCGTCGAGGTAGAAGCCGGCGCCGGTGCCGAAGTCCCAGTCCGCGTCCTCGCCCGCGACGTTCGCGCCGCGCGGCGAGGTGTCGGGGGTGAGCAGCGCCAGCCCCAGCTCGGCGGCGAGGCGCTGGGCGCCGGCCTTGATCGCGAAGGTATCCTCCGTGCAGGTGAGGCCGGCGAGAAACAGCACCGCCGGCACCGGGCCGCGCTCGGCGGCGGGCGGCAGGAACAGACCGAAGCGCGTTTCCAACCCGAGCGTGCGGGAAGGGTGGGCGTGGAAGCTCATTATCCCGCCGTGGCAGCGGACCTGGGAAAGCGTACGCATCAGTAGCGCACGACGCCGCGGATGCTCTCGCCGCGGGTCATCAGGTCGAAGCCATCGTTGATGCGTTCCAGCGGCATGACGTGGGTGATCAGGTCGTCGATGTTGATCTTGCCTTCCATGTACCAGTCCACGATTCGCGGCACGTCGGTGCGGCCGCGCGCCCCGCCGAAGGCCGAGCCCTGCCACACCCGGCCGGTGACGAGCTGGAAGGGGCGGGTGCTGATCTCCTGCCCCGCGCCGGCGACCCCGATGATCGTGGACTTGCCCCAGCCCTTGTGGGCGCATTCCAAGGCTTGGCGCATCAGGGTGGTGTTGCCGACGCACTCGAAGGAATGGTCGGCGCCGCCGCGCGTGAGGTCCACGAGGTGGGGAACGATGTCGCCGCCGATCTCTCCGGGGTTGACGAAGTCGGTCATGCCGAAGCGGCGCGCCATCGCCTCGCGGCCGGGGTTGATGTCCACGCCGACGATCTGGTCGGCCCCCGCCAGCCGCGCGCCCTGGATGACATTCAGGCCGATGCCGCCCAGGCCGAACACCACCACGCGGTCGCCCGGCGCCACCTTGGCGGTGAAGATCACCGCGCCCAGGCCGGTGGTGACGCCGCAGCCGATGTAGCAGATCTTCTCGAAGGGAGCGTCGGCGCGGACCTTGGCCAGCGCGATCTCGGGCAGCACGGTGAGGTTGGAGAAGGTCGAGCAGCCCATGTAGTGGAAGATCGGCCTGCCCTTGCACGAGAAGCGCGAGGTGCCGTCGGGCATCAGGCCGCGACCCTGGGTGACGCGGATGCGCTGGCACAAGTTGGTCTTGCGGCTGAGGCAGTAGTCGCATTCCCGGCATTCGGGCGTGTAGAGCGGGATGACGTGGTCGCCGGGCTGCACGCTGCTCACGCCGGGGCCGACCTCGCGCACGATGCCCGCGCCCTCGTGGCCGAGGATGGTGGGGAAGATGCCCTCCGGGTCGGCGCCGGAGAGCGTGTACTTGTCGGTGTGGCAGATGCCGGTAGCCATGATCTCGACCAGCACCTCGCCTTCGCGCGGGCCGTCGAGGTCCACCTCCTCGATCTCGAGCGAATGGCCCGCTTCCCACGCCACGGCCGCGCGCGTCTTCATCCCGCCGATCTCCTCCGGATGCCGGCAGAGTTAGCGGCTGCCGGGGCACGGTCAAAGGGCCGGGCGCGCGCGGGATCCGTCGCCGGTGCCGGGGCGCGGCGCCCGGCGCGGCGGCGGGCCGCCGATCCCGCGGTAGACGTAGTCCTCGCCCCCCGCCACCGCCGCATCCCGCACCGCGAGGTCGAGCAGCGCGCGGTGCGGCGACAGCGCGCAGGCCGGGTCGGTGTTGGCGGCGTCGCCGGTCAGCGCGAAGGCCTGGCAGCGGCAGCCGCCCCAGTCGCGCTCCCGCCGGTCGCAGGAGCGGCAGGGCTCGGGCATCCAGGCGGTGCCACGGTAGCGGGCGAAGGCGTCCGAGTGGTTCCAGACCCAGTCCAGCCCGTGCTCGCGCACCGACGGGAAGTCGAGGCCCGGCAGGCCCTCGGCGGCGTGGCAGGGCAGGACCTTGCCGGCCGGCGTCACCGCCAGCACCGTGCGTCCCCAGCCGCCCATGCAGCCCTTGGGCAGCTTCGCGTGGTAGTCGGGCACCACGTGATCGATCACCAGCCGGCCCCGGTGCGCGAGGCGGGCGGCGGCGACCGTGGCCGTCGCGGCGTCGAGCTGGTCGCGGGTCGGCAGCAGCGCGTCGCGGTTGCGCAAGGCCCAGCCGTGATACTGCGCGTGCGCCACCTCCAGGCGGCCGGCGCCGAGCGACACAGCCAGCGCGATGAGGTCGGGCAGGCGTTCGAGGTTGGCGCGGTGCACCACGGCGTTGAGCGTCAGCGGCAGCCCGGCCTCGCGCACAGTGGCGGCGAAGCGCAGCTTGCGCGCGTGGCCGCCGGGCAGGCCGCCGATGCGGTCGGCCGAGGCCGCCTCGGCGTCCTGGACGGAAAGCTGGACGTGGTCGAGCCCCGCCGCTGACAGCGCCGCCAGCCGAGGCGCGTCGAGCGTGACGCCCGACGTGATGAGGTTGGTGTACAGCCCGGCCCCGGTGGCGAGCGCGACGATGGCGGCGAGGTCGCGCCGCGCCGCCGGCTCGCCGCCCGAGAGGTGGACCTGGAGCACGCCCAGCGCCGCCGCCTCACGGAACACCCGGCCCCATTCGGCGGCGTCCAGCTCGGCCGAGGCGCGGGTGAGATCCAGCGGGTTGGAGCAGTAGGGACAGCGCAGTGGGCAGCGGTGCGTCAGCTCGGCGAGCAGGCCGATCGGCGGCGGCGGCGCGTCGGGGCCGGTCGCGCGCGGCGCCGCGGCCGTGCACGGCGCGCCGGGGTTCGCCGCGCCGGGCACCGGCAGCGGCGCGGCGGGCAGGGTGTCCGCGCCGCTCACGCGGCCACCACCACGCCGCGCGCGGCGAGGTCGTGCAGCAGCGACAGCACGTCGGCCGCGATCTCCTCGCGCGGGGCGGCGTAGCGCGCGGCGAGCGCGTCCACCGCGCCGTCGATGCTGCGCGCCCCGTCCAACAGGCGCAGCACGGCCAGGGCGGTGTCGTCGGGCACGAAGGCACGCTCGGGCGCAAGCACCACCCAGCGGTTCCGGGTCGCGTCCTCGCGCAGCCGCACCCCGCGCGCCAGCCGCGGCACGGAGGCCCCGGTGAGGGGCGGAGCGGGGCCGGTCACGCCATCCCCTCCGGGCTGGGCTCGCCGGCCGGTCCCTCCGCGAGCCCCCCTGCGAGCCCCCCTGCGAGCATCGTCGGCGGCGCGGGCATGGCGGGGTCGGGCCAGTCAGGGGCCGGGGCGCCGCGCGGGAAGCGGCGCTCGGCGGGGGTGGGCACGAAGGCGCCAGGCGGCGGCAGGGCGGGGGCGACGTAGGCGTGGTGCAGCGCGTCGAGCTGGGCCCAGAGCAGGTCGCACTTGAAGCGCAGCGCCGCCAGCACGGCGTCCTGCTCGGGGCGCGTGGCGGCGTGCTCGCGCACGTAGCCCAGGGCGAAGGCCACGTCCTGCGGCGCTTGGGCGAGGCGCGGCCGGAAGTAGGCCAACGTGTCCTCCGACACGAAGTCGTAGTGGCGCAGCATGCCCGACACGCGCTCGGAAATAATGGCGGGGGCGAACATCTCGGTCAGTGAGGAGGCCACCGCTTCCAGCACCGTGCGCTCGCGCACGAAATGGACGTAGGCGTCGACGCAGTAGCGCGTCACCGGCAGCAGTCCCGCCAGCGAGGTCACGTAGCCGCGGTCCAGGCCCAACCCGTCGGTCAGCGCCAGCCAGCGCTCGATGCCGCCGGGGGCGGTGCCGTCGCCGTCGTGGTCCTCCAGCCGCCGGCGCCATTCCCGGCGCAGCGCGGCCGTGGGCAGGCGGGCGAGCAGCGAGGCGTCCTTCGCGGGGATGGAGGCTTGGTAGTAGTAGCGGTTCAGCGCCCAGGCCCGGACTTGGCCGAGGTCCAGCGCGCCGTCGTGCAGCAATCGGTGGAAGGGGTGGCGGACGTGGTAGCGCTCGGCGCCGATCGCGCGCAGCCGATCCTCCAGCGCGTCGGGCGGCAGCGGGGCGTCGTCGGCCGGGGGGACGGGATGCGTCGCGCTCACAGGGTGAACTCCATGCCGTCGTGGGCGACCTCCCAGCCGGCGGCCGCGACATGGGCTCGCTCGGGGCCGTCGTCGAGCAGGACGGGGTTGGTGTTGTTGAGGTGGATCAGGACGCGTCGGCCGATCCGCAGCCCGGCCAGCGCGGCGATCGTGCCGTCCGGCCCGTCGATCGACATGTGGCCCATGCGCGCGCCGGTTTTCGTGCCGGCGCCGGCGCGGAGCATCTCGTCGTCGCGGAACAGCGTGCCGTCGAACAGCACCGCGCCGGCGCCGTCCAGTTTCACGCGCAGGGCGTCCGTCATGGCGGCGCAGCTAGGCACGAACACCAGGGCCTCGCCGCCGGCCGTGATCCGCAGGCCCAGGGTCTCGCCCGCTTCCGCTCGGCCGGGGTCGGCGCCGCTGCGCTCCAGGAACAGCGGCACCTTGCCCGGCACGGTGAAGGCTTCCACCGTCAGGCCGAGCGGCGTGCCGGCGGCGTCGGCCAGCGCCTCGGGCACGTCCGGTGCCAGGGCGCGACGCGGCACCACGGCGCTGTCGAGCACGCCGAAGATCGGATTGGCGTCGAGCACCGCCAGCGTCGGCGAGGCGGCGTAGAGGGCGAAGGGCTGGCGCTCGCGCATCGAGAGCAGGCCGGCCACCGTGTCCACCTCGCCGCCCGTCAGCACGACGGCAGCGATGGGGGAGTGGCGGACGGCATCGCCAGCGGGGTCGGGATGCAGAGCCGAAATCGCCTCGACCTGGAGGCGTAGTTCGGGCGCCGCGTTCAACAGTGCCCAGCGCCGGTCGTCAGCGCTGACAGCTACGGAGGCTTGGGTGCGCGGTTTGGCTGCCGGGTCACCCCCGCGGGCGCGCCGGCAACCGGGGCCGGCGGAGTTCCATTGCGGGAAGCCGCCGCCGGCGGCGGAGCCGAGGACCACCACGCGCAGCATCGGCGGGGATCTCAGCGCCGGGCGGGGCTCGCGAGCGGGGCCGGCGTCAGGCGCTGCCCCGTCGCGGGCGCGCCGTCAAACCTCGGCGCAGGCGTAGCAGTTCACTTCCATGGCGATGGAAATCTCGACCACGCGGGGCTTGTTCCAGGTCATGACGCGTCTCCTGAGTCGCTCGGGGCGGTGAGCGCAGTTCGTAGAGTCGGGACGCCGCCCCCGAGTGTCAACGCGGCGGTCGGCGTCCGGGGGTACCCGTGTTCGGAAGGACGGCACCCCCCGGCCGGCGGGGCGACCGGCCGGGGGGGCGCGGCCGCGCGCCTCAGATCGGGCAGACGCCGCTGGCGCACTGCATATGCGCCCAGTCCACGGCCTCGCGCACCGCGCCGTCGTCGATGCCCTCGACGATGGCGGCGAAGCGACCGGCGGACACCTCCTCCTCTGGCAGGTACTCGTAGCCCAGCTCGCTGTCCGGCCGGCTCGGGAGCACCGAGCAGCAGCGCACGCGGGGCTGCTCGTCCAGCGTGATGCGGCGGAAGCTCTCGAGGTCGTGGCGGTCGGTGTAGACCTTGAGCGTGTAGGAGACCTGATTGCCCTGCTCGGCACCGATCCAGTGTTGCTCCAGCAGGCGCAGCCAGCCGTACTGCTCCTCCGGCGAGGCTTCCGGGGCGGTGACCAGGGCATCGTCCAGCCCGAGGCGCAGCGCCAGCGGCACGGTGGGGAAACCCACGATGGTCATCCCGGGAAAGGAGCGCAGCGCGCGCAGCGGGTAGCCGCGGCGGTCGTAGTCGGCCAGCAGCGGATCGGAGCCGGCGAGCCAGGCGCCGGTGGTCTCGTCGCGGGCGCCCTTGAACTGCACCCAGCGCAGGTACTGGCGGCGGGCCGGCAGGTGCGCGCCTTCCGTCAGGGCGAACAGCTTGGAGGTGGTGCCGGCGGGCTTGACCGTGGTGACGGTGACCGGGCGCGCCATGCCCAGCTCCTCGGAGTAGGCGTCGGCCTCGCTCTTGGCGGCGGCCGAGAGGCGGTCGAGCGCGGCCCAGAAGGGGGCCGAGCAGTCTGCGGCGAGCAGGTCGCGGAAGCCCAAGCCGAAGCGCACCCAGGCCCACTCGTGCAGCCCGGTGGGGCCGATGCCGATGCGGTTGGTGCGCGCCACCTCCTCGGCGTACAGCGCGTCCATGCGGTTGGCGCGGATCAGGAAGCGCACGCCCAGGCGCACGCTGTCCTCCACCCGGCGATCCCAGGCCTCGGCCACGTCCGCCGGCGCGGCGCCCGGCGCGAGGGTGTCCAGGGCCACCGGGCAGGCCAGCAGCGGCGCGAAGTCGGCGATCACGCAGTAGCCGCCGGTAACGTGCAAGGTGATCTCGCCGCACGGGTTGGTGGTCACGGGGAAGCGGGCGCGCGACGCCCGGCGCGACAGCTCGGCCAGGAGGCCTGCCGCCTCGTCCACCTGGTAGCGATCGGAGCGGAAGTCGCGGCCGTCCTCGTGCACCGGCTTGTTCCACGCCGAGCCGGTGCGGTGGTCCTCCAGCAAGTCGCCGTTGATGAAGCCCGGCTCGCCGTTGATAAAGGCGCAGCGGGTGACCTCGTCGAACACCTCCCGCGCGTGGGCGGTCAGGGCGTCCGCCGGTTCGCCGTTCCGCACGCGGTCCCAGAACTCGCGGTCCACCATCACGGAATGGTTGGCGGTCCATAAGCCCCCCTCGGACTTGGCGCGCACGAAGCGCAGCACGCCGGGGTCGCGCCAGGACTTGGTGGCCATGCGCGCCGCGCGCCGGGCGCCGCCCACCTGCACCTCGACGGACAGGTGGTGGTCGGCCAGCAGCGCCTGCTCCCAGGGTTGCATCGCCTCCGCCCGCGGGTCGCGCCCGCGCGAGGCGTCGATCACGTGGCGGCGGATGTTGAGCAGGCCGCGCAGGAGCGAGATCGGCCCCGAGGCCGGGCGGCCCTGCATGCCGCGGATCGGCGCGCCGGCGGGGCGGACGTCGGACAGGTCGAGTACCAGCGTGCGGTCGCGCTCGCCGCGAAAGGCCATCGCCTCAAGGATCTCGACCGCCTTAGCCCAGCCCTCGCGGCTGTCGGCGATGCGGTGGTGCACCGCATCCGCCGGCGCGTCGTCGAGCGAGGGCAGCAGGGCGTCGCGCAGCACGGCGCGCATGGACGCCTCGGCCGCGTCGTCGAAGGCATCGAGCGTGGTGCCCCAGGGCAGGGCGCCCATGTCCACGCCGAAGCGGTGCAGGCGGCCACGGTCGCCGGGGTAGTTCTCGTGGGCGGGCGACAGGTGCAGCAGCAGGTCCGGCGCGCGGGCCCAGTCGATGGCCACGAGATCGTCGTCGTAGGCGCGGCCGACGCCGGAGCCGTTGAGCAGCAGGTAGAACTCGGCGAAGGAGCTGATCGCCGTGGAGCAGTTGGTGAACACCTCCATGTTGCGGCCGGCCTGGGCGGCGTCGCCATGTTGGAGGTGGCGGCCGGAAGTGAGCAGGGCGCCGGTGGCGATGGCGTTGCGCAACCGGGCGCGCTCGCTTTCCGTTCCCGGAGCGGCGGCCACCAGGGAAATGTTGCCCAGCGCCACGCGGTCGGCGACGCGGCCGAAGCTCTCGGCGTCCTCGGGGCGGAACACGGTGCGACGACCCACGGCGAGGCCCATGCCCGCGTCCAGCGCGCGGGGTTCCAGCGGCAGGTCGCCGAAAGCCGCGCCGGGCAGCGGCCGGGTGGCCTGCCAGGGGCGGGCCAGATCGTCGAGGGACTGGCCGTGAAGGCGCTCGTCGTAGCCGTCCATGCGTTCGCTCCAACCGAGTTCCGGGACAGCGCCGGTGGACCCTTCTCCGGGTAGGGGCAGTTCCACCAGCGCCACCGGGGCGAAACCGCGTCCCGGCCCGACATCACTAGATGTAGTGATCGCGTCGCGTCCAGACCTCAATATGAGGTTGCGGGGGCGCGATGATTCACGTTCCCCGGAGGAGCGGGGGCGCTTGCCTGGGGACGAATCTGTGGACGATCCCCTGCCGGCGCGGCGCTTCCACACCACCTTCAACAGCCTAGGTCCCGACCCGTTGAGGCGACGTGAACGGGGACGGGGGCGCGGGGGTCGGGGCATGCAGTTCGACGCGATCATCGTGGGTGCCGGGCCGGTGGGGCTGGGGCTGGCCCGCGCCCTGGCCGGCACCGGCCTGCGACTCGCGCTGGTGGAGTCGCGGCCCGAATCGGAGCTGGCAGACCCGCCCCCCGACGGGCGTGAGATCGCCGTGACCCACCATTCCACGCGCCTGCTGCGGGAGATGGGCGCCTGGGCGCACCTGCCGGCCGCCGAGGTCTCGCCGCTGCGGCGGGCGCGGGTGCTGAACGGCGGCTCCTCCTACGCCCTGCAGTTCGACGTGGCGGACCGGCCGGAAACCGAGCTGGGCCAGCTGGTGCCCAACCACCACATCCGCCGCGCGCTGTTCCGCGCCACCGCGGGGCAGCCCGACCTGACGCTGCTCGCCGGCGCGGGGGTGGCGGATTCGCGGATCGGGCCGGACGGGGTCGAGGTGACGTTGGAGGACGGCGCGACGCTGCGGGCGGGGCTGCTGGTGGCAGCGGACACGCGCTTCTCGGCGGTGCGCCGCCGGCACGGCATCGGGGCGGAGGTGCTCGACTTCCGCCGCACTATGATCGTGTGCCGCATGGAGCACGAGGCCGAGCACGGGCACGTCGCCACGGAATGGTTCGGCCACGGCGAGACCCTGGCTTCGCTGCCGCTGAACGGGCGCGCCTCCTCGGCGGTGATCACGCTCGACCCGGCCGTGGTAGCGCGACTGATGCGGCTGGACGCGGCGGCCTTCTCGGCCGAGGTGACGCGGCGCTTCCGCCGGCGGCTGGGGGCGATGCGGCTGGCCGGCACGCGGCACAGCTACCCGCTCGCCGCCACCTGGGCCGAGCACTTCGCCGCGCCGCGCCTGGCGCTGGTGGGCGACGCCGCGGTGGGGCTGCTGCCGATCACCGCGCACGGCTTCAACCTCGGGTTGCGCGGGGCGCACCGGCTGGCGGCGGAGGTGCGCGGGGCGCTGGCGCGCGGCGAGGACTTCGCCGGCGCGGGCGTGCTGCGCCGCCACGAGCGGGCGCACCGACTCGTGGCGTGGCCGCTGTTCCGGGGCACCAACGCCCTGGCGCGGCTGTATTCGGCCGAGGGGCCGGCGGCGCGGTTGGCGCGGCACGCGGCGCTGCGGCTGGGCAACAACCTGCCCCCCTTCAAGCGGGCGGTGCGGGCGATGCTGATGGAGAGCGAGGCGCCCGCCGCGCGCTGAGCCCCGGCGGGCGGGGTTCAGACCGCCAAGTAGCGGGTGCGCGCCGCCTCGTCCCGGCGCAGCGCGTCCATCGTACCGCCCCAAACCGACCTGCCCTTCTCGATCACCGTGGCGCGGTCGGCGACGCGGTCGGCGAAGCGCAGGTTCTGCTCGGCCAGCAGCACGGTCAGCCCCTCGCGCTTGAGCGCCACGACGGCGTCGGCCATCTGCTCCACGACCACCGGCGCCAGACCCTCGCCGGGCTCGTCGAGCAGGATCAGCCGCGGGTTGCCCATCAGCGTGCGCGCCACCGTGAGCATCTGCTGCTCGCCGCCGCTCATGCGCCCGCCCAGGCGGTCCCGCATGCGGCCCAGGTTGGGAAACAGGGCGAACAGCCGCTCCGGGGTCCAGGGCCGCAGCCCCTCGCGGGGGTTCTGGCGGCCCACCTCCAGATTTTCCATGACCGTGAGGTCGGCGAAAATCCGTCGCTCCTCCGGCACGTAGCCCACGCCGGCGCGAGCGATGCGGTGCGGCTCCCAACCCGCGATCTCGCGGCCGGTGAGGCGGATGCTGCCGCCGGTGGGGCGCACCAGCCCGATCAGCGACTTCATCGTCGTGCTCTTGCCCGCACCGTTGCGGCCGAGCAGCACCAGCACCTCGCCCGCCTCGAGGCGCAAGGATACACCCTGCAGGATGTGGGCGCGTCCGTGGTGGGCGTCCAGCGCCTCGACGGCGAGCACCTCAGCAGCCGCCCGCGGCGCCGGCGCCGAGGTAGACCGCGCGCACCGCCGGATCGGCGCGGATCGCGGCGCCGTCCCCTTGCGCGATCAGCGCGCCGCGGTCGAGCACCAGGATGCGGTCGGACACGTCGAACACCACGTCCATGTCGTGCTCGGTGAACAGCACGGCCACGCCGCGCTCGGCGGCGAGGCGGCGGGTCAGCCGCATCAGCGCCGCCCGCTCGGCCGGCGCCATGCCTGCGGTGGGCTCGTCCATCAGCAGCAGCCGCGGCGCGTTGCCCAGCGCCACCGCCAGCTCCAACCGCTTGAGGTCGCCGTAGGCCAGGATGCCCGCCGCCCGCTCCGCCTGGCCGTCCAGCCCGACCCGGCGCAGCAGCGCGTCGGCCTCCGCCGCGTGGGCGCCCGCCACCGGCCGCCAGGAGCGCCAGATCTCGCGCCGGTGCGACAGCAGGGCCATCTGCACGTTCTCGCGCACCGTCATCGAGCCGAAGGTGGCGGTGACCTGGAAGGTGCGCCCGACGCCGCGGCGGAAGATGGCGGCCGGGTTCAGGCCGGTGACGTCGCGGCCCTCCAGCAGGACGCGGCCGGCGTCGGGCCGGAGCTGGCCGCCCACCATGCCGAAGCAGGTGGACTTGCCGGCGCCGTTGGGGCCGATCAGCGCCAGCATCTCGCCGGCGGCGACGGCGAAGGACACGCCGTCCACCGCCCGCACGCCGCCGAACGACTTGCGCAAGGCTTCCACGGCCAGCACGCTCACGCTTCCCGACCCCGCGCCCAGAGCCGACGCGCCGCGCCGGCGATGCCGTCGGGGAACAGCACCACCAGCAGCACGATGGCCGCGCCCAGCACCAGGCGCCACAGGTCGGTGGAGCGCACCAGCGCGTCGGCCAGGCCGGTGTAGGCCAAGGCGCCCACGATCGGCCCGCTGAGCGTCCCCACGCCGCCGAGCAGCACCATCAGCAGCGCCTCCACGGAGTGGGGGATGGAGATGTAGGTGGGGAACACGCCGCCCTTGCCGTAGGCGAACAGCGCCCCGGACAGGCCGGCCGCCGCTCCGGCCACGACGAGGGCGACCAGGCGCAGCCGGCCGACGTCCAGGCCGATAGCCCGCGCCCGCGCCGCGGAGTCCCGGGTGGCGCGCAGGGCGTAGCCGTAGGGGGCGTGCAGCGCGCGGCGCAGCAGCAGCGCGGCGCCCACCGACAGCGCCAGGGTGATCCAGTAGTAGGTCGCGGGCGCGCGCGCCCAATCAGGGGGCCAGACGCCGAGCAGCCCGTTGTCGCCGCCGGTCACCTCGACCCACTGGAACGACACTGCCCAGGCGATCTGCGCGAAGGCCAGGGTCAGCATGGACAGGTACACGCCGGACAGCCGCACCACGAACCAGCCGAACAGCGCCGCCACGGCGCCGGCCGCGAGCGGGGCCGCCAGCAGCGCCAGCGGCATCGGCGCGCCCAGCCCTTGCGCCAGCAGCCCGGCGGCGTAGGCGCCGATACCGAACCACGCGGCATGGCCGAAGCTGGGCATCCCCCCCGGCCCCATCATGAAGTGCAGGCTGACGGCGAACAGCAGCGCCACCGCGGCGTCGGTCAGCACGGTGAGGTGGTAGTCCCCCACCAGGAACGGTGCGGCCGCGGCCGCCAGCAGCGCCGCGGCGCCCAGTGCCCGCAGCGCCGGCGGCGCGGGCCGGATCACGGATGCCCCGCCGGTGGGGGCGCGCGCTTCCGCCTGCGGCCGGCCGAGCAGGCCGTTGGGCCGGACCACCAGCACGACGGCCATCACCAGGAACACCAGCACCAGCGTGATCTTGGGCACCAGCGCGATCCCGAAGGCCTGGAGCACGCCGATCAGCAGGCTGGCCAGGGCCGCGCCGGGCAGGCTGCCCAGGCCGCCGACCACCACCACCACGAAGGCGTCGGTGACCACGACGAGGTCGATGCCGAGGTTGGCGGACGCGTTGGGCAGCGACAGCGCCCCCCCCAGCCCGGCTAGCCCGGCGCCCAGCGCGAACACGCCGGTGAACAGCCGCCGCTGGTCCACCCCCAGCGCCGCGACCATGTCGCGGTCCAGGGTCGCGGCGCGCACCAGCGTGCCCCAGCGCGTGCGGTTCAGGACCAGCCACAGCGCGACCCCTACTAGCGGCCCGACCGCGATCAGCACTAAGTCGTACGCGGGGACGCGGCTGCCGGCGATCTCCACCGCGCCGCGCAGCCAGCGCGGGCGCGGCAGCGCCAGCTCGACCGGGCCCCACAGGTAGAGCGTGACGTCCTGCAGGATCAGCACCACGCCGAAGGTTGCGAGCAGCTGGAACAGCTCCGGCGCGCGGTATACGCGCCGCAGCACCGCCAGCTCCAGCGCCGCGCCGATCAGCGCGCTGCACAAGGCGGTAGCCAGGACGCCTGCTGCGAACCATTCCGGTTCCTGCGGCAGCCGCGCCAGGATGCTCCAGCCGATGTAGGCACCCAGCATGGTCAGGCTGCCGTGCGAGAAGTTCACCACCCGCGTGACGCCGAAGATGACGGTGAGGCCGGCCGCAACGAGGAACAGCGACGAGGCCCCGGAAAGCCCGGTCAGCAGCCGCGGCAGGATGTCGTCCATGGCCCCCAGTCAGGCCCGCGCCGCGGTCGGGCCCGCGACCCGGCCGCCGGGCCCGGCGCTTCGTTCAGGTCCCGTGCTCCGTTCAGGCACTGGCGGGGCGCATCCGCCGCACGGCCTCGTCCGACGGCAGCAGGCTCGCGCCGTCGACGTAGCGCCAGTCCGCCATCACCCCCGTGCCGTCGCGCAGCGCCAGCCGGCCGACGTAGACGCCCAGCGTGCCCTGGTGGTCGAGTGCGCGGTAGCTCGCCGGGCCGGCCGGAGTGGCGAACTCCACGCCGCGGAAGCCCTCGACGAGCCGATCCGCGTCGAGCGCGCCCGCCCGGGCGATGCCGGCGGCAATTGAGTCGATCAGCGCGTAGCCGACCAGCGAGCCGCACATCGGCTTGGCCTTGAAGCGCGCGCGGTAGGCGCTGGCAAAGGCGCGGTGCGCGGGCGTGTCGATCGCCTCGCCGGGGTAGCCGGTGACGATCCAGCCCTCGGGAGCCTCGTCGCCCAGGGGATCGAGGTATTCCGGCTCGCCGGTCAGCAGGGAGGCCACGGTACGGCCCTCGAACAGGCCGCGCGTGTTGCCCTGGCGGACGAAGTTGGTCAGGTCGGTGCCGAACAGCACGTTGAACAGCGCGTCGGGACGCGGCGCGGCCAGCGCCTGCACCGTGGCGCCGGCGTCCACGCGGCCCAGCGCCGGCCACTGCTCGCCCACGAATTCTACGTCCGGCCGGCGGGCGGAGAGGAACTGGCGGAACCAGCGCACGGCGGACTGGCCGTACTCGTAGTTCGGCGCCACGGTGACCCAGCGCTTGGCCGGCGACTTGGCGGCCTCCTCGGCCAAGATGGCGGCCTGCATGTAGGTGGAGGGGCGCAGCCGGAAGGTATGGCGGTTGCCCCGTTCCCAGACCATCGCGTCGGTCAGCGGCTCGCCGGCAACGTAGAGACGCCGCTCTCGCGAAGCGTACTCGGACAGCGCGAGGCCGACGTTGGAAAGGTAGGCGCCGGCCAGCACGTCCACCTTGGCCTCGTTCACCAGTTCGCTGGCCAAGCGCACCGCGTCCTGCGGACGGCCGGCGTCGTCGCGGGTGATCAGCTCCAGCGGGCGGCCGAGCACGCCGCCGCGGCCGTTGACCTGCTCCACGGCCAGCTGCATCGCCTGCCGGTAGGGCAGGGTGAAGGCGGGCTGGGCGGTGTAGCTGTTGATCTCGCCAATGCGGATCGGCGCGCCCGCCTGCGCCCGCGCGAAGTAGGGCAGCGGGAGGGCGCCGGATGCGCCAAGGAGCAAGCGCCGGGTCAGTCGCATGGTGCAGCTCCGATTGGGAAGGAGACCGGCTAGGGCGTCGCAGGAATGGGCATTGAGCCGTCGGCGCGCAACCATGCTGGCTCGGGATGCGGCTAGTCTCCAGGTCGTATCAGGTCCGGCCGGCCCGCCGGTGGGCGACGGGCCACGCCCGGCTCGCCTGGCAGACGCAAGAAAGTATCACATCCCGGGGAAAGTATACGTAGCCGCGCCGCGCGCGGGGGCTGTAGCGTCCTTCCAACGAACAGGCCCAGGCCGGCGGCGGCGACGCCCCGGGACGAAGGCGGAACTCGGGGAGGCGCTTTATGAGGCTCGGTGGCCGCGCGGCCGCTTTGCTTGCGTTCCGTCCGACTCGGGCGTTGTCCGTGACCGGGACAGGCCGGCGGCATGGATTCCGTGCGGCGCATGGAACCTGATCTCGAGCTAGTCCAGGTCGGCCAGGACGAGTCGTTCAAGGTGTGGGCGCACGGCTACCCGTTCCGGACGGTGCGCTGGCATTTCCACCCGGAATACGAGATTCACCTCGTCACGCACACCACCGGCCGGTCCTTCGTGGGCGACCACATCGGCACTTTCGCGCCGGGCAACCTGGTGATGGTGGGGCCGAACCTGCCGCACAACTGGCTCAGCGACCTGCCGCCCGGCGCGGAGGTGCCGCAACGCTGCATCGTCGTGCAGTTCACCGAGGCGTTCGTCGCGGGCTGCCTGGAAACGTTTCCGGAACTGCGGCCCTTGTCGCGACTCCTGGCCGACTCCCGGCGCGGGGTGGAGTTCGGCGCGGCCACGGGCGCGGCCGCGCTGCCGCGGATGCGGGCGCTGCTGGGAGCGCGCGGTATCCATCGCGCGTCGCTGTTCCTGGAGCTGCTCGGGACCATGCAGGAGTGCGGCGAGCGGCGGCCGCTGTCGAGCCCGGAACACGAGCCCGACCCGGCAGGCTACATGCGCGAGCCGCTGAATCACGTGCTGGCGCACATCGCCCGCAACTTCCGGGGCGACCTGCACGAAAGCGAGCTCGCGATGCTCAGCGGCCACAGCCCGAGCAGCTTCTCGCGCGCTTTCCGCCGGCACACGGGCGTGACCTTCGTGCAGTACGTCAACCGCCTGCGCATCAACCGCGCCTGCGAGATGCTGATGGGCGAGGGCAGCCGCGTCACGGACATCTGCTTCCGCGTGGGCTTCAACAACCTGTCCAACTTCAACCGGCAGTTCCTGGCGCTGAAGCACATGCCGCCCTCGGCGTTCCGGCTGAACCACCTCGCGAACGCGGCCCCCGGCCACCGGGCGGGCATGCCGGCGGGGAGCGCGTCCACGCCCCCGCGCCGGCGCGCGGACACCACGACGGGCGGGAAGAACCCCGCCCGCGCACGAGACTGCAACAGGAGGAGTTCGTTATGAGCATGCTGGGCAAGATCAGGATCGCCGGTGCCGCGGCGGCCGTGGCGCTGTCGCTCACCGCGGCGGGGGCGGGGGCGCAGACGCCGCCGCGGCTGCGGATCGGCATGACTTTCCAGGAGCTGAACAACCCCTACTTCGTGACCATGCAGCAGGCGCTGCGCGAGGCCGCGGGCACGCTGGGCGCCACCGTGATCGTGACCGACGCGCGCCACGACGTCGCCAAGCAGATCAGCGACATCGAGGACATGCTGCAGCAGCGCATCGACATCCTGCTGGTCAACCCGACGGACAGCGCCGGCATCCAGGCCGGGGTGACCTCGGCGCACAACGCGGGCGTGGTGGTGGTGGCGGTGGACGCCAACGCGGCCGGGCCGGTGGACTCCTTCGTGGGGTCGAAGAACTTCGACGCCGGCCAGATGGCCTGCGACTACCTCGCCAAGTCGTTGGGCGGCAACGGCGAGGTGGCGATCCTCGACGGCATTCCGGTGGTGCCGATCCTGGAGCGGGTGCGCGGCTGCCGCGACGCGCTGGGGCGCTATCCCGGGATCAAGATCGTGGACGTGCAGAACGGCCGGCAGGAACGCGCCACCGCGCTGGGCGTGACCGAGAACATCATCCAGGCGCACCCCAACCTGCGCGGCGTGTTCAGCGTCAACGACGGCGGCTCGATGGGCGCGCTCGCCGCCATCGAGGCGAGCGGCAAGCCGATCAAGCTGACCTCGGTGGACGGCGCGCCGGAGGCGATCGAGGCGATGCAGAAGCCCAACTCGGCCTTCATCGCGACCGCCGCGCAGTACCCGCGCGACCAGATCCGCTTGGCGCTGGCCATCGCCATCGCCCGCAAATGGGGCGCCAACGTGCCGGCGACGGTGCCGGTGGACGTGAAGCTGGTGGACGCGGCCGGCGCCAAGACCTTCCGTTGGTGATCTGAGGGCCGATCGATCACTCGCGCGGGGTATGGTCCCCGCGCGAGCACCCCGGCCCGAGGAGGGGCTCGCCCATGACGTCGGTCCTGCAGCTCCGGGGCATCTCCAAGAGCTTCCCCGGGGTGCGCGCCCTGTCGGGCATCGACCTGGAAATACCGGGGGGCGAGATCCACGCGCTGCTGGGCGAGAACGGCGCGGGCAAGTCGACGCTGATGAAGATCCTGTCGGGCATCTACCAGCCCGACGAGGGCCGCATCCTGATCGACGGGCAGGAGCGGCGCTTCGCGGACTACGGCGATGCCGTGTCCGCGGGGGTGGGGATCGTGTTCCAGGAGTTCAGCTTGATCCCTTATCTCAACGCCGTGGAAAACATCTTCCTCGGCCGCGAGCTGTGCCGGTTCGGGCTGCTGGACCGCGCCGCCATGCGCCGCAGGGCCGTGGCGCTGTTCGATCGTCTGGGCGTGCGGATGGACCTCGGCGTCGAGGTGCGAGCGCTGAGCGTGGCGCAGCAGCAGTTCGTCGAGATCGCCAAGGCGCTGTCGCTGGACGCGCGCATCCTGATCCTCGACGAGCCCACCGCGACGCTGACGCCGGCCGAGGCCGAGCACCTGTTCGGCGTGATGCGCGCGCTGAAGGGCCAGGGCGTGGCGATGATCTTCATCTCGCACCACATGGACGAGATCTTCGAGATTTGCGACCGCGTCACCGTGCTCCGCGACGGCCGATGGGTGGGGGTGGACGACGTGCCCGCCACCAACGCGGACCGGCTGGTGGAGATGATGGTGGGCCGGCGGATCGAGAACAGCTTCCCGCCCAAGCAGGCCGCGGCGACGCCGGGGCGCGTGGTGCTGGAGGTCGAGGCGCTGCAGATCGACCGGGGCGGGCCGGTCAACAGCTTCGAGCTGCGCGAGGGCGAGATCCTGGGCTTCGCGGGGCTGGTCGGCTCGGGTCGGACGGAAACCCTGCTCGCGGTGCTAGGGGCCGAGTCCCCGCACCGCAAGACCGTGCTGGTGGACGGCAAGCCGGCCGTGCTCGCCGATCCGGCCGAGGCGCTGTCGCTGGGCATCGGCATCCTGCCCGAGAGCCGCAAGTCCGAGGGGCTGATCACGTCGTTCTCGGTCAAGGACAACGTGTCGATCAACAACCTGGGCAAGTACCGGGCGCTGGGGATGTTCATCGACGGGCGCGCCGAAACGGCGACGACGAAGAACATAACGCGCCGGGTCGGAGTCAAGACGTCGAGCATCGACACGGTGGTCGAGACCCTGTCGGGCGGCAACCAGCAGAAGGTGGTGCTGACGCGCTGGCTGAACCACCACGTCAAGATACTGTTCTTCGACGAGCCAACGCGGGGCATCGACGTCGGCGCGAAATCCGAGATCTACGCGCTGATGCGCGACCTGACGGCGCGCGGCTACGCAATCATCATGGTGTCCTCGGAGCTGCCGGAGATCGTGGGCATGTGTGACCGCGTCGCGGTGTTCCGGGAAAGGCGCATCGTGCGCACCCTGGAGCGGGACGCGATCAACCCCGTCGAGATCATGCGACACGCCACCGCCGGAGAGAACCATGAGCTCGTCTGACCGTGCCGCCGCGCTGGATGGTTCGCCGACGCGGGCCGGGCCGCCCCTCCTCGCCGCGCTGCGGCGCTCCACGGTGCTGTACCCGCTGCTCGGGCTGCTGGTGGTGTGCGCCGTTATGGCGGTGGCCAGCGACAGCTTCCTGACCGCGAGCAACCTCACCAATATCCTGCGTCAGGTCTCGATCAACGCGATCATCGCCATCGGCATGACCTACGTCATCCTGACCGGCGGCATCGACCTGTCGGTCGGCGCCGTCATGGCGCTGGCCGGGACGATCATGGCGGGGCTGCTGTCGCAGGGGGTGAACGGCGGCGTGGCGATCCTGGCCTGTCTGGGGGTGGGGCTGGCCTTCGGCACCGCCAACGGCGCCTTCGTGGCCGCAGCGCGCATGCCGCCGATCATCGTCACCCTGGCCACCATGGGCATCGCCCGGGGGTTGGCGCTGATCTACACCGGCGGCTACCCGATCAGCGGGCTGCCGGGCTGGATGCGCGAGATCGGCAACGGCACGGTGCTGGGCATCCAGACGCCGGTGCTGATCATGCTGCTGGCCTACGCCGCGGCCTGGGTGCTGCTGGCGCGCATGCCGATGGGCCGCTACGTCTACGCGATCGGCGGCAACGAGCAGGCGACGCGGCTCTCGGGCATCCGGGTCGGGCGCTACAAGCTGCTGGTCTACGCCCTGAGCGGCATGACGGCGGCCATCGCCGGGATCGTGCTGACCTCGCGGCTGATGAGCGGCCAGCCCAACGCCGGCACCGGCTTCGAGTTGGACGCGATCGCGGCGGTGGTGCTGGGCGGCACGGCCATCGCCGGCGGGCGCGGGTCCATCGTGGGCACGCTGCTGGGCGCGCTGCTGCTGGGCGTGCTGAACAACGGCCTGAACATGGTCGGGGTGAACCCGTACATTCAGAACGTCATCAAGGGCGGCATCATCCTGCTCGCCATCTACATCGGCCGCGAGCGGGGCCGCTGATCGTCACGCGTGGGAAGCAGAGCATGAGCCGCACCAACACCAGGATGACCGCGATCGTCTGTCACGGTCCGGAGGACTACCGCGTCGAGCAGCGTGCCCGGCCCAGTGCCGGTCCGCGCGAACTCGTGATCCGCGTCGGCGCCTGCGGGATTTGCGCCAGCGACTGCAAGTGCTGGGGGGGCGCGGGGATGTTCTGGGGCGGCGAGAGCCCCTGGGTAAAGGCGCCCGTGATCCCCGGTCACGAGTTCTTCGGCTACGTCGACGAGATCGGGGAAGGGGCGGCCGAGCACTTCGGGGTGTCGCCCGGCGACAAGGTGATCGCCGAGCAGATCGTGCCGTGCGAGCGCTGCCGCTACTGCCGCTCGGGCAAGTATTGGATGTGCGAAGTGCACAACATCTTCGGCTTCCAGCGCGACGTGGCGGACGGCGGCATGTCGGAGTTCATGCTGCTGCCGGCCAATGCGCGCGTGCACGTCATCCCGCCGGAGGTGTCGCTGGAGGACGCGGCGATCATCGAGCCGTTGTCGTGCGCCATCCACACCGTCAACCGCGGCGACGTACAGCTCGACGATGTGCTGGTGATCGCCGGCGCCGGCCCGATCGGGTTGATGATGGTGCAGGTCGCCAAGCTCAAGACGCCGCGCAAGCTCGTGGTGATCGACATGGTGCCGGAGCGGCTGGCGCTGGCGAAGACCTTCGGCGCGGACGTGGTGATCAACCCGCGCGAGGAGGACGCGCTGCGGATCGTCCAGGGGCTGACCGGCGGCTACGGCTGCGACGTGTACATCGAGGCCACAGGGGTTCCGGCCGGCGTCGTCCAGGGACTGTCGCTGATCCGCAAGCTCGGCCGCTTCGTGGAGTTCTCGGTGTTCGGGGCCGAGACCACGGTGGACTGGTCCATCATCGGCGACCGCAAGGAGTTGGACATTCGCGGTTCCCACCTGGGCCCGTACTGCTATCCTATAGCCATCGACTTGCTGGCGCGCGGGCTGGTCACGTCGCGGGGCATCGTCACCCACGACTACGCCTTCGAAGATTGGAACCAAGCGATCGGGGTGGCGAATTCACTGGACTCCATCAAGGTCCTGATGCGGCCGCGCGGCTGAGCGGGGAGGCGCGCGTGGATCATGTCCTGGGTGTCGACATTGGCACGCAGAGCACCAAGGCCCTGCTGGTGGATGGGCGGGGGCGCATCGTGGCGCAGCACGCGAAGGGCTACGCCCCCGACACGCCCCGGCCGCTGTGGGCGGAGCAGTGGCCCGCCGTGTGGCTCGACGCGGTGACGGAGTGCATCGCGGCCTGCGTGGCCGAGGGCCCGCCGGGCGCGAGCATACGCGCGCTGTGCGTCAGCAGCCTGTACGGCGGCTCCGGTATCCCCGTGGATGACGCGCTGGAGCCGCTGCATCCGTGCCTGATCTGGATGGACCGCCGCGCCGAGGCGGAAGTGGCGTGGGTGCGCCGCACGGTGGACCTCGACCGGTTGCGGGCGGTGACCGGCAACGGCGTGGACAGCTACTACGGCTTCACCAAGATGCTGTGGCTGCGCGAGAACCGGCCCGAGGTGTGGCGGCGCACGAGGTACCTGCTGCCGCCGAACAGCTACGTCGCCGCCGTGCTGACGGGCGAGGTCGCGGTGGACCATTCGTCGGCCGGCAACATCGGCGGCGTGTACGACATGGCCCGACGGGAATGGTCAGCCGAGATGCTGGACGCGCTGGGCATCCCCGCCGCCATGATGCCCGGGCGGCTGGTGTCGTGCTCGGACGTGGTGGGCGGCCTGCGGGCGGACTGGGCGTCGCGGCTGGGGCTGGCGGCGGGCACGCCGGTGGTGGCCGGCGGGGTGGACGCCGCGGTGGCCACCTTCGCCGCCGGGGCGACGCGCGCGGGCCAGCACGTGGCCATGATCGGCACCAGCATGTGCTGGGGCCACATCGCGCCCGGGGCCGACGCGCGGCACGGGCTGATCAGCATGCCCAACGTGGTCAACGGCGGGCGCGACGCCTACGTGTTCGGCGGCGCGATCACCGCCGGCGCCTCGGTCGCCTGGTTCCGCGACCAGTTCTGCGAGGGCGAGGCGGCCGCCGCGCGCGCGGGCGGCGCCGGCGTGCTGCAGCGGCTCGACGAGGCGGCGCGGGCGGTGCCCGAGGGGGCCGAGGGGGTGGTGTTCCTGCCCTACCTGATGGGCGAGCGCAGCCCGGTGTGGGACGGCAACGCCAGCGGCGCCTTCGTCGGGCTGAGCCTGTACCACCGCCGCGCGCACCTGTACCGGGCGGTGCTGGAAGGCGTGACCTTCGCCCTGCGCCACAACATCGAGGCCGCCGCGGGCGGCGCCGGGATGCTGGACGACCGGCTGATCGTGGTGGGCGGCGCGGCGCATTCGGACTTGTGGATGCAGATAATCGCCGACGTCACCGGCTTCCCCGTACTCACCATCACCGAGGAGGTGGAGGCGGCGCTGGGGGCTGCGCTGCTAGCAGCGCTGGGCGTCGGGATGGTGACGCCGGATGCGGCGGCGCAGGGCTGGGTGACGTTGCAGGAGCGTGCGCGGCCGCGGGCGGAGGTGCGCGCGACCTACGACCGGCTGTTCGAGGTCTACTGCTCGCTCTACCCCGCCCTGCGCGAGGGGATGCATCGGCTGCGGCAGGGCTGACGCAGCGGCGCGGCGTTCCCGCACGGACCGGTTGTTTCGCCCCCACCATCGCCGGTTCGCGGCTCCCGCGCCGGGGTCCCGGTGACCAACAATCCGGGCGATGCGGTGGTCCGCGCCGGCCCGGCACCGCGTCCAGCGCCGCGCCGGCAACCCGACGCGGCCGCCGCGGCCGCGTCGTGACCGCTGGACGGTCGGTCTCGGTCGGCCCGTGCAGCCGCTCTTCCCCCGCACTCCGCGTCGGCGGGGCGGCGGACGCCACGGCCGCCGCGCGCAGGAGGGCGGTCACCGCGAACCAAGCGAGGGCGGAAACCAGCACCGGCCAGGTGTCGGCCACCGGCAACCTTTCCAGGGCGGCCCATTGTGCCGGCGGAGGAGCGTCGAGGAGGAGGAGCACCGACAGCGCCGTGCGACCCGGCATCGAGGTGGCGGCGAAGGGGCCGCGGCTCGGTCCGCGGCGCCGCAGGATTCACCAGAGCAGCGCCGCCAGGGGCGGGGCGAGCGCGGCCAGCAGCGCGAGGTCGCCCATCAACCCGAAGGCGTGCCGGTCTTACGGGAAGCGCTGCGGTCCGACGGCGTCGAGGACCATCCAGTAGGAAACCGGCCGCATGGCGTAGGCGACGACCGCCGCCGGGCCGAGCCAAGCCGGGTTGCGCGGCGCGGCGGGTACGGCCGGGAGCCTAGCGCGGGGCGGCGCGGCGGGTGAAGCTGCGCGAGACGCGGGTCCGGCGGATGTTCCGGGCCGGGGGGATGCGCCGCCCGCGGGATGCTTCGGCGGCTGGTCGCGCGGCGGGAGCGGGTGGATGCGACGGACGGGACCGGCCACGGCGCTGGAAAGCCTGGGGCTGGGCGGCGACGGCGACGAGTGGAACGCGATCCGGCGCGTCGAGGCCGACTTCGGCGTTCAGCTCGATGGCCGGGACGCGCCGCGCTGGGTGACGGTCGGCGACGTCTTCTCGTCCCTGCTCGACGCCCTGGGGCCCGACCGGCGGGACCGGGACGCGGCTTGGTGGCGCTTCGCCGCAGCCCTCGCGGTGGAAAGCGGGGTCGACCCGCTGCGGGTCGCGCCGGCGACGCGCCTGCTCGCCGTCCCGGTGTGGGACTTGGTCGGCCGTTGGCTGCGGCGGGTGACCGGGCGGCGGGGCTGACACGGCGGGCGGCGAACCGCGGCGGGGTCGCCCTCGGTCCCGTGGCCGGCGTCGGTTTCCGCCGGTTCGGCGCGGGACCGGCGGATGCGGGGAATGGTCGGGGCTGCCCGCGCCGGATCAGGTCGCGGCCAGCAGCTCGCGCCCTTGAAGCAGGCCCGACAGCGGCCCGCCGCCCTGGCCCATGGCGCGCCGGGCGAAGAAATGCTTCAGCGCCGGGGTGCGGTCCACCGCCGCGATGCCCAGCCTTCGCGCGATGCGCACCGGCGCGAAGTCGTTCCCGAACAGCCGTTCCAGCGCGTGGGTGGCCCCCAGCATCAGCATCGCGTCGGGCCGCCGCGCGGCTTGGTAGCGGGCCAGCACGGCGGCGGCGCCCGGGTCGGCGCCGCCGTTGACGGCTTCAATGACGAGCTCCGCCAGCGCGGCGACGTCGCGGAAGCCGAGGTTCAGGCCCTGGCCGGCGATGGGGTGGATGCCGTGCGCGGCGTCGCCCACCAGCGCCAGGCGCTCGGCGACGAAGTGGCGGGCCTGCATCGCCCGCAGCGGGTAGGACCAGCGCCGGCCGATCACCCGCACCGCGCCGAGGTGGCCGCCCAGGCGCCGCGCCACCTCGCGCGACAGCGCGGCGTCGTCCATCGCCAGGAACCGCCGCGCCAGGGCGCGCTTGTCCGTCCAGACGATCGCCGAGGCGTGAGGGTGCCCGGGCGTGCCGGCGAGCGGCAGCTGGGCGAAGGGGCCGTTGGGCAGGAAGTGCTCCAGCGCCACGGCGCCGTGCGGCCGCTCGTGCGCCACCGCCAGCACGATGCCGTCCTGGCCGTAGTCCAGCTCGGCGGTGCCGATGCCCGCCCCGGCGCGCGTCGGGCTGCCGCGCCCCTCGGCTCCCACCACCAGCCGGGCCGCGATCTCTGTGCCGTCGCCCAACCGCGCGAGGGCGCCGGCCGGGGCGCGCGCCACCGTCGCCGCGGCGGGGGCGAAGACGTGCAGGCCGGGGAGGCCGGGCAGGGCCGCGTTCAAGGCGACGCGCAGGGAGCGGGCCTCCACCATCCAGCCGAAGGCCTCCTCGCCCAGCTCGGCGGCGGTGAAGTGCAGCGTGAGCGGCGAGGCCCGCTCGCCGGGGCGGCCGTCGCTGACGTGTATCTCGCGGATCGGGCCGGGCGCGTCCGGCAGCCGGTCCCACACGCCGGCGGCGCGGAGCAGATTGCGCGAAGTGGTGGCGACCGCGTAGGCGCGGCCGTCGAAGTCGGGCAGCTCCATCGGCGGCAGCGGTTGCGCGTCCACCACCGCCGTCGCCACGCCGCCTGCGGCCAGCGTGGCCGCCAGGGTGGCGCCCACCGGTCCCGCGCCGATCACGAGAACCTCGACCTCGATCCGAGCCACCTTGCTTCCCGCCCCGCCCTGCTGCCCAGGATTTGGGCACGGCGGCCCCGCCTACCAGCCCCGGCCGGAACCCGGGGGCCGCCCGCCGAGAAGATGGCACGGGCTTCGCATTCGTGAACGCGGCGGAGCTGAGGGGGACGCAGCCATGAAGCTGGTGATGGCGATCATAAAGCCGTTCAAGCTGGACGAGGTGCGCGAGGCGCTCACACCGCTCGGCGTGCAGGGACTGACGGTGACCGAGGTGAAGGGCTTCGGCCGGCAGAAGGGCCAGACCGAGATCTACCGCGGTGCGGAGTACCACGTGAGCTTCCTGCCCAAGCTCAAGATCGAGGTCGCCGTCACCGCCGACATGGTGGATGCGGTGGTGGAAGCCATCGCCTCGACCGCGCGCACCGGCAAGATCGGCGACGGCAAGATATTCGTGGTGGACCTGGAGCGGGCACTGCGCATCCGCACCGGCGAGAGCGACACGGCCGCGTTGTGAAGACGGTCCCGATGAGGAATTCGATGAAGTCCAAGAATGTGATGTCCGGCGCGGCGCGCGCCTGCGGCGTGGTCCTGCCCATCCTGATGCTGGCGGCTTGGCCGGTGCTGGCGCAGACCACCCCGGGCGCCGTGGAGACGGTGCCCGCCCCGGCCGCGCCCGCCACGCCCGACACCGGCGACACCGCGTGGATGCTGACCAGCACCGCCCTGGTGCTGATGATGACGGTTCCCGGCTTAGCGTTGTTCTACGCGGGCATGGTGCGCAAGAAGAACGTGCTCGCCACCATGATGCAGTCCTTCACCATCACCGCGCTGGTGACGGTGGTGTGGTACGTGGCCGGCTACAGCCTCGCCTTCGGCGAGGGCGGCGCCTACGTCGGCGACCTGTCCAAGGCGCTGCTGAGCGGCGTGGCGGAGAACTGGAACAGCCCCTTCACGCTGGGCTCAGGCGACGCGGCGGTGGCCTTCACCATCCCCGAGAGCGTGTTCGTGATGTACCAGATGACCTTCGCGATCATCACGCCCGCGCTGATCACCGGCGCGATCGCCGACCGCATGAAGTTCTCCGCGATGGTGCTGTTCACCATTCTGTGGTCGCTACTGGTGTACTCGCCTGTCGCGCACTGGGTGTGGCACCCCAACGGCTGGATCTTCGCGCTCGGCGCGCTGGACTTCGCGGGCGGCACGGTGGTGCACATCAACGCCGGCGTCGCGGGGCTGGTGGCCGCGGTGGTGCTCGGCCGCCGCACCGGCTTCGGCCACGACAACATGGCGCCGTTCAGCCTCGCCTTGGCGGTGATCGGGGCCTCGATGCTCTGGGTGGGTTGGTTCGGCTTCAACGCCGGCTCGGCGGGCGCAGCCGGCGGCCGGGCCGGCATGGCCATGCTGGTGACGCAGGTCGCTGCCGCGGTGGCGGCGCTCGCCTGGGTGCTGGCGGAGTGGGCGGTGAAGGGCAAGCCGTCCGTGCTGGGCGCCATCTCCGGCGCGGTGGCAGGGCTGGTGGCCATCACGCCGGCGGCCGGCTTCGTGCTGCCCACGCCCGCGCTGATCATCGGCGCCGTGGCCGGGCTGACCGGCTTCTGGGGCGCTACGGCGCTCAAGCACTGGTGCAGCTACGACGACAGCCTGGACGCCTTCGGCGTGCACGGCCTATGCGGCATCGTCGGCGCACTGCTGACGGGCCTGTTCGCCTACGGCCCGCTCTCGGCCACCGCCGCCGCGCCGGAGGGCATCTCGGGCTCGGTGCCGCAGTTCATCATCCAGTGCTACGCGGTGGCGGCGGTGTTCGTCTTCACCGCGGTGGCGACTTGGGTCCTGCTCAAGGTCGTCGACGTGGTCGTGGGCCTGCGGGTGACGGAGGAGGAGGAGCGTGAGGGGCTGGACGTAGTGCTGCACGGAGAGCGTCTGGGCTGAAGGCGCGGCCGGCCTGCGCCGAGGCGTGACCGGTCGCGGGCCGACCGTCATCTGCGTCGGTTTTCGTTGATTGGGCGTGCGGCCAGGGGCGCTGCCCTTGGACCCCGCCGGGGACCCATGGGGGCCCCGGACCCCCGCTGGCAGTTTGCCCGGATGGACAAGGGATACACCGATGCGGCTTCGCCGTCGGTGTATCCCTTGTCCATCCGGGCACTTGTTTTACGGATGGAAGATCGAGGAACCTCGGGGTCCTCGCAGGGTGTCGGGAAGGGCAGAGCCCCTGGCACTAGGTCCGATCAGCGGAGACCGAAACCGGCCACGGAACCACCCTCACCCGGTCGTGGTGCGCCGGGGCCTGCCTCAGCCGCTGCCCGCGTAGGGCGCCCCCGCCGCCCTGGGCGGCACGGCACGGCCCACGAAGCCCGCCAGCAGCAACACGGTGAGTAGGTAGGGCAGCGCTTCCAGCGCCTGCACGGGAAAGGCGCCGATGCCCGGCACCGCCGTGCCTTGCAGGCGGATCGTCGCCGCGTCGAGAAATCCGAAGCCCAGGCAGGCAAGCAGCGTTGGCCACGGGCGCCATTTGCCCAGCACCAGCGCGGCGAGCGCGATGAAGCCGCGTCCCGCCACCATGTCCCGGCCGAAGCCGGCGCCTAGGGCGGTGGAGATCATCGCCCCCGTGATCCCGCACAGCACCGCCGCGATCATCACGCCGGCGTAGCGCATGGCCGTCACGGACACGCCCGCGGCGTCGGCGGCGGCCGGGTTCTCGCCGCAGGCGCGCAGGCGCAGGCCGAAGCGGGTGCGGCGCAGCACGAAGGCCGCCAGCGGCACCAGGGCGAAAGCGAGGTAGACCGGCGCCGCGTGGCCGCCGAGCACCGTCCCGAACAGGCGCCCCAGCAGGGGCACCCCGGCCAGCAGATCGCTCCCCGGCAGCGGCAGCGCGAGGAAGCGCTGCGCCGGGGCCAGGGGCGGCGTCTGCCCGCCCTGGCGGAACCACGCCACCGCCAGCGTGACCGTCAGCCCCGAGGCCAGCACGTTGACGGCCATGCCCGAGACCACCTGGTTGCCGCGCAGGGTGACGCAGGCCAGCCCGTGCACCAACCCCAGCGCGCCGGCGGCGGCCACGGCGGCGAGCAGGCCGAGCGGCGCGCTGCCGGTGATCGAGGCCGTGGCGGCGGCGGCGAAGGCGCCGAGTAGGATCTTGCCTTCCAGTCCGACGTCCACCACGCCGCCGCGCTCGGAGAACAGGCCGGCCAGCGCAGCCAGCACCAGCGGCGCGGACACCCGCACGGTGCCCGACAGCAGGGAGAGGATGGCGTCCTGCACGGCTTCAGGCTTCCCCGGCCCGCGGGGGGCGCCGCGGCGCGAAGGCGCGGCTCAGGACCGGGCGCAGCAGGTTGCCCAGCGCGCCGGTGAACAGGATCACCAGTCCCTGCACCACCACCACCAGCTCCGACGGCACGGCGGGCATCTCGAAGCTCAGTTCCGCCCCGCCCTGCGCCAGCGCCCCGAACAGCAACGCCGCCAGCAGCACGCCGGCGGGGTGGTTGTTGCCCATCAGCGCCACCGCGATTCCGGTGAAGCCGGCGCCCCCGGTGAAGCCGAGCAGCAGCCGGTGCTGCGAGCCCAGCAGCTCGTTGCAGGCGATGCCCGAGGCCAGGGCGCCCGACAGCGCCATCACCAGCACCACCTCGCGCCGCGCGTCGATCCCGGCGTAGGCGGCCACGGACGCGCTTTCGCCCAGCACGCGCACGCCGTAGCCCCAGGGCGTGCGCCAGATCAGTAGCCACACGCCCGCCGCCGCCGCCAGCGCGAGGAACAGCGACAGGTTGACCGGCACGTGCGCGCCGAAGCCGAGCCAGCCCAGGGCAGGCATCGCGGCGGCCGGCGGGAAGGGTCGGGTTTCCGCCGCCATCGAGCCGGGCGCGATCAGCACGTTGACCAGCAGGTAGACCATCAGTGCGGCGGCCACGAAGTTGAGCATGATGGTGGTGATCACGACGTGGCTGCCCCGGTGGGCCTGCAGCCAGCCCGGCACCGCCGCCCAGGCCGCGCCGCCCAGCGCGCCGCCCGCGACCGCGAGGGGCAGCAGCAAGGCCGCGGGGAGGGCGTCCGCGCCCAGGCAGGCGCAAGCGATCCCCAGGCCCCCCAGCGCCGCCTGCCCCTCGGCGCCGATGTTGAACAGCCCGCAGCGGAAGGCCACCGCGACGGCGAGGCCGGCGAAAGCCATGTCGGTGGCGTAGAACAGCGTGTAGCCGATCGCGTCGAGCGAGCCGAGGCTGCCCGCGACCAGGGCGCGTAGCGCCGGAACTGGCGGCTGGCCGACCGCGAGCAGCAGCGCCGCGGTGACCGCCAGCGCCAAGGCGAGGTTGAGCAGCGGCAGCAGGAGCAGCTCGGCCCAGCGCGGCAGGACGGTGCCGCTCAAGCGGCGAGGCCGGCCATCAGGCCACCCAGGCGGCGCTCGTCGGCCTCGCCGGCCGCCAGCTCGCCCGCGACGCGACCGTCGAACATCACCACGATGCGGTCGGCCAAGCGCAGAATCTCGTCCAGCTCCACCGACACCAACAGCACCGCCACGCCGCGGGCGGCGCAGTCGAGCAGGCCCGCGTGGATCGCGGCGATGCCGCCGACGTCCACCCCGCGCGTGGGCTGGCCCACCAGCAGCACGCGGGGCTCGCGGTCGATCTCGCGGCCCAGCACCAGCTTCTGCTGGTTGCCCCCCGAGAACAGCCCGGAGCGCAGGCGGGGGTCGGGCGGCCGCACGTCGTGGTCGCGCATCAGCCGAGCAGCGCGGGCCTCGATCCGGTCGCGCTCGAGCAGGCCCCAGCGCCGCAGGGCCGGGTCGCGGTGGTAGCCCAGGATGGCGGTGTCGGCGGCGGGGGCGCCGCGCACCAGCCCGGCGCGCAGCCGGTCCTCTGGCACATGGGCGACACCGCGCTGGCGCATGGCGGCCGGGCCGGGCGCGGCGCCGGGGAACACCGTCTCGCCGCGCAGAAAGATGCGACCGGACTCCGGCTGGCGCATCCCGGCCAGGGCTTCCAGCAGTTCGCCCTGGCCGTTGCCCGCGACGCCCGCGACGCCCACGATCTCGCCCGCGCGCACCGCGAGATCGACGCCGCGCACGCGCTCCACGCCCTCATCGTCGCGCACGCGCAGGGCCGAGACTTCCAGCATCAGCGGTTCGGTTCGGGCGGCGGCCGGGGCGGGGGGCTTGGCGGCGGCGGGCGGCGGGCGGCGCCCGATCATCAGCTCGCCCAGCTCGGCGGCCGAGGTTTCGGCGGTGCGGCGGCGCGCCACCATCCGCCCGGCGCGCATCACCGAGACCCGGTCGGTGACCGCCATGATCTCGCGCAGCTTGTGGGTGATTAGGATCACCGTCCGCCCTTGCGCACGCAGCGCGCGCAGCACGCGGAACAGGTCGTCCGCCTCGCCCGGCGTCAGCACGCTCGTGGGCTCGTCGAGAATCAGCAGCTCGGCGCCGCGGAACAGCGCCTTGATAATCTCCACGCGCTGCTGCGCGCCGACCGGCAGGCGGCCCACCGTGGCGTCGGGATCGACGGACAAGCCGTAGTCGGCGCCCAGCCGGCGCAGCGTCTCGCGCGCGCGGGCGGCGCCGCGCGCCAGCAGCGGTCCGCCCTCGGCGCCGAGCATCACGTTCTCCTCCACCGTGAAGTCGTCCACCAGCATGAAGTGCTGGTGCACGGCGCCGATGCCGAGGCGGATCGCGTCGCGGCTGCCGCGGATGGCCGCCAGCTGGCCGCGCACCAGGATCTCGCCGGCGTCGGCCTGCTGGAGGCCGTTGAGGATCGCCATCAGCGTGGACTTGCCGGCGCCGTTCTCGCCGACGATGCCGTGGATCTCGCCTCGCCGCACCGCGAGGTCCACGCCGCGGTTGGCGTGCACCGGGCCGAAGCGCTTGGCGATCCCGCGCAGCTCGACGGCGGGCGCCGGCTGGCCCGGCCGCGTGCCCGTCGGCCCGGACAAGTCAGTTCGGGCAGACGTTGTCGGTCATATAGTCGTGCACGCGCACCGCGCCGGAGATGATGTCGGCGCGCGCCCGGTCCACACGCGCGCGCATCTCGGGCGTCACGGCGGCGGCGTTGTTCTCGTCGAAGGCCAGCGACACGCCGTCGTCCTCCAGGCCCAGCACGCGGGTGCCCGGCTTCCAGGAGCCGTCGCGCGCCGCCTCGAAGGTCGTGCGCGTGGCCACGTCCAGGCGCTTGACCATGGAGGTCAGCACGCGGCCGGGATGCAGGGCATTCTGGTTGGAGTCCACGCCGATACCGTACTTGCCGGCGTCGGATGCGGCCTGCAGCACGCCCATGCCGGTGGCGCCGGCGGCGTGGAACACCACGTCGGCGCCGCGCTCGATCTGCGAGCGGGCCAGCTCCGCCCCGCGCACCGGGTCGCTCCAGGCGGCGGGGGTGGAGCCGGTCATGTTCTGGAGCACCTCGATCCGCGGGTTGGCGGCGCGCGCCCCTTGGGCGTAGCCGCAGGCGAAGCGTCGGATCAGCGGCACGTCCATGCCGCCCACGAAGCCGATCCTCCCGGTGGCGGAGCGCAGCGCGGCGAGCATGCCGGCGAGGTAGGAGCCCTGCTCCTCGCGGAACAGCACGGACTGCACGTTGGGCGCGTCCACGGCGACGTCGATCACCACGAAGCGCACGCGGGGGAACTCGGCGGCCACGGTGCGCACGGCGCTGGCCTGGTTGAAGCCCACGGCGACGATCGGGTCCTGGCCGCGGCGGGCGTAGTTGCGCAGCGCCTGCTCGCGCTGATTGTCGTTCTGCGTCTCGAACTCGCGAACGGCGATGCCGGTGGCCCGCTGGAAGGCCTCGGCGCCGTCGTGCACGGCCTCGTTGAAGGACCTGTCGAACTTGCCGCCGACGTCGAACACCACGGCGGGCGCGATCTCGGCGGCCCGCGCCGCGACGGACGCGAGCAGCAGGAAGCCGAGCATCAGGAGGCACAGGGCGATGGCGAGCGGCGTTCTGCGCATGCGGGATCCCCCGGGCGGCCGGGCCGCGTGCGCCCGACGTCCCGGGATCGTGGCGGCAAGGCCGGGCGCGCGCAAGCCGGGGAGGCCCGGCCCGGGGAAGGAGGGCGCGCGGCGGCGCGGCGGAGCGCCCACGGTTTGCCGTGCCGCCGCTGCGCGGCGCTCCCCGGCGGGCGCGCGTCCCGGCCGGGTGCGGATCAGCTCGTCGTGGACCCGGCCGACGGCGCCCCGGTGTCGGCGCGCACCCGCGCGCGCTCCTCGGGCAGGGGGATGAACTCGCGCTCGTCGCCGGGCACCGTCCCGAAGCGCCCCGCCTTCCAATCCGCCTTGGCCTGTTCGATGCGCTCGCGCGACGAGGACACGAAGTTCCAGAACAGGTAGCGCGGCCCGTCCATCGCGGCGCCGCCCAGCAGCAACAGGCGGGCGCCCCGCGGGCCGGCCCGCAGCGCGAGGCGGTCGCCGGCGCGGAACACTAGCATCCGGCCGGGGGCGAAGCGGTCGCCCGATACCTCCGCCTCGCCGTCCAGCACGTAGGCGGCGCGCTCCTCGTGGCCGTCCGGCAGCGGCAGAACGGAACCGGGCGCCATCACGGCATCGGCGTAGAACAGCTCGGAGCGCGTGGCGACCGGCGCCCGCGCGCCCCATCCGTCGCCGGCGATCAGGCGCAGCCGGACGCCGCGATCGGCGATCACCGGCAGGGTGGCGCCGGGGTGGTGCGCGAAGTCGGGCGCGGCCTCCTCGGCCCCCTTGGGCAGCGCCACCCAGGACTGGATGCCGAACAGGCGGTTGGAATGGCCGCGCAAGGTTTGGTCGGTGCGCTCGGAATGGGTGATGCCGCGCCCGGCCGTCATCCAGTTCACGTCGCCCGGCAGGATCGGCTGGTCGGAGCCCAGGCTGTCGCGGTGCTGGATGGAGCCGTCGAACAGGTAGGTGACGGTGGACAGGCCGATGTGCGGATGGGGGCGCACGTCGAGGCCGCGGCCGGACAGGAACTCGCCTGGCCCCATCTGGTCGAAGAAGATGAACGGGCCGACCATCTGCCGTTCCCTGGCCGGCAGGGCCCGGCGCACCGCGAAGCCACCGATGTCGTGCACGCGCGGCAGGATCACGTGGTCCAGCCCTTCGGGCATGGCGACGCCTGCGGGGTCGTCTTCCACGCTCATGGTGCTCCGCTCCCCGCGCCCTGCCGCGGTCGGCATCATCCTTCGCGGCCCGGCACCGGGCAAGGACCCCGTCCCCGACTTCCCGTCGCCCCGCCCGCCCGGCCGCGGGCGATCGTGACCCGGGCGCCCGGCCTCGTCCGCGTCGGCTTCCCACGCGACGGGCCGCCACCGGTTCGGTGCCCCACGGCGCGCGATTCCGGCGTCCGCACTCATGGCGGCGATACGGGGCCGGGGCTGCCGCGCGAGCGTGATGCGGGCTCCGGCGCATTCCGGTTGCCGTTCCCCCCGGCTCGTGGGCACCTTTCCCGCGCCATGTCCTCCTCCCTTCCCCTCGCCGTTCCCGACGCGGACCCCTCCTTCGCCGAACTCCTGGCCCGGCGGCCACAGCTCGCCGCCCACGCACGGGATGGATTGTGCCTGGATAGCGTTCCCCTCGCGGCGATCGCGGCGGCGGCCGGCACGCCCACCTGGGCGTATTCCGCTGGCACGCTGCGCCGCCGCTACCGCGCGCTGCGGGACGCGCTGGCGGGCGCCGGCCTGCGGGCGAGCGTCCACTACGCCGTGAAGGCCAACGACAACCTCGCCGTGCTGCGGGTCCTGGCCAACGAGGGCGCTGGCGCCGACGTGGTGAGCGGCGGCGAGCTGTACCTCGCCCGGGCCGGCGGCATCCCGGCCGGACGCTGCGTCTTCTCGGGCATCGGCAAGTCGGCCGAGGACATCCGCGCCGCACTGGCGGAGGGCGTGTTTCAGATCAACGCCGAGAGCGCCGAGGAGATGGCGACGATCTCGGCTATCGCTGAGGCCATGGGCGTGCGCGCCCCGGTGGCGATCCGCGTCAACCCGGACGTGGACGCCCGCACCCACGCCAAGATCACCACCGGCCGGGCCGAGAACAAGTTCGGCGTGGCGCTGGGCGACGCGGCGGCGCTGTACGCCCACATGGCCGCGCTGCCGGGGATACGCCCGGTCGGCGTCGCCACCCACATCGGCTCGCAGATCACCGAGGGGATGGGGGCCTACCGCGCCGCCTACGCCAAGCTGGCCGAGCTGGTGCGGGCCCTGCTCGGGCGGGGGCTGCCGGTGGAACGGGTGGATTGCGGCGGCGGCTTGGGCATTCCCTACCGCGACGAGTCGGCGCCGGGCCCAGAAGCCCTGGCCGGGGCCATCGCCGCCGCGCTCGGGCCGCTAGGCCTGCCGGTGATGATCGAGCCCGGGCGCTGGATCGCCGGCCCCGCGGGCGTGCTGCTGAGCCGCGTGGCGTTGTGCAAGCGCGGCGCCACCAAGCGCTTCGTGGTGCTGGACGCCGGCATGAACGACCTGCTGCGGCCTTCCATGTACGACGCCTGGCACGGCATCGTTCCCGTGGCGCCGCGGCACTTCCACGCCGCGCTCGCGTCCGTCGAGGTGGTCGGACCGGTGTGCGAGACCGGCGACACCTTCGCCCACGCCCGCGCGCTGCCGCCGGAACTGGGGGCGGGGGATTGCCTGGCGATCCTCGACGCCGGCGCCTACGGCGCCACCATGTCCTCCACCTACAACGCGCGGCCGCTGGCGGCCGAGGTGCTGGTCGACGGCGCCCGCTGGGCCGTGGTGCGCGCCCGGCAGCCGATGGAGGACCTCCTGGCCCGGCAGAGCGTGCCCGGGTGGCTGGGGTGAGCGGGCCGCCGCGGGCGGAGCCGGCCGCGCCGCCGGCCGGCCTCGGCCGATCCCGTCGCCTCGCCCGGCTGGCGCTGTGGTGGGAAGCGATCTGGCCGCGCGCTTGGCCCGTGCTCGGCGTGGTCGGGCTGTTCTTGGTCGCGGCGCTATCGGGGCTCTTCCTCCATCTTCCGGTGGCGGCGCACGGCGCGATCCTCGTCCTCCTCGCCGTCGCGCTGGGCTTCGCCATCCGGGGAGGGGGGCGCGGCTTCCCGATCCCGGACGCCTCCGCCGCCGACCGGCGGATCGAGGCGGCGTCCGGCCTGCGGCACCGTCCCCTCGCCGCGCTGGCCGACCGGCCGGTGGCGGACGACCCCGCATCCCGCGCGCTGTGGCGGGCGCACCTGGTGCGGGAGACGGCGCGGCTACGCGACCTGCGCGTGGGTCCGCCCCGTCCCGGCCTGCCCGGACGCGACGCGCGGGCGCTGCGGCTGGGCTTGGTGGTGGCGCTGGCGGCCGCCCTGGTCGTCGCCGGCGGTGAGGCGGGGGAAAGGCTGCGCCGCGCCCTGCTGCCGGCCCTCGCCGCGGCGCCGCCGGCGCCCGAGCAGCGGCTGGAAGCTTGGGTGACCCCGCCCGCCTACACCGGGGCCGCGCCGCTGTTCCTGCCCGCTGCGGGCGGCGCGGTCGCCGTGCCCGCCGGCTCGGTGCTGCGCGCCGCGCTGTCGGGCGGTCCGGGCGGGGTACCAGAGCTACTGCTGGGCGGCGCGGCCACGCCGTTCCGCGCGCTCGACGGCGGCGCCGCGGGCGCGGGGAGCTTCGGCGCCGAGGCCACGTTGGACGCCAGCGGCCCGGTCGCGATCCGCCACGACGGGCGTGACGTGGCGGCGTGGTCGGTGACCGTGCGGGCCGACGCGCCGCCGACGATCAGCTTCAGCGAGCCGCCCGGTCCCGCCGCGCGCGGCCTCGTCACCCGCCTGCCCTGGCGGATCGAGGACGACTGGGGCGTGCAGGCCGCCCGCGCCGAGATCCGCCTCGCCGCCCGCCCCGACGCGCCGCCCCTGGTCGTGGAGCTGCGCCTGCCCGGGGGCGCGACGCGCGGCGCCCGCGGCACCGCCCAGCCCGACCTGTCGGCGCATCCCTGGGCCGGGCTGCCGGTGCTGGCGCGTCTGGTCGCCCGCGACGGCGCGAACCAGGAGGGCGCGTCGGACGTCGCCGCCCTGACCCTGCCGGAGCGCGCCTTCGAGCACCCCGTGGCGCGCGCCCTGGTGGCGGTGCGGCGGGCGCTGTCGCTCGATCCCGGGGCGCGGGTTCCGGCCCGCGCCGAGCTGGACCGCATCACGGCCGCCCCGGAAGCCTTCGAGCACGACGCCGCCACCCTGCTCGCGCTGCGCGCGGCCCGCGGTCGGCTGCTGCGCGACCGGCCCCCGGTGCTGCCGTCGGACGCCGGCGCGGCGCGGCCGGTGCGGCAGGACGACGACGCGGTGGCGGAAGCCCAGCAGATCCTGTGGGACGTGGCGCTGGCGCTGGAGGAGAGGCGGTCCGACCGCACCGCGCGCGCCCTGGCCGAGGCGCGGCGGGACCTGCGCGAGGCGCTGGAGCGCGACCCGGCGCGGCCAGAGGAGGAGCGCCGGGCCGAGGTCGAGCGGCGCATCCGGGAATTGCGGGAAGCGATCCGGCGGCACGTGGAAGCGCTGGCCGAGCGGCTGCAGCGGGAGAACGCGGAAGCCGTACCGCGCGACCAGGCGTCGCGGATGCTGGACCAGCGGGAGCTGGATCGCCGTACCGAACGAATGCGCGACGCGGCGCGCGAGGGCCGGGACGAGGACGTCCGGCGCGAGTTGGCCGAGCTGGAGGAAACCCTGCGCGCCCTGGAGGAAGGCCGCATCGCCCGCGCCGGGGAGAATGAGCGCCGGCAGGGGGAGCGCGAGCGGGGGCAGGGGCAGATGGGCGCCGTGCAGGACATGGTGCGCCGGCAGTCCGAGGCGCTCGACCGGTCGCACCAGCGCGCCGAGGCCGCCGAAGGGGAGCGCGCCCGCGACCGCCGGCCGCAAGCCCAGTCCGGGCGGGGCGCGCCGCCGCGCGACGAGGCGGCCGGTGGGCAGCCGTCGCGCGAGGAGCAAGCCGATGCCCGCACCCAGCGCGCCTTGCGTCGCGCCCTGGGCGAGCTGATGGAACAGTTCGGCGACCTGACCGGCGAGGTGCCCGAGCAGCTCGGCCGCGCCGACCAGGCGATGCGCGAGGGCGCCGAGGCGCTTTCGCGGGGCGGCGACGCGCGGCCGTCCCAGGAGCGCGCCCTGCGCGAGCTGGCCGAGGGCGGACGCCAAATGGCGCGCTCCATGCAGCGCCAGTTCGGCCGCGGCGAGGGCGGCGAGGAGGAAGGCGAGGGCGAAGGCGGTGGCACGGCCGCCGACGGCACGCAGCGCGGCGGCCAGGGGCGGGAATCCGCCAACGGTCTCGGCCCCGGGCGCGACCCGCTGGGCCGCAGGAGCCGCGAGGCGGCGGGCTCGGCCGAGGATGGCGGCGACACGCGCGTGCCGGACGAGGTCGAGCAGCTCCGCACGCGCCGAATCCAGGACGAGCTGCGCCGCCGGGTTGGCGAGCGCGAACGCCCGCCGCAGGAGCTGGACTATCTCGATCGCCTGCTGCGCCGGTTCTGAGGCGGTCTGCGGGCGAACGCCGCTCGCGGTTCCGTCCGCGGGTCGCCTCCGGCTCAGGGGCGCAGCCGCGACCCGAACTTCATTTCCCCCGAAAGCCGGAGATCCCAGGCATGAACGCAGCCCCGTCCCGCCGCGCCGCGCTGCTCGTCGCCTCCGCGTTCCTGTCGGCCGGGGCACGACCTGCCCGCGCCCAGGGGCGGGAGCGGCCCGTGGTGGTGTCCTCCAAGCTCGACACCGAGGGCGCGCTGCTCGGCCAGATGATCGCCCTCGTGCTGGAAGCGCGGGGCGTGGCCGTGGGGCGGCGGCTGCAGCTCGGTCCCACCCGCATCCTGCGCGGCGCCATCCTGGCGGGCGAGGTGGATCTGTACCCGGAGTACACCGGCAACGGGGCGTTCTTTTTCCAGAGCGAGGACCCCGCTTGGCACGACGCCGCCGCCGCCGCGGCCAAGGTGCGGGCGTTGGACGCGGAGCGGAACGACCTCGTCTGGCTGCGTCCGGCGGCGGCCGACAACACCTGGACGATCGCGGTGCGGCGCGACCTCGCGGAGGGCGCCGGACTCGGCAGCCTGGAGGACCTCGCGCGCCACTTGGCCGCTGACCGACCGTTCAAGCTCGCCGCCTCGGCGGAATTCGTGGAGAGCCCTGCGGCCCTGCCCGCCTTCGCCAAGGTCTACGGCTTCACGCTGCCGCCGGAGCGCTTGCTGGTGCTGGCGGGCGGCGACACGGCGGTGACAATGCGCGCGGCGGCCGAGGCGCTGAACGGCGTCAACGCCGCTATGGCCTACGGCACGGACGGGGCACTGGCGGCGCTCGACCTGCGGGTGCTGGCGGACCCGCGCGGCGCGCAGCTGGTCTACCAGCCGGCGCCGCTGGTGCGCGGCGTGGTGGCGCGCCGCTTCCCGCAGATGGGTGGGTGGCTCGACCCGGTGTTCGCGTCCCTGTCGGCAGAGGCGCTGCGGGCGCTGAACGCGCAGGTGGTGGTGGAGGGACGCGGCGCGGCGGACGTAGCGCGGGCGCACCTGCGCGGGCTGGGGCTGGGCGGGTAGGTACGCCGTTGGTCCGGCGAACGGCGGCCGCTTCCCGGGCCGGGCTGCCCGCCGCGCCGCGGGTCGCCTCGGCGTCCCCCCCGCCCGAGTTGACCGCCGTGGCGCTGCTGGCGTCGGTGGCGGCCGCTTCCCCCTTCCTGCTGGGCTGGATCTCGGTGGCGCCGAACCGGCTGGTAACGCCCCGCCCGGTGCCGCTGCCGGCCGACCCGGGCGTCGCGGCGTCGGCAACCGGCTTCGTGCTGTGCTGCCTCGCGGCGGTGCTGCTGGCGCGGCGCGAGGCGTTGCGGCGCTGGGCCGAGGCCGCCGCGGCCGTTGCGGCCGTCGCGCTCCTGCTCACCGCCGGGCTCGCGGCCGGGGCGGCGCTGGAGGGCGGCCCGAATCTGGGGCGGGCGGCGCTGGCGACGGGTGTCTGGATCGCTCTGATGGCGTTGGCACTCGCGGGCGCGGCCTGCGCGGCCGGGCGCGGGGCGGCGCCGGCGGGCTTCGTGCTGCTCGCGACGGTGGGCACGGCGGCGCTGGTGGCGTCCGGCGCGCTGGACGCTCTGTCGCTGCTGCGCGAGGCCGCGTCGCGCGGGCCGGAATTGCGCCGGGCGCTGGGCGAGCACCTGCTGCTGGCCGGGGGCGCCCTAGCCCTGGCCCTGCTGCTGACGCTGCCGCTGTGCGCCTTGGCGTTGACGCGGCGGCGGCTGGAGCGGGCGCTGCTGGGGCTGGCCAATGGCGCGCAGGTGGTGCCTTCCATCGCGCTGTTCGGCCTGCTGATGGGCCCGCTCACGGCGCTGGCCGACGCGCTGCCCGCCCTGCGCCGCCTCGGGGTCGCCGGGATCGGGGCGGCGCCGGCGATCCTGGGCATCGCCGCCTACTTGGTGCTGCCGCTGGCGCGGGCGACGCTGGCGGGGCTGCGCGCGGCGCTGCCGGCCGTGCTCGACGCGGCGCGCGGCCAGGGCATGACGCCGGGCGAGGTGCTGCGCCGGGTGCGGCTGCCGCTCGGGGCGGGGGCGATCCTGGGCGGGGTTCGGCTGGCGGCGGTGCAGGCGGTGGGGCTGGCGACCCTGGCCGCGTTGGTGGGCGGCGGCGGGTTCGGGACGCTGGTGTTCGGAGGGGTCGGCCAACTCGCGGCCGACCTCATTCTGCTCGGCGTGCTGCCGGTGGCGACGCTGTCCCTGCTGGCCGACGCCGCGCTGGCGACCGCGCAGCGCGCGCTGCGGCCGGAGGGCGGGCGGTGATCCGTTTCGAGGCGGTGTCGAAATCTTACGGCGCCGTGCCGGTGGTGGACGGCGTGACGCTGGAGGTGCCGGCGGGGCGCATCCTCGTGCTGCTCGGCGAGTCCGGCTCGGGCAAGTCCACGCTGCTGCGGATGGCCAACCGGCTGGTGGTGCCCGACAGCGGCCGCGTGCTGCTCGACGGGCGCGACGTGGCCGGGGTCGCGCCGGAAATCTTGCGCCGGGGCATCGGCTACGTCATCCAGTCGGTCGGGCTGTTCCCGCACTGGCGGGTGCGCGACAACGTGGCCACGGTGCCGCGGCTGCTGGGCTGGGACGGCGCCCGCGTGGCGCGGCGCACCGACGCGCTGCTGGAGCTGGTGGGGCTGGACCCGGCGCTGTTCCGCGACCGCTGGCCGCACGAGCTGTCCGGCGGGCAGGCGCAGCGGGTGGGGCTGGCCCGGGCGCTGGCCGCCGACCCGCCGGTGCTGCTGATGGACGAGCCCTTCTCGGCGCTCGACCCAGCCACGCGGCTGATGCTGCGGGGCGAGCTGCGGCGCATCCACGCCGCCACCGGGGGCACGATTCTGTTCGTCACCCACGACGCCGAGGAGGCCCTGGCGCTGGCCGACGAGCTCGCGGTGCTGCGCCTGGGGCGGCTGGCGGCGCACGGCCGGCCGGCGGAGGTGTTGCGACGCGACGCGGACGCCGCGGTGCGCGGCATCTTCGGCGACGACACCCTGGCCTTCCACCGGCTCGGCGCCCTTCCCGCCGCGGCCGTCGTGCGCGGGGTGGAGTCCGGCGAGGACCTGCCCGCGCTGCCGGAAGGCGCGACCCTGAAGCAGGCGCTGATGCTCATGCTGGACCGGGGAACCGACCGGGTGCGGCTGGGGCCGCGGGGCGGTGTGCTGCGGATGGCCGACCTGCTGGACGCGGCGTGAGGCGGGGCGCGCTCCGGCTCGGCGCGGAGATGACGCTGTTCCTCGGCGCGCTGTGGGCGGCGCCGCGTCTGGAGCCGTTGTGGCACGCCCTGTTCCCCGCCGTGACGCGCCCGACTTGGACGGGGGACTGGTTCGCCCTGCTCGGCAGCCATCTGCTGATGTCGCTGGGTGCGACGGCGATCGCGGCGGCGCTGGGCCTGGGCGCGGGCGTGCTCGCCACCCGGGGCGCGGGTCAGCGGCTGCGGCCGTTGCTGGACGCGGTGTTCTCCCTGGCGCAGGCGGTGCCACCGGTGGCGGTGATCGCGCTGGCGCTGCCGACGCTGGGCTTCGGCGCCGCGCCCACCGTGCTGGCGCTGGTGCTCTACGCCGCGCTGCCAGTGATGCGCGGTGCGGTGGCCGGGCTGGACGGGGTGCCGCCGTCGGTGCTGGACGTGGCGCGGGGCCTGGGCATGGGGCCGGGTCGGCGCTTGGCCAGCGTCGAGCTGCCGCTCGCCCTGCCGGTGATGCTGGCCGGGCTGCGGGTGGCGCTGGTGCTGGCGATCGCCACGGCGGCGGTCGGTGCGCTGGCCGGGGCGCAGTGTCTGGGCACGCCGATCGTGGTGGGGCTGAGCAACGGCAACCCGGCCTACGTGCTGCAGGGCGGACTGTTCACCGCTTGGCTGGCGCTGCTGGCGGACCGGGCGCTGGGGCTGGTGGTCGGGGAGGAGGCGCCGCCGGCCGCCTGAACCGCGGCCGGGCCGATCCCCGCGCGAGGCGCCGCTACGCCGGCCCGGCGAGCATCGAGGTCGGCAGCGCTTCCGCCGCGACGACAGGAGGCGCCTCCCGCGCGGGCTCGCTCGCCGCTTCCGGCCCGGGCGGCATGCGCTCCCCGGAGATGCGCGCGATCCGCGCGGCCAGTTCGGGGTTCTCCAGGCCGAGGCGGGCAAAGTCGGCCGCGCTCAGTTCCAGCAGGTGGCAGAAGCTGGTGGCCCTAGCTTGGCCGCGGCGCCGGCCGCCGCGCAGCAGCTCCTCCTCGCCGAAGACGTCGCCCTGGCCCACGGCGATGTCGCGTCCGTCGCGGTTGAGCGTCACCTGCCCGGAGCTGATCAGGAACAGCGAGCCGGCGCGGCGGCCGGGGCGGAAGATGCGCTCGCCCGGCACGGCGAAGCGGGTGGTCAGGCTCATCGCCAAGTCGTGCAACACCGCCTCCTGGAGGTCGGCGAACACCGGGAAGTCCTTGATCCGCGCGTCCAGCCCGGCTTGGAGGTTGAACTTCAGCGGCCGGCTGATCTGCCGGCGCCAGGATTCGAGCGAGCGCACCAGCTCCTCGTGCAGTTCCTCACCGATCAGGGATTCACGCAGTAGTCCGCCGTACTCGTCGGCCTCCATGCGCAGCCCGATCTGGCGCAGCATCCGGCTCTCCAGCGCCTCGGCGTAACCGGGGTACTGGAGGCGCAACGTGTCCATCGCGTCCTCCAGCAGATCCTCGCGCCGCGCCACGATCTCGGCCACCACCTCGGTGACGCGGGCGCCCAGCACGGGCTCCATGCGGCGGCGCATGAAGCGAGTCATAGCCACCGACACGAAATGGGTGAGCAGGAGGGATTCGAAGCGCTCGGCCATGCAGTTCATCAGCGGGCCGTCCACGTGGAAGGTGCGGTGCACCCACTGCGCCACGACGAAGCGCCGCGTCGGCCGCAGCCGGCGGCGCGCCGCCTGGATGTAACCCAGCCGTCCCTCGGCCCGGGCGCCGTCCACCATGCTCTCGGCGGTCCAGATCAGGCTCTCCATGATCCGTCGCGACAGGCCCTGGTCCTTGAAGATATCCAGCAGCACCGAACGCTCCTGGGACGCGTAGGTGATCAGGCCCAGGGTCACGCGCTCGCGGTCACCGATCGCGGTATCGAAGGTGTTGGCGGCGGTTTCCATCCGAATCCGCCGCTCGTACATCTCCAGCACGTGGCCGGTGGCCTGGTGCGAGAAGCCGAACTCCCCGGCGGTGGTCCGCAGCCGGTCGCGCACCTCGCCCAGGCCGATGGCCACGACTTGGTTGCGCAGCGCCTGGTCGGCCGAGGAGAGCTGGTCCAGGCCCAGGGCGCGCACCAGGAAGCGCAGCGTGGTGCCGTTCACCAGCAGGGTGAACAGGGCGTAGCCGGTGGCCACGATGGCCACGAAGCGCTGCACGCCGTCGGGCAGGGTCGGGTGCTCGGTCACCGCCAGCGCCAGGGCCAGGGTGATCGCGCCGCGCAGGCCGCCCCACAGCATAGTCACCTTGAAGCGGGCCGACACGCGGCGCGCCAGCCCTGCCCACCCCAGCAGCGGCAGCAGCCCGAACAGCACCGCCGCCCGCGCCGCAGTGGCGGCCAGCACCACCGCCCCGATCAGCACGAGGTCCCAGCGGGTGGCGCCCAGCAGCAGGCGCGGCACCAGCATAGAGGCCAGCACGAACACCATGGAGGAGGCCCAGAAGGAGATTTGCGCCCAAACGTCGCGCAGGAAGCCCCAGCTCTGCGGCCGAAAGGTGGACGGGCCGATCGCGCTGACCGTTAACCCGGCGATCGCCGCGGCCACCACGCCGGAGAAGTGGAAGAACTCCTCCGAGATGATGTAGGCGCCGTAGGGCAGGGCCAGGGTCAGCGTCATCTCCGCGACCCGGTTGCCGCCGAGCAGCGGCACCACGCCCAGCACCATGCGCGCGAGCACGTGGCCGAGCGCCAGCCCGCCGGCGAAGGACAGCACGAAGGTGCCCACCGCCGTCAGCGGCTCCAGGTCGGGCGAGCGCGTCAGCATGGACAGCAGCAGGGTGAAGATCGAGATTGCCGCGGCGTCGTTGAGCAGGCTCTCGCCTTCCACCAGCCGAGTCAGGCGACTGTCGGCGCCGATGTCGCGGAAGATGCCCACCACGGCGGACGGGTCAGTGGTGGCGACGATGGCGCCCAGCAACAGGCAGGCGGTCAGCGACATGCCCGCCAAGGGCCACAGCGCGAAGCCGATCGCGGCCGTCGTGACGAGCACGGCCACCACCGCGAGGACCAGCACGGTGGCCGCGTCGCGCGCCAAGCGCCGGGCGTCGAGGGACAAGGCGCCGTGGAACACCAGCACCGGCAGGAACACCAGCAGGAAGACCTCGGCATCGACGGGGAAGTCCAGCAGGGTGCGCGCCGCGTCGTCGAGCGGTCGCGCGAAGGGCGTGCTCAGCACGAAGGTGGCGCCGCCGCCGAGCAGGATGCCCACCAGGGCCAGCAGCACCGTATCGGACAGCATCAGCCGCCGGGCGAGCGGCTGCACGGCGCTCACCACCACCAGCAGGGCGGCGATGGCCAGCAGGGTATCGGGCAGGCTGGTCAGCATGGTCGGGCGGTCTTCCCCGGCGCGGCGGCGGTCATCGGCGGAGTCGTGAGGCAGGGTCGTGGCAGGGTCGTGGCACGATCCCGCTGATCGGGGCACCCCCGACGGCGGGCGACCAATGCGCGGCGGCGCGCGACCGTCCGCCCCGCCGAGGGGCAGATCCGGCGCAGGAGCGTCTACACCGAGACCCGGCGCAGCACCTCCGCCCGGTCCAGGTCGTCGCGCCCGCCGGCCATCACGATGCTGCCGCGCTCCATCACCGCCAAGTGCTGGCCCAGCTCGTGCGCGAAGTCGAAGAACTGCTCCACCAGCAGGATGGCCATCTCACCGCGGCCGCGCAGCAAGGCGATCACCCGGCCGATGTCGGCGATGATGGAGGGCTGGATGCCCTCGGTGGGCTCGTCGAGCACCAGCAGGCGCGGGCGCGTCACCAGGGCGCGGGCGATGGCCAGCTGCTGCTGCTGCCCGCCCGACAGGTCGCCGCCGCGCCGGCCCAGCATGGTGCGCAGCACCGGGAACAGGTCGAAGATCTCGTCCGGCACGCGCCGCTCGCGGCGGGGGAGGACGGCGAAGCCGGTCTCGAGGTTCTCGCGCACCGTCAGCAGCGGGAACACGTCGCGCCCCTGCGGCACGGTGGCGATGCCGCGCCGGGCCCGCTCGTAGGAGGGCAGGCGGGTGATGTCCTGGCCTTCCCAGGTGATGGTGCCCGACGACACCGGGTGGGCGCCGGTGATTGCGCGCAGCAGCGAGGTCTTGCCCACGCCGTTGCGGCCGAGCAGGCAGGTCACCTCGCCGCGCCGCGCTTCCAGCGAGACGCCGCGCAGCGCCACCGCCGCGCCGTAGTGCAGTACCACGCCCGAGACGCGCAGGGCCGCCCCGGCAGAGCCCCCGCCGGCCCCCTCAACAGCCCCGTCACCGGCCAAGGTAGACCTCCACCACCCTCGGGTCGGCGCTGACGTGGTCGATCGAGCCTTCCGCCAGCACGGCGCCCTCGTGCAGCACCGTCACCCTCACGCCCAGCGCGCGGACGAAGTCCATGTCGTGCTCTACCACCACCACCGAGCGGGTACGGTTGATTTCGCGCAGCAGCTCGGCGGTCTGGGCGGTCTCGGCGTCGGTCATGCCGGCCACCGGCTCGTCCACCAGCAGGAGCCGCGGTTCCTGGGCCAGCAGCATGCCGATCTCCAGCCACTGCTTCTGGCCGTGGCTGAGGTCACCGGCGCGGCGGCCGGCGTGGGCTTCCAGCCGCGTGGTGGCGAGCAGCGCCTCCACCCGCGCGCGCTCGGCCGCCGTCTCGTGGGCGAAGAGCGCGAAGCGGGCCGCGCGGTCGCCGCTCAGCGAGAGCAGCAGGTTGTCACGCACCGTGTGCGCCTCGAACACCGTGGGCTTCTGGAACTTGCGGCCGATGCCCAGGCGGGCGATGCCCGGCTCGTCAAGGCGGGTCAGGTCGGTGTCGGCGCCGAACACCACTTGGCCGGCGTCGGGGCGGGTCTTGCCGGTAATCACGTCCATCATCGTGGTCTTGCCGGCGCCGTTGGGGCCGATCACCGCGCGCATCTCGCCGGGCCGCAGTACCAGCGACAGGTTGTTGAGCGCCCGGAAGCCGTCGAAGGACACCGACACGCCGTTCACGTAGAGCAGCGTGTCGGCGGCGCCGGAGGCGATCCCGGCGGTCACAAGGCAGCTTCCCGGGCGGTTTCGGGCGAGGTCGCGACCTCCAGAGCCGCGCTCTCGGCCGACGTCGGGAGCGCCGCCGGCTCCGCCGCTTCGCGCCGGCGGCGGGCGCGGAAGGCACCGACGATGCCCCGCGGCAGGAACAGCGTCACCAAGATGAACAGTCCGCCCAGCGCGAACAGCCACACCTCCGGCAGCGCGCCAGTGAGATACGTCTTGCCGCCGTTCACCAGCACGGCGCCGAGCACCGCGCCCGCCAGCGTGCCGCGCCCGCCCACCGCCACCCACACCACGGCCTCGATGGAGTTGGTGGGGGCGAACTCGCCGGGGTTGATAATGCCGACCTGGGGCACGTACAGCGCGCCTCCCAGCCCGGCCATCGCCGCCGACGCCACCCAGGCCACCAGCTTGTAGTGCTCCGGGCGGTAGCCGAGGAAGCGCGTGCGGCTCTCGCTGTCGCGCACCGCCACCAGCACCTTGCCGTAGCGCGAGCGGACCATCCAACGCGCCAGCAGGAAGCAGCCCGAGAGTGCCAGGGCCGAGGCGAGCAGCAGTGCGCAGCGGGTGCGGTCGAGCTGCAGCGGCACGCCGGCGATGTCCTTGAAATCGGTCAGCCCATTGTTGCCGCCGAAGCCCATGTCGTTGCGAAAGAAGGCCAGCAGCAGCGCGTAGGTCAGCGCCTGGGTGATGATGGACAGGTACACGCCGGCGACGCGCGAGCGGAAGGCGAGCCAGCCGAACACCCCGGCCAGGAGCGCCGGGGCCAGCAGCGCTATCAGCAGAGCGAAGGGCAGGCTGCCGAAGCCCCACCAGTACCAGGGCAGCTCGGTCCAGTTCAGGAACACCATGAAGTCCGGCAGCTCGGCGTTGCCGTACACGCCGCGCGCGCCGATTTGGCGCATGAGGTACATGCCCATGGCGTAGCCGCCCAGGGCGAAGAAGGCGGCGTGGCCGAGGGACAGGATGCCGGCAAAGCCCCAGGCGAGGTCCACCGCCAGCGCCAGGATGGCGTAGCAGAGGTACTTGCCCATCAGCGAGACGACGTAGGTGGGCACGTGCAGGCCGCTGCCGGGGACGGCGAGTAGGTTCAGGACGGCGAGCAGGGCGGCGCCGCCCAGCACGAGCGCCAGGGTGAGGGCGGCGAGGCGGCGGCTCACGCCTCCGCCGCCCGGCCCTTGAGGGGGAACAGCCCGCGCGGCCGGCGCTGCACGAACAGGATCAGCAGCACCAGCACGGCGATCTTGCCCAGCACGG
>CAXTEL010000002.1:0-120457 GCA_964243365.1 uncultured Roseomonas sp. | reverse complement strand
TCGCCTGCGCCGTCATCTGCCTGCGTCAGCTCAGACGGTTTTGTCCGTAGCTCTAAAGCCGAAGCCAAGCCGGGCTGCACCTTCAGGTCGTCGCCACATTTACGAGCGGCTCATAGAACTGGCTCACCACGAGGTAGGTAAACAGGGCCTTCGTGTTGTACGGGTCCAGGGTCGCCGCATCCGAACTGATGGCGAGGCGGAAGATCTGGCTCAGTGCGTCCCGGGCCGCGGCGCCAGTTCTAAGGAAGGCCAAGGCAGCGCACAGGAGAGGTGATGGGCGCGTCAAGAGGAGACCCTTCGAGCAATATTTCGCGGGTGAGCGCCGCTCGTCACAAGGTGGATGTGCAACCGGACCCGACCTTCCCTATATTACATTCATGTCAGAATCTGCACCGGAGCAACGTTTCATGCGCCGACCTTCAGCGCGACGGGCCCGCCTATTGGCGGCCGCCCTCACCTTAACCTTGCTGCCGGCCCTCGTGCCCGCCGATGCCGAGGCACGGCCGGGTGGCGGTGCCTCGTCGGGCAGCCGCGGCAGCCGTACCTACAGCGCGCCCCCCTCTACCGGCACGGCGCCGGGCACGGCCAACAGTTTTAACCGCACCGAGACCCCGCGTGGCGGTCCTGGTCAGCAGGCTCCGGTCGGGCAGGCGACCCCGGGCTACGCCGGCGCCCCCGCACGATCCGGCTTCGGTGGGTTCGGCGCTGGCCTCATGGGCGGCCTGCTCGGCGCCGGCATCGCCGGCATGCTGTTCGGTTCGGGAGCTTTCGGCGGGATGTCGGGCATCGCCGGCTTCCTCGGCTTCCTTCTCCAAATCGCGCTGGTGGTGGGACTCGTGATGCTGACGGTGCGGTTTTTCCGCCGACGCGCCGCGAACGCCAGCGGCGGCATGGTCCCTGCCATGGCCGGTGCCGCTCCACGCGGCTACGCTCGCGAGATGATGGATGAGGCGGGCGGGCGGGCGCCGGCTGGTGGCCGCGCCGCCAGTTCGGCGCCCGTGCAGGTTACGCAGCGGGACTTCACCGGCTTCGAGCAGATGCTCCTGACGGTCAACGCCGCTTGGTCGAGCGGCGACGCGACGGCGCTCTCGCGGCTCTCGACACCCGAGATGGCCCGCTACTTCACCCAGGATCTTCGTGATCTGGAGGCGCGTGGCTGGCGCAACGAGACGCGCGATGTGAAGCTGGATTCGGGCGACCTGTCCGAGGCATGGCGCGAGGGCGATCAGGAATACGCGACGGTGGCCATGCGCTTCGGCCTCGTGGACGTGACCCGGGACGCGAACGGCACGGTAGTCGAAGGTGATCCTAGCGCGCGGCAGACTGCCACGGAGCTCTGGACTTTCACCCGTCGCCCGGGCACCGATTGGTTGGTGTCGGCGATCCAACAATCGGGTCGCTGATCCCCGGTCAAGCCCCGCGCTACGAGAGGGGCCGGATTTCGCGAGGAGTCCGACCCTTCCCGTGATCCTCGGACGTCAGCGCGTCGCGCGCGACACCACGGCGAGCGAAGCGGCCGAGATGCTGATCTGCCCGAGAACCTGGGTCAGGTCGCGAATGAAGCCCCAGGTCTCGTAGGGGGTTGGGTCCTGGGGCACGACCACCAGGGAGCCTGGCGGCACCGGCGGTCCACCCTGCTGCCAAGCTCCCAGCCCCGCCGGCACAGACTGCCCGTTCGGCAGTACCACGAAGGCGCGGCTACCATCTGAGAAGCGTTGCGGCCCACCCGCCGCGCGCACGTAATCGGAGGCGCGCCGCCCCGTGGCGAACTGCAGCGAACCGGGGTTCAGTACCGCACCCACGACCGTCACCTCGTTGGGCCGCTTGGGAATGGCGATCAGGTCCCCCGGCTCGAGCAGCACGTCAAGTTCCGGCCGAGCCGCCAGGATGACCGGATTGCCTTCGACCACCATGCGACCCGCGGCCCGCGCGTCGCGAAGGGCCGATGCAAGTTCCCGCCCGGCATTGATGGCACTGCCGAGATCGCCCGACGCGCGGGAGCCGGCCACGGCCTGCCCCGCGGCTACCTGGATCAGGCTGGTCTCCAGCTCCCGCGCGGTGCGGGCAAACCCGTCCTGCTGGCGCAGTCTCACGCTCTCGCGGGTAAAGACCGTACCATAGGGGTATGCCTGAGGCGTCAGGCCACCGGCGCGGGCGACGATCTCGCTGAGGCGCTCGCCGCGGCGGATGTCGTAGGTGCCGGGGCGCACGAACTCGCCCACCAGCGTCACGGGACCCGAGTCGCGGTCGCCGAAGCCCCGCGGTACCCGGACCGCGTCGCGCGGAGACAAGCGCACGGCCGCGAAGTTACGGGACCGCAGATCGAGGGAGAGGCGCGTCAACGGGATCGCGCCGGCCTGCTCCAGCGGCTCGCGGGCGAACTCCACCGCCGAGAGGTCCGCTGTTTCCCCTGCACCGCCGGCCGCCGCCAGCACTTGGTCGAGCCCTGTGTCATCGAGGATAGGATACAGGCCGGGCAGTCCGACCTCGCCGGTCAGGAGCGCGGACTGGTCGAGCAGGAAGGACAGTAGCGCCGGGTAATCGAGGAAGACCTGCGGACATGGTGGATTGCCGAGGTCCGGGAAGCCTGCGCCCCGCGCGTGGGCGTAGCGCAGCGGGCTGCCGCGCGCCGCCACGGCCAGGGATTGCAGCGCCGGGCAGTCGGCGGTCGGCGGAGCGAAGGCGAGCATCTGGGAGCCGGTGGTCGGCAGCTGCCCCACCGGCAAACCCGGTGCGGATACGGGCAGGGCGGCCGGCACGGCCAGTTCGCCGCGCAGTGCTCGTTGCACCGGCGGCGAGGATAGCCAAAGCGCGTCCGCCTGTCCCAGCACGACGACCTCATCGCCTTCCCGCAACGGCAAGTCGGCCTGCCCCCGAAGCACGCGGCCGAGGTCGAATGGTACGAAGCGTCGCACCCGGGTCGCCTCGTCTACCCGCCACACCACGCCCAAGCGCACGTAGGGGTCCGGACGCACCAGCCTCGGGTCCGATAGGAGGGCACGCAGCGAGAAACCACCGCGTACGCCGCGCCCGCCGCCGGCCGAGCGCATCACCGGTGCCGCAACATGTCCCACCAAGCGCAGCGCGTTGGCCGACACGTCTGCCCCCGGCTGGACCAGCACCGCGTCACCACGCCGAAGGGGCGCGGCGGGTGCGACCTCGGCGAAGGCACGCCGTCCACCTGCATCCGTGCCCTGGAGGAGAAAGCGGTTGCCGGACGGACGCAGGGGATCGCCGGCGATGCGCAGCATGGAAGCCAGCGGCGCGACGGCGGCGCCGGGCGGCAGCTCGTAGATGCCCGGCCGGGTCACGTCTCCGGCCACCGCGATCACTCCGCCCAGCGCCGGAACCACCACCCGCTCGCCCTCGCGCAGACTCAGGTCGGGGGAAACCGTCCCACTGGCCAGCACGCCGTACAGGTCCACCGTCCGCGTTTGCCCGCCCCCCTCCACCCGCACGGCCCGCAGCGAGCCGGTGCGACGCACCCCTCCGGCCGCGTTGAGCGCATCAAGCACGCTGGCCAGGGCCGGCAACGGCTGTAGCCCGGGGCGAACCACCTCGCCCGCCACCAGCACCCCGATCTGCCGTGTCTGACCCACTGACACGAAGGCTTCCGAGCCGCCCAGTTCACGCGCGACCCGGGCTTCCACCTCGGTGCGCAGGTCGCGCAACGCACGGCCGGCGGCGACGAAGGGCAGCAGGTCGGGCAGCATCAGGGTGCCGTCCCGCCCCACCCGCAGAGCGTAGGACTGGCGCGCCCGGCCGCGGATTGCGATCAGGACCTCGTCGTCGCGACCCAGCACGTAATCATCGGGCAGAGCGCCCATCGACGGTGCGGCAGTGCCCGAAGGCGACGGCCCGCGGAACGTGTCGTAGCCGAATTGGCGAAGTGGTGGCTGCTGTTCGGGCAACCGGGCTGCGAAGAAGCCCTCGGTGTTCGAGAGCGGCTCAACCGGCGAGGCGAGCAGCGGCGGAACGGCGGTCGGGCCGGCGGGAGCGATGCTGGGCGGCAGGGACATCGACGCGGGCACGGGCGGGGTGGGCGTCAGCGTAGCGGGCGAGCGGCCCGCGGCCGCATCGATAATGCGTTGAAGAATATCCTGCTGCGCCTGCGCTGGCAGGTTGGGCAGCGGTGCGCCGCTGGGGAGCGTGCTCGGCAGCACCGGTGGCAGCGAGGGAGGGGATAGCACGGTGGACTGCGCCGAAGCGGGAGGTGCCGGCACAACAAGTAGCGCTGCGAGACTGAGCCGAGCGAGGGCGGCACACGGTGAGCGAGGGCACTGAAGCATTCAGCTCCTCCCTATTGGATTCTCCGGCGTCTTTATCACAACTTTTGATAGTGTACTTTCGATTTAGGCTAGGCTTAGGTTGTATTGCTACGGAGCAAAACGCGAATTCAGGGGTCGTCAGTCTTCCTATTCGCTGATGCGGCTCTCCGGCTCGGAGTCAGACCGCTTAGCCTCTACGCGACGCATCGCGTGTTCCGAGCACTCGGTTTGACGCGTCGATCACTGCCCGACTCGGTAAGGACCACTTGGCTCCCCACCGGTTCCCTCCTGCCGGATGCACCTTCACCGGCCCCGAGCCTGTCTCCTGACCACGTAGCAACCGTGCTGTCGGCCGCATCGATGCTGTCGGATCCCGCGCCGCACGGCCCTTTCGATCCCCGTGCGCACGCCCTCTCGCTAGACCTCTTCTCGCCCGGGGACGTGCGCCCGGTGTGGGAAGCGAATCGCTTCGCCGACCTGTTGCTGCTGGTCCAGGCGCACCGCCTCCGGCCGTGGGCGGGCCACGGTGCGCGGGCGGAGGCACGCCTCGCCGGGTGGCTGCAGGCCAACCCGCCGTTTCGGGGTCCCAACTGGGCCTGCGGCCAGGAAGCGGCGTTGCGGGTCCTGCACCTTTCACTCGCCCACGCGCTCGCGGGAGGGAGCCTCGTATCTTCGGGCCAGCGACGACTGGTCGAGGCGCATGCCCGCCGAATCCACGCGACTCGCGCCTACGCCGCGGCGCAGGACAACAATCATGCCATCAGCGAGCCGGCAGGGCTGTTCGTGTGCGCCCTGCTGCTGGGTACTGACCCATCGCCCCACGCCGCCGCGCTGACGGCGGCCGTTGCACGGCTCGTCGCACCGGATGGCGGCTTCGCACAGGTATCCACGGGATACCATCGTCTGCTGCTGGACGTCCTGTCTGTGGTGGAATGGCTGCGCCAGCGTTGGGGCGTGCCGCCCTTTCCCGCCTCTCTCACAACACGCGCGGCGGCGGCGACCCGCTGGTTGGGGCGACTGCTTGACCGGGCCAGCGGAGCGACTCCGCGCCTCGGCCACGTCGATGGCTCGCACTTCGCCGACCTGTCGCTGAGCGGCGAGGCCGACGCGCGCGGAAGTGTTGAACGCGCCGCCCGGCTGTTCCTGCACGCCTCGGCCGGCGTGCCCGACGATTGCGGCTGCGCTTGGCTGTCACTGCCAGCCGTCCCGCCTTTGGACCTCAGCGAGGCGGCCTGGCAGGCCACGGGCAGCCGTGGCTGGGCCCGGAACGGGACAAAGGCCCTATTGCGGACTGGTCCGTTGCGCTTCCGGCCTGGGCAATCCGACCTGCTCAACCTGGACTTGTGGCACGGTTCGACGAACATCCTGCGCGACGGCGGCACCTTCTCCTACAATCCGGTTTCCGCCCTGCGCTCCCTGGCGGAAGGGATGGAAGATTCTTCCGCGCACAACGCAGTCCTATTCGATGACGCGGAGACGATGCCGAGGGTCGGACGCTTCCTTCGCGCCCGCTGGCCTGCCACCGGTAATCTAGCGGATGGTGCCTGGACGCTCGACGCCCGTGGCAACCGGCACTCGCGTCTGGTGCGAGTCGACGCGGGGTCATGCGTCGTGACGGATGAGGTGTCCGGCCCTTTCCGCGAGGCCACGTTACGCTGGCGCCTGCCGTCGGTGCCCTGGCGTGCCACGCCACACGGGGCAGAGTCGGCCTTGGCCAGCCTCTCCGTATCGGCCGACGGACCGCTCTCAGTCTCTCTGAAGTCCGGGTGGGAAGCGCCACGCTACGGTGCATTGCAGGAAGCACCAACACTTCTGGTACACGCGCTCCATCCGGCGCGAAAGATTACCACCACTGTGCAGGTTTCTTGACATCTCTTCTCTATCTGGGGTTGTAGACCAAGGGCTGCATAATGGATTGTCGCCCTTGGGTGACTGGAACTGGATAAGGCCGCGGAACACTATGCCGCTGGAGCAACTGCTACGCGCGGTCTGGACCATGCGCTGGCGGGTGGCTGCCGCAACTGCATTGCTACTGGCCGCCGGCACGGCCCTGGTGCTCTGGTGGCCGCGGCAGTACGTCGCGAGTGCGGTGGTGGTGCCTGCTGAGACCACGGGCCTCGCCGTATCATCCCTGATCCAGTCGGGCGCGGTGTTGCAGGCCGGGGGATTGTTGGACAACCGACCCGGGGGCAACTTCGCCGTCTACCTAGCTGTTCTTCGCAGTCCGGAGGCCACAGCGATGCTGGCCCGTGATACTGTGCTACCCGCTTGGCTCACGGAGCGCCGTCGCGCCGGCATGAGCGGTGCGGTGCGAGAGTTCTTGAACCTGCGGATCAACAGCGACGCGGATGACTTGCAGCGTTGGTTGGAGCGGGGCCTCTCCATCACGCAGTCACCCGCCGCTGTGACCGTCACGCTCGAACTCGCGCATCCGGATCGTGGGGTGGCGCTCGACGCGCTTGCGCGCCTGCACGAGTTTGCCGAGGAGCGGGTACGTGCCGGCCTTGCCGAACTCGCGGCGCGGCGCACCAGCGTCCTGGTGGAACGCTTGTCGCGCGAGCGGGACGTCTTTCTGCGCACGCCACTCTACGAGTTGCTGGCACAGCACCAACGCGCTGCCCTGGTGGCACTCGCAGATCAAGCCGTCGCGGCCCGGATCGTGTCCGCTCCCAACGTGGAGCTGTCACCGTCCCTACCCAACCGACCGCTCCTCCTCCTCCTCCTCCTGGCGGCCTCACCACTCGCCAGCCTGCTCGGCGCCGCATGTCTAGTTCTCCTCCGCGCGGAAAATTCGCGGCTCGCAACGCGCGAGGGAGAAACGTCGCCCTGGTGGCCAGCAGTCCAGGCGGCCCCGACACAACGGCGTCATCCCTTGCCGGCGGACCAGCCCGAGCTTTGATCGTCCCTCGGCCCAGCTCGGCCAGTCCCGGCACCCTGGCCGGCGGCGCCGTCGCCACGCTACACCTCGCGGGAGCCCTGAAATCCGCTCCACAGCTCGCATCCCTGCCGTTCGACATCACCCTTGCCGCGGCGGCTGCCCTCGCGCCCACGCTCCTTTGGCTGTTGTTCTCGCGGCGGTGGTGGCTGCAGCCCGCTTTGGCACTTCCTCTCGCCGCCATCGGTGGGTTGTGGCTGTGGCTAGTGCTCGCCGGCACCTGGAGCCTGTCCCATGAGGTGCTCGCCCACAAGCTCCCGGAAGCCGTACTCCTCGGCCCGGCCATGCTCCTCGCCGGCCTCGCCGTCGGCGCGGATGCCGGGTCCCGCCGATTGCTGTCGGGCACCACGCTGTTCATTGGTCCCTTCGTGGCCGTTGGCATCGCCTGGGGTCTCGCGACCGGCGGTGCCGTGCTAGGCGGGCAGGTCGGCGCCACCGACGCGACGCGCGTGCAGTACCAACTTGCGGGCCTCGCGATGGCATCCGCCGCCGCCCTTGCCGCCCTGCGCGCGACCGAGGCGTGCGGTTGGCGACGCGCGCCCTGGGCCGCGCTGACTGCAGCGCTGGCCGCCGGCGCCCTGCTGCCCGGCGGGCGGGCCGCTCTATTGGCGCTGGGCGCGGCGGTGATGCTGGCGCCGGCGGCGCGGCACTGGTCAGCGGGGCGGCCGAGGGCGGCACTGTTCTGGGTCACGGTCACGGCGCTGCTCGGCGCGGCCGCGCTGGGGGTGCTGCTGGCCGAGCCGGGACGGGCACAGGGATTCCGGACTTTAGAGCGGTTCACCGGAGATGGCATCGCTGCGTCCGCTCGGCCGGTGCTGTGGGCGGCGGCGCTGGAATGGGCGGGTGAGACGATGCCGCTGGGCCTCGGCACGGCCGGCTTCACCTTGGCCGCGGGTTATGGCGAGCGACGCGGTTTCTACCCGCACAACCACGCGATTGAGGCCCTCGTCGAGGGTGGACCGTTGGGAATGCTGCTTTGGCTCGGCGCCTTCGGTGGTGGTCTGGCAGTGCTCATCGGGCGCTTGCGCGCGCTCGAGCCGGAGCGCGCCGGACGCTTGGTGGCCCTGGTGCTGCCGGTTGCCATGGGAGCAATGGTGTCCACGGATCTCGGCAACCGCATGGTCTGGCTCGCATTGGGATTGGCTCTGTCGTCGGCCGTCGAGGCTCGTCGTGCCTGAGCGAGTCGTGGCGGGTTCCGAGCGGACGTCCGACGCGTGCGCAAGCAACCCTATCGCGTGGCCGGAGGGTTTCTACGCGCGTCGCTTGAAGCGAGGGCTGGATATCCTGCTCGCGATGATCCTCCTGCTCGCCGCAGCACCCCTGATACCCGCGGTGGCATTGTACGTTCATCTCACCCTCGGCCGGACGGTGCTGTTCCGCCAAATGCGGGCGGGGCGGGGTGGCGTGCCCTTCGTGCTGCTCAAGTTCCGCTCCATGCGGGAGCCAGCGTGGCCGGGCGAGCCCGACGCCGCTCGACTGGATCGGTTCGGCCGGCACCTGCGTGCGTCCGGCCTGGACGAGCTACCGCAGCTGATAAACGTTCTCAGGGGCGAGATGAGCCTAGTCGGTCCCCGCCCACTTCCGGCCGAGTACGACGAACACTACACGCCTCGGCAGCGCACCCGGGCGCGCGTGCGGCCCGGCCTGCTCGGCCTTGCACAAGCAAACGGGCGCAACGCTCTATCCTGGTCCGCGAAGCTGGAATGGGACGCGCTCTACGCCGGACGGGTCACCTTCCGAGGCGACGTCGCGGCCGCGCTGGGCAGCGTTGCCAACCTGCTCCGCGGCCACGGCGCCCATGCGACGAATCAGGCAACGACCCCGCCGTTAACGTCGGCGACGGCGCGCGCGCACTCGAAATACGAGCATACTCCCGCCATTCCGGACGAGGGATAAGACGGAGTTAACGAATTTGGGCTCTACTGGCTCGCCCCGCAGAGTTGTTCGGCATTCTCGGACTCACCCCACTCGCCGCGAAAGGCATCGGCGCTCGATATGGCCCTCCGCCTTACCCGACCCGATCAGAACCGGGTTGTCGCCTTTCCGGGCCAAGCAGCAACTTCTCTGCCCGCCATCTCTCCCCGGCTTCACCTGTCACCACCTCACTTGGCCGGCGGTGAGCTCGCGGCGCTACGTGACACGCTGGAGTCTGGCTGGCTCGCCCCGGCCGGGCCAGCACCACGCGCCTTCGAAGTTGCGTTGGCCCGCGCCACGAGCTTCAAGTACGTCGCTGCGGTCGCGTCCGGTACGGCGGCGCTTCACCTAGGCTACCGGTTACTCGGCCTCGACCGCGGCGATGCGGTCTGGACTAGTACCTTGACCTTCGTCGCCACTGCCGCACCGGCGAAGCAGATGGGCGCGATTCCGCATTTCCTCGATGTCTCACCGGACAGTTGGACATTGGATCCGGAGCTGCTGCGTGAGGCGCTGGCCGAGGCTGCGCGGCACAACCGCCTCCCGCGAGCTGTGGTGGCGGTGGACCTTTATGGCCAATGTTCGGACCTCACTGCCATTGCGGCCTGCTGCGATCATTGGGGGGTGCCGGTGATGAGTGACAGCGCCGAGGCGCTGGGCGCCACGCACCGCGGCCGATCAGCTGGAAAGGGCGCTGTGATCGCCGCCTTCTCGTTCAACGGCAACAAGATCATCACGGGTGGCGGTGGTGGTGCCCTTGCCTCGGACGACGAGCAACTCGTCACGCGCGCCCGGTATCTCTCGACGCAAGCAAAAGATATGGCGCCGCACTACCAGCATGAAACCACCGGCTACTCCTACGGAATGTCCTCGCTGTTGGCCGCAGTGGGACTCGTGCAGCTGGCGCACCTCGATCAACGGGTGGCGCGGCGACGCGCGGTGTTCACCCGCTACGTCGAAGGGCTCGCGGACCTCCCCGGTCTCTCGCTGATGCCCGAGCCTTCCTGGGGCCAATCTTCGCGCTGGCTGACCGCTATCCTGCTTGACCCAACCTTCTTCGGCGCCGACCGCGAGACGGTCCGCCGAGCGTTGGAGGAGGCTGGTATCGAGAGCCGTCCGGTTTGGAAGCCTCTGCACCTGCAACCCGCTTTCCGTAGCGCATCCTTCACGGGTCCCGGCACCGCGACGTCGCTGTTCGAGCGTGGGCTCTGCCTTCCTTCCGGGGGCGGGATGGTTTTTGGTGAACAGGACCGTGTGATCGAGGTCATCCGTAATTGCGCGCGGAGCGTCGGATGCAAAGTTTGAACTCCAGACCGGATGCTGCCGCGCTACGCATTCTGTACCTGCACCAGCATTACTCTTCGCCGGCCGGTGCCACTGCGACACGCTCCCACGCTATGGCATCGGCACTGGCGGCGAGGGGTCATGCCGTTACCCTCGTCTGCGGTCGCTACGAGGGAGCGCATAGCGGCCTCTCGGAGCCATTTCGCGGGGGCCGACGTGTAGGCCGGGCAGGTGCACCGGGAGGAGGCTTCCGGGTCATAGAACTCGATATTCCTTGCAGCAACATGCAAGGAACAGCTGCCCGTGCACTCGCTTTCCTGCGCTTCGCCGCCCGTGCTGCCATCGTTGCCCTCCGCGGTCCTGGTGAAGTTGCTAGTTCGGGACCGCCTAATGTTGTACGCGGTCGCGGACCCTGGGATGTCGTGCTCGCGTCCTCAACGCCGTTGACTGTAGTGCTGCCGGCGCTCGCCGTTCGCGGGTTGCGAGGCGTACCATTCGTGTTCGAGGTTCGTGACCCCTGGCCGGAACTGCCTCGCGCGATGGGTGCCGCATCGCCGGTTTCCTTGGCAGTGATGGAGCGGCTCGCCAACGCCGCATGCCGCGAGGCCGCAGCAGTGGTGGCCTTGACTGAGGGCATGGCCGAGACAGCTATGGCACGTGGCGCCGATCCAGCAAGGGTGCACGTCGTGCCAAATGGCTGTGACCTCGATTTGTTCGGCCCACACGTAACGCGCTGGCGTCCACCTAGTGCGGCAGCTTGGGAATGCCTCGCCGTCTATGCCGGGGCACACGGCCGAGCGAATGGACTCGACGCCCTGCTCGCTGCTGCTGCCATTCTTCAAGCGAGGGGCGAGCATCGGGTGCGATTACTATTGGTTGGCGAGGGTAGTGAGAAACCCAGACTGCAGGTGGAGGTGCGTGATCGCAAGCTTTACAATACGTCGTTTCTCGACCCGATGCCGAAGCATAGGTTGGCATCGTTGCTGGCAGGCAGCCAGATAGCTCTGCACTGCCTCGCTCCAATTGCAGAGTTCGCCGAATGGACAGCGCCGAACAAGTTGATGGATGGATTGGCGGCTGGTCTGCCCGTGGTGACTAACGCGACTGGCCGAACGGCTCGCATTGTATCCGACATCGTCGATGGCTGTCCCTGCGGGATCGCCGTAACACCGAGTGACCCGGCCGCGCTAGCCGACGCGCTCACGGCGCTGGCCGCTGACCCGGCGCGCCGAGCAGCGATGGGCCGGTCGGCGCGACGGCAGGCCGTACAGCGCTGGGATCGCCGCCGTCAAGCACGCCTTCTATGTGAGGTAGTGGAGGCAGTCACTTCCTCCCTTCGGGTAGCCAACATGGCCAGTTCCTGAGACGCGCCATGCGCCAGGAGGACGCAGGACACTGCCTCATCCGGAGTGAGAATGATCATGGGCGTTCTCCCACTTGAGCAACTTTCCTGTGCCCAGTCCCGCGGATATCGACGATAGCGACGCGCACAGTCCACTCGTGGTCATGTTGTCGGCTGCTCACCCACCCGACGACGTGCGCGTGGTGGCCAAGGAAGGCGCGTCGCTCGTCGCCGCCGGCTGGCGTGTGGTCCATCTCTGCCCTCGTGTTCGCGAACCAGCACCTGCGCAGACCTGGGGTGTGCGGATCGAGTCGTTTACCGCGATGCAGGGCTGGCGGGGACGGTTGCTAAGCCTACCAGCCCTAGTCCGGCGCGCACGAGCTTCCGGTGCCGCAGTGCTACACGCTTCCGAGCCGGACGCTTGGCTGGCTGCTCTCCTCGCTGCGCGTGGTGGATCGGTGCGGGTGGTGCTGGACGTGCACGAGCATTACCCATCACGGCTCGACGTGCGCCTACCGCCGTGGCTGCACGAGATGGCGAGAGGCACAATTCGCCTAGCGTGCCGCACTATGGCGAGAGCGGCGGACGCGGTGGTGGTAGCCAAGAACGGGTTGGACAACGATTTCGGCGCGCCTGACCGTACGATCATGGTGCGGAACTATACCGACGACTCGCGGATAGCACCGCGCTGTCATGGGCCCGGCGTCCTGACGCTCTTGCACCTGGGTGCTCTCACCCGCGCGCGCGGCTCGAGAGAGATGTTGAACGCTGTCACGCTTTGCCCTCAGGGCACGCGCTTGTCGCTGGTGGGTCGCATCAGCGACGGCAGCGAGGCAGACTTCGTCGCCCACGTTCAGGCGTTAGGCTTGTCCGGTCGCGTGGAGCGGCATGGCTGGCGACCTCGCGCGGAGGCACTTGCATTGGCCGCAGAGGCGGACATTGGACTGGTGATGTTCCAGCCAGGAACCGAGAACCACCGCCTAGCACTGCCGCACAAGCTATTCGACTACATGCTGGCGGGACTGCCGGTGATTGCGCCAGCCTTCGCCACCGAGGTCGCGACGGTGGTGCGCGAGAGCGGTTGCGGCATACTGGTGGACACAGCCGACCCTGCGGCTATTGCCGCCGCGGTCGCGGAACTAACCGATCCGGCCAGACGGGCTGCGCTCGGTGCTTCGGGGCGGGCCGCCGCGCGGGGCTGTTTCGGCTGGGCCGGAGAAGCCGAGAAACTGATTCGCCTTTACCAGCGGTTGGCCCCCCTGCCTCACGCGGGCTAAGTCGGGGCACGATGGCGCCCAGACGCATTTTTCTGAACCTGTTCCTCGATCTCCTGCTGACGGCGATAGGCCTTCCAGCGGCAATTTGGGCCGCAGCCCCCGGAGCTTGGCCGCCATCGGCATGGTGGACGGCGGCGCTGCCCGGAGCGCTCGCGGCTTTCCTAGCAGCGGCCGTTCCACTGCGCTTACCGCGACAATACTGGCGCTACGCCGGCCTGCCTGACCTGCTCACCGTGCTGGGCGCATCGGCGCTGGCAGCGGGCATTTTCTGGGCCGGGTTACACGCGCTTGAAGCCTGGAGGCCGCCCAATATGGCCTTCCCAGCAATTCACGCCATTCTATTAGGGATGCTGCTGAGTGGCGCACGCGTTGTAGGCCGAGTGCGCCACGCCTACCGCGCAGGCCCGACCTCCGCTATGCCGCCACGCACGGCGCTGCTCGCCGGGGCTAGCGATGCGGCGGACTTGTTCCTGCGGGCACTGGCCGTCCAGCGGTCGCCAAGTTTTCGGGTGCTGGGCCTACTCGCCCCGCGGGCACGGCAGGCAGGACGGCGTATCCAGGGCGTTCCCATTCTCGGGACGCTGGATGACGCGGCAGAAATACTGGAGCGGCTGCGCGCTTCTGACCGCCTACCTTCCGTGCTCGTGGTGGTGGGGCCGGAGCTATCGGGCAAGCCACTGGAAGCACTACTGGACGCTGCTGATCGTCACGGGCTGTCCGTGCGCCGCGCACCGCGTCCCACCACGCTGGATCCGGCTGCCCCCAACGGCTCCATAGGCCTCCCGGCCACATCATCGACGCGCATGGTGCTACGCCCCGTAGGGATCGAGGAACTTCTCGACCGGCCGCAGGTCCCCCTGGACCGCGAGGGGATGGCTCGGTTGGTACAGGGCCGTCGCGTGCTGATTACCGGCGCGGGCGGCACCATCGGCGGCGAATTGTGCCGACAGGTGGCGGCACTCGGACCTGCGGTGTTGACGCTGCTGGACCACGGGGAGTTCGCTCTCTACGAGATCGATCTGGAACTGGGGGAAACGCACCCGAACGTGACACGCCGTGCCGTGCTGGCCGACGTGAGGGACGAGGTGCGTTTGCGGCGGCTGATCGAGGAGGTGCGGCCGGAACTGGTGTTCCACGCCGCCGCGCTGAAACATGTGCCGATGGTGGAGAATGATCCGGCCGAGGGGCTGCTGACCAATGCACTGGGTACTAGGGTGGTGGCCGACGCCGCGAGAGCGGCCGGGGCGGTGGCGATGGTGTTCATCTCCACCGACAAGGCGGTGAACCCGACGAGCGTCATGGGCGCCGGGAAGCGGTTGGCCGAAATGTATTGCCAGGCGTTGGACATGCAGGCGCGCACCGCGAGCGGCATGCGCTGCGTCACAGTTCGCTTCGGCAATGTTCTGGGCTCCACCGGCTCCGTGGTGCCGTTGTTCCGCCGTCAACTCGAACGAGGCGGTCCACTCACGGTGACCCATCCCGATATGCGCCGCTATTTCATGACAGTTCGTGAGGCCGTTGGGCTGGTATTACAGGCGTCCGTAGTAGGCGCGGAAGATCGCGGCGATCAGCCGCCCGAATTACGTGAAGGCGGCATCTTCGTACTCGACATGGGCGGCCCAGTAAAAATCGTGGACCTCGCCCGCCGCATGATTCGCCTCGCCGGGCTGCGGCCCGAAGAGGACGTAAAGATACGCTTCACCGGCCTACGCCCAGGCGAGAAGCTGTACGAGGAGTTGTTCCACGGTCAGGAGCCACCCCGCCCAACCTCCTTCCCCGGCCTATTGGTGGCCACTCCACGCACCACCGACCCATCGCTGGTTGGGCGTGCCATCGACGAGATCGCGGCAGCCTGTCGTGCCGGTCAGCCACATCTAGCCCTGGCACAGCTCTCACGCCTGGTGCCTGAATTTGATCACGACCCGCACCACGTGGCGAGTGGACGAGCCTGAGTGGAGCTGAGTGTTTCCAACATAGCTCACTCCTTCTCCGAGCGGTCGTTAGCAGCCACAACCCGTCACTTCGTGACACGAAGGGTGACTTTGCCCTGACCGTGCGCGCAGCATAAACCTTGGCGACCTGATCGAGCGACATGCCAGACATGAACGTTATTTCCGAGAACCGCCCTATCACGTTCTTCGACATGCGGGCTCAGCAAGACCTGATACGTGCGGAGCTGGATCGGCGCGTCGCGGCCGTCCTGGATTCCGGACGTTTTATCCTAGGACCGGAGGTCGAGGAACTAGAGACCGCCGTCGCTGCTTTCGCAGGTGCTAAGTATGCGGTCGGCGTGTCCTCTGGAACCGATGCGCTACAGATCGCCATGATGGCCGAAGGTATCGGCTCCGGCGATGCGGTGTTTCTGCCCGCTTTCACCTACACTGCCACCGCCGAGGTGCCTCTGCTCCTCGGAGCGACCCCCGTGTTCGTGGATGTGGATCCGCGCACTTTCAACATGGATCTCGTTGATCTACGTGCCCGGATCGCGGACCTCAGAGCAGAGGGCCGGCTATGCCCGCGGGCCGTCGTAGGGGTGGATCTATTTGGCCTTCCCGCCGACTGGCCTGCAATCGAGGAACTATGCGCAGAAGAGGGGATGTTCGCTCTCGACGACGCGGCGCAGGCATTCGGCGGAGCTTTGCACGGGAAACGGCTCGGTGCTTGGGCGCACGCAACCGCGCTCTCCTTCTATCCCACCAAGACGCTCGGAGCCTACGGCGATGGTGGCGCGTTGTTGACCAACGATCCCGCACGTGCCGAGCTGTTTCGTTCGCTCCGCTCGCATGGCGAGGGGAAAAATCGTTACGAAGTATTGCGTACTGGCGTCAACGGACGGCTGGACACGATCCAGGCAGCTGTTTTGTTATGCAAACTGCCGTTGATGGAAACCGAGATGGCTGCGCGCACCCGTGTCGCCGCTTGGTATGCCGAACGTCTCGACGGCCGAGTACAGGTTCCCAGTCAGGTCTCTGGGGCGGAGAGCGCACATGGCTACTACTCCATCCTACTACCCGAAGCCGCCACACGGCCCACGGTTCAGGCCGCTTGTCAGTCGCGAGGCGTGCCCACAGCAATTTATTACCCGTTGCCGCTGCACCGACAGCCAGCCTATCGCGGGGCTCACGGCGCTCGCGCCCCTCTACCCGTGAGCGAGGATATCAGCACGCGTATTTTATCTCTGCCGATCCACCCTTATCTGAGCGAGGCGCAGGCAGATCGCGTGTGCGAAGCGGTACTGATGGGGCTCTGATGCCGAAGCGCTTCGCATTCTTTCCACACTGACCTGAGGTCTCGGGGTATCTGTGGGGGAAATCTGGAGTTCTCCTGACTATCGGCAAAGTGGCTGTTGAGAGGCGTAGGGCGTCGATCCGGCACACGCGCTGGAACTCGCCACGCCTGATACCCCACCCATCTGACCTGATCGACTCCGAGTGGGCAACGTTGGAGCCACTGCTCCTGCGGCCGCTCCGGCAGGGCGTTCCCTGAAATGGCCACGTCGGGTCATGGCGGAGGCGATCTTCTACCTCGTCCGCCCAGAGTGCGCGTGGTGCATGTTGCCGCGCCACTTCCCGCCCTGGCAGACCGTCCACTCCCAGCTGAACCGCTGACGCAAGGACGGGACACTCAAGCCCTTGCACGACCGATTGCGCGAGCCCGCCCGCGGGAAGGAGGGACGCGACCGGAAGCCCTCGGCCACCATGATCGGCTTCCAAACGGCACATGCGACCGGCGGTGGCGGGCCGGAGCGCGGTCCGATGCAGGCAAGAAGATTTTCGGGCGCAAACGCCACATACCCATGGGTAACTTGGGCCTGATTTTCCCTTGCACAGGTCCATGCTGCCAGCCTGCACGACACGGCCGGTGCGCAGAAGGTGCTCAAGACGATCCTAACCGCGGCCTCGCCACGCCTGGAACTCGCCTGGATCGATGGGACCTACACTGGCCCCTTCGCGAGGTGTTCAGGCAGAGGCGAGGCTAGCGCATCGAGGTTCCGTTCCATCTTACGCTAGGCGTAGCGCTACGGCCTGGAAAAGAAACCAAAGGCTTTCGTGTCATGCCGCGGCGATGGGCGGTGGAACGCACCTTCGCGTGGCTCTCCCGCTCCCGTCGCCTCGCACGTGACTACGGGCGCTTGCCCACCGGTATTGCCATGATCCATGCCGCCATGAGCCGCATTACGCTCAGCCACATCGCGTGAGCTCAACAGCCACTTTGCCGAAGCCACTTTGCCGACAGTCAGTGGTAATCACTTCACGCAGTCGCTGCCGCGCTTCTTGACGATGTGACATGGCTCCCGTAGACAGTTGGCACTCGTCAAAGGGAAGTGCTACTACGCCCTTCCCCGGACGGGCTACAAACCCCAAGCCACGAATTTCAGCGAGGCATAGGAGGGCTCCCATGAAGTTTCGACCCCTGCACGACCGCGTTCTCGTCCGCCGTGTGACTGCGGATGAGAAGACCGCCGGTGGAATCATCATCCCCGACACGGCCAAGGAGAAGCCCCAGGAGGGCGAAGTCGTGGCCGTCGGCTCCGGCACCATCAACGACAAGGGCGAAGTTCGAGCCCTAGACGTGAGAGCCGGCGATCGCATCCTGTTCGGTAAGTGGTCGGGTACCGAGGTGAAGCTCGACGGTGAGGAACTCCTAATTATGAAGGAGTCCGACGTCATGGGCATCGTCGAGGGCTCCTCGACTGCCAAGGCCGCTTGAACAAACCGACGTCATAGGAAAACACAGATATGGCTGCCAAGGACGTCAAGTTCGGCGCTAGCGCCCGCGACCGCATGCTGCGCGGCGTCGAGATCCTCGCCGACGCCGTGAAGGTCACGCTGGGGCCCAAGGGCCGCAATGTCGTGATCGACAAGAGCTTCGGTGCGCCCCGCATCACCAAGGACGGTGTGACGGTCGCGAAGGAGATCGAGCTCTCCGACAAGTTCGAGAACATGGGCGCCCAGATGGTGCGCGAAGTGGCCTCGAAGACCAACGACATCGCCGGCGACGGCACCACCACCGCGACTGTGCTGGCTGCGGCCATCGTGCGCGAAGGCGTCAAGTCGGTGGCTGCGGGCCTTAATCCGATGGACCTCAAGCGCGGCATCGACAAGGCCGTCGTCGTGGTCGTCGAAGACCTGAAGGCGAACACCAAGAAGATTTCCACCTCCGCCGAAGTGGCGCAGGTCGGTGCGCTGTCCGCCAACGGCGAGACCGAGATCGGCGAGATGATTGCCCGCGCCATGGAGAAGGTCGGCAACGAGGGCGTCATCACGGTCGAGGAGGCCAAGGGCGTCGAGACCGAGCTCGACATCGTTGAGGGCATGCAGTTCGATCGCGGCTACGTTTCTCCGTATTTCATCACCAATGCGGAGAAGATGATCGCCGAACTCGAGAATCCCTACATCTTGATCCATGAGAAGAAGCTCTCGGGCCTTCAAACGATGCTGCCGCTTCTCGAGAGCGTCGTGCAGTCCGGTCGTCCTCTGATCATCGTGGCCGAGGACGTCGAGGGCGAAGCGCTGGCCACTTTGGTGGTCAACAAGCTGCGTGGTGGCCTCAAGGTCGCGGCCGTCAAGGCACCGGGCTTCGGTGATCGCCGCAAAGCGATGCTCGAGGACATCGCGATCCTCACCGGTGGCCAGGTGATCTCCGAGGACCTCGGTATCAAGCTCGAGAACGTCACCCTTGACATGCTGGGCAAGGCGAAGACCGTTCGCATCGAGAAGGAGACGACCACGATCGTCGACGGTGCCGGTGAGAAGGCCGACATCCAAGGCCGCGTAGAGCAGATCAAGGCGCAGATCGAGGAGACCACCTCGGACTACGACCGCGAGAAGTTGCAGGAGCGACTGGCCAAGCTGGCCGGCGGCGTCGCCGTGATCCGCGTCGGCGGCTCTACCGAGGTCGAGGTCAAGGAGCGCAAGGACCGCGTCGACGACGCTCTCCACGCGACCCGCGCTGCGGTCGAGGAAGGCATCGTCCCCGGTGGCGGCGTCGCGCTTCTTCGCGCCTCGCTGAGGCTGAGCAATGTCAAGGTGGACAACGACGACCAGCGCGTCGGCGTCGAGATCATACGTCGCGCGATCCAGACCCCGCTGCGCCAGATTGTCGAGAATGCCGGCCAAGATGGTGCGGTCGTGGCCGGAGACATCCTGCGCAACGACACCTACGACTGGGGGTACGACGCGCAGACCGGCGAGTTCAAGTCGCTGATTGCCGCGGGCATCGTGGACCCGACCAAGGTCGTGCGCACTGCCTTGCAGGATGCGGCCTCGGTCGCCGCTCTCCTGATCACCACCGAGGCGATGATCGCCGACAAGCCTGAGAAGAAGGGTGCTGGAGGTATGCCGGCCGGTGGTCCGGGCGGTGGCATGGGTGATATGGACTTCTGATCCTCGCGGGGTTCAGTTCATCCGTGATAGGGGGTGGCCCGGCAACGGGCCACCCCCTTTTCACGTAGGAAAGGTTCATCCATGCGGCAGACGGGAACCGTCATCTGGTTCGAGCTTGCTAAGGGCTATGGCTTCATTCGTCCCGATGCAGGCGGACCGGACGTGATGGTGCACCTCTCGACGGTGGAGGCGTCCGGGCGGCGCACGCTGCGGAAGGGCGAAGAAGTGGTCTACGAGATCGAACAACGGCCCAAGAAACCTGCTCCGTCGGTGTCGCGTCTACTCTCCTAGTGGTGACGGCTCAGGCGGCAATCACAACGATCACACCGCTAACCCGCACCTTCCAAGTTGGCACGGCCTCATCGGTTCACGCGACACTTTCAGGCCTGTGCCGGTTCTTCCCAGACTCTCAGGGTCGCGAGCTTGCGCAAGACACTCCAGGCCCGCTCCGCTTGGTCAGTGTTGGCTGGCGAGACTACCAGGATAGTCTCAGCATGGTTTGTGGCGGCTGTGGACTGGGTACCCGTACCCTGTGCCACAATCTCACTCAGCCCGCCTGCCCCCAATCCGGCCGCCGCCGCCGCACCCAGGGCCGGTAAGGCGGCTCCCCCGGTCGCGACCACGGCACCTGCCGCCGCGAAAGCTCCGATGATGCCCACCGTGCTAGTGCGCAGGGTGCGAAGGCTACGATGCTCATCCTCGCGCAACGGCTCCTGACCGGTCGCGTCGGGCACATCCGCCGCGTTCTCCGCGTGACGTACAGAAAGTTGCGCGCGGGGTATGGCTTCTCCTTCAAGGTAGGAGAGAGCGCTCTCCAGCAACTCCTTGTTGTCGAAGCTTGCCAGGATGTTCGGCTGACGCGCAGGGTTCGGTGACTCGCTCACTTTAGTCGTCTCCCTAGTTGCGAGGAAGGCAACGCGTTCGACCGGCGGGCGTTGCGCCCCGCCCCCTGCTTCCGCGAGCCGTTCGATGCGGAAGGCAGTTTTCCCGCGCCAGAGGCGGTCGTTAGAGGACTTGGTAGCGCGCCTTGGCCGCCCGCTCGATGGCTCCCGCCACGAGACGGTCGATGTCCAGGCCGATGCGGAAGTCTTGCAGGAAACGCAGTTCATCCTGTGTCGCGTCACCGTCGGCCGCGGCAACCTCACAAGCGAGGAGGTAAGCGGTTTCTCGCAGGCGCGCCGGCAAGGCGTTGCCGATCATTGTGATGGCATTATCCAGCCCATCGGCATCGTCGAGGAGACCGAGTACGATCTCGGTCACCGTTTCTATACGGCCGGCCTGGAAGTCGCCGAATACAGGTAGCTCCTGCACCAGTCGCGACATGATGCCGAGCTCCGAATCGGACATCTGCCGGTCGCAGGCGCTCATGAGCACCATTGCGCCGACCAGAGCCTCCTGCGCCGTGAAACGCGTGGGCGTGGGCGACGGTACCGCATCGAGGGGCATGTCCATCTGTTGCTCCTGTTCGCCTGCCTGTCGCAGTCCTGGGCTGCCGTCGTCAATGCCGGCACACCAGTCACGAGATCAAGCGCCCGCGAGCCCGTCACTCAAAAAGTCCCGGGTTCGCTCCGCCGCCTCCGCCAGACCCACGCGGCGAGCCGAAACGCCTTCCGGTAGGCCCGCCAGCAGGCGGGAGGGCGCGCGGGCGTCGAGCAGCACGAAGACGCCTCGGTCGTTGGCCCGGCGAACCAGCCGGCCGTAGGCCTGCCGCAGCCGGTGCCGGGCCAGCGCGTCGTCGTAGTCCTTCGGTCGGCCGCCGCTCAGGTGCAGGCGGCGCTCCCGGTGCAGGATCGTGGGACGACCCCAAGGGACGCGATCGAACACCAGCAGGCGCAGCGAGCGGCCGGGGACGTCCACGCCGTCGCGAAGGGCATCCGTGCCGAGCAGGCAGGCATTCTCCTCGGCCCGGAAGACGTCGACCAGGGTGGCGTTGTCCATGGCATCCACGTGTTGGGCGTAGAGCGGAATGCCGGCCGCCTCCAGTCCCGGGGTCATGCGGGCGTGAGCATCGCGCAAGCGACGGATGGCCGTGAAGAGACCCATTGCGCCTCCACCGGACGCGCGGAAGAGCCTCTCCATCGCTGCCGCCGCTTGCCCGCCGTCGCGACCCACGTCAGTGACGACGAGCGCCAGGGTTTGCGCCGCGTAGTCGAAGGAGGAAGGAACGGCCGCGCGCACCGCCGGCAGCGGCAGATGCGAGGCACCGGTGCGCGCCTCGGCGGCAGCCCATGCAGTCTCCGGATCCGGCTCGCCCGTGTCGCGAAGCGTGGCGGACGTGAACAGCAGCCCGTGTGCCGGGGCCGCGACCGACATCATGAACGGTATCGTCGGGTCCAGGTGGTGCCGGTGCATGGCGGCATCCACCTCCCTTCCCTCGCGACGGACGATGGCGAGCCAGTCCACGTGGGTCTGGCGCTCGCCGGGCTTAGGCGCCACGCCTCGCACCCGGAGCAGCATGGCGCCCCAGGCTGCGAGCGGTGTCACTGCGCGGCGCTCCAGGTTCCGACGGGCGGCGTCCAGCCGAATGCGGTCGCCCAATTGTAGTTCGCCGTCAGCATCCTCCAGCAGAGCGGTTAGCCGCTCGTGCAGGGCACGCAGCGGCGCTTCCAAGTTCGCCAGCCCGGCTTCCAGGGCGGCGGCCGTCCCGGACAAGCCGGGGTTCGCGGGGTGGAGGTGGCATTCCGCGTCGTATCCCGGATCAGCGCTCATGGTGCGGGCGAGGACCTGCGTGCGGATGGCCGCCAGGAAATGCTCGCCGGCATTGCGCGCGCTATCGGTCCCCAGCCGGTTTTGCCAGCCGGATGCCGGCAAGGCGCCGGCTGCATGGAGGGCAGCGTCCACCAGGGGCGCCAGGTCAGGGTGGTCAGCGAGCACCTCCTCCAGACGGCGGCGCAGGCCGCGAGCGCGCCCTCTTCCCCCCTCGGCACCGAGCAGCCAGCGGCGCATCTCCGCCATCTCGACACCGGAGATTTCCGACGAGAAGGCGCCGTCGGCAGCGTCGAAGATATGGTGACCCTCATCGAAGACGTAGCGCAACGCGGGGCCGTCCTCGCCTCCGCCGAGCGCTGCCTGCACCATCACCAGGGCATGGTTCGCGATCACGAGATGAGCCTCGGCGGCACGACGGATCGAGTGCTCGACGAAGCAGCGCTTCCAGTGCGGGCAGGCCGAGTATATGCACTCGCCGCGACGATCGGTCAGGTTCGCCACCGCGCCGAAAGGAAACAGCTCGGCGATCCAACCGGGAAGGTCGCCGCCCTGCATGTCGCCGTCGCGCGTCGCCAGCACCCAGCGGGACACCAGTGCCAGGGCCAGCAGGCGCGAGGGCATCGCGCCTGCGGTGGCCTCCTCGTAGTTCAGCAGGCAGAGATAGTTCTCGCGTCCCTTGCGGATCACGACCCGGCGCTTGCGCTCCTCCGGATCGGGGTAGAGACGGGTCAGCTCGCCGTCGATCTGCCGTTGCAGGTTGCGGGTGAAAGTGGCGATCCACACCGGCGCCCCGTTGCGTTCAGCCCACAGGCTGGCCGCGGCGATGTAGCCCAGCGTCTTGCCGGTGCCGGTGCCGGCCTCGGCCAGCACCACGCGCGGCGCGCCGGGTGCCTCGCGCGGGGCGAAGGCCATGGCGACGGCCGAGGCGTAGTCGGCCTGAGCGGGGCGTTGCTCGGCATCCGGGCCGAGGATCTCGGCCAAGCGGGTGCGCGCCTCGGCGGGCGCCACGGGGAACGAGGAGGGTGATGTCGCCGCAGCGGCCTCCTCCCAGTCCGGCAGGCGGCGCCAAATCCTGAGCGCATCGGTGGACGGGGTCGCGCCCGTCCGCCCCAACGCTGCGAGCACTGCTTCGGCCCAAGGCCAGTTCGAAGTGTCGCGCAGCTTGGCGGCGAGCGGGGCCGCGTCCCGGTTCAGCCGCGACGCGCGCGTGGCCCCGAGGTGACGCAGCAGCGACGCGGCGAGTTCGGGTAGCAGGATGACGGCCGCTTCATCGTCGTGCGGCATGTTGCGTCCCAGTGCCGCGGCGAGACCGCGCGGGGTAGGGGCGGCGAGCTGCGCTGGCCGCACGAAGGCGAACAGCTCCAGCAGGTCGTAGGCCATCGGAAACGGGGGCAGAGACAGTCGGCGCGCCGTGGCCGAGGCATGCACCAGCAGCGGCGGCGGCAAGGCGGCCAGTCGGTCGGCCAGTGCCGCACCGGCGAGGCTCTCGATCTCTCCATCAGACGTCAGCAGGGTGGCGCGACCCAGCCCCGCGGTCAGCGCGGGCGCCTCGGGAAGCAGCAGGCGTGGCGCGCCCGCGCGGGATGAATTCACAAGCGTAGTATAGGGTGGCTGGGTGTTCGCGTCTCGGCTGGCCGAGTGACCAGCGTCGCGCGGTTGACCGTTTCATCCCCGGCCTCCAGCTTCCGCCCATGTCCGACACCGCTGACCCGTCCCTCCGTGCCGTTCGTGCTTGGCCCTTCGAGGAGGCGGCGAAGGTGGCCGACCGCGTGGCGGCGTCCGGCAAGGGCTCCGCGCTGTTCGAGACCGGATACGGCCCATCCGGCCTGCCGCACATCGGCACCTTCGGGGAGGTGGCGCGCACCTCCTGGGTCCGACGTGCCTTCGAGCGGATGACCGGCCTGCCCACCCGTCTGCTGGCCTTCAGCGACGACATGGACGGCTTGCGCAAGGTCCCGGACAACGTGCCCAACGGCGAGGTGCTGCGGCAGCACCTGGGCCGTCCCCTGACCAGCATCCCCGACCCCTTCGGCACGCACGCGAGCTTCGGGGCGCACAACAACGCCCGGCTGCGCGCCTTCCTCGACGCCTTCGGCTTCGAGTACGAGTTCGCCTCCTCCACCGACTACTACGCGTCCGGTCGCTTCGATCCGGCACTGCTGCGGATGGCTGCGGTGCACGACGAGGTGCGAGCGGTGATCCTGCCGACGCTGGGGCCGGACCGCCGCGCCACCTACTCCCCCTTCCTGCCGATTCACCCGCGCACGGGCTTCGTGATGCAGGTGCCGATGGAAAAGGTCCGCTCCGACGGCACGCTGGTGTGGCGCGACCCAGGCACGGGTGAGCGGTTCGAGACGCCGGTGACGGGCGGCCACTGCAAGGCGCAGTGGAAAGCCGATTGGGCGCTGCGCTGGTTCGCGCTCGGCGTGGACTACGAGATGTCCGGCAAGGACCTGACGGACAGCGTGCGCCTGTCGGGCCAGATCTGCCGCGTGCTGGGCGCCGAACCGCCGGTGGGCTTCACCTACGAGCTGTTCCTCGACGCCCAGGGAAGCAAGATCAGCAAGTCCAAGGGCAACGGCTTGGCCATCGAGGACTGGCTGCGCTACGGCCCCCCGGAATCGCTCTCGACCTTCATGTTTCACGCCCCGCACCGGGCCAAGCGGCTGCACTTCGACGTCATCCCGCGCGCCACCGACGATTATCTCGCGCTCGCGGAGAAGCTGGGAACCACGCGGGACCCGACCAGCCCGGCTTGGCACATCCACGATGGGGCAGCGCCGAACGACGCCGGGAGCCCGCTTCCTTTCTCCATGCTGCTCAACCTGGCCATCGTGTCCAACGCGGAGAACCCGGAGATGCTCTGGGGCTACGTGCGCCGCTACCTGCCCGAGGCCAGCCCGGAGAACGCGCCGATGCTGGCGCGCCTCGTGGAGCACGCCGTCGCCTACTACCGGGATTTCGTGAAGCCGGCCAAGCGCTTCCGCCCCGCAACATCCGGCGAGCGGGACGCGATGCGCATCCTCGCCGATCTGCTGCGCGCGCATCGCGAGCAGCTGGAAGCGATGCCGCCGGGCGAGCGCGGCTCGCCCATCCAGGGCCTCGTATACGATGCTGGGCGGCGAGAGCCCTTCCTGCAGCCCAGCAAGGACGGCAATCGTCCAGGCGTGTCCATCGCCTGGTTCGAGGCGCTCTACCAAGTCCTGCTCGGCCAGGAGAAGGGTCCGCGCTTCGGAGGGTTCATCGCTCTCTACGGCATTTTGGAAACGTTGGCGCTGATTGAGGACGCCCTGAACCGCTCGGAGGCCGAACACCGCCACGCCGCGGGCGGGATCGCGGCGTGAAGCTTCCTCCCGTTGTCCGGAAGCACGGGCCCACCGTCTTCGGATTGCTGCTGCTGATCGGCGCCCTCTACGTAGTGCAGCGCGAGTTTCGCGAGCTTAGCATCGCTGACGTTACGACTGCCCTGGACGCGACCCCGTCGCGCAAAATCTGGTTCGCCGTCCTCTGGACCCTGCTCGCCTACGCCGTGCTGACCATCTACGACCGGCTGGGCAGTGTTTACGCGGGTAGACCCATATCTTACGCGCGAACCGCTCTTGCCTCGTTCTGCGCTTATACCATGGCGCACAATCTCGGTTTCGCCGCCGTGTCGGGCGCCGCGGTCCGCTATCGCTTCTACGCAGCCTGGGGCCTGACCCCGGCCGAGATCGCCAAGGTCATCGCCTTCACCAGCCTAACCTTCGGCCTAGGCGGCTTCGCTCTCGGCGGGCTGGTGTTGATCACCCACCCGGAGGTGCTGCCGTGGGTGGGGGATGGCGAGGCCATCTCGAATTGGGCGGCACGCGCGGTCGCTCTGGTAATGTGGGCGATAGTGGCTGCCTACGTCGTGCTGTCCCGCTTCGTGCCACATTTCACTGCCTTCGGTCACAAGGTCGACCTGCCGGGCCTCAAGCTGGCGGTTGCCCAGGTAGCTCTGGCCAGCGTCGACGTCGCGGTGACGGCTATGATCTTCTTCGTGCTATTGCCCGAGATGCCGCCAGGCAGCCCGCCATTGACCTTCCTGATGTTCCTGGGCATCTACGTCGCGGGTTACACGGCCGGCTTGGCCGCCAGCGTGCCGGGCGGTCTGGGCGTGTTCGACGGTTTCATGATGCTCAGTCTCAGCCCGTGGTTGCCGGGCGCCCAGGTAGTCGGCGCCCTGCTGCTGTTTCGCCTCTTCTACTACATCGTTCCGTTGTTCGTGGCGGGCACCTTGTTCGCGGCGTTCGAGGTAAGCCAGCGCCGGCCGGTGCTGCGGAAGGTGCGAATCGAGGCACGTGTGACCGACGCGCTGGAAGTCCCGGCGGTGGCCGGACTGACGGGTCTCGCAGGTGCAGTCATGCTTTTCATCGGAGCGCTTCCCGGGCACGGCGGAACGCTCGCCGCCTGGGCAGGCGAATGGGCGTTGCTTACGAGCCAGTTCGCGGCCTCGGTGGTAGGCTCCCTGCTGCTCGTCGTTGCTTGGGGAATGCTGCGCCGATTGTGGATTGCCTGGTACGCCGGGCTGTTCCTGCTGCTGAACGGGGTGGGCATACTGGTCGTGCGCGCCGATCCGTGGCTGCTGATTGCGGCCGTGCTGGCGGTGGCTTTGCTGCTGGCCGCCATGCGCGGCGCCTTCTACCGCGACGCGCGGCTGACATCGGAACCGCTGACCAGCAGCCGCGTCCTCTCCCTAGGGGCAGGCACGATCTGCGGCCTGACCCTGGCCACGGTCGCGTACAACGGGCGCGTCTCGGACGCCGCTTGGTGGGAGGTGGTGCTCTCGGCCCAGGCACCAGCGCCGCTGCGGTTCGCGGTCGGGGTCGCGGGAGTGCTGCTGCTCTCTGCCGCTTTCCGGCTGCTGCGTCCGGCGCGCATCTCGGCCGACCCCTACGATGCCGCCGCGCGTGCCCGACTGCGCGCCTTGGGCGCGCGCGTGCCCGAGCCGACGGATGATGTTTCCGTGGGCGCCCTCTTCACCGAGGGTGGTCGGGCCGGCTTCGCGTTCCGCCGCCACGAGGAGGTCTGGATGGCGCTGGGAGATCCCGCCGGCGAGCCGCAGGCCCGCGTGGCCGCGATTTGGCGCTTCCGCGATCTGTGCGACGCGGCGGGAGTCGAGGCCGCCTTCGCCGACATCGGGCGCGGCATGCAGCGCGCTTACGAGGACGCGGGATTGACCGCGATCCTGCTGCCCAACGGCCGCACCTTAGCCTGTAGGGCAGAGCGCAAGCCGGACCGGGCGATAGCCCTCGCCGAATCCGAGTACCTCTCCCCCACTTCATCGTCCAGGCAGGAAGCGCAGCCCGCGGGCTGAGGTCGCGGGAGACTGCTACTGGCTCGCCCAGACGATTCGGTGCATCCAGGTTATCTCGGCCAGATCGAAGCTGTAGTTGGGATGCGCGGGATTGAGACTCGCCAAATCCACCTTCCGTGCCGATTGACGCAGCAGTTCCTTGGCCATCACCTCGCCGCCGTTCGTGCGGACCACCACCCGGTCGCCGCGCCGCACGGGGGCCGAGGGGGAAACGATGACGGTGTCGCCGTCGCGGAAGACGGGCTCCATCGACTCGCCCGAAATCTCGAGCGCGTAGGCATTCGGGTCGGGAACCTCGGGCACTGAGATTTCGTCCCAACCCCCGCCAGCGGGATAGCCGCCGTCGTCGAAATACCCGGCGCCCCCCGCCTGCGCGAGACCGATCAGCGGGATCCGGCGGATCGGACGCGAAACCGCCCGGAAGCTCGCCGGCGATCCGGTGACCAGGCTGGCGAAGGCGTCCATGCCGGTGCTGGTGGCACCGAGCACCTTGGCCACGCTCTCCGTGGATGGCCAGCGTGCCCGGCCATCGGGTCCGACTCGCTTCGAGGGATTGAAGGCGGTCGGGTCCAGGCCGGCCTTTCGCGCGAGCCCGGATGCGGACAGCCCGTTCTCGGCGGCCAGCGCGTCCAGGGCGCGCCAGATGTCGTTGTGCTGCATGATGTCCTTATCTTAGGCGTTGAGTCTGCGAGCAATAGGAAATTTCTCTTAGAATTCGGTTGACGTCCCCGAGAGGCTGCGTGCATCGTTCACGTATTGTTCAACCTTAAGGCGAGAGCAGAACGTTAATGACCACCGCCGCGTCACGCCCCGCCGGTCCTGGCAGGTTCGCCTCACTCCAGAAGTCGGAGCCCTTTCGCAGTGCGGAAGAAGCTTGGTTCTGGACGATGACGGCGCTGGTCGCGCGCCAGGAAGGTGCCAGAATCGTTGCCGGACGCGGCAGTGTCGTCCGTCCCTGCGAGCCGGACGATGTCGTGAAATGTCTGGACCGCCTTTACCGACAACGCCGCGTGGACTTGGCCCATGCGCGCATTCTGCGCATCTGGGGAGAGCGCGGCGAGCAGCCCAGCCCCCATCACCCCCGGGAGAGACACGACTTTAAGTTGTGGAGAGAAGCAATGGATCGCCTCGAATGGCCGTTGCGGGTGAAGGGCATCGTTGCCGGCGAGCCTAGTGCGGAACGAGACTCTGTCACGCCGCTGAAGCGGACCCGCACCTCGTGACACCGGCGGTAGCCGAGGATACTGCCGCGATCCAGCCGAAGGCGAGGCCCGGGCCACGTCGTTCGACGACGCGGCAGGAACTTTGGATCGGCTTCGGCGGTCACGCGGACCAAACCTGGCTCCGCCTGCTGCGTCCCGGCTTTCGGCACTGCTTCGCGGCGGTGCGCGACGCGAGCGGGTGGGTCGTGCTGGACCCGCTCTCCGGGCGGCTACTCGTGACGCGGCTGAACGTGGCTACGGCGTTCGACCTCCCCAGCTTCTGGCGCCGGGCAGACTGCTCCGTGCTCGGCCCGTTCCGACCGACCCAACCTCGCGCCCGCGGGCCCTGGTTCGCGCCATATTCATGCGTATCGCTGTGCCGGGCCCTGCTCGGGCCCGGTGCGCCGCGCGCGTTGACGCCGTACGGGCTGTACCGAGCCCTCGCCAAGAATTGTCCGAATTTAGGAAAATATTCTTGACAAGCGTCGGCGCTCCCGCGTAGAACTCTCCCCGTCAACGGGCGAGTTGCGCCCGTCGGCTCCCTCCCGAACCTCCCTGCGGGCCCGCAGCCGGAACATCCCGGCACCGGGCCTGCAGTCTTTTTCGGGGTCCTCACCGAAAATTTCTCTGACAACGCAGGAGAGCGCGAGCGCATGGGTGGCCTGTTGCGTGCTCCGAAGCCGACGGCGATGGCCGTCGTACAACCCGCCCCGGTCGCCCTTCCGGCACCTCCGGCCGAGGCTCTCGCCGCCTCCGAACAGGCCACCGCCGCGGCGCGCGAGGAAGCGCGCGGCCGCATCAGGCGCGGTCTGGCAGGAACGATCACCACCTCCGCCCGGGGCGTTCTGGGCGTAGCGCCGGCCCTGCCGTCCGCGTCGCGCAAGACCCTGCTGGGGCAGTGACGCATTTGAACCCCGATGACATCCTGGCACGCCACGCTGCCGCCCTGGACGGGCGCCGGTCCTGGGAAGGCGTCTGGCGCGACTGCTACGACCATGTCCTCGCCTCCACTCCCGGCGGCGGCGGCGCGACCATGTTCGATGCCACCGCCGCCGACGCGGCCGAGCAGCTCGCCGCCTCCCTCCTCGCGGAGCTCTGCCCGCCCTGGTCGCGCTGGTTCGGCCTCTCGCCGGGACGCGAGCTGGCCGAGAGCCCCGACGGTCGCGCGGCAGCCGAGGCGCTGGAGAACGCGGCCGACACGCTGCAGGGCCACCTGGACCGTTCCGGCTTCGCCCTGGAAATACACCAAGCCTTCCTCGACCTCGTGGTCGCTGGTACCGGCGTGCTGCTGATCGAGGAAGCGGCACCGGGCGAGCCCTCGGCACTGCGCTTCCAGGCCGTGCCACTTCGCGAGTGCGTGCTGGAGGAAGGCCCGACCGGCCGGCTCGACACCATCTTTCGCGCCGCGCGCCTGGACCGCGCCACGATCGCCTCGCGCTGGCCGGCTGCGCACCTGCCGCGACAGGCGCAGAACGAGCCGGGCCGCTTTCGCGTCGTCGAGGCGGTCTGGCCCGACCGGGCTGGGTTCCGGATGGCTGTGGTGCTCGACGCGGACGGCGAGGCGGTGCTCCTGGCCGACGGGCGGTTCGCCCAGAACCCGTTCGTGGCCTTCCGCTGGATGAAAGCGCCCGGCGAGAGCTACGGGCGCGGGCCGGTGATGAAGGCACTGCCCGACATACGCACGGCCAACAAGGTCGTAGAGTTGGTGCTCCAGAACGCCTCGATCGCCGCCACCGGAATTTGGCAAGCCGATGACGACGGCGTGCTGAACCCAGCCACCGTTCGACTGGTACCCGGCGCGATCATCCCGAAGGCGCCCGGTTCGGCCGGCCTCACGCCACTGGCCGCACCAGGCAACTTCGACGTCTCGCAACTGGTGCTGTCCGACCTTCGGGCGCGCATCCGCACCGCGCTTCTGGCCGACCGCCTGGGCGTGCCGCGGGACGGGCGGATGACGGCGACCGAGGTCTTGGAGCGGTCGGCAGAAACCGCGCGCATCCTCGGCGCCACCTACGGCCGGCTGCAGGCGGAGCTGCTGACGCCGCTGATCGCCCGATGCCTATCGGTCCTGCGCCGCCGCGGCGAGGTACCGCCGGTGGTGCTGGACGGTCGCGAGGCCCGGCTGTCCTACCAGTCGCCCCTGGCCAGGGTGCAGGGCCGGGCGGACGCGGCGAACCTGCTGCTGTTCCTGCAGTCCGTGTCGGCGCTGGGCCCGGAAGCCATCGCCCAGGTGAACCTGCCCGCCGCCGCCCGGCACCTCGCCCGCACCCTGGCCGCGCCAGCCGAGGTGCTGACCGACAACGTCCCCTATCAGGAGTGAGCCGCGCATGTCCGAGAGCCTGCTGGACGCCGCCCAGGGGGAAGACCCCCGCCGGCCCGCGACGAACGCGCGTCCCGACGACGTGCCCGACAAGTTCTGGGATGCCGAGACCGGCACCCTGCGCGTGGACACCCTACTCAAGTCGTACCGCGAACTGGAGCGCAAGCTGTCGAATCGCTTCGCCCCGCCCTCCGACGACGCGCCGGAGGAGGATCGCAACCGCTTCCGCCGCGCCCTGGGCGTGCCCGACAGCCCCGAGCACTACGAGATCGCGTCCCGGCACGCCCTGTGCGGCCCGGATCCGGAAGTGAACGCCAAGCTGCACGCCGCGGGGTTCACGCCCACGCAGGCGCAGCTCGTCTACGACCTCGCCGCCGAACGGCTGCTGCCGATCGTGGCCGAGGCGGCCTCGCAGTACGAGGCGCAACGCCAGCTCGACAAGTTGCGCGACGAGTTCGGCGGCGAGGAACGCTTCGCCCGCGTAGCGCGCCAGATCGCGGCCTGGGGCCGGGCCAATCTGCCGCCGGAGGTGTTCGAGGCGCTGTCCACCACCGCCGAGGGCGTCAACGCCCTGCACCGCATGATGCAGAAGGGGGAGCCCGCCATGGCGCGCGCCGCCGAGGCGCCCGAGCCCGCCGACGAGGAGGGCCTACGCCGCATGATGCGCGACCCGCGCTACTGGCGCAGCCGCGAGCCCGAGTTCGTGAAGCGCGTGACGGACGGCTTTCGGCGCCTGACCGGCGGCTGAAAGGACTCGGGTGGGCTGCCCTGCCTCGGCCGCGCGATCTCGCCTCCGGCGAACGTCGCGCGTCCAGGTCGTGCCGGCCCTGGATCGGCGAGCGCCGATCGCCCGAGCCGCCAGCATCTCGCCCCGTGGGGATCGGCGGCGCGCGACGCCCGCGCATCGCGGACCACCCCTCGCTCCTTCCGACGCGCTCAACCCGTCACGGCTCGTGCCGTTGTCGGGCGCGCGCCGTTCCGCGCCGCGCGTGCCGGCCGCCGAGGCTCATCCCGGCAGAGAACCGGCGCGCGCGGCGCATTTCCCGAACCCCAGCCGCGGAGAATGCGCGTGCCCGGACAGATCGACCAAGCCTTTGTCAAGCAGTTCTCGGCCGAGGTCTACGACACCTACCAGCGCCAGGGCAGCAAGCTGCGCCCGACCGTGCGCACCAAGACCGGCGTCAAGGGCGCCTCCACCGTGTTCCCTCGCGTCGGCAAGGGCATGGCGGCCGCCAAGCCGCGCAACGGCTACGTGCCGGTGATGAACCTCGACCACGGCAACGCCGAGTGCTTCCTGCAGGACTACTACGCCGGCGAGTGGATCGACCGCCTCGACGAGATCAAGGTGGCGATCGACGAGCGCGCGGTGGTGGCGAACGCCGGCGCCTACGCGCTGGGTCGCAAGACCGACGAGCTGATCATCGCGGCGCTGGACACTACCACGCACGAGGCGGTGGGCGGCGTTGGCTCCGGCGCCACCGATGCCGACGGCCTCACGCTGAAGAAGGTCATGCTGGCCTTCGAGATGCTCGGCGCCTCGGACGTGCCCGACGACGGCCAGCGCTTCGCAGTGGTGGGCTGGAAGCAGTGGTCCGAACTGCTGCAGCTGCAGGAGTTCTCCAACTCCGGCTACGTCGGCGACAATGATTTGCCGTTCAAGGGCACGCAGGCCAAGAAGTGGCTCGGCGCGACCTGGATGCCGCATTCCGGACTGACCAAGAACGGCAACGTCCGTTACTGCTACTTCTATCACCGCAACGTGGTCGGCCACGCAGTAGCGCAGGAGATCACCACCGACATCACCTGGCACGGCGACCGCGCCGCGCACTTCGTCAACAACATGATGAGCCAGGGCGCGGTGCTGATCGATGACGTCGGCATCGTGCGGATGCGCGCCGCAGAGTAGGCGGCAGGCGCCCGTAGCCGAATAGGCTGCGGACGCGTGCCGACGAGTGGCCGCGGATGCGTGCGGCGCTGTGTCGGCGCGCACCTCCGGCCGGCGGCCCTCGCCGCTGGCCGGAGCACCCGGGGAAAGCCTTCCACTTTCCCGGGTGACGGGAACTGCCGTCGCACCGCTTGTTCTCGCGCCCCGACGCGTCCGGGAGCTTTCGCGGCGGCGACGGCGGTTCCCGCTTGTACTCAACCCACCTTCCAGGAGCTGGTCCCGATGGCGCTTTCCGCGCTCGTCCTGTGCTCGCGCGCCCTGCTGCGGATCGGCGCCCAGCCCATCGCCTCGCTCGAGGAAGGCACTGCCGAGGCCGAAGTCGCGGCCAACCTCTACGCCGGCACGCGCGACGCGCTGCTGGCGGCCCACCCCTGGGACTTCGCCACTGGGCAGATGGTGCTGCCGCGGCTGCTGGACGTGCCGGTGGCCGACGAGCGCCATGCCTTCCAAATGCCGCCGACCTGCCTGCGCGTCCTGTCGGCCGGTGCGGGCGGCTACAACACGGGCTACGGAGGGCGAGGGCGCGGCCTGGACTACCGCATCCACGAGAACCGGCTGCACGCCGCGGCCTCGCAGGTCGTGCTGACCTACATCTTCCGCCCCGAGGAGCGCGTCTTCCCTCCGCACTTCGCGGGCGCCCTGGTGGCGCGGTTGGCGGCGGAGTTCTGCATCCCGATCACCGACAGCACGGCGCGAGCGGAGATGCTGCAGCGCTTGGCCGGCGCCGAGTTCAAGGAAGCACGCATGATCGACAGCCAGCAGTCCACGGTGCAGGCGATCGAGGGTTTCCCGCTGATCAGCGTGCGGGGCTGACGCGGTCATGCCGGCCAGCCGACGCGCCAAGACGTCCTTCACCTCCGGCGAGCTCGCGCCGGAATTGCTGGGGCGGGGCGACCTGCGCGCCTACGAGAACGGCGCGCGACGCTTGTGCAACGTGTTCCTGCAGCCGACCGGCGGCGTGGTTCGCCGGCCCGGCCTGCGCCACGTTGCCAGCCTGCCGGGACCGGCGCGCCTCGCCGCTTTCGAGTTCAGCACCGAGCAGACCTACCTGCTCGCTTTCCTGCACGGCAGGCTGCTGGTCTTCGCGGGCGACAACCAGGTGGCGGAGACCACCGGACCCTGGACCGAGGCGGCCCTGTCCAGTCTGGCCTGGACGCAGAACGCGGACACGCTGCTGCTCTTCCACCCGGAAATGGCACCGCAGCGCATCACGCGGACCGGGTCCTCTACCTGGACCGTCCGCTCCTTCGAGTTCGGCCGCGAGCCGTTCTACCGTTTCGCCGCGTCGAGCATCACGCTCGCCTCGAGCGCGCTCTCGGGCTCGACGACGTTAACTGCCGACGGCCCGGTCTTCCTGCCCGGCCACGTCGGCTCGCGATTCCGCATCCGGGACCGCAAGCTGCGCATCACCGCCGTGGCGAACACGCTGTCGGCGACGGCGCAGCTCGAGGAGGAGCTACCCTCGGGCGGCGCCACCACGGACTGGGACGAGTCGGCTTTCGGCGTGCACGGCTGGCCGGTGAGCGCCTGCTTCCACCAGGATCGCCTCGTGCTGGGCGGTTCACGCGACCTGCCGAACCGGCTGTGGCTGTCCCGCTCAGGCGACCTTGGCGATTTCGATCAGGGCACCGGGCTGGACGACCAGGGAATCGAGTTCGGCCTGCTGTCGGACCAGGTGAACGCGATTCGCGCGGTGTTCTCCGGCCGCCACTTGCAGGTGTTCACCTCCGGTGCTGAGTGGATGGTCACCGGCGACCCGCTCACCCCGTCGAGCATCCAGCTGACCCGGCAAACGCGCATCGGCTCGACCGCCCCGCGGATGATCCAGCCGGTGGACGTGGACGGCAGCACCATCTTCATCGGCCGCTCGGGCCGCGCGGTGCACGAGTACGCCTACACCGAGGTGCAGCAGGCCTACCAGGCGGGCGACCTGGCGCTCGCGGCGCGCCACCTCGTGCGGGACCCCGTGGGCATGGCTTACGACCAGACCCGCCGGCTCCTGCACGTCGTCATGACGGACGGCAGCCTCGCCACGCTGACGCTGTACCGCGCCGAAGAGGTGACGGCCTGGACCCGGCAGGAGACCGACGGCGCCTTCCGCGGCGTCGCGGAGATCGACGGCACGGTCTGGGTGACCGTGGAGCGGGCGGGCATGCTGCGGCTGGAGCGCTTCGACCCGGCGCTGGCCACCGACGCGGCGCTGACCGGCGAGAGCGGCACCGGGCGCGCCCGCTGGACGGGGCTGGAGCACCTGGAAGGGCGCACCGTATCGGTGGTGGCCGACGCCGCACCCGTGGGCACGCTCCCGGTCTCGGGCGGCGCCTTCGTGCTGGACCCGCCGGCCACGATGGTGGAGGCGGGCCTACCTTTCACGCACGTCGTGGAGCCCCTGCCCGCCGAGGCGGCCGGACAGCCGGGCCTGATCGGCGGCTCGCGGCGGCTGGTGAGCGCGACCTTCCGGCTGCTGGAAACGCGGGCCCTGGCCGTGGATCTCGGCCGCGGCGTCCGGCCGGTGCCGCTGCGTCGTCTCGACACGCCGCTGCTGGACGCCGGACCGCCCAGCTTCACGGGCGACGTGACGCTGAGCGCCCTGGGCTGGCGGCGCGACGCGCTGCGGCCGTTGTGGCGGATCGAGTCCGACGCGCCGCTGCCCTTCAACCTGCTTTCCGTCACCACCGACGCGAGGATGACAGACTGATGGCGCAACTCGCCCCCGTGGCGACGCTGGTCGGCACCGGCCTGTCGCTTTACTCGACCGTGAACCAAGCGCAGCGGCAGCAGTCCAACGCTCGGGCACAGGCCGAGCAGGCCGCGGTCCAGGAGCAGGCGCGCCTGCAGACCGCGGCGGTCCAGGGCGCGGCCAACGCCCGCTCGCGCCAGGAGCTGCTGGCGCGCACCGTCGCCTCCACGCGCGCCCGAATGGCGGCCTCCGGGCTGAGCCCCAACGAGGGCTCCGCCACGGCGGTCACCGAGGGGCTGCGGCAGGACGCCCTTCAGGACGAGGAGGAGAACGCGTCGCTGAGCGCCGCGCGCCTTTCGGCCGGTCGGCGCTCGCTGCTGAACACCGACGGATCGCTCACGACCTGGCTGCGCGCCGGCACGTCCTTCGCGGGCACCGCGCGCAGCCTGCTGAACTGACCCTGGGGCCTCCAGCCCCGTCTAACCCCCTCGACCGGAGACTTCCATGGCCGAGCACATCCGCATCGGTGACGTCGCGCCGCGCGTGCACTACGTGGCCAGCGGCGGCCAGAACGCCTTCGTCTACCCGTTCCCCATCTTCGAGCCCAACGACATCGAGGTGCGGGTGGACGGCTTGCTGCTCGGCGCGGGCTACTCGGTCGCGGGCGCGGGCGTCTCCACCGGCGGCATCGTCACCTTCGGCGCGGCACCCGCGTCCGGTGTGCGCGTGCTCCTGCGCAGGCGCCTGCGTCATGAGCGGACTACCGACTTCCAGCCTAACGGCGTGCTGCGCGCCGCCGTGCTCAACGACGAACTCGACCGGCAGACCGCGGCACTCCAGGAGGTCGCCGAGGATTTGGCGGGCACCATACGCCTCGATCCCGGCGAGGCCGGCAAGCGCCTCACGCTTCCGCTGCAGCCGGCGCGCGTCAATCGCCTGCTGGGTTTCGACTCGCTCGGCGACCTGTGCGTGGTCTCCCGCGACGAGGCGACGCTCTCGGTACCCTTCCCCGGCGGCATCCCGCGCACCGTGGGCGACAAACTGAACGAGCGCCTCTCGGCCCGCGACTTCGGCGCCAGCGGTGACGGCGTGACCGACGACGGCGCGGCGCTGCAGGCCGCCATGAACGCCGCCGCGGTCTCAGGCAAGCACCTCGAGATCGGCGCCGGCACCTACCGCACCACCGTGCCCCTGGTGCTGCCGGGCGCCGCGGCCGGGCTGACCATGCAGGGCTCGATCGTCTACGCCGGCCCCGACGGGCAGGCGGCGCTGACGCTGGGCGACGGCGGGGCCGTCAGCAACCGCGCCAAGGTCTACCAAGGATTGCGCGTGCTGCGCGCGACCATCTCCTCCTGGGACGACGAGCGCGACATCGGCGTGGTGGCCCGCAACTGCGACTCCACCGTCATCGACGTGCGGCAGATCGAGAACTTCACGATCGGCCTGCGCACGGTCGGCGTGGATCGCGGCTTCGAGGACAGCGTGGTGTACCTGGGCCGCATGGTGAACAACCGCATCGGCCTCGACGTGCACACCACCAACGCCTCGTCGTGGAACACGTCCGTCCGTTACTATGGCGGCCACTTCGCGCTGGCGCAGGCCACCTACCCGAGCAAGGACCGTTTCGGGGTCCGCTTCTCGGCGGAGCCCGGGGCCTACGTGGCGCACAACCGCCACGTCTTCGACGGACCCGCCTTCGAGCTGCAGTCGCGCACCCGCCCCGAAATCGTGGGCATCCCGTTCCTCTGCGAGGTGAACAGCCGCTCGGTCGTGGTGCGCAACCTGCGCATGGAGGGCTGCGACGAGTTCGTGGCCCGCCATACGGCCGGTGCCCAGGACCACGTCTACGAGGTCGCCTGGGCGAGCCAGGGCTACGGCGTGTCGGTCGACTATACCGCCACCGCTACGCGGGTCGGCGCGGTGGTGCGCGCCATGCACCAGGCGGCGGCGCACTGCCACGCGACGCGGCTGCTGGCCGAGGTGGGCTGCCTGCGTGCCGCGGCGATCCGGTGGAGCAGCACCGAGACCGGCTTCGAGAAGCTCGCCTGCCTGTCCACGAACGTGTCGGGCACGCCCACCAAGCTGCCGGACTTCACTTGGCCCGCCCTGAACAGTTACGGCCTGACCTTCCGCGGCGCGATGCTGACCGGCGGCCGCGGCCTGGGCTTCGTGGTGGACGCCCGCACCTGCCGGGAGTTCGCCCTCGCGGTGGATGCGGACGAGCCGCGCATGATCGTGCAGTGCTTCGGCGCCGACATGGGCCTACTGACCGAGGTGAGCGGCAATCTCGTCAAGGCCTCGGGCATGTCGCTGAGCTACGTCGACGGGCCGCGCTGGTGGCAGGGCAACGCCGATCTTACCGACGAGGCGCTCACGCGGCTGCAGGTGGTACGGCTGGACCCGTCCGTAGCCTACGCCATTATCGGTGTGGCGCGCGTCGGCACCGACTACGAGGTCCGCTCCATGCGCCTGTACTGCGACCCGGCCTTCTCCCCGCCGGTGCTCTACAACCTGCCCGACCTACCCTTCGGCGCTCGGGAACTGCACACCGAGAGTCCCTGGGACCCACCCTCCATCCCGGCAGGCGGCACAGTGCAGATCAACATCGGCTTCGCCGGCCTCAAGCCCGGGGATTTCGTGCAGGCCTCCTTCAGCCTCGCCACCTCGGGGGTCATGTTCATGGCCAACTACGGCGGCGCCATCGACGGCGTTCCGGTCGCCACCGTGGTCGCGTGGAACCGATCCGCCGCCCCCATCGACCTCGGTGCGGGAACGCTGCGCCTGCGCGCGGTCAAGTCGTGAAGCTGCCGCCCAGCTCGCGCGTCGAGCTGGAGCGTGCCGCCCGACGCGTGGTGGAGGACTACGAGGCCTTCCTCGCCGCGGGCCCCGCCCCGGGCTCGCACGGGGACGCCAAGTCCTTCGCCGCGCACCACGTGGCCGGACGCGCAGCGCTCGTGCACCTGGAATACCTGCTCAAGCTGGGCCGCGCCTCCGCTCCCGACGCGCCCGTGGACGAGGATGCCGCCACGCTTCTCTCGCGCGCCCGTGCGGAGATCGCCCGTGAACTCGACGATGACGAAGATGAGGTCTGAGTTCCTGGAGTTCGCCTGGGTGTGGAACGCGCGGAGCAACCAGGGGACGCCGCGCCTGCACGGGCGCATCGCCCGCTGGCTGGGGGCGCGCCACGCGGCGAAGGACAGGCGGCTCCTGCTCCTGGCGTTCCGGGGCTGCGGCAAGTCCACCCTCGTGGGCCTTTGGTGCGCCTGGATGCTGGCGCGGGACCCGCAGCTGCGGATCCTGGTGCTGGCTGCCGATCACGCCCTGGCCACGAAGATGGTGTCCACCGTGCGCCGAATCCTGCTGCGCCACCCGCTCTGCCGGCACCTGATCCCCGATGGCGTCGGCGACTGGGCGGCGGACCGCTTCACCGTGCGGCGCGAAGGTGCGCTGCGCGATCCGTCGATGGCCGCGGCCGGCATCGGCGGCAACATCACCGGCTCCCGGGCGGACGTGATCGTGTGCGACGACGTGGAGGTCGCCAATAATTGCGATACGCCCGACCGGCGCGCGGAGCTGCGCGAACGCTTGTCGGAAACGGAGTTCGTGCTCGCTCCCTTCGGCACCATCCTCTACGTCGGCACGCCGCACTGCGCCGAGACGCTCTACTTGCCCGCGAGCGACGAGCGGGCTTTCCTGTTCGGCTACCGCCGCCTCCGCGTGCCGGTGCTGGATGAGGACGGCCGTTCCGCTTGGCCCGAGCGCTTCCCGGCCGCGAGCCTGGACGCGCTGCGAGCCCGCGCCGGCCCGACCCGCTTCGCCCGGCAGATGATGCTCGAGGTCGTCGCCGAAGCCGCCGCGCGGCTCGATCCCGCGCTCGTCGTGCGCTACGCCGAGGACACGTCCTACCTGGAGGCGGGCGGTCGGCCGATCCTGTCCCTGATGGGGCGCAAGCTCGTCTCGGGCGGCGCCTACTGGGATCCGGCCTACGGCCGTCCCGGCGTCGGCGACTCGAGCGTGCTCGCCGTCACCTACGCGGACGCGGAGGGCAACCACTACCTGCACCGCCTCGCCTACCTGACGCACGAACCGGACGGACAGCCCGATCCGGCGACGCAGCAGTGCCGGCAGGTCGCCGCGGTGGCGCGCGAGCTCCTGCTGCCGGTGGTGCGGGTCGAGACGAACGGGATCGGCCGCTTCCTGCCGGCGTTGCTGCGCCGGGAGCTCGCGCGCGCCGGCGTCCCCTGCGCGGTGGTCGAGCACGCGAGCCACAGGCCGAAGCGGGAGCGCATCCTGGGCGCGCTAGATCCCGCCCTCGCGGCGCGCCGGCTGCACGCGCACGAGAGCGTTTTCCGCACGCCCTTCGCGGCGGAGATGGCGGCCTGGCGACCGGACGCGCCGGGCGCGCGGGACGACGCGCTGGACGCGGTGGCCGGCTGCCTGCTGGCGGAACCGGTCCGTCTGCCCGGTCTGCCACCCGCGCCGCGCGGCATCGGATGGCGAGGCGGCGGCTAGGAGCGGCGCCGGGAAACTGCGTCGCTTCCGCTCAGGCGACCCGTTTCAGAACCTCACGATCGTGCCGCGCCGCGCCCTCCGGCGTGATGGCGAAGCGCCCCGAAGGCTGCCGCCGAGCGAGCAGCATGCCGGACAAGCGCTCGAGGCAAGGCTGATCTACTAGCCCGGCCGGTCGGCCGGCCGCGCCAGTCTGCCGCAAACGATGCAGCGCGGAGCGGCAGCACGTCTCGAGGTAGGGCTCGTTCCACATGGCCCAGCCTTCCTAGCACGGTCGGCGTCAGCCTCCCAGCAACGCGGGCCGAACTCGCGCGACCCGCCGAAACCGAACTGCACTCGCGGAGATCCGGAACATGGCCAGCGTCGTACCCGAGCCGCAGATCGCGGCAGCCAGCACCGCGACCCCGGCCGCGCGCCCCTCGGGGCGCCGCGAGCTTTGGCAGAGCATCGCGGTCATGCTCGAACCCGAGAAGGCCCCCGCGATAGCAATGCCGCGCCCCCTCCCGCGGCCAGGGCCGGCGGTGCTGGGCGCGAGGCCTGTCCCGATCGGTCGTGCGGCCTCGTACCGTGCACTCCTAGTCGGCCGCTGGCCGCGGGACGGATGGGCTGTCCTGCACCTCGGCATCAGCGCCGTGCTCCTCTGGCTCAGCGTCATCCTGGTGACGCCGTCGCACCCCTTCGGCGCCAGCGTGAGTCGCGACCTGTCCCGGGTAATGGCGCCCGAATGGGCCTGGGCCCTCGCTCTGGGAGCTGGTGCCGGCGTCGGCTTCTGGGGCGTGACGACGCGCAGCGCACTCGTGCGCCAATCCTCCTGCGCGCTGCTCTGCGTGCTGCACGTGCTCGTCGCGCTGTGCGTCGTGTTCTCCGATCCGGCCTCCACGGGTGGTGGAACGTACAGCGTCCTGGCCGTGCTCGCGCTCGTTCGGCTCGCGGTGGGCCGGTGATGCCGGACGTCCCCACGCGCCTCGCCTTGATCTTCCACCGCGAACCCTGGTGGGCCGAATTCTGGGCCGCCGTCGGCGCGCTGAGCTGGGCCACCTGGTCCGCCCTCTCACCCGTCGGACCGGACCAGCTACCGGCCTTCCAGATCGTGACGCAGCTGGCCGACGAGTCCTTCTGGCAGGTCAGCGGCCTGCTGCTGGGCGCGCTGCAGATCACCGCCCTCGTCGCGAACTCGCGCAACTGGCGCCGCAGCGCCTGCTTCCTCGGTTCGTGGTGGTGGACGTTCATCCTGATGGCGATCGCGCTGGCCAACTCCAGCGTCCCGTCGCTCGCCCTCTACGCGGTCATGGCGGCGATCAACTTGTTCTCGCTCATCCGGCTTCGCAGGGAGGTTCCGTGAAGTGGCGGACGGCACGAATCCCTGGTGGGTTGTTCTCGCGTCGGGGGTCATCTCCGCGGTCGGCCTGTGGCTGAACGCGCGGGGCGCATGGCTGAGCACGCGGGCCGCGAGCCAGGACAAGCGCGGCGAGCGCGAGGCCTCGGAAAGGACGAACGTGCTCGCCGCCCTCGATGCCCGGCAGACCGCGTGGATCAACCGCCAGGACCAGGAACTCGAGAAGGTTCGGCGGCGCGTGGAGGAGCTCGAGGTGGATCGGGAGCGCGTCTGGCAGCTGGCGCGAGCCTGGAGCGCCAAGGCGCACGAACTCCGGCACGAGGTCAACAACTCGCGCCAAGTCGCCATGGCGCTCCGGGGCGACCGCGAGCTCGCCTGGCCGGTGAACCCGCTGCTGCCCGGTCTCGAGGAGATCAAGACCTGATCCGCTGAGCGCCCTCGCGGTGCCACGGCGCACCGTCGGGGAACCCGCTTCCGGTGCCGCCGCCGGATTTCCATCCCGGCCTCACCCGACCTGGCCGGATCGCCGACAACGACCCCGGCCCCCCCCCGCTCGCGCCGCCGCCCGACGGCCCCGGTGAAGGAAAAACCATGAACGCCATCCTGAACACCCGTGCGCGGGACGCCGCCGTGTTGACCCTGACCCTGCACGCCGAGCCCGGCTTCCGCTCCGTGAAGGCGCTCGAGGCCCTGGCGGCGCTGATCATGAACCGCGCCGCCGCGAAGCCGCAGCCCTGGGGGAAAGGCGTGGAAGGCGTGTGCCGCGCGCCGTTCCAGTTCCCGTGCTGGAATCCGCGCCGTCCCGCTCACGCCGAGCTGCGCGCGGACTCCGAGGATGTTCGGGCGGCAATCTGCCGGCGCATCGCTGCCCGGGCGGTGGCGGGTGTTCTCCCCGACCCCACGGACGGCGCGACGCACTACCACGGCGACGACGTTCAGCCTTCCTGGGCGACGACGCACGTGCCGGTCGCCGAGATCGGAGGATTGCTGTTCTACCGCCTCGATCCTCCGAACCCGCCAGCCAGTCCCTCCCGTCCCACCCTCGCGCTGCGCCGTTGAAGCGCGGGACATTTCCCGGCCACCTTCGTTTCCGGGTATCATCCCGATCACTGGCGACGCGGAGCGCCGACGGGCGCGATGCCCGGACGACGTCGGGAGTAGCCGCTCACGTGACGCGCGGGACGGTCGAGGATAGCCTCACGTCGACGTGGAAGACTTGGTCTACACCCTGGTGCGAGGCGATGACTGGCGCGCGGCGCTGGAGAGCGGCGCCTACCGCGGCTCCACCGACGACCGGCGCGACGGCTTCCTGCATTTCTCGACGGCAACCCAGGTACGCGCGAGCGCCGACAAGCACCGGATGGGCGAGCCTGATCTGTGGCTCGTGGCAGTCGCGACGGCCAGCCTGGGTGACGCACTGCGTTGGGAGGCCGCCGCGGGCGGCGGCCGGAGCGGTCTGTTCCCGCACCTCTTCGGGCCTCTTCCCTCATCCGCGGTCGTATCCGTCGTGCGACTGGCACTCGGGTCGGACGGGCGACACGCGTTTCCCGAAGGCTTCGACTGAAGGTCGGTACGCGCGGCCCCGCCCCGCCCTCGGCAGGCGCTCCCGGAGCGGCGCCGGATACCGGAGCGGGAATGCGCCTCCGGCCGTTCACGGCACCTTCATCGCCGGCGCGCACTATGGCCGGCGATGGACGAAGAAAATTTCCTCTCTAAGCTGGAACGTCACGGGGCTTCGCGCTGGAAGCCCATGACTTTCCCGGAACGCGGGATCAGCATGGCGTTCACGACCCCGATGCTGCTCGGCGCGCGCGTTCGGCCGCTGGCGAAGGCCGCCAACAACAGCCTGCTGGAACTCGTGGTGCCCAATCCTTCGGGCGGGGAGGGCGTGTACGTCCTCCCCTGGGCGGCGCTGCCGGATTTCTGCAGCCCGTCGATGCACGACCGGCACTTCTGGACCCGCGTGGGGGACCTGCGCTCGCCGGCGCCGCGCCGGATACGCGACGTAGCGCGCTCCGTGGCCGCCGAGGGCTACGCGGGCCGGGATGCCGCGCATGCCGCCGTCGCGGCACTCGCGGCCGAGAAGAATTCGCGCCTCGCTACCCACTACTTCCTCCTGCTGCGCCTGATCCGGCAGGCGGAGAAACCTTGTCTCAGCTTGCCGCCGCCCGAGGCGGAAGCGCCGGATCGGCTCGCGCGACGCACCAGGGCGGTGCTGGCCCAGGAAACGGGTGACGCGTCCGGCGGGGCCGAGACGGCGTACCGCGCGCTCGAGGACATCGCCGACCTGCTCGATCCACTGGGCTTGCCGGGAGACCCGACCAAGGCGCCGCTACCGCGACTGCTCACCGAACTGGAAGCCCTCGATCGCGCCCTGAGCGGCTCCCTGGAAACGCTGGGGGAAGCGGACCGCAACTGCGCCGCGCTCGTGTCCAGATCGGTTCGACCGACTCTCGCGATGGCGAGAGTCGTGCTGGCCGACGCGCAGAGCTTGGCCGAGGACGTTCCCGGGCTGCTGCGCCGCTGGCTGGCCGATCCGCAGGAGCTGCGCCGGATCACGGCGCAACCGGACTGGCTGCTGGACGGTTGGGACATCATCCTCGGCCTCTGGCGCACAGCGTCGGAGGACGCATTGCGTGACATGGCCGTGCTGCTGCCCGTCGTACCCCTGGAGACGCACAGCTGGGCCAGCTTCGATCCTGCGTGGGAAAGCGAGTCCGTTGGATCGCTCCGTCGCAGCGTCCGCGCGAACCAGGACTGGCGGAGCGGCACGATGCTGAACATCCAGCGCCGGAATGAGCGGGTCAGGGCGGTGGCCGCGTGATCGGGGAGGCATGAGGATCGTGGCGCTCTCCCGCACCGAGCTGGCGCAGCTCTCCGCCGCAGTGGCCCACAGCCCCGCCGAGCGGCTGGTGCGCATCGTCGCCATGCTGGACGCCCTGCCGGAACGGGGGGAGGCGGACAAGGTCCTCGATGCCGCCCGGGCCCGCCTGCGGGCCCTGCGCTTCGCGAGGCCGCTGAATCTGACGCGCGTGCTTTTCATGCCCCTCGATGGTGCCATCGTGACCCCGGGCAACTGGCGCCCGGGCGAGGGAAGGTTGCCGCGCACCGCCCTCACCCCGCTCTCGACGATGGTGGAAGCGGCGCTGGGCGACCGGGCGGCCGTCATCATCTCCTCGCTGTCCGGCATCTCCCGGGAAGACCCGGCGGGCTTCGTGGCGCAGGCACAGGAGATCTGGTCGGTGGGCGCGAGGGTGCTGGCCGCCGCCAGCACCGCACCAGTCGGCTGGCAGGAGGCGGGGCTGCGCAGCGAATGCTTCCTTCCCATCGCGGGCCTTTGCGCCGCCGTGCTCGCCGGCGGCGCGGACATCCAGCGGGCGGTCGCGGAAGGCTCCTCCGGTCCGCCCGAGGGTCTGGCACGCGCGGCGCTGCGTCGACCCGCCGAAGCGGGGGTGGAACCGCTCTCCGCAGCCCTGGCGACGCTGCTGCGCACGGCCAAGCGGCCGGGTACCCTCAGTGCCGTGGCCGCGTCCATGTCGCCGGCCGCAGCCCCGGCGGTCGACGCGGCGCTGGAGCAGGCGCTCAGCGCGCAAATCCCCGATGTGCGCAGCACCAGCCCGGAGCTCCTGCCCGGCCGCGTCGAAACCGTTTGCGCCTTGTTCGAGGACGCGATCGCGGCGACCGCGGGTCGCGGCCCGGAGTTGCGACGCAAGCTCGAGGCATGGCGTCACGGATTGGACGTGGACTGCCGCGCGGCCTACGCCGCCTTCGGGCAGGAGCGGGTGCTGGCGCCGGCCGACAGGCTCGCCGGCGGCTCCGCCTCGGACGAGGACGTGGCGGCGCTGGAAGACGGCGCCATCTCGCTCCGCCGCCTGGAGCTAGCAGCCCGCAAGCTCGGTGGGGAAGGTGCCTACGACACCGCCCGCCGAACCATGCTTCAGCGCCTCAGGCTCCTGGCCGGGAACGTGGACCCAGTCACCCGCATCGAGATGTCCCGGGTGGCGGAGATCCTCGGGGGACCGGACGCCGGAATGGAGTTCCTGGCGGCGTAGGCCCGCGCCGGGTCCCGCCTGCCCGCCCGATCGTCCCCGTCGGTCACGGAACGCTCCGGAAGAGGGCGAGCGTGACGCGCCGGCCGCGCGAATAGTTGAAGCCGTCGAGGCTTCCGGCGGGCAGGACGGGCAGTTGCAGCACGGCAGCTTCCGCGACGAGGGAGGCGGACTGGCGGTCCTCGACGGCCACGAGCCGGGGCTCGTCCCTGCCCCGCCCTTCCGCCAGGAAGCGGGCCGCCGCGGCCCCGTTCCGCAGCAGGTGCACGGGGGTGCCGAGCGCGAACACCACCGACGGCTCGTGGTAGCCGACCACCCCGACGCGCTCGGGCGGGAAGCCGCCGGGCACGTCGCGCCCTGCGGCGGCGACCATCGCGGCGAGGCGGGGAGCGACCCAGGGAGCCCGCAGGCCCGGGAGCACGCCCTGCAGCGCCACCCATTGCAGTGGGATGACGAGCATCGCCGCCGCCAGTCCCGCCCGTCCCCAGTGCCCCGTTCGCGCGTGGACGACGACGCGCCAGATCAGCAGCCCCGACGCCGGCAGGGCGAGCATCGCCGCGGGGTCGACGCGACGGTCGGCCAGCCATGGCAGGATGACCGTCGCCAGGGCCAGCCCCGCCGCCCCCCCGGCCAGCGCGAACCAACTAAGCACGGCCAGCCAACGCGGCGGCGAGCGGCGCAGGGGGTCCATGGCCCAGGCCGCCGTTAGCAGCATGAGCGCCGGGTAGGCCGGCAGGACGTAGTGCGGCAGCTTCGTCGAGACCGCCTCAAAAAGCAGCCAAGTGGGCGCCGCCCAGGCCAGCAGGAAGCGGGTGCTGGGCCGCAGCCGCCCGGCCCAGGCACCCGGCAGCGCCCGCAGCACCAGGAACGCTCCAGGCATCGCGGCAGCGCCGAACGTCGCGAGATAGGTGCCCGGGGGCGCCCAGTGCGCTTCCTCGCCCGAACCGACCTTGGAGAGCATGTCCCCGCCCACGGCCTGCGAGAAGAAGCGCCCCTCGGTGGCGATGCCGATGGCCACCAGCCAGGGCACTGCCACGGCCAGCATCAGCGGCACGCCCCAGTGCGCCCGCAGCTGGCGCAGCCACGGCGCGCCCCGGTCCGAAACCACGAGCGTCAGCCCCGCGAGCAGGGGCACCATCGGCCCGATCGGCCCCTTGAGCAGCACGCCGATCCCCAGCGCCAGCCAGAACCCGGCCGCCTGTCGGCGCGTCAGCGGAGCGCGCGAAACGTAGGCGCGTCCCATCAGCCCCATGGCCGCCACGACGGTCGCCAGCAGGGCGGCGTCCGTCTTGGCGATGTGCGCCTCAACGCACAGCAGCAGGCTGGAAGCGAGCAGCGCGGCACCGAGGAACGCCGCCCGCCGGCCGACCAGCACGCGCCCGAACCGGAACGTTCCCAGCACCGCCAACCAAGCACCCAGGGCGGAAGGCAGGCGATAGGCCCAGATCTCGCCCCGGGCGGAAACACCGATCCCCTCCAGCGCACTCACGACGCCGGCCTGCGCCCAGTGGATGCCGACCGGCTTCTTGTTCCGTTCCTCGTCCTGGTTGCGGATGCGGACCCAGTCGCCCGTTTCCACCATCTGGCGCGACGCCTGCGCGAAGCGGCTCTCGTCGCGGTCGCCGGGGGGAAGCGAGAAGAAGCCCGGCAACCAGAGGAGGGCGCAGAGCAGGCTGAGCAACAGCCTTGGCCACCGCGTGTCCGGCAACCGATCGAGAAGTTGCCCGAGCATTCCGCGCCTGCCTCTAGCACGCCGACGGCGAGGGCGACATACGGACGGCGATGCTCCCCAACCCCACTCGCGCCGCCGCCGCCGCCCTCCTGGCCGCCGTGCTGGAACGCCACCGCCCGCTCGAGGAAGCGCTGGACGCCCTGCCGCCGGTCGAGGCGCGGGACAAGGCGGCCGCGCACCGGATCGCATCGGCCGTGCTGCGCCGCCTCGGGACGCTGGACGCGGTGCTCGAACCGTGGCTGCGGCGTGAGCCACCCGCGCCGGCGCGAATGGCGCTGCGCATCGGCGCGGCCGACCTGCTGCTGCTGGGCACCCCGGCGCACGCCGCCGTGTCCGCCGCGGTCGGTCTGGCGCCGCGGCCCCTGGCGGGGCTGGTGAACGCGGTGCTGCGGCGCGTGGCGGAGGCCGGCCCGGCAGCACTGGAGGACCTCGACGGCGAGCGCCTGGACACGCCCGGCTGGCTCTGGAAGTCCTGGCAGGCCGCCTACGGTCCGGGCGCGCGTGCCATCGCGCGCGCCCACCGGGCACCGGCGCCACTGGACCTGACCCTCACCCCCGGCGCGGTCCCGCCGGAAGGGGCGGAGCTGCTGCCCACCGGGACGGCCCGCCTCCCCCCCGGCACGCGCTTCTCCGATCTCGCGGGCGCGGCTGAAGGCGCCTTCTGGGCTCAGGACGCCGCGGCCGCCCTGCCCGCGCGCCTGCTCGGCGTCCGCCCCGGCGAGCAGGTGGTCGACCTCTGCGCCGCGCCGGGCGGCAAGACGGCCCAGCTCGCCGCCGCCGGCGCGACGGTGACGGCGGTGGAGAAGGAGCCCCGGCGCGCCGTCCGGCTCCGCGAGAACCTCGCCCGCCTGCGGTTCGAAGCCGCCGTCGTGGAAGCCGACGCCCTCGCCTGGGGCATTGCAGAGAGCAACGTCGCGCGGTTCGACGCCGTCCTGCTGGACGCGCCCTGCACGGCCACCGGCACGATCCGCCGTCACCCCGACGTGACGCAGCTCAAGCGGGCGGGCGACGTGCCGACCCTGGCGGCCCTGCAATCGCACCTGCTCCGCGTCGCCGCGGGGATGCTGGTACCGGGCGGCCGCCTGGTATTCGCCACCTGCTCCCTCCAGTCCGAGGAGGGGGAGGCCCATCTCGCGACCGCCGCGGCGCTCGGCTTGGTGCCGGACCCAGTGCGCGAGGGGGAGGCGCCCGGGCTGGCGGACGCCATCACGCCCGCGGGCAACCTGCGCACCCGCCCGGACCTGTGGGCCGAGCGCGGCGGCATCGACGGCTTCTTCGTCGCGCGCTTCCGCGCACCCGGCTGACGCGAACGGCATCGACGCTCACCGATCCCCGGACGGCCCGCGACCGGTCGAACCTGGATGCCTTCGCACGGATCGGCGGCTCGGCATCGCACCGGGCGAACGCGTCCGGAAACGCGGAGCGCGCCGCCCGGAGTAGGCCTTCTCGCATGCCCGAGGCGGAACTGGGCCACCTCGACCGCGCGATCCTCCGCCTGCTCCAGGTCGATGCCACGCTTTCCCTCGCCGAGGTGGCGGCCCGGGTCGGGCTCACCTCCACCCCCTGCTGGAAGCGGACCCGGCGAATGGAGCAGGCGGGCATCGTAACGGCGCGCGTGGCCCTGCTCGACGCGGCCAGCCTGGGCCTGGGCGTTTCCGTCCTCGTGGCGCTGGAAACGGGCGATCGTTCGGCCGGCTGGATCGCCGACTTCGCCGCCGTCGTGGCCCGCATGCCCGAGATCGCCGAATGCTGGCGGATGGGCGGGGACGTCGATCATATGCTGCGCGTGGTGACAGCGGACATGCCCGCCTACGATGCGCTCCACCGCCGCTTCGTCGCCACCGCCCCCTCGCTGCGGAAGGTGACGGGGCGCTTCGCCATGGAGCGGGTGAAGTCCACCACGGCGCTGCCGATCTAGCGCGGCGGCGCGCGTCGGAACCGCCGCCGAGGTTGCCGCTCGTTGCCCGGGCTGTCAGAAACTTCCGCCGTGACGCACCCCCTCCGCATCTCGCCCTCCCTCCTCGCCGCCGATTTCGCCCGCCTGGGCGAGGAGGCCGCCGCCGTCGAGGCCGCCGGGGCGGACTGGCTCCACCTCGACGTCATGGACGGGCACTTCGTGCCCAACATCTCCTTCGGGCCCGCCGTGGTGCGCGCCCTGCGCGGGCGCTGCGCCCTGTTCTTCGACGTCCACCTGATGATCGCGCCCGCCGACCCCTACCTCGCGGCCTTCGCGGAAGCCGGGGCGGACATCATCTCGGTCCACCCCGAGGCCGGGCCGCACCTGCATCGCTCGCTGCAGACCATCCGATCCCTGGGCAAGAAGGCCGGCGTGGCGTTGAACCCGGCCACGCACGAGAGCGCGGTGGAGCACGTGCTCGAACTCGCGGACCTGATCATGGTGATGACCGTGAACCCCGGCTTCGGCGGCCAGTCTTTCCTCGACGACCAACTCCCCAAGATCGCGCGGCTGCGGCGCATGATCGAGCGCAGCGGCCGCGACATCGCGCTGGAGGTGGACGGTGGCGTGACGCCCGCCACGGCGGCCCGCTGCCGCGATGCCGGGGCGGACGCCCTGGTGGCCGGCACCGCCGTGTTCGGCGAGCCCGACTACGGCGCCGCGATCGCTGCGATCCGCGCCGCCGCGACGCCGCGGAGCACCGCGTGAGCGACTGGATGCGCGGCGCCCGGCGCACCCTCGCCGGGCTCAAGCCGATGCGCGTTCCCGACGCGCCGGCGCGCGCCTTCCGCGACCTGTGGCCGGGCGACGCGGCGCGCGGGCAGCGGCTGCTCAAGGGCGAGTTCGAGGTGCTGGGCACCGCCCTGCCCCTGCTGCCCGCCGAGGCGACCCGCACCGAGGGAGCCATGCGCGGCGGTAGCCCTGCCTGGCGCGCGGCACTGCACGGCTTCGCTTGGCTGCGCGACCTGCGCGCCCTGGGCACGGACGGCGCGCGGCTGCGGGCGCGCGCCCTGACCCAGGACTGGCTCGCGCGCACGGGCAACGAGGCCCTGGCGGGGGCGCCCGAGGTGGCCGGCGCCCGCCTCGCCGCCTGGCTCGGCCACTGGGACTTCCTGGCCGCCACCGCCGAGGACGCCTTCCGTCGCGCCCTGATGCAGCGCATGGCCCAGGACGTGCGGGCGCTGGTGCTGTCGCTGCCGGCGGAATGCGCGCACCGCGGCGCGTTGCTGGCGCTCAAAGGGGCGCTGGCGGCCTCCGTCGCGCTGGGGGAGGACGTCTGGCTGTCGCGCTGCGTGCGCCTGCTGCCGGCCGAGCTGGAGCGTCAGTTCCTGCCCGACGGCTGCCACGTCGAGCGCAGCCCCGCCGCCCACCTCGCCGCGTTCCAGGATCTGATCGAGATCCGCAACCTGCTGCACGGCGCCGGCCTGGAAGCGCCGCCGCACCTCGCCCTCGCGCTCGACCGCGCCGGGCCTGCGCTGCGCCTGTTCCGCCACGGTGACGGCGGCCTCGCCTGCTTCAACGGCACCCGCGAGGAGACCGCGGCGCTGCTGGACCTCGTGCTTACCCAGGCCCAGGCACGCGGCCGCGCCCCGCTCATCCTCCCCGACGGCGGCTTCCAGCGCCTCCAGGCCGGACGAACCCTGGTGATCGCCGATTGCGGCGCCCCACCCCCGCCCCGCCCCGCCCCGCCCCCGGGCGGCCTGCCGCGCGGCCCGGACCGCCTCCACCATGCCGGCACCCTGTCCTTCGAGATGTCCGTCGGCCGGGACCGCCTTGTGGTGAATTGCGGCGCCGCGCCGGCGGCCGAGGACGCTTGGCGCGACGCGCTCCGCGCCACCGCCGCGCATTCCACGCTGATCCTGGCCGACACCAACAGCGCTGAGCTGCGCCCCGAGGGGCTCGGCCGGCGGCCGGAGCGGGTGAAGGCCGATCGCCAGGAGTCCGAGGGCGCCCAGTGGCTCGACGCCACCCACGACGGCTGGAAGCGGCCCTTCGAGGCGATCCACCGCCGCCGTCTGTGGCTGTCGGAATCCGGCGACGATCTGCGCGGCGAGGACGCGGTGGAGGCGGACGTGCGGCCGGCCTTCGCGATGCGCTTCCACCTCCACCCGCGGGTGACGGCCACGCTCGGCGAGGAAGGGGCGGTGCTCCTGCGGCTGCCCTCCGGCGCGCAGTGGCGCCTGCGCGCGGCAGGTGTGCGCGTGTCGCTCGAGGACAGCGTGCACGTCGCGGGCGAGCCGAGGGCCACGCAGCAGGTGGTGCTGCACGCGGACGCGAACACCGAGAGCGTGCAGTGGGCGATCCGCCGGGTGGTGGCGCGAGAGGCGGCCGAGGGGGCGTGAAAATTCTCTTCGTGGCCAACGTGGACTTCGCGCTGCGCCACTTCGTCCTGCCCCTGATGCGCGGCGCCCGGGCCCGCGGCCACGAGGTGGTCGCCGCCTGCGCCGAGGGGCCGCTCCTCGACCTGCCGCGCGCCGAGGGCTTCCGAGTCGCCGGCCTCGCCATGGCCCGCAGCCTATCCCCGGGGTCGAACTGGCGCGCCCTGTCGGCCTTGCGCCGGCTGATGCGCGCCGAGCGGCCCGACCTGGTGCACGCGCACTTCCCGATCGCCGGGCTGCTGGGGCGCCTCGCGGCGCGGCTGGAAGGGGTCCCGCGCGTCGCCTACACGGTGCACGGCTTCCTGTTCAACCAGCCGGGCCCGCTGTGGCGACGCGGCCTGTCGCTGGGGATGGAGTGGCTGGGGGGCCGGCTGACCGACACCTTCCTGACGGTCAGCGAGGAGGAAGCGCGCGACGCCCGGCGCCTGCGCATCGCGCGCGACGCGACGGCCTGCGGCAACGGTCGCGACCCCGCGATCTTCCGGCCCGACCCGGTCGCGCGCGCGAGCGCGCGGGCCGAGCTGGGCTCGGCGCCGGGCGATTGCGTGGTGGTCGCCGTGTCCAGGCTGGTACGGCACAAGGGCTACCCCGAGTTGCTGGAAGCCGTGGAGGCGGTTCCCGGGGCGACGCTCTGGGTCGTCGGCGACCGACTGCCTTCCGACCACGGCGAGGACCTCGGCCCCGCCTTCGCGCGCGCCGCCGCCGTGCTCGGGCCCCGGCTGCGGCGCCTAGGCTACCGGCACGACGTGGCCCGAGTCCTGGCGGGCGCGGACGTGTTCTGCCTTCCCAGCCACTTCGAGGGCCTGCCGATGTCGGTAATCGAGGCCATGCTCGCGGGACTGCCCGTGGTCGCCACCGACGTGGGCGGCCCGCGCGAGATGGTGCTCGACGGGCGGACCGGCCTGCTGGTGCCGCCCGCCCGGGTCGCCCCCCTCGCCGCGGCGCTGCGCCGACTGGCGGCCGATCCGGAGTTGCGGCGAAGCATGGGCGCCGCGGGCCGCGACCGGGCCACGTCGCGCTACGCCGAGGCCGCGGTGGTGGACCGCACCCTCGACCTGCTCGGCCTGTGAGCAGCGGCATGGCGGCGTCCCGCACGTCGCGCCTTGCCCCGCACCCCCCCGGCGCGGCAAACCCCGCCGCCATGGACCAGCCGCTCCCGCTCCGCCGCGCCTTGCTCTCCGTGACCGACAAGGAAGGGCTGGTGGCGTTCGCCCGCGCCCTTGCCGGGCACGGCGCGGAGATCCTCTCCACCGGCGGCACCGCGGCGGCGATCCGCGCGGCGGGCATCCCGGCGACGGAGGTGTCCAAGCACACCGGCTTCCCCGAGATCCTCGACGGCCGGGTGAAGACGCTGCTGCCGCAGGTCCACGGCGGCCTGCTCTACCGCCGCGACGACCCCGCGCACGTCGCCCAGGCCGCCGAGCACGGCATCGCGCCGATCGACTTGGTATGCGTGGACCTCTACCCCTTCGAGGCGACGGTGGCCCGGGGCGCCTCCCCCGACGCGTGCGTGGAGAACGTGGACATCGGCGGCCCGGCGATGATCCGCTCGGCCGCCAAAAACCACGCCCACGTCGCCGTGCTGACCTCGCCCGCCCAGTACGCCGAGGTCGCGGCCGAGCTGGCGGCCAGCGGCGGCACCACCCTGGCCACCCGGCGCCGGCTCGCCGCCTCCGCCTTCGCGCGCACCGCCGCCTACGACGCCGCCGTTGCCGCCTGGTTCGCCGGGCAGGAAGGCCAGGAGTTCCCGCCCCGCCTCAGCCTGCCCGGCGTGCTGCGGCAGACACTGCGCTACGGCGAGAACCCGCACCAGCGCGCCGCTTTCTACGCCGATGGCACGGACCGTCCCGGCATCGCCACCGCCACCCAGGCCCAGGGCAAGGAGCTGAGCTACAACAACCTCAACGACACCGACGCCGCCTTTGAGGCGGTGGCGGAGTTCGACCGACCGGCCATCGTGATCGTCAAGCATGCCAATCCCTGCGGTGCGGCGCTGGGCGCGGACCTCGCGGACGCCTGGGACAAGGCGCTGCGATGCGACCCCATCTCCGCCTTCGGCGGCATCGTCGCCGCCAACCGCCCGCTGGACGCCGCCGCCGCCGAGCGCATCGCGGCCATCTTCACCGAGGTGGTGATCGCCCCCGACGCGGACGCGGCGGCGCGCGCCGCCTTCGCCCGCAAGAAGAACCTGCGCCTGCTGCTCACCGGCGGCCTGCCCGACCCGGCCGCACCCGGCCGGAGCTTCCGCTCGGTTTCCGGCGGCTTCCTCGTACAGAACCGCGACGACGGACGCGTCGCCGAGGCGGATTTGCGGGTCGTCACCCGGCGCGCCCCGTCCCGGCACGAGATGGCCGACCTCCGCTTCGCCTTCCGGATCTGCAAGCACGTGAAGTCCAACGCCATCGTCTACGCCCGCGACGGCGCCACGGTGGGTATCGGCGCCGGGCAGATGAGCCGGGTGGACAGCGCCCGCATCGCCGCCTGGAAGTCGGCCGAGGCCGCCCGCGCCGCCGGCCTCGACGCGCCCCTGGCGGAGGGGTCCGTGGTGGCGTCGGACGCCTTCTTCCCCTTCGCCGACGGGCTTCAGGCCGCGGCCTCCGCCGGTGCGACGGCGGTGATCCAGCCCGGCGGCTCGGTGCGCGACGCCGAGGTGATCGCCGCCGCCGACGACGCGGGTCTGGCGATGGTGTTCACCGGCGTGCGACACTTCCGGCACTGAGGCACCATCGCGTGGAGCGTACCGTGCAGGCTCCCCTTCCCCCTCGTTCCGACCGGCGCCCGCTGCTCCTGGCGCTTCTGGCGCTCGCCCTGCGTCCCGCGTCGGCCGTCGCGGCCGACGCGCCGGTGCCGCCCCCGGCGGTGCAGGAACAGCTGGTGCCGAAGCTGGCGCTGCGCGTGATCGGGCGCGACGTGAAGGGGCCGGGGGGCGTCGTCGTCGCCCAGGTGATGAACGTGCTGGTGGACGAGGACGGCCAGCCGCGGGCGGCCGTGCTGGACTACGGCGGCTTCATGGGCGTGGGCCGTCGCCGGATCGCGGTCGCCTGGCGGGCGCTGCAGTTCGCCCCCGACGGGATCGCCCTGGGCCTGAGCCGGGACCAGTTGCGGAACTTCCCGGAATACAAGGACGGCGAGGCGGTCGTCGTCGCCGGCCTGCCGGACGGCGACGCCGCGCGCCCGGAATAGCCGCTCCCATGGCGAGCAGGCGCAGCGGGCGCGGCCTCGACTGGCTGAACTTCTTCGTGGCCAATATGCAGACGGGCTTCGGGCCCTTCGTCACCGTGTACCTGGCAGCCCAGGCCTGGACCGAGTTCGAGATCGGCTTGGCCCTGAGCGTCGGCACCCTCACCGCCGTGGTCATGCAGCTCCCCGCGGGCCTCCTGGTGGACGCGATGCCCCGCAAGCAGCTCGCCATCCTGGTGCCGCTGCTGGCCATCCCGGCCAGCGCGTTGTTGCTGGCGTTCCGGCCGACCACGCTCCCGGTTATGTTGGCGGAGGTCCTGCACGGAGTCGCGAGCTGCGTGCTCGCCCCCGCCATCGCGGCGATCAGCCTGGCGCTGGTGGGGCGACAGGCGCTCGGCGAGCGGCTCGGCCGCAACGCACGCTACGCCTCGATCGGCAACGGTTTCGCGGCTGCGGCCCTCGGCTTGGCGGGAACCTACGTATCCGGCGCCGCGGTATTCTGGCTCACCGCGGCCCTGGCGCTCCCCGGCCTGCTGGCCCTGGCCTCGATCCGCAGCGCCGACCTCGCCCCGCGCGTCGCGCCGGCGCTGCGGACACCGGGAGGGCGGGGCGGCCTCCGCCAGCTCCTGGGCAGCCGCGGGGTGCCGGTCTTCGCAGCCTGCTGCGGGCTGTTCACCCTGTCCAACGCTGCCATGCTGCCGCTGGCGGGCGCGGAGGTGACCAGGAACAGCGGCGACGAGGCCAACCTCGTGATCGCCGCCTGCATCGTGCTGCCGCAGCTAGTGGTAGCCGCCATCTCGCCCTGGGTCGGCCGCCTGGCCGAGCGGCGCGGCCGCCGCATCGCGCTGCTGCTCGGCTTCGGCGCTCTGCCGCTGCGCGGATTGCTGCTGGCGCTGGTGTCGGATTCCTGGATGCTGCTGGTCCTCGTGCAGGCGCTGGACGGCATCAGCGCCGCGGTGCTCGGCGTGCTGCTGCCGCTGCTCGCGGCCGACCTGACGCGGGGCACCAACCGCTTCAACCTGTGCATCGGCATCTTCGGCCTCGCCGTGGGCATCGGCGGCACGCTGAGCACGACGGTCGCGGGCGCAGTCGCGGGCTGGCTCGGGCCCGGCGCCGCTTTCGCCATGCTCGGGACGGCGGGGCTGCTCTCGTTCCTCCTGGTGCTGCTCGCCATGCCCGAAACCCTGCCGCTCGAGCCCAGGGATTGAGCGGGCCCGCCCGACGGGATCGTCGCCGGTGGGCAACGGCGCCGCGCGGCGCCATAAGGGCGGCGGGAACGGGTGGCCCCGTCGGAGTAGACGCTTGGAATCCTGGCTCCTCATCCTGCTCGCGGCGCTTCCCGGCGCGGCTGCCGTGGTGCTGGTGCTGGTGCGTCGCCCGACGGGCGGGACGCTCGGCGCCGACGCCGTGCTGCCGCTGGTGGAACGCCTCGGCGCGCTGCAAGCGGGCGTGGGCGAGCAGCTCGCCCGTCAAGGACGCGAGGTGGAGGCGGCGCTGGCCGCGCAGAACCAGCGGCTCGCCGAGGCGCAGGCCGTCACCGCCGAGCGCGCCCAGGCCCAGGAGGGTGCCCTGGCCGAGCGCGTGGCGCGGGCGACGCTGACCATGACCGACAGCCTCATCGAGCAGGGCCGGCGGGTGAGCGAGGCGGTAGCCGCCCAGAACGAGCGCCTCAACGCCGCGCTGGCCGGGCAGACCGAGCGCGTCGGGCGGCAGCTCGGCGAGCAGTTCGCCGCGACTCAGGAAACTGCCAAGGCGATCGGCGAGCGCCTCGCGGTGATCGACGCGGCGCGCGGCAACATCGAAGCGCTGGGCGCCCAGGTCACGACACTGTCGGGCATCCTGTCGAACAAGCAATCGCGCGGCGCCTTCGGCGAGGTGCAGCTGCGCCGGCTGGTAGAGGACCGGCTGCCGGCAGAAGGCTTCTCCTGGCAGCACACCCTGTCCAACCGTCACCGCGCCGACTGCCTGATCCGCCTGCCGCACCCACCGGGCCCGGTGGTGGTGGACAGCAAATTCCCGCTGGAAGGCTGGCTGGCGCACCGCGACGCGGAAGGCCCCGCGCGCGACGCCGCGGCGAAAACTTTCGCGTCGGACGTGCGCAAGCACGTCACCGACATCTGCCAGAAGTACCTGATCCCCGGGGAAACGGCCGAAGGTGCCCTGCTCTTCGTGCCGTCGGAGGCGATCTACGGCGAGCTGCACGCCACCCACGCCTCCCTCGTCGACGAGGCAGCGCGCAAGGGCGTCTACATCGTCTCCCCGTCCACGCTCTGGGCCGTGCTGGGCACCATGCGCGCCCTGATGCAGGACGTGCGCATCCGCTCCGAGGCGCGGCGGATCCAGGACGAGGTGCAGCGCATGGTCACCGAGGTCGGCCGCCTCGACACCCGCGTGACCAAGCTCAAGCGGCACTTCGCCGACATGCAGGACGACGTTCGGCAAATCGATATCACCACCGAGAAGATCATCCGCTCCGGCAATCGGATCGAGGCCATCGAGATGGAGGAGGTGGCCGGCGCGTCCCCCGGCGCCGTGCCCCTGGCCGTACCGGCGACCGTGCCGAGAACCTGACGCGGCGGGGTTCGGCACCGATCCGGGCGAGCGGCACGATGCAGGTCACACCTCGCCGCGGCCGCCGGCCCGCCGCGGTGCGCCCGGACCCACCTCAGCCGAGGCGGAGCAGCCGGATCAGGTTCAGGCCGAGCAGCCCAATCATCAGCAGCGAGAGCACCACGGTGCCCGCCGCCCCGGCACCTGCCCGCGCCAGCACCCGCACCAGATCGACGAGCGCGCCGACTCGCGTGCTCTGCGCGCCCACCGGCGCCGTCGCCGACAGCACCTGCGGCACGGCGTGGATCGTCAGCCCGGCGAGCACGCCGAACGCCGTCTCGTCCAGCCCGAGCAGCAGCGGCAGCAGCGGCAGCAACAGGATCGCGGCCACGCCCAGCACGGCGGTGAAGGCGATCGAGGCGGTGACGTCCGCGCTCCCCGCGCCGATCACCGGCGCCACCGCGGCAGTGGCCGAGTTGCCGCAAGTCGAGTCGCCGCAGGCCGCCAGCACGGCCATGCGCCGCGGCAGGCCGGGCGCGCGTCCGATGGCGCAGCTGGCCAGGATGGCTGGCCGCGACGACGCCCGCGATGCCCCCAGCATGGCCGAACCCACCGCCAGCACCGTCCGCGCGCCGAGCGACGCGCCGAGCAGGATCACCGCGACCTCCAGCAGCGTTTCGGCGCTGAAGTCGATCCCCGGCACCCAGGCCGCACCCGGCGTCCAGGCCGTACGTGGAGCGACGCCCAGCAGGATCGCGAGCATCAGCGGCTCCAGACCACGTCCGCCCGAGCAGCCGTTCCTGCGCTGCGGCGACGCGGAGCAGCACGCTCGGCAGCAACCTGAGCAGGACGTCCGCGAAGCGCCGACCGACGGCCCGAGCCGGGGCCCGGGGGCGCCGCTGGGTGGATCGGTGGCGCTCGGCATGAAGGTTGCTGATCCTGGTTCGGACGCCCGGCAGCGCGGTGCCGGAGAGCGACGCCGGATGGATCGGAGCGATCGGAGATGAGGATCAAGCCGCCCCGATCGTCCTCCGAAACGGGGACGCCGGCAGTTCCCGGACCGGGAAGCGGCCGGCACCGGTGACCCTCCTGCAATGGCAGTCCGGCGCCGGTCTGCTCGCGCTGGCGGCGCTGGCCTGGGCCTGTGGCGGCTTCCGACGGCCGATACCCTGGCGCGTGGTCGCCGCCGGGCTGCTGGCGCAGGTGGTGGCGGGCCTCCTGCTGCTGCGGGTGCCGCCGGTGCGCCGCGCCTTCGGCCTGCTGGGCGACGCGGTGGACGCCCTGGCCCGCGCCACGCGCGAGGGCACGTCCCTGGTCTTCGGCTACCTGGGCGGCGCACCCCTGCCCTTCGCCGAGCTGCGTCCCGGCGCGTCCTTCGTGCTGTTCTTCGGGGCACTGCCGCTGGTGCTGGTGGTCGGTGCCCTGTCAGCGGTCCTGTATCACTGGCGCGTGCTGCCGGCCGTGGTGGGGCTGCTGTCGCGCAGCCTGCGCTGCGCCTTCGGCCTGTCGGGAGCCTGCGGCTTCTCGGTCGCGGCGAACGTGTTCGTCGGCATGGTCGAGGCGCCGCTGCTGATTCGCGCCTGGCTCGCCCGGCTCTCCACGCCCGAGCTATTCACGGTGATGGTGGCGGGGCTCGCGACCATCTCGGGCAACACGCTGGTGATCTACGCCACCGTCATCTCGGCGGTGGTGCCGGACGCGGCCGGCCAGCTGCTGTCGGCCAGCCTGGTCAGCGCCCCGGCCGCGGTGCTCGCCGCGCTGCTGATGAAGCCACCCGGCCCGGAATCCGCGGCCAGCGAGGACCCGGCCATGCCGCCCCTCTACGACAGCACCATGGAGGCGCTGGTGCGCGGCACCGCCGACGGCCTGTCGCTGCTGCTGGGCATCATGGCGACGCTGATCGTCTTCGTGGCGCTCGTGGCCCTGGTGGACATCGGGCTGTCGTCGCTGACCGGGCTGACGGTGCGGCAGGTGGCGGGCTGGGCGATGTGGCCGCTCGCCCTGGCCATGGGCGTGCCGGCCGAGCAGGCCGTCACCGTCGCAGCCTCGCTGGGCGTGAAGGTCGCGGTGAACGAGTTCGTGTCCTACTTGGAGCTGGCGCAGTCCGGCGGGGCGGGACTGGACGCGCGGTCGCGCCTGATCCTCACCTGGGCGCTCTGCGGCTTCACCAACTTCGCGTCGGTGGGCATCATGGTGGGCGGCATGACGGTGATGTGCCCGGAGCGGCGGGCGGAGATTGTGCGCCTCGGCCTACCATCGCTGGTAGCGGCAACGATTGCCTGCTGCATGACGGGCGCGGTGGCGGGGCTGCTGACGGCGGGTTGAGCGCGGCTGCCCGGGCTCCGCCGCGTCAAACCGGCCGGCGCGCCCGCAACGCCGCGGCCAGCGTGCCGTCGTCCAGCACGTCCAGCGCCCCGCCCATCGGCACGCCCTGCGCCAAGCGCGTCACCTGCACCGGCAAGTCGCCTAGCCGGTCGGACAGGTAGTGACCGGTGGTGGCGCCCTCCACCGTGGCGGGCAGGGCCAGGATCACTTCGCGCACGTCCTCGGCCGCCACGCGCCGCACCAGCGCCTGGATGGACAGGTCCTCCGGCCCCACGCCGCCCAGCGCCGACAGCACGCCGCCCAGCACGTGGTACAGGCCACGATGCGCCTGCGCCCGCTCCAGCGCCCACAGGTCGGCCACCCCCTCGACCACGCAGACCAAGCCACGCTCCCGGTGCGGGTCGCGGCAGACGCTGCACGGCGAGCGCACGTCGAGGTTGCCGCACACCTCGCAGGCGCGCACTGCCTCGGCCGCCGCGCGCAGCGAGTCCGCCAGCGGCAGCATCAGCCGCGCCGGATCCTGCAGCATCCGCAGCACCGCCCGTCGGGCGGAGCGCCGGCCGAGCCCGGGCAGCCGCGACAGCAGCCCGATCAGCTGCTCGACGGGATCGTTGGCCGGGATCACGCGACGTGGCCCGGGGAAAGGTCCGGGCTCAGAACGGCAGCTTGAAGCCGCCGGGCAGGCCACCACCCATGCCGGGGATGTTCAGCCCGGCCGTGGCCTTCTGCATCTCCTCGGCCGCTACCGCCTCGACCTTCGCCTTGGCGTCCGCGTGCGCCGCCACGAGCAAATCCTCCAGCACCTCGCGTTCCTCGGCGACCATCAGCGACGGGTCGATGGCGACGCGCTTGAGGTCGCCCTTGCCCGACAGCGCCACCCTGACCATTCCGGCGCCGGCCTGTCCCTCTACCACCTCGGCTTCCAGCCTCGCCTGCATCTCGGCCATCTTGGCCTGCATGGACTGGGCCTGCTTGAGCATCTGCGAAATATTCTTCACGCGTCCGTCTCCCCTGGGTCGTCGTTGATGTCGCCGAACGGGTCATCCGGCCCGCCGGCCTCGTCGGGCTCGGCACCAGCGCCGGCATCGGCCACCGCGGCGGCGAGCGGCAGGCCGTAGTCGTCGAGCGCACCGTCCCGGACCTCGCCGGCGATCCTCGCGCCCGGGAAGGCCGCCAGGACCGCCCGGACCAGCGGGTGGCTGCCCGCGGCCTCCAGCCCCTCGGCGGCGACGGCGCGGCCCTGCTCGGCCACCGTCGGCTCGCCGGGGGCGTTGCTCAACACGATCGTCCAGCGCTGGCCGGTGGCGTCCAGCAGCAGGGCGGTGAGCTGGGCGGCGAGGTCACGCGGCGCGTCCGGCCGGGGCCGAAACTCGATCCGGCCGGGCGCGAAGGCCACGAGGTGCACGCTCTGCCGCAGCATGGCGTGCAGCACGGGCTTGCGGCCCGAGGCGAGGGCGAGCACCTCGCGGAAGGACCCGGGCTGCGGCGCCGGCACGACCGGGAGCGCCGCCGACTCCGTGGCCGCCAACGCGGTGGCCGCGCCGCCCATCGTCACCGCACCGGCGTTGCCCGGGACCGCCCGGCCCGAACCCGCGCGGCTCATGCCCGACCCACCCTCGGAGGCGTCGCCGACCACGGGCGGCGGACCGCCGCCCGGGGACGCGCCCCCCCCGGTGCCGCCGGCCGCTGGCGCGGCGCCGCCCATCGCGCCGGGACCGTCGGTCAGCTGGCGCAGGACCTCGCCCGGCGTCGGCATCTCGGCCACGTGGGCGAGGCGGATCAGCACCATCTCCGCGGCCGCGCGCCGGTCGGGCGCGAAGGCCAGTTCCTCCAGCCCCTTGAGCAGCATCTGCCAGGCACGCCCCAGCACCGGCACGCTCAGCCGCCCCGCCAGCGTCGCCCCCCGCGCGCGCATCTCCTCAGGCAGGGTGGGGTCGTCGCGCAGGCCTGGCACGGTGCGCAGCCGGGTCAGCTGATGCGTCAGCTCGGCGAGGTCGGCCAGCAGCACGCCGGCATCCGCGCCGCCCTCGTGGGCGCGGTCCACGTGCGCCAGGGTGGCAGCGACGTCGCCGCGCATGGCGGCCTCCATCACGTCCATGACCAGCGCGCGATCCGCGAGCCCGAGCATGTCGCGCACCGACTGCGCCGTGACCGTCCCGCCCCCGCCCGCCGGGACACCGCCCGCGAGGCCACCCTCGGCCAACCCGCCGTCCACGAGCGCGATCGCCTGGTCGAGCAGGGAAAGCCCGTCGCGCACGGATCCGTCGGCAGCGCGCGCGATCATCCCCAGCGCCTCCGGCTCCAGCACCGCTCCCTCGCGGCCGGCGATCGCGGCGAAGTGGGCGCGCAGCGCTTCCTGCGGCACGCGGCGGAGATGGAAGGTCTGGCAGCGCGACAGGATGGTGGCCGGCACCTTGCGCAGCTCGGTAGTGGCGAACAGGAAGCGCACCGCCGGCGGCGGCTCCTCCAGCGTCTTGAGCAGCGCGTTGAACGCCGGCCCCGACAGCATGTGCACCTCGTCGAGGATGAACACCTTGCTGCGACCCTGCACCGGGCGGAAGCGCACCTGCTCGCGCAACTCGCGCACGTTGTCCACGCCGTTGTTGGACGCTGCGTCCAACTCCAGCACGTCCGGATGTCGGTCGAGCAGGATGGCGCGGCAATCGGCGCAGACCCCGCACGGGTCCACGGTGGGGCCACCGGTGCCGTCCGGCCCGGTGCAGTTCAGGGCGCGCGCGATGATGCGGGCGGTGGTGGTCTTGCCCACCCCGCGCACCCCGGTGAGCATGAAGGCGTGCGCGACCCGGTCCTGCGCGAAAGCGTTGCGCAGGGTCCGGACCATGGCCTCCTGGCCGATCAGGTCGGCGAAGGTGGCGGGGCGGTACTTGCGGGCCAGCACGCGGTAAGGCTGCGCCGGCTCGGGCGCGGCCTGCGCCGGCGGCGCGCCGGGTGCGGGGACATCCCCGAACAGGCCCGGCCCCTCCGCGGGTGGCTGCGGCAGTTCCTCCGCCTCGGGAAGGTCTTGCTCCGGAAGAAAGGTGTCGCTGGGCATTCGCACCCGGGGCTGGGGAAGGCGGGGGCTGGGGAAGGCAACGAGCGTTCGATGGCCGCGAGCGGGGTGGAAGACCGACCTGCGACCCGGGCGGAAACTCGTTGCGGCTGCTTCCTTCCGGACCTGACCGGATTGGCGAGGCGCCCGTCCGCGGCCGGCCTTCCGAAGGGGAATATGGGACCGGCGGCGCGCCGGGGCAATCCGCCGCCGACGGGCGCAGCTCTCCCGGGGTCGGCCTCGCGAGGGCGCTGCGCGGCGGGGCCGGTCCCGGGGCGGCCGGCGACGGCGCGCCCCAGCCTTGCCGCTCCCCAAAGCCCGTGGCACCACGGCGCCCGATGCTCCCCATCCCCGCGAGCCGGCCCAACGCCTACACCGGCAGCCCGCTCGACCGGGTCTCCAACCTGCGCGACGACGCCGATGCGGTGGCGCGGTTGCTGGCCGACGACGGCGCGGCGTTCGCCCCGGTGTGGCGCGGCCGCAGCCTGCTGCGCGGCCTGGAAGCGGGCGCGCCGGAAGCGGTGCTGCTGACGCCCGCCGCGGCCCGGGCCGCGCGCATGGCCGGCGGCCCCTGGGCGCTGCTGGGCTTGCGGGACGGCCGCCCGGTCTTCGCGGTGGATTGTTCCGCGGCCGAGGACCCGCTGCCGCTGCTGCCCGACGGTGCGGGCGAGTTCACCGAGCTTCGCGCCGTGGCGGGGCTGCTCCCCCCCGGCGAGGCCAGCCTGCTCGCCCACGCGCGCGGCCTGATGCACTGGCGCGTCCGGCACCGCTTCTGCGGCGTCTGCGGGACGGCGTGCGAGCCGCGCTCGGCCGGCAATGCCGCCAGCTGCCCCAATTGCGGCGCGCAGCATTTCCCGCGCACCGACCCGGCGGTGATCATGCTCGTGGTGGTGGACTCCGGGGCCGGCGAGCGAGGACGCTGCCTGCTCGGGCATTCCACGCGCTTCCCGAGCACCACCATGTACTCGACGCTGGCCGGCTTCGTGGAACCGGGCGAATCGCTGGAGGAGGCGGTGCGGCGCGAGGTGGCGGAGGAGACCGGCGTGCGGGTGGGCGCCGCGCACTACCATTCCTCCCAGCCCTGGCCCTTCCCCGCCTCCGTCATGCTGGGCTTCCACGCCGAAGCGCTGTCGGAGGAGATCACCGTGAACCCGGCCGAGCTGCGCGACGCCCGCTGGTTCACCCGCGCCGAGCTGCGCGCGCACGAATCCCCGCGCTTCAGCCTGCCGCGGGTGGACTCCATCGCCCGCCGGCTGATCGAGGACTGGCTGGAGTCCGCCTGATGCACGCCCCGGACGGCCGCCGCACCTCGCCTTTCACCCGGTGCTTCCCGTCGGCCTTGTGCATGCTGTGGGTGCTGGCCGGCTGCGGCGGCGCCCCGCCCACCCGCCCAGATCCCGCCGAAACGCCGCAGCAGGCCGCCTGCCGCGCGGAGAGCCGCGGCAGCCCGGAGGTGAAGACGATCATGGAACGCCAGCCGCCGCCGGACCGCGTGACCTGGCGAATCGTTTGGGAGCAGGACGTCGCGGAAGCGGAGCGCCGCCACGCGCTGGACTGCCTGCGCCGTGCCGGCCTCGCCCTGCCCGGCGGCGTCGAGGCCCCGGGCGGGAGGATCAACCGCGACGTGCTGGGATCACCCCTGCGCTGACGCGAACGGCGCCGCGGCGCGACCCGTCGGCGCAGCCCGCGCTCAGCAGCCGCCGGGCAGGGCTTCCAGCGTGTCCAGCTTCCCGTCCAGGGTGAACTCGCCGAAATCCATCTTCAACTCGTCGGCCACGCCGTTGCTGTAGTAGCGCAGGCCCACCTCGTACTCCGGCGCGGCCGCGCCGCCGCCGGCGGAGTCCTTGCCGAAGAAGGCGATCCGCATCCGCCCGCTGGGCAGCGCCAGCAGCGGGAAGCGCGGCTGCGCCGGTGCCTGGGCGTCCCAGCCGAGCACCACGGTGTTGCTGTCCTGCGCCCCGTCCTCGTTGGTGCCGTCCATCAGCGGCGCCACCAGCAGCCGCCGGCCCGACCGCGCGGCGTCGAGCGCCCGGATGGTGTGCATCATCGGCAGCAGGGTGCCGGGCGCCAGCCGCTCGGTCCGCGCCTGCGGCTGCTCGTAGGTCACGCTGCCCGAGCCGTCGGCCTCCAGCGTCGCCTCGCCCAGGATGCGCTGGCTGACCGCGCCCTGGCTGGCGTGCGTGACGGAGAAGCGCAGCCGGCGGCCGTCCTTGCTCTCGAAGGTGTTGTAGTCCGACGCGGTCTCGACCTGTTGGCCGTCGCGGTCGGCGACGCGCAGCGTCAGGCGTTGCCGCGTGCTCCAGCCCTCGCAGGCGTCGAGCACCTCGAACAGCATCGCGCCTTGCGCCTGGGCCACGTCGCTGTTGTCCCGCGCCCGGTCCAGCGTCAGGCGGTAGGCGGCGCGGTGGGCCGCCATGGTCTCGGCACCGGGGATCTGTCCGGGCACCGCCTGCGCCGCGGGTGCCGCGGCCTGGGGTACCGCGGGCTGGGGAACCTGCGCGGCGAGCGGCGACGCGAGCAGCGCGAGACCGATCGGCAGGGTCAGCGCCAGGCGCTTGGCGAGGGGAGCGTGGCGCGGTCGCATGGGCCGTGTCCTTCGGGTGTCGTGCGGCAATCTAGGTGCTCGGCGCCTGGGCGGCACCCTCGGCGGCCGTGCCGGCGGGTTCCGCGGCGCGATTGGCCGACGCCTCGCCCTTGCCGCCGCCGCGCACCGGGGGCAGGTCGAGCCGGATGCTCAGCTCCCGCAGCCGCGCCGGCTCCACCGGGGCGGGCGCCCCCATCATCAGGTCCTCGCCGCCTTGGTTGAGCGGGAACAGGATGACCTCGCGGATGTTGGGCTCGTCGGCCAGCAGCATCACCATGCGGTCGATCCCCGGCGCCGAGCCGCCGTGCGGCGGCGCGCCGTAGCGGAAAGCGTTGAGCATGCCGCCGAAGCGCGCCTCCACCTGCTCGGCCGAGTAGCCGGCGATGGCGAAGGCGCGGAGCATGATGTCGGGGCGGTGATTGCGTATGGCGCCCGAGCTCAGTTCGATGCCGTTGCACACGATGTCGTACTGGAACGCCTTGATGTCGAGCGGGTCCATCGTGTCCAGCGCCTCCAGCCCGCCCTGCGGCATGGAGAACGGGTTGTGGCTGAAGTCGATCGCCCCGGTTTCTTCGACCCGCTCGTACATCGGGAAGTCCACGATCCAGCAGAAGCGGAACTCCCCTTCCGCGATCAGCCCCAGCTCCTCGCCCAGCCTGGTGCGGACCTTGCCGGCGAACTTGGGCGCCTCGTCGCGCTTGCCGGCCGCGAAGAACACCGCGTCGCCGGCGCTCAGCCCGCAGGCGGCGCGTATCGCCTCGACGCGGTCGACCTCCAGGTTCTTGGCGATCGGACCCTTCGCACCGTCGGCCGCGAACTGGACGTAACCCAGGCCGCCGGCGCCCTCGGCGCGGGCCCACTCGTTGAGCTTGTCGAAGAAGCCGCGCGGGTTGCCCGCCGCCCCCGGCGCCGGGATCGCGCGCACCACCCCGCCCGCCGCTGCGACCCTGGCGAACAGCCCGAAGCCGGAGCCGGCGAAGTGCTCCGTCACGTCGGTGATCCGCAGAGGGTTGCGCAGGTCCGGCTTGTCGGACCCGTATTCCAGCATCGCGGCGTCGTAGGCGATGCGCGGGAACGGCGCCGGCGTGACCGCGCGGCCGCCGCCGAACTCCTCGAACACGCCGTGCATCACCGGCTCGATGGCCGCGAACACATCCTCCTGCGTCACGAACGCCATCTCGAAGTCGAGCTGGTAGAACTCGCCCGGCGAGCGGTCGGCGCGCGCCGCCTCGTCGCGGAAGCACGGCGCGATCTGGAAGTAGCGATCGAAGCCCGCCACCATGCACAGCTGCTTGAACTGCTGCGGCGCCTGGGGCAGCGCGTAGAACTTGCCGGGATGGTTGCGCGCCGGCACCAGGAAGTCGCGCGCGCCCTCCGGGCTGGACGCCGTGAGGATCGGCGTTTGGAACTCTACGAACCCTTGCGCGATCATCCGCTGCCGGATCGAGGCGATCACCCCCGCCCGCAGCAGCATGTTGCGATGCTGCTTCTCGCGCCGCAGGTCGAGGAATCGGTAGCGCAGCCGCAGCTCCTCGGGGAACTCCTGCTCGCCCGCCACCTGGATCGGCAGCACCTCGGCCGCCGACTGCACCACCAGCTCGCGCACCCGCAGCTCCACCGCGCCGGTGGGCAGGCGCGGGTTCACGGTGGCGCCCTCGCGCTCCACCACCTCGCCGGTCAGCGTCACCACGCTCTCGGGGCGCAGCGCGTCCGCTGGCTCGAACACCGGCGAGCCCTGGGCGACGACGCACTGGGTGATGCCGTGGTGGTCGCGCAGGTCGAGGAACAGCAGCCCGCCGTGGTCGCGCTTGCGGTGCACCCAGCCCGAGAGCCGGGCGGTGCCGCCGGCGTCGCTGGCGCGCAGCGCGCCGCAGTCGTGGGTGCGGTAGGCGTGCATCGGGAACCCTGGAAACGGTGTTGGGAAGGGCCGGCAGGAAGGGTCGCGCGGCCCGGCCTGTCAAGCGGCGCCCCACCCTCGCCTTTCCGCCGCCCCCCGCCGCCTGTAAGGGACACCTACCATGTCCCGCCGCCCCCAGCCCGAACCCGCGCCCGAACCCGTCCTCGTCACCGACACCGCCGCCCTGGCCGCCCTGTGCGACCGCCTGCGCGCCGAGCCTTACGTCACCGTGGACACCGAGTTCATGCGCGAGCGCACCTACTGGCCCGAGCTGTGCGTGGTGCAGCTCGGCGGCGCGCGCGATACGGCGGTGGTGGACGCGCAGGCCCCCGGCCTGGACCTCGCTCCCCTGGGCGGTCTCCTGGCCGACACGGGCGTGATGAAGGTGTTCCACGCCGCCCGCCAGGACGTGGAGATCTTCCTGCTGCGCTTCGGCGACACTCCGCGCCCGATGTTCGACACCCAGGTGGCGGCGATGGTGGCGGGCTTCGGCGACCAGGCCTCCTACGACAGCCTGTGCCGGGCCCTGGCGGGGGTGCAGATCGACAAGGCGCACCGCTTCAGCGACTGGTCGGCCCGCCCCCTCTCCCCCGCCCAGGTCAGCTACGCCGCCGCCGACGTGACCCACCTGCGCCGCATCTACGAGGCGCTGACCGCCCAGCTCGCCCGCGAGGACCGCCTCCCCTGGGTGGCCGAGGAGATGGCGGCTCTGACCGAGCCCGCCACCTACCGCGCCGACCCTGACACCGCCTGGGAGAAGCTGCGTCCCCGCACCAACAACCGCCGGCTCCTGGCCGCGCTCCGCGCCGCCGCCGCCTGGCGGGAGCGCGAGGCGCAGCGCGTCAACGTGCCCCGTCAGCGCTTGGTGCGCGACGAGAGCCTGCTCGAGATCGCCGCCACGGTGCCGGCCGACGCCGCCGCCCTGGCCCGCACCCGCGGCGTCACGGAAGGATTCGCGCGCGGAAAATCCGGCGCCGGCCTGCTCGCCGCCCTGGCCGAGGCCAGCGCCCTACCCGACGAGGCGCTGCCGGAACTGCCGCGCGACCGCGCCGGCCCGCCCCCCTCGCCCGCGCTGGTGGCGCTGCTGCGGGTGCTGCTGTCCGCCAAGGCGGAGGAGCACCGCGTCGCCCCGCGCCTGCTGGCGAGCGGCGAGGAACTGGACCGCCTCGCCTCGGACGCCCCCGGCGAGCTGCCGGCGCTGATGGGCTGGCGCCGGCGCGTGTTCGGTGAGGACGCCCTGGCGCTGCGCTCGGGGCGGCTGGCACTGGGCGTGGACGGCAAGCGGGTGCGATTGATCCCGGCGACCGCCTGAACGGCGCGGCGCGGCGACCTCACGCGGACGGCGTCGGCGCGCGGCGGATCGCGCGTCGGCACCGTCCGTGTCATCCGCTCTCCAGCTCGGCCCGCAGGCCCAGGGCGGCGGCCAACGCATCCAGCCGGCGGCGCGCACCTTCGCCCGCGAACACGCCACGGCCGGGCGACAGCCGCAGCCGCAGCGCGTCGCGCGTCATCGACAGGGTGACGGCGTCGAGCAGCGCCGTGGTCCCTCCCGAGAGCGTGTGGGCGAGGCGCAGGGCCGCCCCCAGCGTCTCGGCCCGGCGCAGCTCGGCCGCGCTCAGCAGCGGCCGCACCGCGGCGAGCATCGGCCCGCCCGGCTCAGCCTCGTAGCGCAGCGCCACGGCCAGGGCGAGGAAGGCGCGGGCGTTGTGGTCCAGCCCCACCCCGGGCTGCCGCAGCACGCGCAGGAAGGCCTGGTCGGCGCGGTAGTCCGGATGGTCGTGGCTGCCCACGTCGGACAGCCGGCACGCCGCCTCGCGCATGGCCCGCTGGGCCGTCGTCTCGCCAGTGAACAACTGCGCGGTCCAGGCGATCAGCGCGGCGGGCAGCGCCTCGTCGCGGCCGAAGCGGGCCGCCAGCTCGCGGCTCGCCGCCACCAGCGGGTCCTCGTCGCGCACGGCGGGACGGAGCAGCCGGGCATACCAGCCCTCGCGCAGTCCGTTGGCACTGAACACCACCCGCGACGCGCCCGTGGCGCGCAGCAGCCGGCGCAGCGCGACCGCGGCGAAGGGCAGGTCGGCCAGCCGCTTGGCCTGCGCTCCCGGCATCCGCTCCAGCGCCGCGCGCTTGGCGTTGATCAGCACCGCGCACAGGTCGCGCGCTTCCTCGCGGCGCAGCACGTAATGGTGCACGATCGACAGCGGGTAGCCGGTCTGCGCCATGTGTATCCGGGCCATCGCCCGCCACGCCCCGCCCACCAGGAACAGGTCCCGCTCGCGCCCACGGCCCAGCCAGGGCACGGTGGCGAGGTCGGCCTCGGCGAAGGCGCGCGCGCGTACCACGTCGCCCTCGGCGCGGTCGCACAGGCGCAGCACGCCCAGGGCCAGGCTCGCGGCCGGCCCCGCCCGCCCGCCCGCGAGGTCCACCACCTCCAGCGACCCGCCGCCGAGATCGCCCAGGATGCCGTCCGCCCCGGGAAAGCCGAGCAGCACGCCCTCGGCCGAGAGCTGCGCCTCCTCCTCCCCGGTCAGGATGCGCAGCGGCACGCCCGGCATCCGGTCGCGCAGCGCGTCGGCGAAGGCAGAACCGTTGGCCGCGTCGCGCATCGCGGCGGTGGCCAGCACCTCCAGCGGCTCGGCGTGCATGGCGCGCGCCACGGCGCCGTAGCGCTCCAGCACCGGCAGCGCCTGCTCCACCGCCGCCTCGTTCAGCCGGCCCGTGGCCTGCAGGCCGCGCCCCAACCCCAGCACCGCCTTCTCGTTGAAGATCGCGGAAGGATTCCGCCCCCGCCCCTCGAACACCACGAGGCGAACGGAATTGGACCCGAGGTCCACGACGCCGCAGCGCGCGTTGCCAGGGCCTGAGAACGAGGGGCCCGAAGGCGGGGGGATGCTGTCCAGCTGCTCAGTCCTGCGCGACGCGATCGGGCCGCCTCCGCGACGCGGCCGCGCGCGACGCCTGCTTGAGCGCGCTACCCCGCCCCGACAGCGACGGGTTGGTCATGAACCATTCGTGCGCCGAGAGCGGCGCCCCCTCGGGCTCGAGCCGCCGCCACGCCGCGTCCGGCCCGAGCTGCCACGACGCCGCCGTGTCCTTGAGGTTCATCACCATTACCTGGTCGAGCACCTGCGCGTGCACGGTGGGGTTCTCCACCGGCACCAGCGTCTCGACCCGCCAGTCCATGTTGCGCGCCATCCAGTCGGCCGAGGAGATGAACACGCGGGCCCGGCGCGACGGCAGCCGGTGGCCGTTGCCGAACACCAGCACGCGGGAGTGCTCCAGGAAGCGCCCCACGATGGACTTCACCCGGATGTTGGACGACATCCCCGGCACGCCGGGGCGCAGGCAGCAGATGCCGCGCACCACGCAGTCCACCTTCACCCCCGCTTCGCTCGCCCGGTACAGCGCGTCGATCAGGTGTTCGTCGACCAGGCTGTTCATCTTCAGCCAGATGCCGGCGGGCTTGCCCTCGCCGGCGAAGCCGATCTCGGCCTCGATCAGCGCCATCAGGGTGGGCCGGATGGTCAGCGGCGCGAAGGCCAGCCCCTGCATCTCCTTCGGCCGCGCGTAGCCCGTCATGTAGTTGAACAGCCGCGCGGCATCGCGCGTCAGCGCCGGGTCGGCGGTGAAGAAGCTCAGGTCGGTGTAGATGCGCGCGGTGACGGGATGGTAGTTGCCGGTTCCGAAGTGCGCGTAGGATCGCAAGGTTCCGGCCTCGCGCCGCACCACCAGGCTCACCTTGGCGTGCGTCTTGAGGTCCACGAAGCCGTAGACGACCTGCACGCCGGCGGCCTCGAGCTGGCGCGCGATGGCGATGTTGCGCTCCTCGTCGAAGCGCGCCTTGAGCTCCACCATGGCGGTGACGGACTTGCCCAGCTCGGCGGCCTCGATCAGCGCGCGCGCGATCGAGCTGTCGCGCGAGGTTCGGTAGAGCGTCTGCTTGATCGCCACCACCGATGGGTCGCGCGCTGCCTGTCGGACGAACTGCACCACCGCGTCGAAGGATTCGTAGGGGTGGTGGACCACGATGTCCTTGGCGCGGATCGCCGCGAAGCAGTCGCCGCCGAAGTCCAGGATGCGCTCGGGGAAGCGCGGCGCGTAAGGCGTGAACAGCAGGTCGGGACGGTCGTCCACGATCATCTGCGTCAGGTCGGTCAACCCCAGCAGCCCGTCCACGGTGAACTTGCCGGCGCGCTCGGCGTCCGCCTCGTCGGCCACGAAGGCCACCATGTCGGGGGCCGTGTCGGTGGTCACCGTCAGCCGGATCGCCTGGCCCCGCCGCCGGCGCTTGAGCGCCGTCTCGTAGGAGCGCACGAGGTCCTCGGCTTCCTCCTCGAACTCCACCCCCGTGTCGCGGATCAAGCGGAACAGCCCGCGCTCGGCGAGGATGAAGCCGGGGAACAGGTGCGGCAGGTTGAGCGCGACAACGTCCTCCAGCGCCACGAAGCGGATGCCGCAGCCGGCCGACCCGGGCAGCCGCACGAAGCGATCCACCTGGGGGGGAAGCGGCAGCAGCGCGCGCATGGTGCCGCCGTCCTCCTCGCGCACCAGCTTGAGCACGAGGCACAGGGCGAGGTTGCCGATGAAGGGGAACGGGTGCGCCGGATCCACCGCCAGCGGCGTCATCACCGGGAAAATCCGCTCCATAAACCAGTCGTCGAGCCAAGCGCGCTCCGCCTCGCCCAGCTCGCCCGGCTCCATCAGGCAGATTCCCGCCCCGCGCAGTTCGCCGCGCACGGCGCGCCACGCCGCCTGCTGGTTCTCGATCAGCCGGCCGGCGCGCTCGTTGATCGCCGCGAGCTGCTGGGTCGGCGTCAGCCCGTCGGGCGAGAGCGTGGCGATGCCCGCCTGCTCCTGCCCCACCAGTCCCGCGACGCGCACGGAATAGAACTCGTCGAGGTTGGACGCCGAGATCGCCACGAAGCGCAGCCGCTCCAGCAGCGGGAAGCCCGGGTTCTCCGCCTGCTCCAGCACGCGCTCGTTGAAGGCGAGCCAGGACAGCTCGCGGTTGATGAAGCGCTCGGGCGCGTCGGCGCCGATCGCGGGAGGGGGTTGCGCGGGAAGGGCGTCCATGGCGGGGCGGACCCTACAGCAGGGTGGGCGGCGGGTTCGAGCCGTCCGCGTCCGGCGACACGGAAAAATCATGGGCCGAATCGGCCGCGGAGAAGCCGGGCAGGTCGGCCAGCGCCTCGCGCGCGAGCGCCCGCGTCACCGCGCCGCCCACGGCCAGCGCCGCCCGGTCCAACCGCGCCGCGGCGCGCGACACCGCGGCCGCCTCGCGCGGCAGCCGCAGCAGCAGCCATTCCCGCAGGCCGGGGTCCACGCGCACCTGCCGCTCGGCGAAGTGGTGGCCGAGCAATGCCCGGAGCAGGGCATCCGACGGCTCCTCCACCTCCACCGAATGGGTCGCGCGCAACCGCGAGCCGAGGTCGGGCAGCCGCACGCGCCAGCGCGACGGCGCCTCGCGGCCGGCAAGGAGCAGCAGCGCCCCGTTGCTGGCGCAACTGTTCATCAGGTGGAACAGCGCCGCCTCCTCGGCGACGCAGTCGGCGTCGTCCACGGCCGAGGGCAGCCCGTCGGGGACGCCGCGCAGCGCCGAGCCTTCCAGCAGCCGCAGCCCCAAGCGCGCGGCCGCCTGCCGCAGCAGCAGCGACTTCCCCACGCCCTCGGGGCCGCGCAGCGCCAGCCGCCCGTCCGGCCAATCGTCGGGCGCGGCCAGCCAGGTCCGCGCCACGGCGTTGGAGCTGTCGTGCATCACCGGCGCGCCGCGCTCGGGCGGCAGAGCCAGGGGTAGGGGAAGCTGCCGGGCCATGCCGGTCAGGCGCCCGGCCGGGGGGCGTCGCGTCGCGCCGCGCGAAGTTCGGGGAAATTCCTTCTCCCAGCCTCCCTTCGGCGAACCCGGGCTGCCGTCACGACCCGGTCCGCGGCGGGTCGAGGTAGAGCGGGCTGGCCAGGTACAGGCGCAGCCAGTGGCGCGCCAGCACGCCGATTGTGGCCGCCATCGGCACCGCCAGCAGCACGCCCAGGAAGCCGAAGGCGACGCCGCCGGCGAACAGCGCGAAGATCACCCACACGGCGTGCAGCTCCACCCGGTCCCCCAGCAGCCTCGGATAGATGACGTAGCCCTCCACCGTCTGCCCGAACAGGAACACGCCCGCCACCAGCGCCGCGCCGTTCCAGGCGCCGAACTGCCCCACCGCCAGCAGCAACGCCGTCACCATGCCGGTCAGCGAGCCGACGTAGGGGATGAACGACAGCAACCCCGAGAGCAGCCCCACCAGCAGTCCCAGCTCCAGCCCTACGGCCGATAGCGCCAGCGCGTAGTAGGCGGCCAGCAGGGCGCAGCAGAGCAGCTGCCCGCGCAGCCAAGCGGCCAGCACCCGGTCGGCGTCGCGCGCCAGGGTGCGAAGCGTGGCGGCATAACGCCGCGGCAGCCAGGACTCCACGCGCAGGGTGATCCGCTGCCAGTCGCGCAGCAGGTAGAAGCCCACCACCGGGGTGACCACCGAGAAGGTGAAGACGCCGAACAGCGCGTAGCCGACGCTGAACAGCCCGGCCGTGCCGCCGACCACCTGGCTGGCGGCGGTGGCGAGATAGCCCAGGATGGCGCCCGCCTGCCCGGCCGCGAGATCCTGCAATTGTGGGTTGAGCACCTCCGGCCCGAAGGTTTCGGCGGCCCCGGCGAGCAGGTCGCGCACCGCGGCCCCGATGCCGGCGACGTAGGCCGGCAGGCGCTGCAGCAGCACGCCCGCCTGGACGATCAGCAGCGGGTAGAGCAGCAACAACGCCAACAGCGCCAGGGCGCAGATGCCGAGCACCATCAGGAAGGCCGCCAAGCCGCGCGGCACGCCCAGCCGCGCCATCCGCGTTACGGGGGGGTCGAGGAAGTAGGCGAGGCAGATCGCCAGCACGAAGGGCGTCAGGATCGGCGAGAACAGCCACAGCGCCCCCCCCAGCACGGCGAGCAGCCCCAGCGCCACCGCCCAGCGCTGCCCGCGCGTGGCGGTGCGCGGACCGCGCGGCGGCGGCGCGGCCCGCGATGGGACGCCGGACGGCACCCCCGGCGACGGCAGGCGCGCGGGCGCGCTCAACGCGGCCTGCCCTCGCGCGCCGCGATCAGCACGTAGGCGGCACCCGAGGCCACCGTGGTGGCCGCCACCAGCCAGACGAGCGCACCCACCAGCCAGGGCGGGCCCGCCCCGAAGCCGCGCATCAGCAGCGCCGCGGCGGCGAGCGCGATCTGGGCGGCCGTGTTCACCTTCGACACCAGGAGCGGCCGGATGGCGGGCGGCGTGCCCATCAGGATCAGCACCCCAACCCCGCCCACGATCAGCACGTCGCGGAACACCACCAGGATGGCGAGCCAGTCGGGCAGCACGCCCACCACGGCCAGCGCCACGTACACGCTCACCAGCAGCGCCTTGTCGGCGGCCGGGTCCAGCACCGCGCCCAGCGCCGAACGGAGATTTCGCGCGCGCGCCCACCAGCCGTCCAGCGCGTCCGACACGCCAGCCGCCACGAACAACACGAACGCGCCGTCGAGTCGGCCCTGGATGATCAGCCAAACCGTGGCAGGCACGGCGCACAGGCGCCCGAAGGTGATGACGTTCGGCCCGGTCAGCACGGCGCCCGGTGCGGCGTGCCGGTCGCGTTCCGCGTCCCGGTCCCCGGGACCGCCGCCCGGCTCCGGTCGCGAGGCGCGACGAACCGGCTCAAGCGCCTCCGGCAAGGCCCAGTCGCCAAGTGCCGTCGGAGACGGGCTCCACCGCGAGACCCGACGCCACGAGCCCCGGGCCGACGATCTCGGCCGGCGCGCGCAGCCCGATGCTCAGCCGCGCCCGATCCACCGAGATGGCGCGGATGCTCACGCTCGCCACCTGCGGGCTGCCGAGGAGGCGACGGCGCAGGTCCAGCCATTCGGGTAGCGAGCGGTAGCGCGCGGCCGCGTCCACGAACGCCGTCGCGGGGGTGGCGGCCGGCGCCGTGGCTGGTGGCGCGTCGCCCGCGGCGGGCGCTCCGCCCGCGGCGGCGCTCCCGGCCGGCGCCCGGCCGCCCAGGGCCGCGACCCGGCGGGGATCGAAGTTCACCGTGACGCGGCCGGCGAAGCCGGTGCGGCTGGCGCGTTCCTGCTCCACCACCACGGAGCGGACCAGCCGGTCGATTTGGGCGGCGGACAGGCTCGGCGGCAGGCCGAGCTCGCCGGCCATGCGCTCGTAGGCGACGCGCTGGGCGGAAGCGTAGGCGCGCTCGCGGGCCTGCACCGCGTCCTCGGCGGTGGCCTCCGCCGGCACGCCGCGCTGGGTGTAGCCGCCCGAAGCCGGAACGGTCGCCTCGGCCGGCGCGCCCTGGGCCAGCGCCCGGCCGCCCGATCGGGGGAGACCCGTCGCTGGGAGCAGGACGAGGGCGAGCAGGAGGGCGGTTGCGGAGCGCCCTCGAACGTGTTGCCTATCCGTCGCCCCGCGTTCCGCCACCTGGCCCGGCATTGCCCATTCCTCCGCGGCCCGGTCACGAACCATCCCGGGCATACCCGATCGGGAGCGAGCATGGCCAGCCTGACCTACCGTGACGCCGGCGTGGACATCGCGGCCGGCGACGCCCTGGTGGACCGCATCAAGCCCTTCGCCCGCTCCACCAACCGCGCCGGCACGATGGGGGGCTTGGGCGGCTTCGGCGCCCTGTTCGACCTGCGCGCGGCAGGCTTCCGCGACCCCGTGCTGGTGTCGGCCACCGACGGCGTGGGCACCAAGCTGCGCCTGGCCATCGACTCCGGCCGGCACGGCGGGGTGGGCATCGACCTCGTGGCGATGTGCGTGAACGACCTCGTGGTGCAGGGCGCCGAGCCGCTGTTCTTCCTGGACTACTTCGCCACCGGCCGGCTCGACGTCGGCCGCGCGGCCGAGATCGTGGCCGGCATCGCCGAGGGCTGCCGGCGGGCCGGCTGCGCCCTGGTGGGCGGCGAGACGGCCGAGATGCCGGGGATGTACGCGGGCGATGACTACGACCTCGCCGGCTTCGCGGTGGGTGCCGCCGAGCGCGACGCGCTGCTGCCGCGGCCGGACGTGGAGCCGGGCGACGCGGTGCTGGGGCTGCTGTCCTCGGGCGTGCATTCCAACGGCTTCTCGCTGGTGCGGCGCATCCTGGAGGGGGCCAACGCCGGGCTGGGCGACCCCGCCCCCTTCGCCGCCGGCACGCTGGCAGAGGCGCTGCTGGAGCCCACCCGGATCTACGTCAGGCCGGTGCTGGCGCTGCACCGTGCCAGGACGGAAGGCGAGCCGGGCACAAGTCCGCTGAAGGCCGCCGCGCACGTCACCGGTGGCGGTCTGCCGGGCAACCTGCCGCGCGTGCTGCCCCCTCGCACCGCGGCGGTGCTCGACGCGCGGAGCTGGACCCCGCCGCCGGTGTTCGGCTGGCTCGCCCGCGCCGGCGGCGTGCCGGCAGACGAGATGCTGCGGGTGTTCAACTGCGGGATCGGTATGGCGTTGGTGGTGGCGGAGGCCGACGCCGAGGCCGCGACGCGGCTGCTGGAGGACGCGGGCGAACGCGTGGCGCGCATCGGCAGGATCGAGGCGGCCGGGGGAGGGGAACCCGCGGTGCGGGTGGACAACCTCGGCACGGGCTGGCCGGGCGCCTGAGCAGGCGGGCGAGGGCGTGAGCCGGATCCCGGTCGCGGTCCTGATCTCGGGACGCGGCAGCAACATGTCAGCGCTGATCGAGGCGGCGCGCAATCCCGCCTACCCCGCCGCCGTAGCGCTGGTGCTGTCCAGTCGCGCCGACGCCCCCGGGCTGGCGCTCGCGCAGGCCGCGGGCGTGCCGACGGGCGTGGTGGAGAGCCGCGCGCATCGCGGCGACCGCGCCGGCTTCGAGCGCCGTGTCCAGGAGGCGCTCGATTGGCAAGGGATCACGCTGGTGGCGCTCGCCGGCTTCATGCGCGTGCTGGGGGCGGAGTTCGTGCGGCGCTGGGAAGGCCGGATGCTCAACGTCCACCCCAGCCTGCTGCCCGCCTTCCCGGGCCTGGACACCCACGCCCGGGCGTTGGCGGCGGGGGTGCGTCTGCACGGCTGCACGGTGCACCTCGTCTCGGCGGGCGTGGACGAGGGACCGATCGTGGCCCAGGCCGCCGTGCCGGTGCTGCCCGGCGACACGGAAGCCGCGCTGGCCGCGCGCGTGCTGGCGCAGGAGCACCGGCTGTTCCCGGCGGCGCTGGCGTGGCTTGCTGAGGGCCGGGTGGGACCGGACGGCGGCCTGAAGCGCTCGGCCGGGGCGGACGGGGCGCTGCTCAACCCACCACCCTGACCATTCTCTCGCCCCCTTGCCCACCTCGGCGGCGCTGCCTAAACGGGCGCGGGACGACCGAAGGAACGGGACCTGGCGCATGGCCGAGGAGCAGCAGCGAAGCGACATGACGAGGGTCGAGGCCATGGACATCCTCGCCAACCGGCAGCACGGCTGGGATTTCTTCCTGCGTGCCGCGTCGTGGGGCATCGGCGCCGTCATCGCGCTGCTGGTGGCGCTGTACTTCGTGTTCGGCTGAGGGCGGCCCGCCGGCCCAACACGTGCGGCCGGTCCGCGCGGGCTGGAACCGGATGCCCGATCCGTCTCGTCCCGCATCGGCGAAGGCCGTGGCGGGACGGGATCGGTGGATCGCCGGTCCTCGCGGCGGGCGCTAAGGCGGCATCCGTCCCGCCGCGCAACTATCAGCCGACGATCTCGTGCCCAGCGAAGAAGTAGCTGATCTCGACGGCGGCATTCTCCGAACTGTCGGAGCCGTGGACACTGTTGGCCTCGATGCTCTCGGCGAACAGCTTGCGGATCGTGCCCTCGGCCGCATTGGCCGGGTTGGTGGCACCCATCGCTTCACGGTTGGCAGCCACCGCATTCTCGCCTTCCAGCACCTGCACCACTACCGGGCCGGAGGTCATGAACGTCACGAGGTCCCGAAAGAACGGCCGGTCCTTGTGTACGCCGTAGAAATGCTCGGCCTGCGCCTGGGTCATGCGGATGCGCTTCTGGGCGACGATCCGCAGGCCGCGCTCCTCCAGCACGGCGTTGATCCTGCCGGTCAGGTTGCGCCGCGTGGCGTCGGGCTTGAGGATGCTGAAGGTGTGCTCGATGGCCATGGCGGGGCGTCTTTCCGTGCGAAGGGCGCGCCCCCGTAGGCTGCTCCGCCCGGCCGCGCAAGCCTGCCGCCATTCGATCGCCGGTCGGCGGCGGCGTTCCCATATCCGACCCCGGACAGGGTACGGCGGGCCGGATGCCCGAGTTGCGCGCGCCTTACCGGTCAGCGCGTCCAGTCGCCTTACTTCCTTACTTCCTTACCGCGTTTCCGGCTCTCAGCGCCGACCGGAGCAAACCTGAATTAGGAGCAATGTCCTACAAGCTTCCGCGCGGCGTCAAGTTCCCCGGAGCGACTCCCAGCCACAGGTGCCACCGCGGTCGCGAACGGAATTCCTCCCGCAGCGGCACCGCGACGCGAACTGGCGCTTCGGCCACCGACGACATCGGGCGCCCGGCTGCCATCGGCCCCCGGAGGTGGCGCGCCGGCGTCGCACCGCGCTTCACGGCGCGGCGATGATGTCCCTCACGCGACCGGCCAGCGCGTCCATGGCGAAGGGCTTGGTGAGCACGTGCATGCCCGCGTCCAGGTGCCCGTGGCCGAGCACGGCGTTCTCGGCGTAGCCGGTGATGAAGAGCACCTTCAGGTCGGGTCGCAGGGCACGGGCGGCGTCCGCGACCTGGCGCCCGTTCAGGCCGCCGGGCAGGCCGACGTCGGTGATCAGCAGGTCCAGCCGCGCGGGCGAGCGCAGCACCTTCAGGCCGGCGACGCCGTCGGCCGCCTCGATCGTCTCGTAGCCCAGCTCCTCCAGCACCTCGGTCACCAGCATCCGCACGGTCGGCTCGTCGTCCACCACCAGCACCGTCTCGCTGCGCGCGGCGCGCGGCGGGGCGGCCGGCTCGGCGGGCGCTTCCACGCGCTCGGCCGCGTTCAGGTGGCGCGGCAGGTACAGGCACACCATCGCGCCCCCGCCGGGCTCGGAGTAGATGCGCGCCTGGCCGCCGGACTGACGCACGAAGCCGTAGATCATCGACAGCCCCAGCCCCGTGCCCATCCCGATCGGCTTGGTGGTGAAGAACGGGTCGAAGGCGCGCGCCACCACCTCCGGCGTCATGCCCGTGCCGGTGTCGGTGACGCACAGCGAAAGGTACTGGCCGGACGGCAGGTCGCGCTCGCGGGCCGCCCGCGCATCCAGCCACTTGTTGGCCGTCTCGATGGCGATGCGCCCGCCGTCGGGCATGGCGTCGCGGGCGTTGATGCACAGGTTCAGCAGCGCGTTCTCCAGCTGGTTCGGGTCCACCAGCGTGGTCCACAGCCCACCCGCGGCCACCACCTCGACCGCGACACCCGGCCCGACCGTGCGCCGGACCAGCTCCTCCATGCCCGCGACCAGCCGGTTCACGTCGGTGGGCTTGGGGTCGAGCGTCTGCCGGCGCGAGAAGGCCAGCAGCCGGTGGGTCAGCGCCGCCGCCCGCCTGGACGCTCCCTGGGCGGCGCCGATGTAGCGCTCCAGGTCGCCCGTCCGCCCCTGCGCCAGCCGCGTGGCGAGCAGCTCCAGGCTTCCCGAGATGCCGGTGAGCAGGTTGTTGAAGTCGTGCGCCAGCCCGCCCGTGAGCTGGCCCACCGCCTCCATCTTCTGCGCCTGCCGCAGCGCCTCCTCCGCCTGCCGCAGCGCCTCCGCCTGCTCCTTCTCCGCCGTGACGTGCCGGCCGTAGGCGTAGATGACGTCGCCCTCGGTGGTGGTGTGCCACGAGATCCAGCGCGGCGTGCCGTCGCGGTGGCGGTAGCGGTTCTCGAAACTCGTCAGGTCGCGCCGGGAGGCGGCCTTCTCGAGCCCGCGCTCGGTCAGGTCGGCATCCTCGGGCCAGATGAACTCCCGGAAACTGCGGCCCACCAGCTCGGACGGCTGATGACCGAGGATCGCGGTCCAGGCCGGGTTGACGGCGCGGAACACGCCGTCGGCGCCGAGCACCACGAGCAGGTCGCGCGAGTTCTGCCAGACCCGGTCGCGCTCGCGCGTGCGCTCCGCCACTCTCTCCTCCAGGGCGTCGTTCAGACGCTCCAGGTTCTCCTCGGCGGTGCGTCGCGCCGTGTCGTCGCGGATCGTGAGCACGGCGCCGACCTGCCGGCCCGCGCCGTCGCGCACGGGGCCAGCGTTGCCGACCGCCAGCACCTGGCTGCCGTCGGGCCGCCGTATTCGCCAGCGGGCTTCCAGCACCGTCTCGCCGCGCACGGCCCGCGCCAACGGCAGGTCGAGGGAGGGGTACGGGCGGCCCTCCTCGGTCAGCAGGCTGTATGCCGTCGCGTAGCGATCGGGGGCGACGTCGAGCCGGCCGGCGCCGTGCAGGCGCGTCGCGGCGTCGTTGACCAGGGTGATGCGGCCATCGGCGTCGGTGGCGATCACGCCCTCGGCCAGCTGGGCCAGGGTGGCGGCCTGCTGCGCCGCCAGGGCGCGGGTCGCGGCCTCGCTTTCCCGCGCCCGCTCCTCGGCCTCGCGGCGCTCGTCGATGTCGATCACCGAGCCGACGTAGCCGAGGAAGCCGCCATCCTCGCCGAAGCGCGGGCTGGCCGCGTCGATCGCCCAGCGGTGCACGCCGTCGGCGCGGCGCAGGCGGTACTCGACCCGGAACGGCGCGCGGTCGGCGTTGACCGACAGGAAGGCGTCCGCCGCGCGCTGCCGGTCCTCGGGGTGCGTCGCCTCGGTCCAGCCCAGGCCCAGCGCCTCCACTTCGGCCTGGCCGGTGAACTCGTACCAGAGGCGGTTGAGGTAGGTGCAGTGGCCGCTCGGGTCGGTGACCCACATCATCACCGGCGCGTGGTCGGCCATGTTGCGGAACCTCGCCTCGCTCTCGCGCAGCGCCGATTCCGCCCGGGCGCGCTCGACCACCGCCCGAGTCCGCTCGGCGACCTCCTCGACGAGCCGGATCTCCTCGTCGGTCCAGGCGCGGGGCTGCGCGGCGTGCACGAACAGGATGGCGTCCAGCCGGTCCGCCCGGAGCAACGGCACGTTGAGGAGCGAGCGCACGCCCAGTGCCGCGTAAGCCGAAGCCGCGGCGGCGGTCATCGGGCTACGGATCACGTCGTCGATCCGCGCGGTGCGGCCGGCCCGGAACGCGGCGGTCTTGGCCGGGCCGTAGTCGTCGAGGCGGTGCAGGCCCGCGACGCTGCTGCCGCCGGGCGCGGTCCAGTCGCGCTCCACCGTCACCCGCTCGCCCGAGGCGTCGGCCTCGGCGTAGCCGACGCAGTCGGCGCCGAGATGCTCGCCCAGCGCCCGGGCGGCGGCGGCCATCACCGCGCGGGGGTCGGCGAGGTCGCGCAGCCGGTCCTCGAGGGCGAGGCGGAACGCCGCGCGGCGCTCGGCGAGCACCCGGGCGGTGGTTTCGGTGCAGGCACAGAAGATGCCCGCGACCCGGCCGTCCGCGTCGCGCACGGGGGTCCAGGAGAAGGCGAAGTGGGTTTCCTCGGGGTAGCCGTGGCGCTGCATCACGAGGGTGATGTCGTCCATGTGGACGGCCTCGCCGGCGCCGACCCGCTCGACCAGCGGCAGGAGGTCGCCGCGTATCTCCGACCATACGTCCAGGAACGGCAACCCCAGCGCGTCGGGGTGCTTGCGCCCGAGAACGGCGGCGTAGCTGTCGTTGTAGAGCAGCGCGTGGCCGTCGCCCCAGGCGACGAACATCGGCTGCTTCGAGCCCAGCATGATGCCCACGAGCGTGCGCAGTTCCGGAGGCCAAGCCGCGGGCGAGCCGAGCGGCGAGGCCGACCAGTCCCGCGCGCGCATCAGCGCGCCCACCTCCCCGCCGCCCCCGAGGAAGTCGGGGCCCGATCGGACGTCCACTTAGCCGTTCCCGGGAGGGACGGGCGTGCCCGAGCAGCCGACCAGCACCAACGTGCCGCGACGATGGAGGCGTCGCGGTGCTCCGGGGTAGGGGGAACAGGTTGAGCCCGCGTGCTGAGTCGGCATTTCCGGGAAGGATACCCTTCCTTACCAAGCCCTTGAAGTGCGGTTGGTGCAACTTTCAGGTGTATTGATGCGGTTTGTGCAATTTTTTGGCCAAGTGCTTCGCTAGAGGCTGACGGTCCGCATGCCCGCCTCGGCGTAGCGCGTGCCGGCGGCGGAGTCGGGGGGCAACGCCCGGTCGATCTCCGCCAGTTCCTCCAGCGTCAGCCGCACCGACAAGGCAGCGACGTTCTCGGCGAGATAGGAACGGCGCTTGGTACCGGGGATGGGCACGATGTCGTCGCCCTGCGCCAGCACCCAGGCCAGGGCCAGCTGCCCCGGCGTACAGCCCTTCGCGGCCGCCATCGCCGCGATCCGCGCCACGAGGCCCAGGTTGCTGTCGAAGTTGTCGCCCTGGAAGCGGGGCATGGTGCGGCGGTGGTCGTCGTCCGGAAGGTCGCCGGGCGCGCGGAAGCGGCCGGTGAGGAAGCCGCGACCGAGGGGGGAGTAGGGCACGAAGCCTATGCCCAGCTCCCGCACCGTGCCCAGCAGCTCGCCTTCCGGGTCGCGGCTCCACAGCGAGTACTCGGTTTGCAGGGCGGCGATGGGGTGGGTGGCGTGGGCGCGCCGGATCGTGTCGGGGGAAGCCTCGGACAAGCCGAGGTGGCGCACCTTGCCGGCCCGGACCAGTTCGGCCATCGCGCCGACGGTGTCCTCGATGGGCACGGCAGGGTCGACGCGGTGCTGGTAGAGCAGGTCGATCACCTCCAGGCCGAGGCGCGCCAGGGACGCGTCGCAAGCGGCGCGGACGTAATCGGGGTGGCCGTTTACGCTCGCCGCGCCGTCCGGGGGACGGACGCTGCCGAACTTGGTGGCGACGACCACCCAGCCGGGCCGCTCGCGCACGGCGCGGCCGACCAGTTCCTCGTTGGCGCCGGCACCGTAGATGTCGGCGGTGTCGAGGAAGTTGATCCCCAGTTCGAAGGCGCGGCGCAGGGTGGCCAGCGACTCCGCATCGTCGCGCCCGCCGTAGAAGGCCGACATGCCCATGCAGCCGAGGCCGAGAGCCGAGACCGTCGGGCCGTGGCGGCCCAGGGTGCGCTTGAGCACGGGCGTGTCCTCGTGGAGGGGATTGCGGGGTGCGCGGGCCGGAGCGGCCGAGCCGGGAACGCCCGGCCGGGACCGCGGTCAGATGATGCGCAGGCGGCCCAGCAGCCAGCCAATGCCGACGCCCACCAGCACGGAGGTGAGCGGCTGCTGGCGAACGCTGTCGGCGAGCTGGCCCAGCGCGTTCTCCACCTGGCCCTGCATCTCGTTCGCCTGACCCTGCGCCCGCATGCGGTCGTCGCCCATCAGGCTGCCCGCCGCGCCTTGCACCTTGCCGGCGGCCCCGCGCGCCGCGCCCGTCACCCGGTTCTCGTCCATCGCCTTCGATCTCCTCGGAAGCAGGCGGTGCGTCGCGTGGCCCACCCTGCGATGGCGCAACGCGCCGGGCGCGCTTTGGCTTCCCGGAACGATCCGCGCGGGTCGAGGGCGGCCCGCGCGGATCGCGTCGCGCCGGGCGCCGCCCGCGTCAGCCCAGCGGCCGCAGCCCGGCCTCGATGGCGGCGCGGCGCCCTTCCAGGAAAGGCGGCAGGGCGAGGCGCTCGCCCAGGGTCTCCATCGGCTCGTCGGCGGTGAAGCCCGGGCCGTCGGTGGCGATCTCGAACAGCACGCCGCCCGGCTCGCGGAAGTACAGGGAGCGGAAGTAGTGGCGGTCCACCGCGCCGGAGGAGCGCACGCCGAGCGCCGTCAGCCGCGCCGCCCAGCCCTCGTGATCGGCGTCGGGGATGCGGAAGGCGACGTGGTGGACGGCGCCGGCGCCCTGCCCGGCCGGCGGCAGCCCCGGCCCAGCCGCCACGTGCAGCTCGGCCGCCGGGCCGCCCTCGCCCATGGCGTAGACGCGCACCGGGCCGTCGGCACCGGGGTAGTCGCGAGCGCGGCGCATGTTCAGGACGCCGGTGAGCACGGGATCGGTGCGCTCGGGGTCCGGCACGCTCATGGTGATCGGGCCGAGGCCGCGGACCTGGTGCCCGGCCGGCACGGGCGAGCGCGCCCAGGGGTGAGCCTCGCCGGCGCCGCCGTCTTCCACCAAGCTCAGCCGCTGGCCCTCGGGGTCCTCGAAGTCGAGGGTGGCGCGGCCGTCGCGCTCGGCCGGGGGGTCGTGGCGCACACCGGCGGCGGCGAGGCGCTCGGCCCACCAGCGCAGGGTTTCCTCGCCGGACACGCGCAGCGCGGTGCGGGTGACCGAGCGGGTGCCGCGACGCTCGGGGGGCACCGGCCAATCGAAGAAGGTGAGGTCGGTGCCGGGGGTCGCCCGGCCGTCGGCGTAGAAGAGGTGGTAGGCGGAGGTGTCGTCCTGGTTGACGGTCCGCTTGACCAGCCGCATCCCCAGCGCCTCCGTGTAGAAGCGGTGGTTGCCGGGGGCGTCCGCCGTGACGGCGGTGAGGTGGTGGATGCCGGTGAGCTGCACGGGTGGTCTCCAGGGAGGATGGCGGGAAGGCTGCCCGGGAACTGGATCGGCGGCGGCCGGCGGGCAAGGCGGGGCGGGCGGCGGGCGTCCGATGCCGGTCGTTGGCGGGGGAAACGGGTCCGGGGCTCGCCGTCGGAGGTGTCGCGCTCCTCGCGCGACGCGCGGCTCAGCCGACGCAGTCGAGCAGTGGCCCGAGCGTGCCGACGCGCGCGCGGATGGCCGCCGCGCGCTCGCGCAGGCCGGGTCCGGGCCGCGCCGCCGAGCGCTCCAGCGGCGCCGGCAGGACGGCGGCCAGCAGGGCGGATTCGGCGGCCGTGAGGTCGGCCGCGCCGTGGCCGAAGAAGCGTCGCGACGCGGCCTCGGCGCCGTAGATGCCAGGGCCGAACTCCACGACGTTAAGGTAGACCTCCAGCACGCGGTGGCGGGGCCAGAGGAGGGCCACCTGCGGCGTCAGCCAGGCTTCCAGCAGCTTGCGGAACGGGTCGCGACCCGGCCAGAGCAGGATGTTCTTGGCGGTCTGCATGGTCAGGGTGCTGGCGCCGCGCGGCCGCTCGCCGTTCCACCACGCGAGCGCCTGGGCGCGCAGGGCGGGGACGTCGAAGCCCAGGCGCTGGGTGCAGAACAGGTTATCCTCGGCGGCGATGACCGCGCGCGGCAGCGTCGGCGCGATCCGCGCCAGCGGCACCCACTCGCGGTCCAGGCGCTGTCCCTGCGCGGAGCGGAGCAGCATCAGCGGCGTCACGGGAGGCGGCAGCACGCGGTAGCCCGCGATCAGCACCGCCGGGGCGAGCAGGAACACCAGTGCCGCCGCCCGCAGAAAACGGCCGATGCGGCCGCGGCGCGCGCCCCCGACCGGTCCGCGCAGGGGGTCGCGCGCGGGTCCGCGGGGCGACGGCGGGGCGTCGCGGCGGTCGAGCCTCATCGCGACGCGGCGGGGTGGACGGGTTCGGGCATCGGGTTCCGGGTTGGGGGTCCGGGCCGGGAGTTCCGGGCTGGGGGGTTTTTACGCGCCGGCCGGCGGCAACGACGGCGGGCGCAGCCTAGACCGGCCGGGATGCGCGGCGAAGGCGACGCGGCCCGGAGGATGCACGGAACGCTGGCCGCGCTCTCCTCGCGCCGCTAGAAGCCGCCCCATGACGGTTCTCGCCATCCGCGACCTGACGGTCCGCCTCGCCGGCCGGACGCTGCTGGACAACGCGTCGCTGCAACTGGACTCCGGTCGCAAGCTGGGTCTGGTCGGGCGCAACGGGGTAGGCAAGTCGACGCTGTTCCGCGTGCTCACCGGCCAGCTCCAGCCCGACGGCGGCGAGGTGCGCTTCGCTGCCCGAGCGCGGATGGCCTACCTGGCCCAGGAGGCACCGGGGGGAAGCGCGTCGCTGCTGGAAACGGTGCTGGCCGCCGACACCGAGCGCGCGGCGCTGCTGGCGGAGCTGGGCACCGCGGCGCCGGAGCGCGCGGCGGAGGTGCACGAGCGGCTGCGCGACATCGGCGCCGACGCCGCGCCGTCCCGGGCGGGGACGGTGCTGTCGGGCTTAGGCTTCGACGCGAGCGCGCAGGCGCGGCCCGTCGGCGAGTATTCCGGCGGCTGGCGGATGCGCGTGGCGCTGGCCTCGGCGCTGTTCCAGGAGCCCGACGTGCTGCTGCTGGACGAGCCGACCAACCACCTCGACCTCGAGGCCACCATCTGGCTGGAAGGCTGGCTCAAGCGCTTCCCCGGCGCGCTGATCGTAGTGAGCCACGATCGCGACCTGCTGGACCGCTGCGTGGACGGCATCGCCCACCTCGATGCGGGCGCCATCAGCACCTACCCCGGCGGCTACGGCGAGTTCCTGCGGATCAAGGGCGAGCGGGCCGCGCAGCAGCAGGCGGCGGCGGTCAAGGTGGCGGCCGAGCGCAAGCACATGCAGGCCTTCGTGGACCGCTTCCGCGCCAAGGCGTCCAAGGCGCGGCAGGCGCAGTCGCGCATCAAGGCGCTGGAGAAGCTTCCCCCCGCGGAAGCGACGATCGAGGAGAGGGTGACGCGCTTCGCCTTTCCGGAGCCGCCCGAGATCGCGCCGCCGGTGCTGACCATGGACCGCGCCGACGCCGGCTACGGCGAGCGGGTGATCCTGCGCGGCATGGACCTGCGGCTGGACCAGGAGGACCGGGTGGCGCTGCTCGGCGCCAACGGCAACGGCAAGTCCACGCTGGCCAAGCTGATCGCCGGGCGCATGGCGCCGATGGGTGGCGAGGTGAAGCGCTCGCCCAAGCTGAAGGTCGGGTACTTCGCGCAGCACCAGGCCGAGGAACTGGACCCGGAGGGGACGCCGCTGACGCTGATGCAGCGCGCCCTGCCCAAGGCCACCGAAACGCAGTGCCGGGCGCAGCTCGCCCGCTTCGGGCTGGACGTGGACCGGGCGACCACCAAGGTGTCGGCCTGCTCGGGCGGCGAGAAGGCGCGGCTGCTGCTGGCGCTGTGCACGCGCGACGCGCCGGGGCTGCTGATCCTCGACGAGCCGACCAACCACCTGGACATGGACGCGCGCGACGCGCTGATCCGCGCGCTGGCCGAGTTCGGCGGCGCGGTGCTGCTCATCACCCACGACCCCCGCCTGGTGGAGCTGGTGGCGGACCGGCTGTGGCTGGTGGCCGACAACACGGTGCGCGCCTTCGACGGCGACATGGACGATTACCGAGCGCTGCTGACGGATCGCGGGCGGGCCGCCCCGCGCGACGCGACGCCGGCCAAGCGCGACGACCGCCGCGGCCGGGCGGAAAGTCGCGCCGTGCTGGCCCCCCTGCGCGAGCGGGTCAAGGAGATCGACGGCAAGCTGGAGAAGCTGCGCCTGGAGGACGGGCTGATCGCCCGCAAGCTGGCCGATCCGGAATTCTACGCCAAGCGCAGGGCGGCCGACATAACCTGGGCCAACACCCGCCGCGCCGCCATCGCCCACCAGGTCGGGCTGCTGGAGGAGGAATGGCTGTCGCTCTCGGAACGGCTGGAAGCGGCCTGAGCGGGGCGGTCGGATCGGGGCGGCCCGTGGCGGGCGGAGCAGCGCCGCGGATGGGCGCGAGCACCCGCGGCGCGGGGCAGCGCCGGAGGGCATGAATGCCGCCGGTGCCTGCTGGGGATGTCGAGCCCGGCCTGGTGGTGCACCTCGACGCCGGCCTCCTGCGCTCGCTCGGCGGGAGCCTCACCAACGCCGAGAAGACGTGCGGCGGGGATCGCGCCGTCGTGGGGCCACACTATTTCCTGGTGCTCAGCGTGGATCTCGGAGCGGGAACGTGCCTCGCGGCACCGTTGTTCTCGGACTGGGCGCCCGGCAGCGAGCGGCTCGACGAGGGGAGGAAGGCCGGCCCGCCGACGCGGTGGGTGGGGCAGCCGTCCCACTTCTCGAGGTGGCAGCACTGGACGATACCGCTCGCCGTGATCCAGACCGCGTCGCGGAACGACGGAACCGATCGCGGGAACCGGCGCTGGTACGCGCGGTGGGATGCCGAGGAGTTGGCGAGGATCGCGGGCTGGCAGGATCGGAACCGCGCGGGGTTCCGCCCCGCTTGAGCCCCTCGTCGCGGACGAGGATGCCGCGCTGAGGCCGCCGGTCCCGGGGCCCGCGCACGGCCACGGGCCCGGCGGCTGCCCCCGCCCGATCACGTTCGGCGCCGGCCGCGCGGCCCGCGCGCCGCCACGTCTTGACCCGCGCGTGCCGTCGGGCGACGGCCGCCGCTCGCGACCGGGAGATGCCTCGATGATCACGCGCCGCGCCGCCCTCGCGCTCAGCCTCGCCGCGCCGGTTCTCGCGCGGGCGCAGTCGCCAGCGCCGCTGCGGTTGATCGTGCCGGCGCCGCCCGGCGGGCCGACCGACGTCCTGGCCCGCGCGGTGGGCGAGCGGGCGCAGGCGGCGCTGGGCCGCGCCGTGGTGGTGGACAACCGCTCCGGCGCCGGCGGGGCGATCGGCGCGGAAGCGGCGGCGCGCGCGGCGCCCGACGGCAACACGCTGGTGCTGGGGCACAACCAGACGCACGCGTCCAACCAGTGGATGATGCCCGGCTTGCGCTACGACGTCGTGGACAGCTTCGCCCCCGTGGCGCGGCTGGCCACGGTGCACCACGCGCTGGTGGTGCCGGCGTCCTCGCCCGACGCCACGCTGGCCAAACTGGTGGCGCGCGGGCGGCGGGAGCGGCTGAACTACGCTTCGTCGCAGGCGGGCTCGGCGTCGCACGTCATCGGCGAGGCCCTCGTGCGGCGGACGGGGATGGAGGCGACCCACGTGCCTTATCGCGGCGCCGCGCAGGCGGCGACCGACACGGTGGCGGGCGTGGTGGACTTCTACGTCGCCACCTTCCCCTCGGTGTCGGGGCTGGTGGCGGACGGCCGGCTGCGGACGCTGGCGATCGGCGCGCCGGCCCGGGTCGCGGGCTTCCCCGACGTGCCGACGGCCGCCGAGGCGGGCTACCCGGAACCATTCGTGGACGCTTGGTTCGGGGTGTTCGCGCCCAAGGGCACGCCGGCGCCGCTGGTGGCCGGGCTGGCCGGGGTGCTGCTGGCGGCGCTGGAGGACCGGGGCGTGCGGCGACGGCTGGAAACGGCAGGCTTCACGCTGGCGCCGGAAGGGCCGGACGGGTTCGCCGCGTTTCAGCGGGCGGAGGTGGCGCGCTGGGGGGAGCTGGTGACGCTGACCGGAGTTCGGCTGGAGGAGTAACGCCGGCCGGCCCAGGTGACGACCCGCGATCGGGGACCGGACTTTCCCGCGGATGCCCGGCGTTCCAGCATGGCGGGATGAGCCAGGACGCCGGTGCCGCCTCGACCGCCATCTGGGACGCCCTCGGCGGCGCGCCGGCGTCAGCGACGGTCGTGCGGACCAACGGCGTGGGCGACCTGCCCTCGGCCTTCGCCGTGAGCGACCTCGCGGCGGCCTCGGTCGGCGCGGCCTGCCTCGCCGTGGCCGAACTGGTGGCGGAGCGGCACGGGCGGATGCCGGTCGCGACCGTGGATCGCCGGCTCGCCTCCCTCTGGTTCGCGTCGTCCATACGTCCGCAGGGGTGGGAGCTGCCCCCCATGTGGGACGCGGTAGCCGGCGACTACGCGGCGGCGGACGGCTGGATCAAGCTGCACACCAACGCGCCGCACCACAGGGCCGCGGCGCTGGCGGTGCTGGGCGTGCCGGCGGAACCGGAGGCGGTGGCCCGGGCCGTGCTCGGCTGGCGGGCGGAGGCGCTGGAAGACGCGGTGGTGGGCGCCGGCGGCTGCGCCGCGGCGATGCGGAGCGCGGCCGAGTGGGCGGCGCACCCGCAGGGCCGAGCCGTGGGCGCGGAGCCGCCCGTGCTGCGCGAGGCCGGCCCCTGCGGCCCGGCGCCGCGCTGGTCGGTGCCGGCCGAGCGTCCGCTGCGCGGCGTGCGCGTGCTGGACCTGACGCGGGTGCTGGCGGGCCCGGTCGCCACGCGCTTCCTCGCGGGGTTCGGCGCCGAGGTGCTGCGGGTCGATCCGCCGGGGTGGGAGGAGCCGGGGGTGGTACCGGACGTGACACCGGGCAAGCGCTGCGCGCGGCTGGACCTGCGCCGGGCGGCCGACCGGGGCGTGCTGGAAGGGCTGCTGCGCGGGGCGAACGTGCTGGTGCACGGCTACCGGCCCGGGGCGCTGGATGGGCTCGGCCTGGCGGAAGCGCGGCGGCGGGCGCTGCGCCCCGGGCTGGTGGACGTGTCGCTGGACGCCTACGGCTGGTCGGGGCCGTGGCGCGGGCGGCGCGGCTTCGACAGCCTGGTGCAGATGAGCTGCGGCATCGCGGAGCGCGGGATGCGCTGGGCCGGCCGCGACCGCCCCGCGCCGCTGCCGGTGCAGGCGCTGGACCACGCCACGGGCTACCTCATGGCCGCCGCCGCGGTGCGCGGGCTGACGGCGCGACTGCGGTCGGGGGACGGCGGCACGGCCCGCGCCTCCCTGGCCCGCACGGCCGCGCTGCTGGCCGCGATGCCGGCGGGCGCGCCGGTTCCACTCGCGCCGGAGGCGTCCGACGATCTCGCGGCCGAGGTGGAGGCGACCGCGTGGGGACCGGCGCGCCGGATCGCGTCCCCCTGCGCCGTCGGGGACGCCGCGATGCGCTGGGACGCGCCGGCCTCGGGGCTGGGAACGGCCGCGCCGGCCTGGACCGGCTGAGCGCCTCACCCCGCCTTGCGCTCCCACCCCCGCGGGCCTTGCTGCCAGTAGGCGAGGGCGTGGCCGCCGTCCCGAGCGCGCTTCCAGCGCTCGCGCGCGGCGGCAGTGGCGGCCGCGTCGTTGCCGTCGAACAGGTCCAGCACCCGGTCGAACTCGGCCAGGCGGGCGCTCTCGGCGCCGTCCACCAGGAACAGGAACCGGGCGCCGTTGGGCGCCTCGTCGGCGGTGGTGAGCCAGATCGGCTGCCGCGCCGCGTCGCCGGTGGCGGCCGTGCCGTGCGGCAGCCAGTCAGGGTCGGCCGACAGCCACAGCGACGCGTCCAGCGCCCCGAGCCGCTCGGGGCCGGCGCACTGCACCACCGCCCGGCCACCGCCCGCCAGCACGCGCCCCAGCAGCCGCGGGAGGGCCTGCTCGAGCGGCGTGCGGGTCAGGTGGTAGAAGCCGATCTCAGCCACGGCGGCGGCGCTCCTCGAAGCGGTCGCGCACCAGCCGGTCCAGCAGTCGCGCGCCGAAGCCGGTGGCGCCCTTGGGGCCGAGCGGCGCGTCCTCCGCCCGGCTCTCGGTGCCGGCGATGTCCAGGTGCGCCCAGGGCACGTGCCTGGGCGACGCTTCGCCGTCGGCGCCGCCGGCGAACTCGCGAAGGAAGGCCGCGGCGTGGCAGGCGTCGGGCACGAAGCGTCCGGCCCAGCCGGTGCCGGGGTGGAGGCAGTTGCGCAGGTCCGCCGCGCCGCCGCGTAGGTCGGCCAAGTGGGCCGGGCCGATCGGCATGGGCCAGAGCGGCTCGCCCACCGCGTCGCCGGCACGCAGCACCGCGTCGCGCAGCCCGTCGTCGTTGCCGAACAGCCCGGCGCGGTGGTGCCCCAGGGCGGTGACGATGCTGCCCGTGAGCGTGGCGAGGTCGAGCATCGCCCGCGGGCGCAGCGCGGTGCGGGCGTGGTGCAGCGCGTCGGCCAGCACGAGGCGGCCTTCCGCGTCGGTGTCCAGCACCTCGACGGTGCGGCCCGAGAGGGTGCGGATCACGTCGCCGGGGCGACAGGAAGCGCCGCCGGTCGCGTTCTCGGCGATGGGCAGCACCGCGGCGGCCGGGGCCGGACTGCCGCGCAGGGCGAGGGCCAGCATCGCGCCGGCGCAGGCGGCGGCACCCGCCATGTCGGCGCGCATCTCCTCCATGCCGGCGGCCGGCTTGATGGAAATGCCGCCGGTGTCGAAGGTGACACCCTTGCCCACGAACGCCACCGGCCGGGCGTCGGTGTCGCCGGGCCAGCGCAGCACCACCAGCCGCGGCGGCTCGGCCGAGCCGCGCGCCACCGCCAGCAGCGCCCCGAAACCCGCACGCGCGAGGCGCTTGCGGCCCCAAACCTCGACGTCCAGCCCCTGCCCGGCGAGTTCCTCCAGCTGGTCCGCGAAGCGGCGCGGGGTCAGGCGGTTGCCCGGCTCGGCCACCAGGTCGCGGGCGAACAGGGCGCCGCGCACTCCGGGCTCCGCGCGCTCCCAGGCGGCCAGCGCGGCGGCCGGATCGTCGGAGAGCAGGTCGAGGCCGGCGAGCGGCGGCGATCGGTCCGGCGCGGCGGGGGCGCGACGCGGGGCGGCAGGGCGCCAGGCGCGCAGGCTCGCGCCGGCCACGAGGGCGGCAGCCACGGCGGGCGGCAAGCCGCGCGCGTCCAGGGCGAAGCGGGTCGGCGCCTCGGCACCCAGCGACGCGCGCAGCGCCTCGGCCGCGCCGCCCGTCGCCTCCCAGGCTGGGATGGCGGGTTCCGGTCCGGTTCCCAGCAGCCATACCCGGCCGGTGTCGGGGTGGTGGCAGCGCGCCACCTGTCCGGCCGCGCCGGTGAAGCCAGCCGCCAGCGCCGCGGCGCGGAGCGGTTCGGGCACTGGCACGCCGGGCGGTAGCGGCAGGGCGCGGGGCAGCCCGGGCTCGAGGTGGCGCTTGGGCCGGACGGAAAGCATCGCGGGCGGATGCGACGTCGGGTCCGCCCCGTCAACCGGGAGGGGGCGAACCGGCGTCGGCGGTCGGTCCAGCGACCGCGTCCGTCGCCGCGCGGAACGGCGGAGCGAGGTCGTTGGCGGTGACCCGGGGAGTGCCGTCGAGGCTTGAGCGGACGGTCACGCCGCGATTCATTCGGGCAGTTCCGCCACCACGGCGCGCGCGGCGGCGGCGGGATCGGGCGCGCCGGTGACGGGTCGGCCGAGCACGATCCAGTCGGCTCCCGCCGCGACCGCCTCGGAGGGGGTGGAAACCCGGGACTGGTCGCCCGCCGGACTGCTCGCCGGGCGGATGCCGGGCACCACCAGCAGCGGCTCGGCCCCGAACGCGTCGCGCAGACGCGACACCTCGTGGGGCGAGCAGACCAGCCCGTCCGCGCCCGCGTCGAGCGCCAGCCGCGCCAAGCGCAGCGCCTGCTGGGACGGGCCGCCCGCGACGCCAGTGGCGGACAGGGCGGCGGCGTCCAGGCTGGTGAGCACCGTGACCGCGAGCAGCGCCGGACGCGCGCCATCCCGGTTCGCCTCGGCGGCGGCGCGCGCAGCGGCGACCATGGCGCCCCCTCCGGCCGCGTGCACGGTCAGCATGGCGGGTCCCAGGCGGGCGGCGGAGCGGACGGCGCCAGCGACGGTGTTGGGGATGTCGTGGAACTTGAGATCGAGGAACACCGGCGCGCGGGACGCCGCGGCACGCAGGCCGGGCTCGCCGGCCGCCACGAAGAGCTCCAGCCCGACCTTGAGCACTCCCACCGTGCACGCGAGCGCGTCGGCGAGGGCAGCGGCGCGCGACGGGTCGGACGTGTCCAGGGCCACGATCAGCCGGTCCCGGGGGGATCGCGGGCGCGGGATCAGGGGCACGTCGGGCGTTCGGACGGCGGCGCGGGCCGCAGCCTCAGGGGCCCGGCAGGGCCACGGCCTCGCGGCGCACTGCGGCCGGTGCCGACGGCACGGGGCGCGCGGCCTGGCTGCGGAAGCCGTCCAACTCCGCTTCCAGCAGACGCGACGCGTTGAACAGCTCCCGCGCCCGCCGGCGCTGGGGCAGCGAGGACGCCCAGGCGACGGCGGCGCCGAGCAGGAAAGACAGTGCCGAGACGGACAGCACCGCCACCGCCAGCGGCGTCTGCCAGGCGAGGTCGAAAAGCCAGAAGCGGACGTAGACGTCCTCGGTATTCGACAGGGCGAACAGGATCAGCACTACCAGCAGTGGTCCGACCAGGAGCAAGCGCCACATCCGTCCCGTTCTCCCCCGAGTTTCTCTAATGCCGGTCAGCGCGCGCGCGACTGCAACGGACCGCCGTTGACGCGCTCGCGCAGCTCCTTACCGGGCTTGAAGTAGGGCACGGCCTTGCCGGAAACGGCCACCGACTCGCCGGTGCGCGGGTTGCGCCCGGTGCGGGCATCCCGGCGCTTGGCGGTGAAGGCGCCGAAGCCGCGCAGTTCCACGCGGTCGCCCCGGGCGAGGGCGGCGGAGATCTCTTCCAGGACGGTGGCCACGATCAGCTCGATGTCGGGTGGGCGCAGGTGCGGGTTAGCCGCGGCGAGCGAGGCGATCAGTTCTGACCTGGTCATTCCGGTACTCGGGGCCCCCGCAGTGGCATCAACGCGCCCCAGGGTGCCAAAGTGCCGCGACGCCGTCAACGAGGCCCAACCGGGCAAATCCTTCCGAAACAATGGCTTTGCTCATGGTCATGGCCAAGCGCGGCAGGCGGGGACCACCGGTGGTGTCCAGGTCCCGCGCTTCGGGGCGCTCGGGGATGCCGTGCGCCTGGAGCAGGTGGGCGCGCGCCTCGCGCTCGCCACCGATGGCGTCCACCAGCCCGTTGGCCAGGGCCTGCCGGCCGGTGAACACGCGCCCGTCGGCCAGTTCGCGCACCCGTTCCTCGGGCATGTGGCGGCCGGCGGCGACGATCGCCACGAAGCGACCCTGCAGGTCGGCCAGCACGCCCTCCAGCACGAGGCGGCCCTCGGGGCTGAGCGGGGCGAAGGGGCTGGGCTGGGCCTTGAGCGGGCCGGAGGCGAGGATCAGGGGATCGACGCCGACGCGTTGCAGCAGGGCGGCGACGTTGAAGGACTGGAGCAATACGCCGATGGAGCCGGTCAGCGTCGAGTCGCGCGCGAAGACGCGCTCGGCCGGCATGGCGATCATGTAGCCGGCCGAGGCCGCCGTACCGCCCATGGTGGCGACCAGCGGCTTGCCGGCCTCGCGGAAGCGCGACAGCGCGGCGTGCAGCGCCTCGCCGCCGGCCATCGTGCCGCCGGGGCTGTCCACCGCCAGGATCAACGCGCGCACCGAGGCGTCGCGGCCGGCGGCATCGATCGCCTCGACCACCTGGCGGTCGTCGGTGATGGTGCCGCTGACCGTTAGGCGCGCCACGGGGGAGCGGCCGAAGCCGGTCGCCGCATCGCGCCCGAACGCCACGGCCAGCGCGGCGAGCACGGCCAGGACGGCGGCGCCGCGCCACAGGGCGCGCGAGCGCTTGAGCCGGCGTCGGTCGATCAGGGCGTCGGCGTCGAGGGGCATGGGCGCCTATGTGCTGCCGTCCGGCGCCGCGTGCCAGTGCGCGCTCTCAACAATGCGGGGTGGACGTTTCGGTGGTTCGAGCCGCGGACGCGGGGGGGGATCGAACGCGAAGCGCCCCGGGGAGCGATCCCCGGGGCGCCGTTCGCGCGGACAGGTCGCGCGGGCTGCTCAGTCCTCGGAAGTGGTCTGGTTGCGGCGACGGATCGCCGCGCCCAGGATGTCACCCAGCGAGGCACCGCTGTCGGAGGTGCCGTACTCCTGCACCGCCTGCCGCTCCTCCTCGACCTCCTTGCCCTTGATGGTCAGGGACAGGCGCCGGGCTGCGCGGTCCACCATCAGCACCTTGGCGTCGACCTTCTCGCCGATGGCGAACTTCTCCGGCCGCTGGTCGCCGCGGTCGCGTGCCAGTTCGGCGCGACGGATGAAGCCGGTGAGGATGTCTTCGACCTTCACCTCCAGCCCGTTGGCCTCGACCTTGGTGACCACGCAGGTGACGATGTCGTTCTTGCGGACGCGCTCCAGCACCTCGGCCGCCGGGTCGGACAGCAGCTGCTTCACGCCGAGCGAGATGCGCTCCTTCTCGACGTCGACGTCGAGCACCTTGGCCTTGACGACGTCGCCCTTGTTGAAGGACGTCATCGCCTGCTCGCCGGGCACGTCCCACGACAGGTCGGACATGTGCACCATGCCGTCCAGGTCGGGGCCGAGACCCACGAACAGGCCGAACTCGGTGATGTTGCGGATCTCACCCTCCACGGTGGCGCCCGGCGGGTGCGCTTCCAGGAAGACCTCCCACGGGTTGCCCTGGGCCTGCTTGAGGCCGAGCGAGATGCGACGCTTGGGCTCGTCGACGTCCAGGATCAGCACGTCGACCTCCTGGGTGGTGGCGACGATCTTGCCCGGGTGGACGTTCTTCTTGGTCCAGGACATCTCGCTGACGTGCACGAGGCCCTCGACGCCCGGCTCCAGCTCCACGAAGGCGCCGTAGTCAGTGATGTTGGTGACGCGGCCCGAGAACTTGCCCTGCACCGGGTACTTGACGGCCACGCCCTCCCAGGGGTCGGACATCAGCTGCTTCATGCCGAGCGAGATGCGCTGGGTTTCGGGGTTGAAGCGGATCACCTGTACCTTGACCGCTTGGCCGATGGTCAGCGCCTCGGACGGGTGATTGATGCGGCGCCAAGCGATGTCGGTGACGTGCAGCAGGCCGTCCACGCCGCCGAGGTCCACGAAGGCGCCGTAGTCGGTGATGTTCTTCACCACGCCGTCGAGGATCATGCCCTCCTTGAGGCCCTGGATCAGCTCGGAGCGCTGCTCGGCGCGGGTCTCCTCCAGCACCGCGCGGCGGGACACCACGATGTTGCCGCGGGCGCGGTCCATCTTGAGGATCTGGAAGGGCTGCGGGCTGCCCATCAGCGGGCCGACGTCGCGCACCGGGCGGATGTCCACCTGGGAGCCGGGCAGGAACGCAACCGCGCCGCCGAGGTCGACGGTAAAGCCGCCCTTGACGCGGCCGAAGATCACGCCGTTGACGCGGCTCTGCGCGGTGAAGGACTTCTCGAGGTTGGTCCAGGCCTCCTCGCGCCGCGCCTTCTCGCGCGACAGCACGATGGTGCCGTCGCGGTCCTCGTAGCGCTCGACGAACAACTCGACGGTGTCGCCCGGCTTGACCTCGGCCTTCTGGCCCTGGGGGGCGAACTCGCGGAGCGGGACGCGGCCCTCGCTCTTGAGGCCGACGTCCACCACGGCGACGTCGTCGTCGATGCGCAGCACGCGGCCGGTGACGACCGAACCGGCGAAGCCGGTGTCAGCGCCCAGGGTCTCGTCGAGGAGGGAGGCGAAATCCTCGACGCCGGCGGACGGACGGTCGAGGGTGGTGGCAGATGCCATGTAGTTGTTCGTTCCTGGGATGACGGAAGGCGCTCGGCGCCGACGTCGGGTTCCTGCGCTCCCGCTCCGCCCCCGCTTCGCGGGCCGGCCGGCGCGGGCACGTCTTGCCCGGAGCACGCTCCGGACCGGCTTCGGGAAGTCCGCTCGTGGGCGAACGTCGCTCGGGGTCTCACCGCGGGCGAGGCGCGCTCCTACGCTCGCGCGGGCCGTTCTGTCAAGCGAACGCGGCGGAGGATAGCGTCTCGGCTCCGGGAGCCGGGCCGGATCGGGAGAGGTGATGGTGGACTACCTCATCACGCGGATCATGGTTCGACGAGGAGCGGTGGAAGAACCACCGCGAGGCGGTTGTTCCACACCATCTTGGAGGCCGGAGGCTTGGAGTTCGGAGGCAGGTCACGTGACCGGGGCTGGGAGGACTGAACTCCTCGAGGGCCGTGACGAGGGGCGGCGGATCGCCGTGTTTCAGTTCCCCTCGATGGAAGCCGTCCGCGCGTTCTGGAACTCACCGGAGTACGTATCCGTCAAGGAACCTCGGCGCGGCACCGCTACCCTGGATGGCTGGGCCGTCCCGGGAGGTTGATCCGAGGCCCTCGGGCGGGAGATCCGAAACCGATGCCCAAGCTTCCCCACCGGAAAGCGCCGGCCGGCGGCGCGCACGGTCAGGCGGGCCTGGGGGCTAGCAGGATGACGCCGGCGCCCAGCACGCACAGGAGCGCGCCGCCGACGTCCCATCCGTCCGGGCGCATGCCCTCCGCGATCCAGAGCCAGAGCAGGGATGAGGCGACGTAGATGCCGCCGTAAGCCGCGTAGGCGCGGCCGGCGGCGCCGCTCTCCGCCAGGGTCAGCAGGGCGGCGAACAGCGCCAGCGACGCCATCCCGGGGGCTAGCCAGAGTGGCGAGTGGTTCAACCGCAGCCACGCCCAGAAGGCGAAGCAGCCGCCGATCTCGGCCAGGGCCGCGGCGGCGTAGACGATGGCGGTTCGCAACGTCGGTCCTCCAGCTCAGGGGAGCATCGCGGCCCGCGCCGCGTCAGGTGAAGAACTCGACCTTGCCGTCGTCGAGGTCGTAGTAGGCCCCGACGATCTTGATCCGCTTCTCCGCCTGCTCCTGCAAGATGGATGATGCGCTGGGCAGCCGGGCCGCCACGCGCCGGACGTTCTCGCGCACCGACTGGTCCAGCAGGTCGCCGCCGAGTGTGCGCGCCTTGAGCACGGCGGGCACGATCGGCTCCACCATCTGGCCGATGCTGCCGGGGAACACCGCGTTGTCCTGGACCACCGACACCGCGGCCGAGACCGCGCCGCAGCGCTGGTGGCCGAGCACCACCACCAGCGGCACGCCCAGTTCGGCGACCGCGTACTCGATGCTGCCCGTCACCGCGAGGTCCACCACGTTGCCGGCGTTGCGGACGATGAACAGCTCGCCCAAGCCCCGGCCGAACAGCAACTCGGGCGACACGCGACTGTCGGAGCAGCCGAGCAGCACGCAGAACGGGGTCTGGGCAGCGGCGATCTCGATCCGCCGCTGGCGCGTGACGGCATTGGTGCGGAACGGGGCGTCGGTGACGAAATCGCGGTTGCCGCGCTGCATCAGCTCCAGGGCCTGGTCGGCCGTCAGGCTGGTGTGCGGGCCGGGGGCGGCGCGCGCCGGCCGCGCGGCGATGCCGCCCAGGCCGGCGCCGACCAGGGCACCGGTGCAGGCCAGGGTGCCGGCGGTTGCCAGGAAGCCGCGCCGGCCGGCGGCGCGGGGGGCGTGGCGGGACGGGTCGCAGCAGCGGCATGAAGGCATCATTCGACTAGTCTCTCGGCTAGGGGTGAGTTCCTTCGTGCCCGGTGCCTCTCCTGGCATCGGCGGACGCTCGGGGACCGCGACGTCGGCGGGCTCCGGTATATGCTCACTGGCGCGGCGTTCGCGCCCGGATCATCATTACATCGTCGCCAGCTTGTTACGCACTAGCGCCAGCGCCACGGCGAAGGCGGTCTCGGCGCCCATCCGCGTGGTGTCCAGCAGCGCGGCGTCCGCCGCGGGCATCATGGGGGCGGTGTCGCGGTGCGCGTCGCGGGCATCGCGCTCGGCCATCTGGGCGGACACCGCCTCGATCGTGACGGCCTCGCCGCGCCGGCTACGCTCCAGCCAGCGGCGGCGGGCACGTTCCTCCGGGGATGCCGTCACGAACAGCTTGGCGCCGGCGTCGGGGAACACCACGGTGCCGATGTCACGCCCGTCCAGCACGGCGCCGCCGTCCGCCGCGAAGCGATGCTGGAAGTCGAGCAGTGCAGTCCGCACGCCCGGCAGCGCCGCCACCCGGCTCGCCGCGGCGTCCGTCTCGGACGCCCGGAGTCCGGGGTGGTGCAGGTCCTCGTTGCGCAGGGAGCGCGCCGCGGCCTCCGCCGCGGCCGGGTCGGAAGGGTCGCCGCCCTCGTCCAGCACGCGGCGGCCCACGGCCCGGTACAGCGCGCCGGTGTCGAGGTAGGGCAGCTCCAGTTCCGACGCGAGGCGCCGGGCCAGGGTGCCCTTGCCGGCGGCCGCCGGACCGTCCACGGCGACCACCAACGGGCGACGCGCCAACGGCGGGACACCCGTGGTCACGTCGCCCCCGAGATCGCCGGCTCGCCGGCGGCGGCGTTGAGCAGCGCGTCGAAGCCGGGAAACGAGATCCCGATGGATGACGCGTCGTCCACCGCGACGGCCTCGCGCGCGGCGAGGCCCAGCACCAGCGCGCTCATCGCGACGCGATGGTCCTTTCGGGCGGCGACGGTGCCGCCGCCCGCCGGCGGGGCGCCGTCGCGGCGCATCAGCAAGTCGTCGCCCTCGACGGCAGCGGCAATGCCGCCCGCGGCCAGCAGCGCCATCATGGCGGCGAGTCGACCGCCCCCCTCGAATCGCGGCTCGCCCAGGCCGCGAAAGCGACTGGAACCGGCGGCGCAGGCGGCGGCCACGGCCAGGATGAGACATTCGTCGATCATCGAGGCGGTACGCTCCGCCGGCACGTCCACGCCGCGCAGGGGGCTGTGCGACGCGGTGACGTCGCCCACCGGCTCGCCGCCCTCCACGCGCTCGTTGCTCACGGTCAGGACGGCGCCCATCTCGCGCAGCGTGGCGAACAGCCCGGTTCGCAACGGGTTCAGCCCGATGCCCTCGACGGTCAGGCGCGAGCCGGGGATCAGCAGCGCCGCCACCAGCGGGAAGGCGGCGGAGGATGGGTCGCCCGGCACGCGCACCGGGGCGCCGCGGAGTTCCGGCTGGCCATCCAGTTCGATGAGGCGGCCGCCCCGGGAACCGTCCCGGGGCGAGACGCGCACGCTGGCGCCGAAGTGGCGCAGCATGTTCTCGGTGTGGTCGCGCGCGGGCGCGGGCTCCTCGACGCGGGTGGTGCCGCGCGCGCACAGGCCGGCCAGTAGCACCGCCGACTTCACCCGCGCCGATGCCGCTGGCGAGCGGTGGTCCAGCGGCATCGGGCGACGCGCTCCTTCCACTGCCAGCGGCAGGTAACCGCCTTCGCGCCCCGAGAAGCGCGCCCCCGACGCGGCCAGCGGCTCCGTCACCCGCAGCATCGGCTGCCCGCGCAGGGACGCGTCGCCGGTCAGCACCGCGAAGATCGGATGGCCGGCCAGCAGGCCGAGGATCAGGCGCGCCGCGGTGCCGGAGCTGCCCACGTCGAGCACGTCGGCCGGTTCGACTAGCCCACCCACGCCACGTCCCACGACCCGCCAGCTTCCGGGGCCGAGTCGCTCCACCGCGGCGCCCAGGGCACGCATGGCGGCCGCGGTGCGCGGCACGTCGTCGCCTTCCGGCAAGCCCTCGATCGTGGTCTCGCCCACCGCCGTGGCGCCGAGCACCAGCGCGCGATGACTAATCGACCTGTCACCCGGCACGCGGTAGCTGCCCGCTAGGCCGCGTCGCGGCGCGGCGGCGCGGAGCCCGCGGGGTGGGGAGGCCGTCTGCACGGCGGCGCGTTTGACATGCGAGGGGGTGCGTGGCAATCGCGCGGCCCTTCATCGCCGGCCTCCTCCCACGCGCGTCCGGTTCGCTGTCCGGCGGGCCCGCGCCGGGGGTGGACGCGCCGGACCAGCAGTCAGGACCTTCCCCACCATGGTCAAACCCGAACTGGGCCTGAAACGCACCTGCGTCGCCTGCGGGGCCAAGTTCTACGACCTGGGCCGCGCGCCGCCCACCTGCCCGAAATGCGGCACCGAGCAGCCGTCCGAGCAGCCGCGCGTGCGCCGTCCCGCTGCGCCGGCGGACGACAGGCTGCGCAAGCGCGCCGTCGCCGCCGTGCCGGAAGGGGGCGAGGACGAGCCGGAGGTCGAGGAAGCCGAAGGCGAGGCCGGCGTCGAGGACGCCGAGGAGTTGGAGGACGCGGACGAGGACTTGGGCGAGGAGATCGGGGCCGGCGGGGAGAACGAGGAGGAGACCTGAGGGCCGGTCGCGAAGAGCCGGCACCGGCCGCCTTCCCGCCCGGCGCGTCGGTTCAGCGGCGGAGCGGGCGGCGCGCCGTCGGCGCCCGCTCGGAAGGCGTCCGCCGGGTGGCGGGGCGGGCTGCCCCGGCGGGCTTGCTCGAACTCCCGGTCCCCGCGGCAGGCCCGGCCGCGGGCGGCTTCTTCTTGCCCGCCCCGGTCGTGGCCGCCGGTTCGCGCCGCGTCGCCCCCGCGCCCACCTTGACCTTCCCGGACTTCCCGGCAGCGACCTTGCCCGCGGTCGGCGTCTCGCGGGAAACTGCTTCGGGCTTGGCCGATGCGCTCCGGGCTGCGCGACCCTTCTCTCGCGCGCTGGCGTCGCTGCCGGCTGCCGGCGCATTGATGCTAGGCGCGTTCGGCCTCCCGCGGCCCGCGGTGACCCCGGTCGCCGCGCCGCGCGCCGGCGCGCGACGGCCCTCGGCGGGGCACTTCGCGGCACCGGTGGCCTTCGTTCCGCGTCCGGCAGTCTTGGCCTTCGCGACCGCGGGCTTCAGCGTCGCGGCCGCGGATCGTGCAGGCAGTTGGGCGCCGGCTGTCGTATGTTTGGCGAGTCGTCTCGCCAGAGCGTCGGCCTTCGTCTCGCCTGCCGGACCTTCGGGTGCCTTCCCCGCCTCGCCGCGGCCACGCCCGTCGCGCACGGGGTCGTGACCCCAATTCATCAGGCTATAGCGCCAGCGGCTGTGCTCGACGTCCTCGGCCGGACCCTGGGCGAGGTGACGGTGGACGTAGCCGATTACCCGCCGCATCCGCGCCAGATCATCCTCACTCGACACGGCGCCCTTCGGCCTGTCCAGCAGCGCGAGGATGTCGCGTCCGGCGTGATGGCCGACCGACTCGCCTTCGCCCTCGCGGGTCCAGCCGACCTCCCGGCTGTGCGGCGTCCCGAGCCATTCCCGCAGCTCGGACGCGCTCATGTTCACCGCCTCGCGGAACTGGCGGAGGATCTCGTCGGGGTCGGTCTCGTCGCCGCTCATCGCGCCCCGCCCTTGCCAGCCGCGTCGCCGCCCCTCGCGGCGGCACCGGCGGGGGGCCCCTTCGGCTTCGCGGCGGATTTCGACGCCGTCTCGCGGGTATGACCGGCTGCGGGTCGACCGGCTTTGGACTTCGAGGGCTCGGCGGCGGGACTGCCCCTGGCTCCACCTTTCGCGCGGGTGCCAGCCTTCTCCGGAGCCTGGCGCACCACGGCCGTTTTGCCGGCGACATCCTTCGGCTGCGCGGAGAACTGCTCGCCGGCCCTCGTATCGCGACGCTTCTTGGCGGTGGTGCGCGCGTATTCCTCGTCGGTCAGGGCTTCGCGCGCCGCCTTGGGTAGGTAGCGCTCGCCCGTCTTCCCGGACTCCTCGCCCGACTTCGTGTCCCATTCCTCGCGCGTCCACTGCGCCAGGTGGTTGTCCTGGGACTTGCGGCCCTCGTAGCCGCCGCCCGCTTTCTTGTACTGCTGCACGGCCATCTGCGCCTTGCGCGCGGACCATTCGCCGGGATCGCCGCCCTTGTCGCCGCGCGTGACCTCCGCTTTTACCCTCTCCCAGAGCGCGGGATCGGTCCTCTTCGCCGTGCCTGCCATCGCGTCACGCTCCGTTGCGGAACTCCGCACGCGCAACGTCGCGCGGGTTTTCGCGGTTTCCGGCGCGCAATCAGGACCTCGTGGACAGGATGAGCGCGGCGTCCAGGGCTTCCCCGGGGCGCAACGCGACCATGTTCCCCCACGCGGCGAGCGCCGGCCGGTTCGCCACGTCGGTGACGTGGCTGGTGGGCTCCGCGCACAGCACGGGCGGGGCGTCGGGCGCGAAGACTTGCAGGCAACGCGCCCAGGCACCCTCGGCGCGCAGCAGCAGCCGCGCCGGGCCGATGTCGAGCGCCGCCTCGCCGTCCCACCCAGCGAACTGCGCGTCGCGGCCGAGCCACGTTTCCCCGCCGCCGGACAGGCCGTCCGTGGGCTCCGCGCGGAACGGCAGCCCGCGCGGGTCGGTGACGAGGCGGTTCGACGCGTGGAAGCGCAGGCGCGTTTCGGCGTCGCGGCGGAACCACGGGTGCCAGCCCAGGCCGAAGGGCATGGCGTCGCGCGCCGCGTTGATGACGCGCATCCGCAATCGCAGCCCGTCCCCGGACAGCAAAACGTCGAGCGCGGCGTCGTAGCGATAGGGCTGCCCGGGCGCGTCCATCCGCTGCTCCAGCCGCAGCGCGGCGCTATCCGACCGCGTCACGCGCCAGGGATGGTCGCGGGACAGGCCGTGGATGGCGTTGCCGCCCGTGAGGTCGTTGATGGGAAAGCGATGCTCGCCGCTCCCCCAGGCCAGCCGGCCGCCCCCGAGCCGGTTGCACCAGGGCAGCATCAGGAAGGCCCCGGCGAGCGTCGCGTTGGGGTCGGCGCCGTCCGGCAGCGGCGCGAGGACGTCGTGCCCGTCGAGCGTGAGCGCCGCGAAGGCCCCGCCTCGCTCGGGCAGCAGCGCGGCGCGCCAGCCCGCGGCCGCGAGCTGGATCACGCGGATGGTTCGGCGGGCGGGCCGGCGTCCGACAGGGGATTGCGGGGCGAGGGCGCGCCGCGGCCGTATTCCGCCGACGCGTAGCCACCGCCCTGGTAGCGCTCGCTCACCGGGTTCCCGCTCAGCTTGTCGCCGACCCGCTCGCGGAACGCTTCGGCGCTGTCGCGCGGCTGCCAGCCGATGCGGTCGCGGTTGTCGGCGCCCCAGAAGGTGTGGGGGTTGGCCGAGGCGCCCCAGATCACGGCGTGGCCCACCGCCTCGGCGAGCACGCAGCGCTCCATCATGCGCGCGAGGTCGGCGAAGCTCAGCCAGGTCGAGAGCATCCGGGCATCCACCGGCTCGGGAAAGCAGGAACCGATGCGGACGTTGACGTTCTCCACGCCGTGCTTGTCCCAGTACAGGCGTCCCATCAGCTCGCCGTAGGCTTTGGACAGGCCGTAGAAGCTGTCGGGGCGGAAGGCGCAGCCGGCGTCGAGCTTGGCCTCGTTCCCGCGCGGCCGCTCGTGGAAGCCGATGGCGTGGTTGGAGGAAGCGAACACCACCCGCGCCCGCTCGCGGCGCGCCGCCTCGTAGACGTGGTGCAGGCCGCGCAGGTTCGGGCCCAGCACCGTTTCGAAGGGGTTGTCGGTGCTGATGCCGCCGAAATGCAGGATGGCGCCGCAGCCCTCCGCCAAGCGCAGGACGGAAACGCCGTCGCACAGATCGGCCCGCGCGAAGGTGGCGCCCTCGGGTAGCGCGTCCGGGAAGGGCGCGAGATCGGTCAGGCGCAGGGTCCAGCCCAGCATGGCCAGCTCGCGGGCCAGCATTCGGCCCAGGTTGCCTGAGGCGCCAGTGAGCAGCACGGGCTCGACGGGAACGGTCATCGGCGGCGGCTGGTCCGCTCGGGCATGGCGGGACGCTCCTTCGCGGGTCGGTGGTCGAGGGTGCGGAAGCGCCGCCCGGCTTGTCAAACGCCGCTCCCGCGTCCTTACCTGCCGGCCTCGGCACCGGGGGAGTATGCGCGTGGAGTTCCGCAGCATCGAGGCCGCGGCGGCGGCGCTGGCGGCGGATCGCACGAGCGCGGCAACGCTGGTCGAGCGCGCGCTGGAGCGCATCGCCGCGCCGGGGGGCGAGGGTGCGCGGACCTTCGTGGCAGTGCAGGCGGACGCCGCGCGCACTGCCGCCGGGGCCTGGGACGCGCTGCGACGCGCCGGCCGCGCCCCGTCGCGCTGGGCCGGCATCCCGATCAGCGTCAAGGACCTCTACGACCAAGCGGGCGTGGCGTCGCGGGCCGGCTCGGCGGCGCGGGACGACGCCGCGCCGGCCACGGCCACGGCACCCTCCGTGGCGCGGCTGGAGCGCGCCGGCTTCGTGGTGCTGGGGCGCACCAACATGGTGGAGTTCGCCTTCTCGGGCCTCGGCGTGAACCCGCATTTCGGCACGCCGCTGAGCCCGTGGGACCGCGCCACGGGGCGGCTGCCGGGCGGTTCCTCCTCGGGCGCCGCGGTGGCGGTGGCGGACGGCATGGGGCTGGCCTCGCTCGGCTCCGACACCGGGGGCTCATGCCGCGTGCCGGCGGCGCTGTGCGGAGTGGTGGGCTGGAAGCCCACGGCGCGGCGCGTGCCGCTGGCGGGCACGGTGCCGCTGTCGCGCACGCTCGACAGCCTCGGCCCGCTGGCCAACACCGCCGCCTGCTGCGCCGTGTTGGATGCGCTGATGGCCGGTGAGGAGGACGCCGAGCCGCCCGCCCCGACGCCGCTATCGGGGGCGCGGCTGGCGGTGCCGCGCGGGACCTATCTGTTCGACGATCTGGAGCCGGCAGTGGCCGCGGCCTTCGAGGACGCGCTGCGCGCCCTGGAGGCGGCGGGGGCGCGGATCGAGACGCTCGACCTGCCGGAACTCGCCGCCATCCCGCCGGCCAACGCCGCGGGCGGCTTCGCGGCGGCCGAGGCGTGGAGCTGGCACGCGCCGCTGATCGCGCGCCGGGGCGCGGACTACGACCCGCGCATCCGGAGCCGGATCGAGCGCGGCGCGACGATGACGGCGGCCGGCTACCTGGGGCTGCAACGGGAGCGCGCGCGGATCATCGCGGCGGCGGCGGCGCGCACGGACGGCTTCGACGCGTACTTGGCGCCCACCTGCCCCCTGACGCCGCCGGCGCTGGCGGCCGTGGAAGCGTTGGAGGACTACAACCGCATCAACCTGCTCCTCCTGCGCAACACCGCGGTGGGCAACTTTCTCGACCGCTGCTCGATCAGCCTGCCTTGTCACGCGCCCGGCACGGCGCCGGTGGGACTGATGCTGACGGGCGCGTGCGGCGCGGACCGCCCGCTGCTGGCGCTGGCCCGCGCCGCGGAGGCTGCACTGCGGCGCTGAGGAAACGGCCGGCGCCGCGCGTCCGCTCCGGGTGCGATCGGTCGGAAGCCGGGCGGCACCGGGATCGCGGCGGCCGCACCTGCCCCCGGTGGGGGCGAACCCGCGACGCGCGGGCGCGTTGTCCCCGGGATCAGGCGGCTTCTCCCGATGGCTGGCGGAAGCCTCGATCACCGAGAAGGACGGTTGTCATGCACGGCGAAACGATGGGGTGGCGGCGAGGCGGCGTGACGCGGTCAGCGGGATGCGGAGCGGTTGGGACCGAGGATCGTCCGGGCACGGCTCGCCACGCGTTGCGCGATCGCGCCACCGGCTGCGCGGGCTGGCACGCTCGCTGGATGCCCGCGCTCCTGCTGGTGGCGACCCTCGCGGCGGGCGCGATCACCGCAGCACCCGCGCGTGCGCAGGTCGGCGCGTCGCCGGGTCAGGGCAGCGCCCCCCTGCCACCCGCCCCGCCCGAGCGGATCGAGCCGGCGCCGACCGTTCCCCGAACCTCGGACGGCGTGCTGCGGCCGCCGGCCGCGGTCGATCCCGGCATCCGGACGATCGTGCCCGATCCCAATCTGAGTTCCACGCCGGTGATCCCTCCCCCCGGCACGCCGGGCGGGAATCAGACGGTGCGCCCGCGCTGACGGCATCCGTCCTCATGGCGGGCGAGGCTCATCCCGGCCGTCCGCGTGCGGGTTGGGCGCAACCGGGCGTGCAACCGCGGTGTTGCTGCGGTGGGAACGGCGTGACGCACCACGCGAACGCGACAGGAGGCAGGATGCCCGACACGACGGTGATCAAGGTAGACTCGGCGCATTCCCCCAGGGGGCCCGACGGCCAGGTGTACCTGGCGAGCGGCAAGACCGTTTCCATGCGGATGTGGAAGGACGAGCAGCCCGGCGGCTCCAAGTCGTCCGTCCGCCGAGACTATGAGACGGTTGGCTACGCCGTGTCGGGCCGTGCCGAGCTGACAATCGAGGGGCAGACGGTGCGGCTGGAGCCGGGCTCGAGCTGGGTGGTGCCGAAAGGCACCGAGCACAGCTATGATGTCCTGGAAGCGTTCACGGCGATCGAGGCCACCTCGCCGCCGGCGCAGGTGCACAGCCGGGACGACGACGCCGGCTGAGGGCGTCCGCCGGGATTTGGACGGCGGGACGGGCCGTCAGGCAGTGGCCGACGGCTCGGCCTCCCACCGAAAGCAGCGCGCGTCGCCCGGCGGCAGCGTCACCGTGCCGGGTTTTTCCGCGAACGCGCCGTCCCAGCCCACGGGACTGGCGTGGCCGTACCACGGTTCCAGGCACAGGAAGGCGGCGCCCGCCCGGGACCACAAGCCCAGGTCGTCGTAGCCATTCCACCGCATGTTCAGGGCCGGGCCGTCGGGGGATTGGTAGCGCAGGGAGCGGGACCGGACCCCGGGCAGTACGAGGGCATCGGCGGCGAAGAGCGATTCGGTCAGCCGCAGCGCGCGACCTTCCAGAAGCAGGGGTTCGGAGCCGTCCAGCAGGCCGCCGGTGAGACGGCGCGCCGGCCCCGGCTCGTCGTCGCCAAACACCACGGCGTGCGCTTCCTTGGCGCCGCCGCCGGGCAACGGCCAGCGGAAGGCCGGATGGGCGCCGATCGAGAAGACCAGGGGTGTGCCACCGGGATTGGTCACCACGGCCTCGCACGACAGGGTGCCGTTCGTCACGGCGTAGGAAAGGTCGAGCGCGAAGGCGAAAGGGAAGGCGGTCCGCGTGACCGCGTCGTCGGTGAAGCGCAGCCGACAGCCGGCAGCGTCCCGCGCCAGCCAAGTGAAACGCCGGTCCCGGGCGAAGCCGTGCTGCGTCAGGCGATGCTCCCGTCCCGCGTGCCGCAACGCGTCGTTCGCGAGCCGCCCGACGATGGGAAACAGCACCGGCGCCCACCGGGGCCATTCGGGGCCGGCCTGCCACATCCACTCGGCGTCGGACGCGTCGCGCAGGGACCGGAGCTCCGCCCCGTCCGCCGACACGGTGGCGACGAGACGACCGTCGCCGAAGCGGTGCTGGTCGCTCACGCCGAACGATCCTCGCCGACCAGGGGAATGCACATGCTGTTCTCGCTCCGGCTGCGTCTCGCGCGCATGCTGCCCTGCCGATGGTACCCGGGAACAGGCCATCCGCGACGAACCGCGGCGCGGGGCGGGCCGCGGCGACCGATGGGGCGGCATCGGGGCGCCATCCGCCGGGGTGGCGCGCAACCCTCTCCCGTCCCGGGCGTCCCTGGACTCGACGCGAGGAGACACATGCCGTGCTCGAGAAATTGCCTACGGCCCTCGGCCGCGCGCTGGACGGCGTACGTCCCGGACCGGAAAGCTGGATCTGCAACGGCCCCGAGGCGTCCGCCGCCCCGGCCGGCATCGCCGTGACGTCGACCTCCTTCTCCGAGAACGGGGCCATTCCCCGTCGCCACACGGCTGACGGCGAGGGTGCTTCGCCGCCGCTGGCCTGGACCGGCGTGCCGCCCGGTGCCGCCGCCTTGCTGCTGGTGGTGGAGGACGCGGACAGCCCGACGCCCGAACCGCTGGTGCACGTCATCGTTACCGACCTGCCGGCCGCGGACGGCAGCCTCGCCGACGACGCGCTGCCCGGACCGGCGCGCGACGCCGACGACCGCGCGATGGGGCGCAACTCGTTCGGCGGGCGCGCTTGGCTGCCGCCCGACCCACCGCCGGGGCACGGCCCGCACCGCTACGGCTTTCAGGTCTTCGCGCTCGACGCGGCGCCGCGCTTCGATGGCCCGCCGGGGCGCGGCGCCATTTCGGGACGCGCTGCGCGGGCACGTGCTGGCCAAGGGCTGCCTGACGGGGGTCTTCGAGCGGACGTGAGGTCCGAAGCGGAAAAGCCACCTCACGTTTTCCTGCGTTACCTTGGTGGTCGCGGGGACGCAGATAGGTGTCTGGTGCGCTGGTCTTCCCACTCGGGCCCTGCTCCGGCGGGATCTCGGGTGGTGGGTCGGGCGCGAAAGGAGCCCCGAAAACCATGTCCCCCGATCACCTGTTCCGGCCGCTGCGGCTGGGTGCCCTCACCCTGGCCCACCGCGTCGTCATGGCGCCGCTCACTCGTATGCGCTCCCACCAGCCCGGCGACGTGCCGGTGGCGCTCAACGCTGAGTACTACGGCCAGCGCGCTAGTCGCGGCGGCCTGATCATCACGGAGGCGACTGACGTGTCCGAGCAGGCGCGCGGCTACCCCGGCGCGCCGGGCATCCACTCCCCCGAGCAGGTTGCCGGCTGGCACGGCGTGACGGAGGCGGTGCATGCGAAGGGCGGCTTCGTCTTCGTGCAGATCTGGCACACTGGGCGCATCTCGCATTCCTCCATGCAGCCGGGCGGGGCGATGCCAGTATCGGCCTCCGACGTGGCCGCCGCCGGCCAGCACGTGAACGCGCGCGGCGGGCCGGTGCCGTTCGAGACACCCCGACCACTGCGGGAGGACGAACTGCCGGGGATCGTGGCACAGTTCCGCACGGCGGCCGAGAATGCCAAGGCGGCCGGCTTCGATGGGGCGGAGATCCATTCCGCCAACGGCTACTTGCTGGACCAGTTCCTCCAGGACGGCACCAACCGGCGGGAGGATCGCTACGGCGGCTCGCTATCCAACCGCTCGCGCCTGCTGGAGAAGGTGGTGGACGCCGTGGCCGGCGTGCTAGGCGCCGACCGGGTGGGCGTACGCATCTCGCCTTGGGGCCACTTCAACGACATGCGCGAGAGCGATCCAGGCGCGCTGTTCGACCACGTGGCGGGCGTGTTGGGCCGCCGCGGGCTCGCCTACCTGCACTTGGTGGAACCGCGGGCCGACCAAGCCAGCGATACCAACGCCTTGGATGCGGACGCGCCGGACGCTGCATCGCGCTTCAAGGGCGCTTTCGGCGGGCCGCTGATCGCTGCCGGCGGCTTCGTGCGCGAAACCGCTGAGGCAGTGATCGCATCCGGATCGGCCGATGCCGTGGCGTTCGGCCGCGCCTTCATCGCCAACCCCGACCTGCCGGAGCGGTTTCGGATCGGGGCGGCGCTGAACCGCTACGATCGCTCCACTTTCTACGGCGGTGACGCGCGGGGCTACACGGACTATCCCGCGCTCGCGGCGCGAGCCGACACTCCCGCGGCGTGAACGTGGGTTCCGACCCAGCCTACTCCAATCGAGGATCAGAGAATGCCCGTTGATGTGAAGTACACCACCATTGCCACCGCGACCGGCGGCCGCGACGGCCACGCCGCCACCAAGGACGGCACGCTGGACGTCAAGCTCGGCGTGCCCAAGGAGATGGGTGGCAACGGCGAAGGCAACAATCCGGAGCAGCTCTTCGCGGCCGGCTACTCCGCCTGCTTCCTCGGCGCCATGAAGGCAGCCGCGGCGCAGGATAAGAATGGCCCGAGGGTGCCGAAGGATGCCACCGTGACCGCGACCGTGGGCATCGGTCCGCGCTCCGAGGGCGGCTTCGGCATCACCGCCGCCCTGGAGATCGCGCTACCCGGCCTGCCGCACGATCAGGCGCAGGCACTGGTGGAGAAGGCGCACCAGATCTGCCCGTACTCTAATGCCACCCGCGGCAACGTGGACGTCCAGCTAGCCGTCGTCTGAGGCTCGTCCGGCGCGGCGGGGGTGATCCCCGCCGCGCCGCAGCTGCGCGCCGCTGAACGCTCCCGGGAGGAAGTCGCGCGGCCTCCGGCAGCGGGCGAGTTTTCGTGCCGTTGACCCCACGCCCTTCTTCCGCGCTTTTTCGCTGGCAATCGCGTCCGGGGGCGCGCATAAGCGGCGTCGCTGAGCGTCGCCGAAGACGGCTGCGCCTGCCTTCCGCGCTCGCGGCGGTGTTGACAGTCAGGAGCCGCGCCGCGGCGTTTCCGGCCACATGGTTCCCGCCGCGCCCGACTTCCGCGGCCTTCCGTGCCGCCCGAAACGCCGGGCACCCACCCCCGACCACTCCGGGGGGAGGGCCGACCGTGCTCTCGCCTGCATCCCGTGCTGCGTTCGCATCAACTCACGGCCGCGCAGCGTCGCGCCCACAGGATGCATGCATGTTCGACAACTACTATCGCAAGGACGTCGCCTGGGGCGGCAAGACCCTGACGCTGGAGACCGGCAAGGTCGCCCGCCAGGCCGACGGCGCGGTGATGGCCCGGCTGGGCGACACCATCGTGCTATGCACGGTGGTCGGGGCTCGCAACGTCAAGCCGGGCCAGGACTTCTTCCCGCTCACGGTGAACTACCAGGAGAAGACCTTCGCGGCGGGCAAGATCCCCGGCGGCTTCTTCAAGCGCGAGGGCCGGCCCTCGGAGTTCGAGACACTCACCTCTCGCCTGATCGACCGGCCGCTGCGCCCGCTATTCCCGGACGGCTTCCGCAACGAGATCCAGGTGATCGCGACCGTGCTGTCGCATGATCTAGAGAACGAGGCGGACATCGTAGCGCTGGTGGGCTGCTCGGCGGCCCTCACCCTGTCCGGCATCCCGTTCTTCGGGCCCGTGGCGGCGGCGCGCGTCGCCTGGATCGACGGGAGCTACGTACTCAATCCCACCGCCGAGCAGCGCAAGCGTTCGGGACTGGATCTCGTGCTGGCCGGCACCGCCGAGGGCGTGCTGATGGTGGAATCCGAGGCGCACGAGCTGACTGAGGAGGTCATGCTGGGTGCCGTGACCTTCGGCCACGAGGGTTTCCAGCCGGTGATCCGCGCGATCATCGAACTGGCCGAGCACGCAGCCAAGGAACCATGGGCGCTGCCGGAGAAGCCGGAATTCGAGGTCGCTCTCAAGGCGAGCATCGTCGAATTGGGTCGCGACGGCATGGCCGCGGCGTACCGCGAGACTGCGAAGCTGCTGCGGCAGGACAAGGTCGCCGCGGTCAAGAAGCACGTGATGGCGACGCTGGGCGCCGACGGGCAGGACGTGCCGGCGGCGGTGGCCAAGCTGCTGCTCAAGGAGCTGGAGGCGGACGTGGTCCGCAACGAAATCCTCGACACCGGCAAGCGCATCGACGGCCGCGACACCAGGACCGTGCGGCCGATCGTGGCCGAGGTCGGCGTGCTACCGCGCGCCCACGGTTCCGCCCTGTTCACCCGCGGCGAAACGCAGGCCTTCTGCGTGGCGACCCTGGGCACCGGCCAGGATGAGCAGATCATCGACGCGCTGCCCGGCGAGTACCGCGAGAACTTCCTGCTGCACTACAATTTCCCACCCTATTCCGTGAACGAGACCGGCCGCATGGGTACGCCCGGCCGCCGCGAGGTCGGGCACGGCAAGCTGGCGTGGCGCGCGCTGCACCCGCTGCTGCCGGAGAAGGACAAGTTTCCCTACACGATGCGCGTGGTATCCGAGATCACGGAGTCCAACGGCTCGTCTTCCATGGCGACCGTGTGCGGCGCCTCGCTGTCGCTGATGGACGCCGGCGTGCCGCTCAAGCGCCCCTGCGCCGGCATCGCCATGGGCCTGATCAAGGAGGACCGCGGCTTCGCGGTATTGAGCGACATCCTCGGCGACGAGGACCACCTCGGCGACATGGACTTCAAGGTGGCCGGCACCGAGCAGGGCATCACCGCCCTGCAGATGGACATCAAGATCACCTCCATCACCGCCGACATCATGAAGGTGGCTCTGGACCAAGCGCGCGACGGCCGGCTGCACATCCTGGGCGAGATGAGCAAGGGCCTCTCGGGCGCTCGCACCGACGTGTCGGCCAACGCGCCGAAGATCACCGTGATCCAGGTACCCAAGGAGAAGATCCGCGAGGTCATTGGCACGGGTGGCAAGGTGATCCGCGAGATCGTCGAGCAGACTGGTACCAAGATCGACATCGAGGACGACGGCACGATTAAGATCGCCTCCTCCTCGCCGGAGGCGACGCAGTCGGCGATCGACCGCATTCGCGGCATCACGGCAGAAGCGGAGATGGGCGGCATCTACAACGGCACCGTGGTTAAGACCGCCGATTTCGGCGCCTTCGTGAATTTCCTCGGCGCCAAGGACGGCCTCGTGCACATCTCCGAGCTGGGCCAGGAGCGGGTGAACCGCACGTCGGATGTCGTCAGCGTGGGCGACAAGGTAAAGGTCAAGGTCATCGGCTTCGACGACCGCGGCAAGGTCAAGCTATCCATGCGCGTGGTGGACCAAGCCACGGGGGCCGACATCTCCGAGCAGGTCGGCGCCCGTCGACCGCGCGAAGAAGGCGAGGGCGGCGAGCGTCAGGATCGAGGCGGCTTCCGCGGCGAGCGCCGGGATCGTGGCGAGCGTGGTGGCTTCCGCGGCCCACGCGACGCCGCCGAATAGGCAGGGTTGCGGCCGGACCCTCGCAGCCGGGTCCGGCCGGACCATATAGCGCTCTCATCTCCGCGAGAACGAGGCCGATCCTGACGTGAAAGCGATCAACGCGATACGCATGGGCGGCGTCGACGTCCTGCCGATCGTCGAGGGCGGCAAGGGCGTCAGCGCCTCCAACGGCGCATCCTGCGGCGGCTGGGCCTCGGCTGGCGGCGTCGGCACCTTCTCGGGCGTCAACGCCGACAGCTATGCTGCGGACGGTAGCATCGTCTCGCAGGCGTACCACGGGCGAACGCGCCGCGAGCGGCACGAGGAGCTGGTGGCCTACGGCATCGCCGGCGGCATCGCCCAGGCGCGCGAGGCGCATGAGCGTGCCAGCGGCCAGGGCCGCATCCATGTCAACGTGCTCTGGGAGATGGGCGGTGCCGAGCGCGTCCTGCGCGGCGTGTTGGAAGGGGCCAAGGGCCTCATCCACGGCGTCACGTGCGGCGCCGGGATGCCCTACAAACTGAGCGAGATCGCCCGCGAGCACGGCATCCACTACTATCCCATCGTCAGCTCCGGCCGCGCCTTCAACGCCTTGTGGAAGCGGGCCTACCACAAGGCGCGCGAGTGGCTGGGTGGCGTGGTCTACGAGGACCCCTGGCTGGCGGGCGGTCACAATGGCTTGTCGAACTCCGAGGATCCGCGCAAGCCCGAGGACCCGTTCCCCCGTGTCCTGAACTTGCGCCGCACGATGCGCGAAGCGGGGCTGGACGACGTACCGATCATCATGGCGGGCGGCGTCTGGTGGCTGGAGGAGTGGCAGGACTGGATCGACAACCCCGACCTCGGCCCCATCGCCTTTCAGTTCGGCACCCGGCCGCTGGTGACGCGCGAGAGCCCCATTCCCGACGGGTGGAAGCAGCGTCTGCTCGGCCTGAAGCCCGGTGACGTGTCGTTGCAGAACTTCTCGCCCACGGGGTTCTATTCCTCGGCCGTGCGCAACAACTTCCTGGGCATGCTGGAAGGGCGCACCGAGCGCCAAGTCGCCTACACGAGCGAGCCGATCGGCGAGCACTCGGCCGAGTACGGCGTGGGACCGCGCAAGCGGTCCGTGTGGCTGGTGCCCGGTGACCTCGCTCACGTTCGACAATGGGAGGTGCGGGGCTTCACGGAGGCGTTGCGAACGCCCGACGATACGCTGATCTTCGTGACGCCCGAGGAAGCGCGCGAGTTGATTGCCGACCAAGTAGCCTGCATGGGCTGCCTGTCGCAGTGCCGCTTCTCCAACTGGTCGCAGCACTCGGCGGATTATTCCAACGGCAAGAAGGCCGATCCGCGCTCATTCTGCATCCAGAAGACGCTTCAGGACATCGCGCACGGCGGCGATACCGAGCACAACCTGATGTTTGCCGGTCACAATGCGTACCGCTTCGCGTCGGACCCGTTCTACTCCAACGGATTTATCCCGACGGCACGCGAGCTGGTGGACCGCATCCTCACCGGCCGCTGAGGCTTCCGCCGGGCGGGCGGCAATTGGGCGAACGCCGCGTCAGGCCGCTTGGCCGGCGCTCCAGCCGCTCGACCAAGCCCACTGGAAGTTGTACCCGCCTAGCCAGCCGGTTACGTCCACCGCCTCGCCGACCACGAACAGGCCGGGCACGTCGCGCGCAGCCATGGTGCGCGACGACAGCGCGGCGGTGTCCACGCCGCCCAGCGTCACCTCGGCCTTGCCGTAGCCTTCGGACCCGCTCGGCGCGAGACGGAAGGCGTTCAGCGAGAGGCCGACGCGGCGCAGTTCCTTGTCGGCGATCGCGGCGAGCGGTCGCGGCGCGTCAGCCGCAGGGAATAAGGCCTGCGCCAACCGTTGCGGCAGCACCTCGCCCAGCACCGTCCGCAGCTCCGCCCGCGGCCGGAGGCGCTTGCGCTCCAGCAGGAAGGCCGCGGCGTCGGTGCCCGGTAGCAGGTCGAGGGTAATCGCCTCGCCTTCCCGCCACGGCGAGGACGCCTGCAGGATGGCCGGACCGGACAGGCCGCGATGGGTGAACAGCACGCTCTCGCGGAAGGCATGGCGGCCGCACCGCGCCACGGCGTCCAAGGAGATGCCGCTGAGCGGCTGCGCGAAGTCCAGCTCCTCGGCCCCGAGCAGTAGCGGTACCAGGGCCGGACGCGGCGTCACCACCGGCAGGCCGAAGCGGCGCGCAGCGTCGTGGGCGAATCCGGTGGCGCCCATCTTGGGGATCGACAAGCCGCCGGTGGCCAGCACCAGCGACGCCGCGCCGAACGCGCCGCGATTCGTCTCCACGCGGAAGTCGTCCGAGCGGGACAGGTCGGTGACGCGGTGGCGCAGCCGGACTTCCACCCCGGCCGCGTCGCACTCGGCGAGCAGCATGGCGACGACGGCGCGGGCCGAGCCGTCGCAGAACAGCTGGCCCAGCGTCTTCTCGTGGTAGGGAATGCGGTGCTTGTCCACGAGCGCGACGAAGTCGTGCTGGCTGTAGGCGCGCAGCGCCGCCCTGGCAAAGTTCGGGTGCGCCGAGAAGAAGCGCTCGGGCAGGGTGTCGCGGTTGGTGAAGTTGCAGCGCCCGCCGCCGGAAATGAGGATCTTGGCGCCCACCTGGTCGGCGTGGTCGAGCAGGAGCACGCGGCGGCCGCGCCCCCCGGCCGCCGCGGCGCACATGAGCCCGGCGGCGCCCGCGCCGAGAACGACGACGTCGAAATGTTCCATGAGAGCGGAGCTGTGCGGACCAGGAGGTTCGGGGTGGTGCGACGCGACGGTTGCACCACGCGACTGGAGCATCGGCACCGATCGGTAGTTAGGGTGGCCCGGCCGCCTGGACCATCCCGGACCTCAGAGCGCCGGCATCGGCGTCGCGGTCTCGGCGCGCATGGGGTAGTCGCCCCAGCCGCGAACGTACTGCGGCGGAGCGGCGAGCCGGTTGGTCTCGCCCAGCGCCTCGGCCGCGCGGACCGGCCAGTAGGGGTCCTTGAGCAGGGCGCGGGCCAGGAGAACGACGTCGGCGCGCCTTTTGGCGAGGATCGCCTCCGCCTGGGCCGGCTCGGAGATCATGCCCACCGCTGCCACGTGCAGGCCAGTGCCGTGCTTGACGGCCTCCGCCCCGGGCACTTGGTACCCCGGGCCGACGGGGATTTGCGCCTTCGCGACGTTGCCGCCCGAGGACACGTCCACCGCGTCCACGCCGAGCGCCTCCAGCTGGCGGGCGAGTTCCACCGTGTCCTCGGTCGTCCAGCCGCCCTCGACCCAGTCGGTGTGGCTCAGCCGCACCCATAGTGGCACCTCGCTCGGGATGGCGGCGCGCACGGCCGCAGCGGTCTCCCGCGTCAGCCGCGTGCGCCCGGCGAAGTCGCCGCCCCAGCCGTCGTTGCGCAGGTTGCTCAGCGGCGAGAGGAACTGGTGCAGCAGGTAGCCGTGGGCACCGTGAAGCTCGATCACGCGGTAGCCGGCGCGCACCGCCCGCCTCGCGCCCGCGACGAAGGCCTCGATCGTGCGGCCTATCTCGGCCTCGTCCATGGAGCGCGGCAGGGCGTAGCTCTCGAAGGCCTCGGCGGACGGGCCGATCACGTCCCAGCCGTGCTCGCGCGCCGGCCCGTGCTGCCAGGGAGGATTGCGGCTGGCCTTGCGGCCGGCGTGGGCGAGCTGGACGCCCGGCACGGCGCCGGCGCGGCCGATTGCCTCGGCCAGCCGGGCGTGGCCAGACACCTGCGCTTCCTCCCAGATGCCGAGGTCGGCGGGGGTGATCCGACCGTCCGCCGTCACGGCGGCGGCTTCCGTCAGCACCAGCCCTGCCCCCCCCACGGCCCGTGCCGCGAGGTGTTGCAGGTGCCAGTCCGTGGCCCGCCCGTCGCGGGCGCAGGAGTACTGGCACATGGGCGACACGCCGATGCGGTTGCGCAGCGTTACGCCGCGCTCGGTCAGTGGTTCGAACAGCATGGTCACGATCCGGGCACTCCGTGGTCCGGCGGCCGTCCTACGCCGTCGGACGGCGCGCTGGGACCCCCGAAAGGCGGCAGCAGGCCGAGTCGGTTCTCCATGACCGCGAAGGCAACGGGCTCGCCGGGTGGCCGCGGCACCAGGAAACCAGCCGCGTCCGCCGCGAAGCGCGACAGCGTCACGGCATCGGCGATGTTCCCGCCCACCGCCTCCACCGCGTACGGGCCCGCGCGCACCACGATGTCGCAGTGCATGGGCCGGAACTGCCCGGTCTCGGCCAGCCGCTCGCGCCAGTCGCGCAAGGGGCGACGGGACCGGTCGGCGCAGAGCAGGTCGCCCGGCACCGGGGGGCGCTCGGCCACCCCGTGGGGCACGAAGGGCGCCAGGGCCGGGAAGTCCCGCGCATCGGATAGCAGGCCGTCGAGGTAGAAAGCATGCGCGGCGCTGCCAGGGAACTCGCGCGCGTCCACCCCGGCCGAGCGCATCACCCAGGAGACGAAGGCAGCCGACCAGGCGGGCTCGCTCCAGGGTGTCGCTGCAGCCCCGTTCAGCGCGGCGGCGTAGCGGGCACGGTTGCGGGAGATCGCGCCGCCCTCGCCGGCCACCGCGCGCCAGTAGGCCAGCACGCGCGGGAAGGCGGACAAAGTGGTCTCGAGACCCGGGCCCGTCGCACGGCGCTCGCCAGGCACGAACACCACCTCTCCCCAATCATGCCATTCCGCCAGCGCCAGCCGCACCACGCGCTCCCGCGCCGAGGGCGGGTAAGGCAGCGGCGGCTCCCGCGCGGCGCCGGGCGGGGGCGTGGCGGCGCAGCCGGAGAGTGCGACGATAGCGACGACAAGGAGGAGCCGATACGGAGCGAGATACATGCGATCGAGGGATTACTAGACCGGCCCGCCTCCCGCAGCGAGGTAGCTGGCCGGGATCGCGTAGTGACGTGGCCCCGGCCTAGCCGTCAAGGTGCGCGGGCGGGTCGCAGGCCCATCATCGACTCCACCGTCACCAGCCCGGCCAAGCGCGACGCGTCCCAACCCTCCGTGCCGGATGGGCGCAGCGGCAGCACCATCCAGCGGTAGTCGGCGGTGCTGTCCACTACGCGCAGGGTCACGTCCCCGGGCAGAATGGTGCCCCATTCCGCCAGCACGCCGCGAGGGTCGCGCACCGCCCGTGCTCGGTAGCCGGCCGACTTGAACCAGCCGGGAGGGTAGCCCAGCACGGCGCGCGGGTAACAGGAGCACAGCGTGCACACCACGAGATGCCGCTCGCGCCCGGTGTCCTCGAGCACGCCCAGGGGCGGCATGCGGTCCATAGGCACACCCATCGCCTCGGCGGCGCATGAGCCGTCGCGCAGCATCAGAGCGCGGAAGTCGGGATCGGTCCAGGCGCGGGCCACCATGGCGGCGCCGAGGACCGGCGTGGCGGCGTCCGTGCGCGCCTGCGCCGCGTCGAGCTCGGCCGAGGCCAGCACGCCGCGTGCGGCGAGAGCGTCGACCAAGCTGTCCAGGAGGGCAATGTACTCGGCCTTGGCGGGATTTGCGCTCATCGTGCGGCGCCTTCCGGAAGGGCTTCGAGCCAGTGGTCGAATACTTCCACCAGCAGCGCGTCGCCAGGCCGTCCTTCGCCGAACACCGGCGGCTGTTCGAACGCCACGTGGTACAGGGCGCGACGGCTCGCCGGCCGGTCGAAGGCGAGCTCGCCGGGGTCGGGGAAGTCGCCCAGATGCCGGGCGACCCGCCCCGCGCGGCCGCGCAGGTAGTGCGGCGTGCGGACGTGGCAGGGGCCGCGGGTCTCGGGCCAGTCGTCGCGCACCCGCACCGCCTGCCCGGGCGCGAGGCGATCCGGCGCCGCGCTCACCGCCGCACCCACTCGATCGCCGCCACGCCGTCGGCCAGCTCGGTGCGGACCACCATGCCCTTCTCGAGCAGCAGGCCGGTGATCGAGCGCAGCCAGCGCTCGTAGTAGGAGAGCGCGTGGTATTCGTGCTCGGGGATCGCCTCGATGCCGCGGCGCAGTTCGTCCACCCGCAGCAGACCTTTGGCCGAGAGGAGCTGGCGCAGGGCGTCCACCCGCTTGTCGAATGCGCTCAGCGACGCATCGCCGGGCGCCTCGTCGGCCGGGAGTACGGCAGCGCAGAGGAAACGCGGGTGGCCGCCCAGGTCGTGGTGCGCGGCGCGCGGGTCGCGCCCGATCTCGGTATCGGGAGCGCGCGGGAGATTTCTCGTCATCAGTCGCCCACCACCTCGTCCCTGGTGACGCCGAACATGCCGTCACGTTGCAGCCAGCCGCGATGCTCGCCGACCTGCACCTCGCACCAGGCGTTGGCGGCGGGACAGGAGCGGACGTTGCCGATCACGCCCGCTTCCAGGCGCGCCACGGCGATGGCGCCGTCCTCGGCGCGCCGGCGGAGCGTGCGCTGCTCGCCCCTGATCATGAAGGTGCGCCGGCCGCGCCCGAGATTGCTGTCGTGCACCCAGCCCTCGGTGCCGTCGGGATCGCGGATCAGGCGCCACTGCTCGTTCTCCCGGAGGATTTGAACGGGCAGGCCGCGTCGCTGGTAGGCCCACTCGATCCGGAAACGCGTGCCGGGGCCGGCGCGCAGGTTCACCTCGTCGGAACGCAGGGGCGCGAAGCGCGGCAGCGGCAGGCCGGTGACGGAGCCGACCGTGGGGAGGGGAGGCTCGGGCGGCGGCTCGGTCCGTGGCGGCGCCACGACGGCTCCGGTCGCGGCGCCCGCCGCGACGCCGGTGGCCGCGGCGGCGGCGCGGGCGCGACGGGACGCCGCGCCGGTCTGGGCCGCGCCGCTC
>CAXTEL010000001.1:0-231272 GCA_964243365.1 uncultured Roseomonas sp. | reverse complement strand
CTCTGGACGCCGCCGTCTCGCGCGAGGATTTCGGCCCTTTCGAGGAACTGCTCGATGTTCTGTCGCGGCCCTACGAGGAAAAACCGGGCTTCGAGCGCTACGCCGAGCCGCCCGGGCCCGAGGGCCGCGTGTATCAAACCTTCTGCGGTACCTGAAAGCTGCGCTGCACCGGATTCGGTAGAGCGTGATGAGTGCTGCGCGGTTAGCGGCAAGGATTGGATCAGGGCTTTTCAGGCCCCAACATGCGCTTTTCTGGAGGGCCATCCATGAGCTTTGACGCCTGGATCGCTGAGATCGAAGCGGTCGTGACCTTCGACGTTGATGCCGATTTCTGGCGCAAATACTTCGACGCCGGGCTGACGCCGCTGCAGGCAATCGAGCAGAACCGAATCGACGAGGAGGTCTGAGCTTAACCGCTCTCGCCACGCTTGTTGGTGCTTACGGTCCGCGATCTGATCAGAACCCAATGACCCTGAGCCTCTTCGAGGCCTTGCCGCACGACCAACCACTCGGGCCGGGCGCCGTGCTGTTCGGCGGCTATGCCCACTCGGTAGAGACGGCGCTGCTCGTGGCCTTGCAGCAAGTGATCGTCGCCGCACCATTCCGGCGCATGGTGACTCCGGGCGGGCACGTCATGTCGGTAGCGATGACTAACTGCGGCACTGCCGGCTGGGTCACCGACCGAAGAGCCTATCGCTACGACCCAATCGACCCCGGCAGCGGCCAGCGATGGCCGGCCATGCCGGAGGTGTTCGCCGAGCTTGCCCGAGGGGCAGCTGCGGCGGCCGGCTTTGAGGCATTCGCGCCGGATGCTTGCCTGATCAACTGCTACGAACCTGGCGCACGACTGTCGCTGCACCAGGACAAGGACGAGCGTGACTACAATGCTCCCATCGTCTCGGTCTCGCTGGGCTTGCCCGCCATCTTCCTGTTCGGCGGATCGAAGCGCACGGACCGGCCACGCCGGGTACCGCTGTGTCACGGTGACGTGGTAGTCTGGGGCGGTCCGGCACGACTGGCGTTTCACGGCATCCTGCCGCTGGCCGATGGGGAGCATCCCTTGCTGGGACGCCGGCGTCTGAACCTGACGTTTCGTCGAGCGCTGTGACTGCGGGACGCAGCTATCGCTGCGCTGACCTGCTTGTCCCGGGCGAGATTACGCGCGATGGGGTTACTGGCGAATCAAGCTTTGGGAGAGACGCCATGGAACGCCGCGCCCTCCTGGGCCGCGCCGGGCAGGCCGTGACACTGGCCGCCGGCACCACTCCCGTCATGGGCGCCCTTGCAGCCCCCGCCATCGCCCAGACCACGCAGCCCTTGCTGCGTTGGCGCCTCACCTCCTCCTACCCCCGCTCGCTGGACTGCATCTACGGGGCCGGCGAGGTCTTCTCACGCGTTGTCTCGGAACTCACCGACGATCGCTTTCAGATCCGCGTTTTCTCCGCTGGCGAGATCGCACCGCCACTCCAGGCTCTGGATGCCGTACAGTCCGGCAGCGTCGAATGTTGCCACACCACCACTTTCTTCTACACCGGCAAGAACGACGCCTTTGCCTTCGCCACCGGCCTCCCCTTCGGCTTGAACACGCGCCAGCAAAATGCCTGGATGTATGAGGGTGGCGGCATTGATTTGCTGAACGAGATGCATCGCAAGTTCAACCTTTACGGCATGCCGCTGGGTGCCACCGGCGCGCAGATGGGCGGCTGGTTCCGCAAGGCGCTCGGGCCCGCCACCGACCTGAACGGGCTGAAGATGCGCATCGGCGGTCTCGCCGGCCAAGTGCTGTCGCGCCTCGGCGGCGTGCCCCAACAACTCGGGGCGGCGGACCTCTACCCTTCGCTCGAGCGTGGCACGATCGATGCCGCTGAATGGCTCGGGCCCTACGACGACGAGAAGCTCGGCTTCGTCCGCGTCGCTCCCTTCTACCACTACCCCGCGTGGTGGGAGGGCGGCGCCTCCACCTACTTCTACGTCAACCTAGACCAGTGGAACGCGCTGCCGAAGTCCTACCAAGCCGCCATCCGCGCTGGCTGCGCGGAGGCGACGCATTGGATGGTCGCGCGTTACGATGTCCGCAACCCCGACAGCCTGCGCCGCCTCGTCGCGCAAGGCGCGCAGCTCCGCCCTTTCTCCCGCGACATGCTGGACACTTGCCTCCGCATTTGGCTCGACATTGAGAAGGATCTGGTGGCGCAGAACCCGGATTTCGCGAAGATTCACGAGAGTTGGGCAAAGCACCGCGACGACATGCGGGCGTGGCACCGCGTGTCGGAATTGTCTTTCGACAACTATGTCGCGCAGGCCAGCACACGACGCTAATTCAGGACTGCGGCGCCGCACGGGGCGCTGAGAGGCGTTATCAGGTTGGCGGGCCAGACCTGGCCATGGCAGCCTCCAGAGCATGACGACCTCGCCCAATCCTTACGGCGGCTTGCGCTACTTGGCCGAGATAATTCGGCATGCGGTGTGGCTGTATCATTGCTTCCAGCCTGAGCTTGCGCGACGTCGAGCTGATCCTGGCTGCCCGGGGCATCGTGGTCAGCTACGAGATGATCCGAGAGTGGGGCCTGCGCTTCGGGCGTTTGTTCGCGAAGGCGCTGAAACGACGCAGGCCGCGGCCGGGCGACAAGTGATTCATGGACGAGGTGTTCGTCTGCATCCGCGGCCAGCAGCACCACCTGTGGCGTGCTGTCGACCAGGACGGGAACGTGCTGGACGTCCTGGTGCAAAGTCGGTGTAGCGCCAAGGCGGCCATGCAGTTCTTCCGCAAGCTGCTGAAGGACCTGCAATACGTCCCGCGAGTGATCATCACCGACAAGCTGAAGAGCTACGCTGCCGCGAAGCGTGACGTCCTGCCCGGGGTGGAGCACCGGCAGAACCGTTACCTCAACAACCGTGCCGAGGTGTCGCACCAGCCAACACGGCGACGAGAAGGTCAGCTGCAGCGCTTCAAATCAGCCCGCCACGCGCAGCGTCTCCTTTCCACTCACAGTCAGGTTCACAGTCACTTCCAGCTTCGCCGTCGTCACTTCTCTGCTGCTGAGTACCGTGCACGGCCTGATACCGCATTTTATGCTTGGCGTGAGATCACCGGGGTTGCCGTTGCCTGAAGCCCTCGGCAGCCGCACGCTCCCGCTGACGCTGCCATCGCTAACCTGACAACGCCATGCTCCAGCTACCTGGTTCTCCAGCCGACCGGAAAGCTCCTGAAAGGCCTCACGTGACCACACACCCTCTCAACGCCACAATGTGGCACAACGCTCTAGGAACATTCGAGCCAGTGCTGCGCTGCGCCAGCGGCGACATCGTGGTGACTGAAACTCTCGATGCGGGCGATTTCGACCGCAATGGCGTCGCCAGGGCGTCGCGTCCTAACCCGGTCAAGGGCCCCGTCTTCGTTGAGGGAGCCGAGCCCGGCGATGCTCTTCTGGTTGAGATTTTGCGGATGATGCCAACGCGCGACACGGGTTGGACTTACTCGCCTGTGGCAGCCAACGTCGTCGATCCTGCATTTGTACGATCTCTGCCCTCCCAGGAACGGTCTACCTGCTTGATTGACCGAGAAAAGCTGACGGTACGCTTGGAAAACGCTCCAAAGGACTTAAGCGATTTCGTGCTCGACCTCGACCCAACGATCGGGTGCTTTGGCGTCGCTCCTTCACTTGGATAATCCATCTCCAATGCGACCAGTGCGGAGAACGGCGGCAACATGGACTACCGAAAGTTCGGGGTCGGCACGAAGGTCTGGTTTCCCGTGGCGGTTCCGGGTGCGCTGTTCCACTCGGTGACTGCCATGCAGTTCAGGGTGACGGTGAAATCGTCGGCACAGGCATTGAAACGACCTTTGAAGTCGAGGTCCGCCTAACAGTCGAGAAGAACCGCAAAATCATGTGGCCGCGTGGGGAAACTGCAACCGATATCTTTGCGGTCGGTAATGCTCGTCCGTTGGATCAGGCACTTCAGCACGCGACGACTGAGATGCTGAGCTGGCTGACGACCGAGCATGGCTTCTCAATCCTGTCGGCGAGCCATCTGCGGGGCTAGGTCGTGCGATATGACGTCGGAAACGTATTTGACCCGGCCTACACGATGGTGTGCCGCGTCGCTAAGAAGTGGCTTTCTGGCAAAGCGTCGCACGAACCGGTGGTTGGAAGTCTTTGAGCTCGGTCCATAGTTGAGCGGTACCCTGAAATCCTCGCCCGCGGTCAAACTCTTCGTCGCCATTACCGACCTCTCTTGGTTCGACATGCTCTCGGCGGCGGTGCCGGACGAGGTCAATTTTTGGCAGCCGAGCGGGAGCAGCAACTTCCGAGCGCTCACTCCGGGTGAGCTGTTCCTGTTCAAGCTCCACGCCCCGAACGACTTCATCGTGGGCGGTGGCGTGTTCAGCCACGCCTCCAACATACCGCTGTCGATGGCGTGGGAGGCGTTCGGTCCCAAGAACGGGGTTGACCTGCCTTCATAGAAGCGGACCGTCGATGATGTGAGATCGGCGGAGCCGTCGAGGGCTTGGGGATGGCGAGGAAGCATCACAGGCCGGAGGAGATTGTCGCGAAGCTGCGGCAGGTCGAGGTTGTGTTGGCGCAGGGCAAGACTGCTGCCGAAGCTGTGCGCACGATCGGAGTGACGGAGCAGACCTACTACCGCTGGCGGAGTGAGTACGGTGGCCTGAAGCTGGACCAAGTGAAGCGCGTGAAGGTTTTGGAGCAGGGAAACGGGCGGCTGCGGAAGGCGGTGGCGGAGCTAACGCTGGAGAAGCTGGTGCTCAAGGAGGCGGCCTCGGGAAACTGGTGAGCGCTGCCCGTCGTCGGACCTGCGTCGAGTACGTCAGGGCGAAGCTGGACGTTTCGGAGCGGTTTGCCTGCCGGGTGCTGGGGCAGCACCGCTCGGTGCAGCTCAAGGCGCCGCGGACATCCGACGACGAAGCAGCGCTGACCGGGAACATCATCAGTTTGGCCGGGCAGTACGGCCGGTATGGATATCGGCGGCTCACGGCGCTGTTGCGGGCCGGGGCGAGCTGTTCCCCGCGGAGCAGGCGCGGATCATGCGGCTATTGGTCGAACGCGTGGTGGTTGGGCCGGCGAATGCTGACATCCGGCTCAGGGTGGAAGGGCTGGTCAGTCTGGTGCGGGACCTCGGAGCAGTTCACGCAACGACTTCAGAGGCGGCGTGAGTGCCGCGGCGAGCAGCCTGACGTGCGAGTGCTGCTGGTCATCCGCAAGCAGCCGGGGCACAAAACGGTGGTCCATCCGATCGAGGAAGGCAACGCTGCAACTACGCCGACGTGCGCTGACCCGGCGCTTCTCAAGGCACTAGCTCGGGCGCATCGGTACCAACGCCTCTTGTACGAGAGGCGCTACTCTTCGATTAGCGAGCTGGCCGACGCCGAGAAGCTGGACCGTGGGTACGTCGGCCAGCTGCTGCGGCTGACGTTGCTCGCACCGGAAATCGTCGAGGCCGGTTTGAACGGCCAAGCTTCAGGAGGGCTCCAACTGCCGCGATTGTTGGAGGTTTTCCCAACTGCCTGGTCTGAACAGCGCCGGATGCTGTTGGGCACCGGCACAGCCCGTTGAAGCGGCGGCTAGTCGCCTCCTGCCACCGCGGCCTGCTTCGCTTCCCTAACCTGAGCTGCCCGCTAGAACAGCAGCGACGTGCCGTGCGAAGGCGGCAGGATCCCTGGGAACATCCCCGTCCTGCACGCGAGCCAGGTCGAACAGCGTCCCGGCCGCTTCCACCACGGCGTCGCCCATCTCCGCCATCCCCACGAGCTTGCGGATCAGCGGATGCCTCGGGTTGATCTCGAGCACCGGCAGGCTGCTTCCCGAGCCCCGCCCGGCGCGCCTGAGCATCCGTTGCATCTGCAGGTCCGGTCCACCCGGCGCAGCTGTGAGCACCACTGCACTGTCAACCAGACGATCCGTCGTTCGTACTTCGGCCACCTCCGAGGCAAGTGCAGTCTTCAGCGCGGGCAGCAGGCGTGACACGTCCGCGGGCGCCTCGCCCTCTACTGTGCTCGACGCGATCTTGGACAAGTCGACGCTGCCCTGGGTGATGCTACGGATCGACTTACTGTCGAAACTGTCGAGCCGCTCCGGCCAGAACGCGTCCACGGGGTCAGCCAGCAGCAGGACCTCTACCCCGCGGGCCCGAAAGCCTTCCAGCTGCGGTGACTTCGCCAGCGCGTCCACGTCGTCCCCAACCAGGACGTAGATCGTGTCCTGGCCTTCCTGTATGCGCGCGACGTAGTCCGGCAAGGACGCCAACTCTTCCCTGGCGGAGGAGCGGAACCGAAGGAGGGGCGCGATGTCCTTGCGGTGCTCGGCGTCTTCCCAGACACCCTCCTTCAGCATGGCACCGAAGTTGTCCCAGAACTTGCCGTAGCTTTCCGCATCCTTGGCGCGCGTCTTCAGCTCGGAAAGCACGCGGCCGGTCACCGCGCGCCTGATCCGCGCCAGCACCGGCGTCGCCTGTAGCATTTCGCGCGACACGTTCAACGGCAGATCCTCGGTGTCCACCACGCCCTGCACGAAGCGTAGCCAGGGCGGTAGCAGTGCTGCTTCGTCGGTGATGAACATGCGCCGGACATGCAGACGCACCTTGCTTTCCCGCTCACCTTCCAAGGCCTGGAACGGCCTCATCCCGGGAATGAACAGCAGGGCCGTGAACTCCGTGGCCCCCTCGGCACGCCAGTGCAGGGTGGCCCAGGGCTCGTCGAAGTAGTGGCCGAGGTGGCGGTAGAACTCGGTGTAGTTCTCCTCGCTGAGCTCCGCCTTCGGCTTGCGCCAGAGTGCCGTGCCCTCGTTGGCCGGCTCGTCCTTGCCGTCCTGCGCGATGGTGATGGGCACCGTGATGTGGTCTGCCCACTTGCGGATGATCGTGTGCAGCCGGATGGACTCCAGGAACTCCCCCGCATCACCCTTAGTGTGCAGGACGATGTCGGTCCCCGGTTCGGCCCGCGTCGCGGGTGTCAGGGTAAAGGCGCCCTGACCCTCTGACGCCCAGATCCAGGCTTCCTCGCTGCCCGCTTGCCGGGAGGTGACCTCCACGCGCTCCGCCACCATGAAAGCAGAATAGAAGCCCACCCCGAACTGTCCGATGAGGCTGGGTCGGTCGCCGAGCTTGGCGTCGGCCAACGATTGAGTGAAGGCGCGGGTACCGGAACGGGCAATCGTTCCGAGGTTCTCGACCAGCTCGGCCTTGGTCATGCCGATGCCGGGATCGGAGATGGTGAGGGTGCGAGCAGCCTTGTCGGGAGCAATCCGAACCGCCGCGTCGCTGGGCAGGGAAGAGTCGGACTGGGTCAGAGCTTCGAACCGGCGCCGGTCAACTGCGTCGGCCGCGTTCGCCACCAATTCGCGCAGGAAGATCTCGCGGTCGGAGTAGAGTGCGTGGACCACCAGATCGAGCAAACGTCCGACCTCAGCACCGAACTCATGGCGCTCCACCGTTTCACTCACGGGCGTCCTCCAGGGCTTAGTTCCACCAGACTGACGATATGCAGAGCTACCAACTCGCCTTCAAGAAGGCTGGTGGCGTGAACCGAGGCACTGGGCAACCTGGAGCCGCTGTGGGGCGAGCTGTTTGTTCCCGGCCGAGCAAGCGTGGATCGTGCGGCTGCTGTTAGAGCGGGTGATGGTCGGGCCGGCTGGTGCGGACGTCCGGCTTCGTGTGGAAGGGCTGGCCAGCTTGGTTCGGGATCTCGGAGCGGGGCGGCTGGCAGCCTGATAGTGCGGGTGCCGCTGGCCATCCGGCGGCAGCCGGGGTGCAAGACGGTGGTCACGCCGATAGGAGCGGCAGCCAACGCGGCTACGCCGATGCGGGCGGACCCGGCACTCCTGAAAGCGTTGGCCCGGGCGCACCGGTACCAGCGCCTGTTGGCCGCGGCGGAGCGGATCGAGAGCGGTTACGTCGGCCAATTATTGCGGCTGACCCTACTCGCGCCGGACATCGTCGAGGCGCTCCTCAACGGTCGGCAGCTCCCGGAGCTGGAGCTATCACAGCTGATGGCGCCGATTCCGGCCAGCTGGATGGAACAACGTGAGACGCTGCGCTGCTACCGCGCATGAGGTTCACGACTGTCTCGACCTGCTCGGCAGTGTTGTAGAGGTGCAGCGACAGACGCACGCGTCCGGCCCGCGCCGAGGCGATAACTCCGGCGCTGGCGAGCTTCTCGGCCACGCTCTCCACATCAGGAGCGCACGCGAACACCGTGGAGGGATGTTCTGGCCCGTGGTCGATGAAGGGCACGCGCGCATCCAGGAGACAGCGTCGCATGTGCATCGCCAGCTCGGCGTTGTGGGCCAGGACCTTTTCGACCCCTAGGGCATCCAACATCTCCATGGACCGGCGTTCGGCCAACGCGTTGATCCAGGCGAGCGACATGTCGAAACGTGAGGCTGTTCGGGAGAGCGACATGCCCGGCCCGTAGAAGCTGGCTAGCGGTTCCGCCGCAGCCTTCCACCCCGCCCAGAGCGGCTCGAGATCGCCGCGCAGCGCGGGAGCGAAGTAGCCATATCCCATACCCCGTGTGCCGAGCAGGAACTTGTGGCTAGGCGCGGCCAGGGCGTCGATGCGCAACGCAGAAACATCAAGGGGAACCGCCGCCACGGCCTGAGCCGCATCCACGTAGAACAACGCGTCAGCGCGGTCAGCGATCGCACGAAGCCGGGCAAGATCGATGTAGTATCCAGTGGCCGACTGCACGGCACTGACCGCAAGGAGTCGCGTGCCACTGTCGACCGCCGCGGCGAAGTCCTCCTCTGACACACGCCCATGCCGCGCTGGCAGCATGCGGATTTCGAAACCTCGTGCCTCAAGGAGGCGCCAGGGGAAGAGGTTGGACGTGAACTCCTCGGCACCAACGACGATGTTGCCGCCCTCGGGACAGCGTCGCGGAAGGTGCGCTGCCACGAGCCCTGCCACAGCGCTGGCTGTAGGCACGAGGGCTACGCAGTCCACGGAGGCATTTACGAGGCAAGCGAACAAGGTACGTGCGCGCTCTCCCGCGCGCTCGGCTTCTACCCAGTCGAGGCGTCCTCGGGCCCAGTCCTCAGCGGCTGTCTTGAGCGCGTCGACAGCGGGCTGGCAGCCGGGTGCGAGCGAAGCCGTGTTCATATAGATCGTGCCGGCGAGGTTAGGAAAGTAGCGGCTTACGTCATCGGGCAGCATCTGATGCCAGCTCCCCACGCCTCGAGGTAGGTCAGGGTCACGGCAGCTGCTGAGCGCTGTCAAGCGATTGCCCGCCGAGCGCGATGACGGTGGTCACGTCGGTACGGTGGAGTGCGACTGTCTTGCAGGGATCAGCAGGCCAGACGCATGACGCCCTTCCCTCGTTGGGGCTCACACGACGCGAACGTACTCCGGGCGTCCAAGGTCGAGCAGGCGGTTCAGCACGTTGACCGCGACCGCCACTTCGACGGCCCGTCGGCTGTCCGTCCGTGAACGCAGCCCATCGCCGATCACCCGCTTGAGGCGGCTGATGTGGGCTTCCACCAGCGCCCGCCAGTTGTAGCCTGACACTTTCTGCCAGCTTGTTCGGCCACGCTCGGCGATGAGCTGCAGGTGCCGGTCCCGCTGCGTGGGTGCGGTCCCGGCCGTGTCGCTCGGCACGGCACTGGAACGGGGTGGAACGATCACGGCAGCATCGGGATGACACGCGGCGACCTCGCCGTAGACGCCGTCCTGGTCGTACGCGCCATCGGCGGTGAACGAGGCAATCGGGCCATCCACCTGGTTCAGCAGGGGACCGACCTGAGTGGCGTCGTCGACGTCGCTACTGGTCTACGCCACCGCGACGATCGGCCCGGTGTCGGCATCCACCCCGAGATGCAACTTGCGCCACGCCCGGCGTGTCCTGGTGCCATCTTCTCCACCAGCCACTCGCCCCGGCCACACAGCTTCAGGCCGGTGCTGTCCACCAGCAGGTGCACGGGCTTTGCGCCAGACGGCGGCCGTGTCACCTCCAGCGTCGCGGCCCGGCGGCTCAGCGTCGAGTGGTCCGGCACGGCGAGATCGAGGCCTAGCAGAGTGATGATGGAGCCGATCAGGCCCTTGGTCTGGCGCAAGGCCAAGCGAAACACGGCCCGCAGCGCCAACGCCGTGGTGATCGCCAGGGCCGAGTAGCATGGCTGCCCGCCCCGCGTCGTCCGCGGTTCGGCCCTCCAGGCCGCGATCGCCGCGTCCGTGAACCAGATGGTGAGACTGCCGCGCTGGCGCAGGGCCGCGTCATAGGCGGCCGGGTTCGTCGCCCGGTGCTGCTGCCTCTGGATGTGGTGGCGACGGTCAGCATTGGCCTTGAACGGCAAGGTTAAGAACCTCTGAACAGCGGCGGGCGACTACCCCGCAGCTTACCTCATCCCTACCGGATCAGCCGATCCCTGCAATACGGTCGGGCCACTCCACAAACGGGTGGGGCGCATCTGGCGCCGTGAAGGGCTGAAGGTGCCTGCCCGGCAGCCCAAGCGCGGACGGCTGTGGCTGAACAACGGCTCCTGCGTGCGGCTGCGGCCGGAGCGGCCGAACCACGTCTGGGCGTATGACTTCGTGCAGGATCGGACCAGGGACGGGCGCAAGTTCCGGATGCTGAATGTCGTCGACGAGTTCACCCGCGAGTGCCTAGCCATCCGAGTGGGTCGCCAACTCAAAGCGACCGGTGTCATCGACGTGCTGTCCGACCTGTTCATCCTGCGCGGCACGCCTGGCCATGTTCGTTCAGACAACAAACCCGAGTTCGCAGCCAACGCCGTGAAGGACTGGATCAGCGGCGTGGGCACCAGAACCGCGTTCATCGAGCCCGGCAGCCCCTGGGGGAACGGCTATGTCGAGAGCTTCAACGGCAAGCTCCGCGACGAGCTGCTCAACATGGAGGTGTTCAACATGCTCGCTGAGGCCAAGGTCCTGATCGAGCAGTGGCGCAGGCACTACAACACCGTCCGCCCACAATCCTCGCTGCGCTACCGCCCGCCCGCGCCAGAGGTCGTCCTGACGTGCCAAGTGCCGCCACCGACCGGTCAAAACTCCTCCGGCTCAGTCCAGGTCCTGCCGATGCGCCATTAACATCCTGCGCGAAGCACTTCGTGGGGGCTGGTCAATTCTCGAAGTCGGGCGTGTTGCGCGTCGCGAGCACTTCCGCGTTACGCGAGCGAGCTGTCGCCGCGATCTGGGCGTCGGCCATCGCGACCGAGCGCCCGGCTGGCCGACGCTTAGCCGCGAAGTCGGCGTAGGCACGTAGCGCCACGGGCGAATGGCAGTACGGGGTCGCGCCATAGAACGGCCAGGATAGCACGCTTGGCGGCACGGATCGGGAACTCCAGTTTCCGTTCCCTATGCGTTTCAGCATCGGGCCGCGTCGGTTCAAGCGCTGTTGCGCCACGTCACGGGCGCGCGCTTCGAACACGTCGAAAGGTTCCGAGAGACTAACCCCAAGGTTTTCCCAATTGAAATTATCAACTAATTAGTGTAGAAAGATCTTTCACCACAACCCGATTCGGGGGTCTCCTCATGGCGCTCCGAACGGCGCGGAACGTCTCCCTTACCCTCGAGTTGGAGCGCTACATCTCGATGCGCGTGGCGTCCGGGCAGTACCAGAGTGCGAGCGAGGTGGTGCGTGCCGCCCTTCGCCTGCTGCAAGAGCGCGAGCCAACATCGCCATCCCTAGCATCTGGTCCGGACGGAGCGCCCCCAATGCGGGGCGCGCCGGGCCTCGAATAAACATCTCGCCGTGTCCGCTTCTGGTCGGCGCATCGTCGAGCAGGAGGCAGAAAACAAGGCGCTACGCGTAGCGCTCGCCGGTGCCGAGCGCGTGGCATCTCCGAGTGCCCAGCTCGCCTCCGGCCGCCCCAGACCGCCAGCGGGAGCTGAGCGCATGGCTGCACGTCACCACCAGGGCTGAGCTGACACCGCTGCCGTCTGCTGCGGCGTCCCCATCCACCCACGCCATCGAGCGCGCCAAGGACAAGCTGACCCATGCCTCTTGAGGCGACCACCCCAGCCGCCCTGCCCAAAGCGGCCACCGGCATCTCCGGCTTCGACGACGTCACGCTGGGCGGACTGCCGGCCGGCCGCCCCTCGCTGGTCTGCGGCGCCGCTGGCTGCGGCAAGACCCTGTTCGCCGTGACCTTCCTGGTGAACGGCGCGACGCGCTTCGGCGAGCCGGGTGTCTTCATGAGCTTCGAGGAACGGGCCGAAGACCTGGCCGCCAACGTCGCCTCGCTGGGCTACGACCTCGATGGACTGGTGGCCGAGAACAAGCTGGCGATCGACCACGTGCGGGTCGAGCGCAGCGAGATCGAGGAGAGCGGCGAGTACGACCTCGAGGGGTTGTTCGTGCGCCTCGGCTATGCCGTGGACTCCATCGGCGCCAAGCGCGTGGTGCTCGACACCATCGAGACGCTGTTCTCCGGCTTCACGGACCCCGCTCTGCTTCGCGCCGAGCTGCGCCGGTTGTTCGGCTGGATCAAGGAGCGCGGCCTGACCGCGGTGATCACCGGCGAGCGGGGCGAAGGGCAGCTCACCCGGCAAGGCCTGGAGGAATACGTTTCCGACTGCGTGGTGCTGCTCGACAACCGGGTCGAGGACCAGATCACCACGCGCCGGCTGCGGGTGGTGAAGTATCGCGGCTCGGCGCACGGCACCAACGAGTACCCGTTCCTGATCGACGATGACGGCATCAGCGTGCTGCCGGTGACCTCGTCGGGGCTCAGTCGTCCGGCATCGAGCGAGATCGTTTCCAGCGGCGTCCCGGGGCTCGATGCCATGCTGCGCGCCGGCGGCCTCTTCCGCGGTTCCAGCATTCTGCTGTCGGGGGTGGCCGGCACCGGCAAGACCACCTTCACCAGTCACTTCGCCGACGCCGCGTGCCGGCGGGGCGAGCGGTGCATGTCCTTCGTGTTCGAGGAAAGCGCCCAGGAGATCTGCCGCAACGCCTCGTCCGTGGGGCTCGATCTACCGAAGTGGGTCGATGCCGGCCTGCTGCGCTTCGAGGCGGCACGCCCCAGCTTGTACGGGTTGGAAATGCACCTGGCACGCATGCACCGCGATCTCGACCGCTTCGAGCCCGACGTGGTGGTGATCGACCCGATTTCGGCATTCCGCGGGCCCAGCTTCGAGGTGCACGCGACTTTGCTGCGCATGCTGGACTTGCTCAAGAGCCGGGGCATCACCGCAATGTTCACCAGCCTGCGCAATGACGGAGCGCTGGAGGAGAGCACTGACCCCGGTTTGGCTTCGCTGATGGATGCCTGGGTCAGGCTGGAGAACGTCGAGGCGAACGGCGAGCGCAATCGCACCCTGTATTTCATCAAGGCACGCGGCCTGAGTCATTCCAACCAAGTGCGCGAGTATCTGATCTCCGACGCCGGCATCGAACTGATCGAGCCCTATGTCGGGCCCGAAGGCGTGCTGACCGGCACCGCCCGTCTCACACAGGTAGCCCGTGAGCAGGCCGCCGTTACGCGCCGCGGGCAGGAAACAGAGCGTCGCCAACGCGACCTCACCCGTCGCCGGGAAGCGCTGGAGCGGCAGATAGAGGAACTGCGCGTCGCCCAGGAGGCCGAGGAAGCCGAGGCGAGCCTCCTGCGCACGCAGGAGGAGATGCACGAGGCGGCACTCGCGAGCGATCGCAGCGCGGTCGCCTCCCTGAGGGGAGTTGCGGAATGAGTTCCCCGGACCTGCCGCCAACGGATGAGGCGCCCGACCCCGATCCCAACCACTACCACATGCGCCTGTACGTGGCGGGCCAGACGACCAAGTCACTCGCCGCTCTGGCCAACCTCCGGCGCGTCTGCGAGGAGCACCTTGCCGGACGCTACGAGATCGAGGTGGTCGATCTGCTGGTGAATCCGAAGTTGGCGGCCGGCGACCAGATCCTGGCCATACCCACGCTCGTCCGGCGCCTGCCGGCGCCGCTGAAGCGTATCATCGGCGACCTGTCGAACACCGAGAAGGTGCTGGTCGGCCTCGACATCCAACCCAGGACTGCTCCCACGTGATCGCCGAGGAAGCTGCGGCCCCCTACCGGCTGCGGCTGTTCGTGGCGGGGAACACCACCCGGTCCCGGCGGGCTATCGAGAATCTGCGCCGCATCTGCGCCGATCACCTGGCCGGACGGATCGACCTCGAGGTGGTGGACATTCACCAACAACCGGAACTCGCTGAGCAGCACCAGGTCATCGCGGCGCCAACCCTGGTGAAGCTGCTGCCACTGCCGGTGCGGCGCATCATCGGCGACCTATCCGAAACCGACCATGTCCTGCGCGGCTTGGACCTGCTGCCGCTGCCATCATCGCACGACCATGACCGCTGAAGCAGTGCTGCTCGGGCGCATCCGAGAACTGGAAGCGCGACTGCGCGAGAGCGAGGACACGCTCGACGCCATCCGTCGCGGCGAGGTCGACGCACTGGTGGTGGGCAGGCAGGCAGAAGAGCAACGGGTCTACACGCTGGAAAGCGCCGACCGTCCGTACCGCGTGCTCATCGAGCAGATCCAGGAAGGGGCCGTCACCCTCGGCGAGGATGGCACGGTGCTGTACTGCAACCGTCGCCTTGCCGGCATGCTCGGCACTGCGCAGGAGCGGGTTATCGGCCAGCCACTGCAACCCTTCGTGCTCCCGAAGGATGTGATCACCTTCGACCGCCTGCTCGGCGATGCCAAGCGCGCTGGGGCTCGCAATGAGATTATGCTCCGCACCGCTGGCGGAGCAGCGGTGCCGGTCTACGTATCGCTGAGCCCGCTGCAGGGCGAGGACGGCGCGACGCTGCTGTGCGGGGTGCTCACCGACCTCACCGAGCAGAAGCTGCACCTGCGCGAACTCGCCGAAGCCAACGACCGCCTCGTGGGCGAGATCGCTGAGCGTGAGAGGGTCGAAGAGGTGTTGCGCCAGAGCCAAAAGATGGAAGCGGTAGGGCAGCTCACGGGGGGGCTGGCGCACGACTTCAACAACCTGCTCGCCGGCATTTCCGGCTCCCTGGAACTGTTGCAGGCGCGCATGGCGCAGGGGCGCATGAACGACCTGGAACGCTACATCACCGCAGCCCAGGGCGCGTCCAAGCGCGCGGCGGCGTTGACCCATCGCTTGCTGGCCTTCACGCGCCGGCAGACGCTCGATCCCAAGCCCACCGACATGAATCGCTTGGTGGCCGGAATGGACGAGCTGATCCGCCGCACGGTCGGGCCGGCGGTCGTGGTCGAGGTGGTCGGCGCAGTCGGGCTGTGGACCACGCTGGTGGACCCGAACCAGCTGGAGAACGCCCTGCTGAACCTCGCCATCAACGCCCGCGACGCCATGCCCGACGGCGGGCGGATCACCATCGAGACCAGCAACAAGTGGCTGGACGAGCGCGCAGCCCGCGAGCGCACCCTGCCGCCCGGGCAGTATGTCTCGCTGTGCGTCAGTGACACCGGAACCGGCATGAGCGCGGAGGTAGTCCGGCGCGCCTTCGAGCCGTTCTTCACCACCAAGCCGATCGGCATGGGGACCGGGTTGGGCTTATCGATGATCTACGGCTTCGTGCAGCAGTCGGGCGGGCAGGTGCGCATCTACTCCGAGCCGGGCCAGGGCGCGCTGGTGTGCCTCTACCTACCCCGTTACCACGGCGCGGCCGAGATCTCTGACGAAGCGGGCGAGTTGACCGAGGCACCGCGCGCCGAAGCCGGTGAAACGGTGCTGGTGGTGGACGACGAGCCCACCGTGCGCATGCTGGTCACCGAGGTGCTGGAGGACCTGGGCTACACTGCGATCGAGGCTGCCGACGGGCCGGCCGGGCTGAAGGTGCTGCGATCCGACGCGCGCATTGACCTACTGGTCACCGACGTAGGTCTGCCTGGTGGTATGAACGGCCGACAAGTGGCGGACGCGGCGCGCGAGCGTAGGCCCGAGCTGAAGGTGCTGTTCATCACCGGCTACGCGGAAAACGCGGTGCTCAGCCACGGCCACCTAGACCGGGGCATGCACGTGCTGACCAAGCCTTTCGCGATGGAGGCGCTGGCCAGTCGCATCAAGGAGCTGATCGCCGGGACGTAACAGGCGAACCGGGCCTGAGCGTGCCGGGCGGCTACAGCTAGTCTGACCTCGGCACGACGCGCAGGTTCCTGGACTTGGCTTTGGCCACGATCGCGTCGCGGATACGTTTGAAGAAAACGCTAGGCAGCAACCCATAGCTCCACACCGAGCCGTTGACCGTGTCCACTGGCCGCAAATCGGGACCAGGCCACGCGAAGCAGTTCACTTCAGTCAATATGATCCAGCAAGCCTCCGCTTGGTGGATCGCAACAACTCCCAGAACACGAATGCGTTGCACGGATCAGCTTTCAGGCGCGGTGATTGGTGGTGCGTCGGCGATCACGCGATGCGCACACACTCCGAGCGTCCAAGCTCGAGCGTGCGGTTCAGTACATTGACAGCGATGGCCACCTCGGTCGCACGGCGCTCGTCCATGCGCGAACGCAGTGCGACGCCGATGGCGCGCTTGAACCTGCTGATGTCCGCCTCGATCAGGGCGCGCCAGTTGTAGCCAGACGCCTTCTGCCAACTCATGCGTCCGCGCTCGATAATCGTGCTGAGGTGCTGGTCGCGCCGGGTTGGTGCCGTCTCGGCCGTGGTGGTCGGCACCGCGCTGGAGCGGGGTGGCACGATGACGGCAGCTTCAGGGTATCGCGCGGCGACCTCACCATGGACACCGTTCTGGTCGTAAGCGCCGTCGGCGGTGAACGAGGCGATTGGGCCCGCGACCTGGTCGAGCAAGGGACCAACCTGCGAGGCGTCATTGACGTCGTGCGCCGTCAACTCGGCCGCGACGATCCGCCCGGTGTCGGCGTTCACACCGATGTGCAACTTGCGCCACGACCGGCGTGTCCTGCTCCCGTGCTTCTCGACCAGCCACTCGCCAGCCCCGCACAGCTGCAGCCCCGTGCTATCGACGACCAGGTGCACGGGGCGGATGCCGGACCGGGGCTGCGGCACCTCCAACACTTCGGCCCGGCGGCTGAGGGTGCTGTGGTCCAGCACGGCCAAGTTAAGGCCGAATAGGGCCATGATGGAGCCGATCAGGCCTTCGGTCTGGCGCACGGCCAGGCGGAACACGGCCCGAAGCGTCAAGGCCGTGGTGATGGCCAGCGCCGAATAGCGTCGCTGTCCGCCCCGCGTGGTTCGGGACTCGGCCTCCCAGGCCGCGATCGCCGCACCCGTGAACTACACGGTCAGACTGCCACGTCCGCGTAGGGCCGCATCGTACTCCGCCCATTTCGTTGCCCGGAACCGCTGCTTCGGAATGTGCTGGCGGCGCTTGGCATTGGCCTTGAACGGCAAGCTGCGCTCTCCTGTAGGATGACGGGCTGTCGCCCCCTCAGGAACCTAGCCCAGCCAAACCGCTAACTCTCTCTCCAACCGCGTGTTCGATATCTACGAAGCTATCCTCGACGCCTGCTGCGATGCCTGGGTCTGGCTCGCCGCCCAGCCCGAACGTATCACCTCGATTGGTGCTCGCGAGTGGGCGTGTGTCAGTCGATAAAGCCGCCTATATTAGTAGGTAGAGCAACCTGATCCAATCAGGCATGCCGCAGGCCGGCTGCAACTTGCTGCAGCCGGACCTGGGGCACTGCGCTACTCCATCGTGGGGGCCAGCTTCTGGACCGAGGCCACGTCTTCCCCCAGCCAATTCGCGTTCTTGGCCGTCCCGTCGAAGGTGGAGCTGGTCTTGAACAGCTCGTACTTGCCTTGCACCGCGTAAGGCCGGCTGCGGCTCAGCAGCTCCGACACCTTCTCCTTGTTCATGGGCTGGAACGTCCGCGTTGCCTCAAAGGCTTGGTCCAGATCGCGTTGGCTCTGGATCCCGGTGATGACCACGGACGTGGGCAGGTTCAGCGAGTAGTGCAGGTATTCCAGGGGCTGGATAGGCGCGTCGCTTTTCAGCAGCACACTGTCGCCGAACGTCTTCATGCCAAGCACCGCAATCCCGTTCTGCACCAGGTAGGGCAGCACGCCGTGGGCGAAGGAGCGGAAATGCGCGTCCATCACGTTCAGCGGCATTTGCACAGAATCGAAGATGAAGCCGTGCTCGGCCGCCATGGACAGCATCTGTAGGTGAATGCGTGGGTCCTTGTGCCCGGTGAAGCCAATAAAGCGCAGCTTGCCCGCCTTTTTCGCTTCCACGAAGGCTTCCATCGCCCCGCCCTCGGCGAACACGCGGTCCGGGTCGTCGAAGCGCAGGATCTCGTGGTGCTGCACCAGGTCGATATGGTCGGTCCGCAGCCGCTTGAGGGAGGTGTCGATCTGGTCCATCGCCTCCTTCTTGGTGCGGCCGTCCATCTTGGACATAAGAAACACCTTGTTGCGGTAGCCCGCCTGTTCCAGCGCCACGCCCATCCGCAGCTCGGACCGGCCCTCGTTGTAGTCCCAGCAATTGTCCATGAAGGTGATGCCACGGTCGACGCCCTCATGGATCAGCCGCACGGCCTCGTTGTTGGTGAGCGCGCTCTTGCCGAGATGGAAGCCGCCCATGCCGATGACGGAGATCTTCTCCTCCGAACGGCCGAAGCGGCGATACAGCATGTCGCCGCGCCGCTCCCCGGGGTCGGTCACGAAGGGAAGGTCGGCCGGGTCCGCCACCGTGTTGGCGGGTAGCACGGAGAGTGGCTCCGCCGTAGTCGCGGCGGCAGAAGACGCGGCCTGAGCCACGCCGCCGGTTGCTGCCACGCCCGCGCCCAGCGCGGCGGCCTGGATGAAGTTGCGACGGCCCATGTCAGCTTCCTTTCTGGTCGCGCATGGCCTCGATTCGATGGGCCGCGCCGAGTAAACGCAACGCCGCACAAGCGGCACCATAACCATTGTCGATGTTCACGACGCTGATACCCGGCGCACAGGACGCGAGGATCGCATCGAGCGCCGCCCGGCCCCCGGTTGCGACGCCGTACCCGATGGAGGTGGGGACCGCGATCACCGCCCCCGGGACCAACCCGGCCACCACGCTGGGCAGCGCGGCATCCATCCCGGCCGCGACGATCAGCACGGGCGTAGCGCGCAGCTCTTCCAGACGCCGGGTCAACCGCCACAAGCCAGCCACGCCCACATCCGCGATTAAGGGCGCGTCCTCCCCCTGGTAGGCCAGCGTGCGCACCGCCTCCCGCGCGACCGGAACGTCGGACGTGCCAGCGCACACCACGGCGACTCGGCCCCGCCCCGTCACGGGGCGGGGGGTGCCGAACACGGCGGTCGCGGACACGGCGCAGTAGTCCATCCGGGCGCGAAGGGCCGGGTCAAGCGCAGCGAAGCGCCCGGCATCCAGCCGGGTCACCAGCATGGCCGCGTCGCGGTCCGCGGCGGCGTAGAGGATGGCGTCGATCTGCGCGGGCGACTTGCCGGCGGCGAACACTGCCTCCTCCAGCCCGATCCGCTCCTTGCGCGCGAAGTCCAGGACGAACTCGGGGTCGGGAATGTCGGCTCTCATCGGCCTGGCACCAGGAAGGCGCTGCCCGTCCGGTACTGGGCGAAAGCAAAGGGGCGTTCGGCTAGGTGCGGCGGCGCGGCGGCCATGATCCGTCGGCCCAGCTCATCGCGCAGCCCATTATCCAGCCGCGCCAGGCTTTCGGGATCAAGTTCCACCACCACGCCGCCCGCTCTCACCCGGCACCGCACAGCACGGCGAGCATTCGGTCCACTGCCCAGCCGATCTCCCACGAGCTGCTCGACCCCGTGCACGAAGCGCAACACCTCCGGCTCGACCCGTATCCCCGTCTCGATTCGGCTGGACAGGCACGGGGCGGCCGGAAGCTCCGCGATGTCACCTAAGCCCAGCTCGCGGGCCAGGGCGCGCACCGCTGCCTTGCCGTAGCCGGCCTCCACGAAGGGATGGCGCACCCCGTGCTCCCGCGCTGCGTCGAGGCCCGGCCGGTATTCACCCAGGTCGTCCGTGTTGGCGCCGGACACGACCTTCCACGGCGTGGCGGTGGCCACGGCGCCATACAAATTCGTCTTGCAGAAGAAGCAGCGGTTGTGGGGGTTGGCACGGTACGCCGGGTCCGCGAACTCTCCGGCGTCGATCACAAGCAGGTCCCACCCGGCCCGTTCCGCCTCCGACCGCACCCGCGCCGTCGCCTCTGGCGGCACGGCGGGAGAGGTGGCGTGCACGGTCAGCACGGGGCCGCGGCCGAGCAGCGCATGCGCTAGGCTGGCCAGGGTCATGCTGTCCACCCCACCGCTCACGGCAACGGCCAGTGGCGCCAAGCCGCGGAGAGTTCGATCCAACGCGTCCCTGTTCTTCGTCACGGTGTGCCTCCTGCCGCCAGTGCCAACCGCTCAGCCTCGCGACGTAGGGCGGCCCGGGCTGCATGTCCCTCCGCCGCCAGCACGTCATCCGCTTCCGCCTTGGCCGTCCGGCCGCCGGGCCGTTCCACGGTTTTCACCCGCACGGACCTGCCACCGACCTCCACCGTGTCGGACCGGCGCGGCAGGGCGGCCCCGGATACGCGATGGTGGCGCAAGCCGATCGTGGTGGTTTCACGAAAGCAGGCCGCGACCGCGCCGTCGATTGCGTCCGCACGGACCAGGGCGCGCACATAGGTCATGATCCGCCCCTTCTTGCCGAAAACCGGCATCTGCACCACGTCGAAGACATCGAGATGCGCGCGCAGCCGCTCCAGCCCCATTGCCAGTTCCTCAGCTGACTGGTCGTCCACCTCGAACTCGATCACACCGAGTTCGCGATGGGCGCTCCCGCCCAGGACCGCCGCCTCGTAGGCCAGCAGCCGGACGCAATTTGACAGCCCCGGCAGCACCCGGGTACCGAAGCCGATCCCGGTGCGACCGAGGCGGCGTGGTCCGTCGGACAAGGCGCCGGGCGCGTCGCCGCACAGGTGCTTCAGAATGGCGGCCCCCGTGGGCGTGACGCGCTCGCCTCCCACGCCGTCATCCAGCATCTCAAAGCCTCGGAGCAAGATCACCGTGGCCGGCGCTGGAATGGGAAGCCACCCGTGCGCGGTGCGAACCCGGCCACGCCCCAACGGCAAGGGGCCGACTGTCCATCGAGCAGGAGCGAACACGGCAGCTAGGTGGGCGGCCGCCACGATGTCGGCGATGGAGTCCCAGGCACCCACCTCGTGGAACGCCACCTCGGCCGGCGCGATGCCGTGCACCTGCGCTTCCGCGACGGCCAAATGGCTGAACATGGCTATGGCGTGGTTTCGCACGGCTGAGTCGAGCGGCGCCGCATCCAGCATGGACCGGATTGATGCCCAAGTCCGGTGCGGACCATGGCCGTGGTGGCGGGCCTCGGCCGTTTCCGGCGGGTCCACGGCGAAGCGATGGCCCTGCAGCACGCCATCATGGTGCGGCAGCAACCGGCACCGGACCGGCGCGTCTCGGGTCACGACCGCCACGCTTTCCAGCAGGCCTGGCTCGTGCTCGGGGAAGGCGTCCAGCATGGAAGCGACGAACATGTCCCCCGCCATGCCCCCGAGGGCATCCAGGTGAAGGTGTGTGGGGGAAAGATCGGTCTTGGCCATTCAGTCCCAACGTACGGGTCGGCCGGACAGTTCAATGTTGGCAGACTACGTTGCACGGATCAGCTTGCAAACGCAGTGATCCGTAGCACGTCGGCGATCACGCGATGCGGACATACTCCGGACGCCCAAGATCAAGCACGCGGTTCAGCACATTGACAGTGACGGCCACTTCGGTCGCACGACGCGAGTGTGTTGCACGGATCGGCTTGGCGGTCGGATTTGCCAGCACTCGCGCCAGGGCAGGGCGGATTGGCGATCGGGGGTTGGCGTGGGTAGATTTCTGATGGATGGAAAGACAGCTGGGAGCCTGCGATGGAGTGCATGGACTGCGGTTCGGCGCAGACAACGGAGCGGCCGGACCGTACGGCCCAGGGCTACCGACACTTCCGGTGCCGCGCCTGCGGCTGAGGGTTCAACGAGCGCAGCTCAGGGGTGCTGAACAGGGCGCAGTACCCGAGCGACGTCATCGCGATAGTGGTGCTCTGGCGCTTGCGTTACCGCCTGACCCTGCGGGACCTGACGGAGATGTTTCTCCTCCGGCATCGTCTTCAGTCACGAAGCGGTTCGCGACTGGGAGGCCAAGCTCGCACTCGTACTGACAAGCAGCCTTCGGCAACGCCGGCATGGCAAGGGCGGTGCCGGCCGTTGCTCCTGGCACGTTGACGAAACCTACCTGAAGGTCTGGGGACGTTGGTGCTATCTGTATCGGGCGATCGACAGGAACGGCAATCTTGTCGACACCACGCTCAGTGAGCGCCGGGGCATGGCGGCCGCGAAGGCGTTCTTCCGCTCGGCCCGGTCCGTCACCGGCATCGTCTCCGACAAGGTCACCACGGACGGGCACGGCTCCTACCCACGAGCAATCCACTCGACGCTGGGCAGGCGGGTCACCCACCGCACCAGCGCTTATCGAAACAACGGGCTCGAGCAGGATCACCGGGGCATCAAAGGCCGGAGCCGATGTATGCGCGGGTTCAAGAGCTTCACTTCAGCCGACCGGTTCTGTCGAGCCTATAACGAACTCCGCAACCATTTCCGCCCTGGCGTCCGCCACAATCAGCACGTTTCCGCCAGCCGCCGCATGCTTCATCTCCGTCAAGCGGCCGCCGTGCTCGCCATCCTCGAGCGAGCGTCGGCTGACTGTATCAGCCTGCGTATGACGGCATCCCTGGCATGAGCGCTGACAGAACCGACATGAAGCGAGCGGGCGAACTCTGGCGCTCCTCGCGGCTGCGGCAATGCAAATACCTGAACAACATCGTGGAGCAGGATCACCGGAGGATCAACCGGCTGGTCAGACCGGGGCTCGGCTTCGGTAGCTTGGGAACGGCGAGACGGACGCTGGCCGGCTACGAGGCGATGATCAGGAAGGGGCAGGTTCGCGGGGTTGGTGCCCGCGACATGCAGGCGCAGGCCGCTTTGATCACCAGCCTCTTCAAGATTGCTGCCTAGAAGCCCCATGCGTCAGCACCCTCCATGTCCTGATCCAACGTTTGCAGCAGAACCTAAACCCGTCTCCGTCCGCCGGAGCTGACGACCTCCGGCTTACGTCCGAACCTGGCCCGATCAGCTCCGTGCACCAACGCCGCCTTGCAGGGATAGCGCGCTAGTTCACGCCGGAACGAATGCCTTGTTCTTACGACCGTCGTCCAACCCTCAGCAGGCTGCTGGCACTGCATTGCTTCAGTCGATAGAACGTTGGGCGACAATCAGTTTCTCTATGACCCGCGGCTCCGTTAGACATGCGCTCGATACACTGTATGCATCGGCCCAGGGCGCGCGGTCGATCACCGCTACGGGAAACGGCCGAGCACGACAGCGAGGAGAGACATCTATGGATGGGGTAAGCGATAACAAGGCGCCCGGCGGCCAGTGCCCGGTCGCGCATGGTGGCGCAGGCGCCAGTTCCCAGGGTCGCGCGGGCCGTAGCAACCGCGACTGGTGGCCAGAGCACCTCAGCCTGAGCACGCTGAGCCAGCATTCGCCCCGCGCCAACCCGATGGGCGAAGCATTCGACTATGCCGAGGCCTTCAAGGCGTTGGACCTGAACGCCGTCATCCAGGACCTGCATGCCCTGATGACCGACTCGCAGGATTGGTGGCCGGCGGATTTCGGCCACTACGGCGGCCTGTTCATCCGCCTCGCCTGGCACAGCGCGGGCACCTATCGCACGACCGACGGACGCGGTGGCGCCGGCGGTGGGCAGCAACGCTTCGCGCCGCTGAACAGCTGGCCCGACAACGCCAACCTCGACAAGGCGCGCCGGCTGCTGTGGCCGACTAAGCAGAAGTACGGCGACAACCTGTCTTGGGCAGACCTGTACGTGCTTGCCGGCAACGTCGCCCTGGAGTCAATGGGCTTTAAGACTTTCGGCTTCGCCGGCGGCCGCGCGGACACCTGGGAGCCGGAGGAGCTGTTCTGGGGCCCTGAGGGCACGTGGCTGGGCGACGAACGCTACAGCGGCGAGCGCGAGCTGCACGAGACGCTGGGCGCCGTGCAAATGGGCCTGATCTACGTCAATCCGGAAGGCCCCAACGGCAACCCCGACCCGCTCGGCTCCGCCCGCGACATCCGTGCGACCTTCGCCCGCATGGCAATGAACGATGAGGAAACGGTGGCGCTGGTCGCCGGTGGCCACACTTTCGGCAAGACGCACGGCGCGGGCGACCCGTCCTTCGTGGGCGCGGAACCGGAAGGCGCCGTGATCGAGGATCAGGGTCTGGGCTGGCGCAGCAAGCACGGCACCGGATTCGGGGCGGACGCGATCACCGGTGGCCCGGAAGTAACCTGGACGCAGACGCCGACGCAGTGGAGCAACCACTACTTCGACAACCTCTTCAAGCACGAGTGGGAATTGACCAAGAGCCCGGCCGGCGCTCTTCAATGGGTGGCGAAGGAGGCCGAGGCGACGATCCCGGACGCGTTCGATCCATCCAGGAAGCATCTCCCGACCATGCTGACCTCCGACCTCGCGCTGCGGGCAGACCCAGCCTACGAAAAGATCTCGCGCCGGTTCTACGAGAACCCTGACCAGTTCGCGGACGCGTTCGCCCGCGCTTGGTTCAAGCTCACCCACCGGGACATGGGGCCGATCCAGCGCTACCTCGGCCCACTCGTTCCACAGGAGAAGCTGATTTGGCAGGATCTGATCCCGGCGGTCGACCACCCCGTGATCGGCGAGGAGGAGATCGAGGCGCTCAAGGCTCAGATCCTTGCCACCGGCCTGTCGGTGTCACAACTCGTCTCGACCGCCTGGGCTTCCGCCTCGACCTTCCGCTTCTCGGACAAGCGCGGCGGGGCCAACGGCGCGCGCATCCGGCTGGCGCCGCAGAAGGACTGGAAGGTCAACAACCCGGCAGAACTGGCGACGGTGCTGCGAACGCTCGAGGGCGTCCAGTCGGCGTTCAACGCCTTCGCGCAGGGCGGGATGAAAGTTTCGCTCGCCGACCTGATCGTCCTGGGCGGCTGCGCAGCGGTTGAGCAGGCGGCGAAGGAAGCCGGAAGCGCTATCGAGGTGCCGTTCACGCCGGGCCGCATGGACGCCTCGCAAGAGCAGACCGACGTTGCGTCGTTCGCGCCGCTGCAGCCGAGGGCCGACGGCTTCCGTAACCACTACGAGAACGGGTCGTTCATGGCGCCCGAGGAGGCGCTGGTCGATCGGGCGGAGCTGTTGCGGCTGTCGGGGCCGGAGTTGACCGTGCTTGTCGGCGGCCTGCGGGTGCTGGGGGCGAACGCCGGCGGGGCCAAGCACGGCGTCCTCACCGCCCAGCCGGGCAAGCTGACGAACGACTTCTTCGTCAACCTGCTCGACATGGGCCTGGAGTGGATGCCGACGGCTTCCGAGAACGCCTACGAGGGCCGCGACCGCAGGACTAAGGAAGTGAAGTGGACCGGGACCCGGTTCGACCTCATCTTCGGCTCGCACTCGCAGCTGCGTGCGCTGGCCGAGGTCTACGGAAGCGCCACCGCCCAGGCAAAGTTCGTCCGGGATTTCGTTGCAGCGTGGAACAAGGTGATGAACAACGATCGCTACGACTTGGCTTGAGTCGGCTTGGTCAGGATCTCGGCTAGGCGCGGGCGGCGGCATCTCGACGGGTGTCGCCGTCCTGCTGCGCGAAGATCAGCGGGTCCGTTGCACGTGTCGCGCGACCCCCGTCCCCCGAGCGCTGTCGGTCGCCTGCTGGAGTGCCCCCCATTTCGACCGGACATGTGGCTGGAGTGGACGAGTAGGTTGTGATGAACTCACGGAGTGAGGGCGCGGCATCAACAAGCCGGAGACCACGGCCCGACACCTGCAGTACCAGCCCCGGATGACCGCCATGGCCGCGATGCTCAAGCGGGCCGGGCACCGCAGCCGCCACTGGTCTCAGGAACCAACAAGCTGTAGCCACCAAAGTCGCCTTTGACACGTCACCGAAGTAGACTTCGAAGAAACGACGCTTTTGGCGTCCGTCGCGATCCATCATACGAAAGGCGCTGCCACTGCCCGACTAGGCCGCCGACCTGACAAGGCCGGACCGGCGTCACATCGCCCTACGATACGACCGATGCGCGCACACCTTCATGTCCGCCATCGTGCTGGCTGCCACCATGCTGTTCTGGATTAACGAGTCCTGAGTCTAATCACAGCCAAGATTTTGAGCACATACGCTGCGTAAGCGAGCATTCTTGCTTATTGTGCATCAAAATTTGCATAGATTGATGTCAAATTTGGCATTTCACGTTCGTCCTGGTGTTCTTGCTCATGGAAGATCCGGAATACCTTTCCTGAGCACATCCCGAGGAGAACAGGAGTGACCAAAGACATTCGTCGTCGATTTCTGTGGCCCGTGGCCGGCGCCCTAGGCATGCCGTTTCTGCATTCGCGCCCTGCCTGGGCAGAGACGACGCTTGAGCGCATCCGCCGCACCGGCAGCCTCACCGTCGGAACAGAGGCCGCCTATCCGCCTTTCGAGTTCGTGCAGGAGGGCAAGATCGTCGGCTACGGCAGCGATCTTCTTGCCGAGGTGGTCAAAGCACTAGGCGTGAAGCTGGTGCAACTCGACTTGCCCTGGCAAGGCATTCTACCCGGCGTGCTAGCCGGCAAGTTCGACTTTGTCGCCACCACGGTCGGCCTGAACGAGGAACGTGCGAAGCGCTACGCCTTCACCCTGCCCATCGCCAACGGCCTGCCCACTCTGCTGAAGCGCAAGGGCGACCCGATGAGCAAGCCGTCCGACCTCAACGGCAAGGTGGTCGCGACACAGCTTGCCTCTTCCACCGAGCCGGTGGCTAAACGCCTTGACGCCAGCTTGAAAGCGGCTGGCGGCACCGGCTTCAAGAACCTACGCCTTTTCACCGCTTTTCCGGACTGCTTTGTGGCGCTGGCCAGCGGCGAGGTGGACGCGGTGTTGCAGTCCCTGCCCAGTCTTTCCGTGCTGGTGAAGCAGCAGCCCGAAACCTTCGCGTTGCTCGGCCCCGCCTTCCCCGACGGCCCGCCCGCGTATCTCGCCTGGGTGACGCGACCGGACGACCTCGATCTGCGGGATTTCATCAACGGCGTGATTCGCCGCCTGCGCGATGACGGCACAATTGGGCAGATGCAGGACAAGTGGTTTGGCCTGCGCATGGAGATCCCCAACGCCGGCTACCTGCCCACCGGAGCCCTGTGAGCCAGACCGGACGGCGATGACCTTCCGCACTGACTTGTTTCTGGGCAACCTGCCGGTGCTCGCTTGGGCCTCGCTGGTGAATTTGCGCCTCGCCGCCGCTACCGTCGCTCTGGCTGTCCTCGGTAGCACACTGCTGACAGTACTGCGTGCGATGAAGATCGCACCCGTGAACATCGCGGTCGACGGTCTCATCAGCTTCGTCCGCGGCACGCCCCTGCTGATCCAGATCTTCATCTGCTACTACGGGCTCCCATCGCTGGGTCTCGACCTCAGCCCCTTTGCTGCCGGTATCCTCGCCATCAGCCTCAACAGCACCATTTTCCTCAGCGAGGCGATGCGCGGTAGCCTCGGCACCATTGATCCAGGGCAGGTGGAGGCGGCCACCGCGCTCGGCCTGCCGACGCGCGCCATCTGGCAGAGTGTGGTGTTGCCGCAAATGTTTCGCCGCCTCCTGCCGGTGTTAACGGCAGAGTTTACCATCATCGTAAAAGGCACCGCGTTGCTCTCCGTCATCACGGTGGTGGAAGTCTTACGCCGTGCGCAGCAGATTGGTAGCGGAACCTATCGCCCCTTCGAGGCATTGCTGGCTGCTGCCGCGATCTTCCTGACGATCAATCTCGCGATCAGTATCGTCGGCCGCCTGCTGGAGCAGCGTCTAGCCGCCGGGCGCGCGTAGAACGGCATGAGCTTCGATCTTGCCATCATCGCTGCGCACGCACCGCAGTTCCTGTCGGGCGCTTGGCTAACCCTGCAAATAACTGCCAGCGCTTTCCTACTCGGCTATTTGCTCGGCGTGCTGCTGGCATTGGCGGCCCTAATGCCGGGCCGGCTGCCAGGCCTGCTGGTCGGAGCCTTTGTCGGCGTGATGCGGGCGATCCCTTTCATCATCACGTTATTTGTTATTTACTACGGGCTGCCTTTCGCCGACATCCGCCTGCCGGCGCCACTGGTGGGCACCGCCGCGCTCGCCCTCTTCGCCGCCGCCTACTACGCCGAGATTGTGCGTGGTGCGATCCTAGCCGTGCCGTCCGGGCAATTCGATTCCGCCCGCGCCATCGGCATGACTCGCCCCCAGGCTATGCGCCACGTCGTCGCGCCTCAGATCCTGCGCGCGTTGGTGCCGCCTTCCACCAACACGACGCTTAGCATGATGAAGGAGTCCGCTGTGCTCAGCTCCATCACTGTGCCGGAGCTCACCTACGAGGGTCTCGTCGTGCAAGGCCAGACCTACGCGGTCGTGGAGGTCCTTCTGACCATCACGCTGCTCTACTGGCTGATGGCGGCCGGGATTGCCAGGATCTCGCGCGCAGCAGAAAGCCGTTTCGGCCGCACGCAGGCCAGCGCTGTGCTGCGAAGCGACGTCGCTGCGCGCTTTCTCTCGCTCGACTGGCGGCGGCGCGCGTGACGACACCCATCCTTCTGCGCGTATCCAACATGCACAAGGCCTATCGCGGCGTGCGGGCGCTAGGGGGCGTCTACCTCGATGTCCGTCAGGGCGAGGTGGTGGCCCTCATCGGCCGCAGCGGTTGCGGGAAAAGCACGCTGCTGCGCTGCGTCTCCTGGCTAGACGAGCCGGATGAGGGCTTCGTTGAAATCGAGGGTCGTCCCTTCGGCCGCGTTGTCAGCCGCGGCGGGGCGGTGCGCCGGCAAGGCACGCGGGAGATCGCGGCCATGCGCCCGCGTCTCGGCCTCGTGTTCCAGCAGTTCCACCTCTGGCCACATATGACGGCGCTTGAGAACGTGGTGCGCGGCCAAGTGGTAGTGCTCGGCCGCGACCGTGCCGCGGCCGAGGCAAAAGGTCGAGCGCTGCTCACCCGCCTCGGCCTCGACGCGCGTGTCGACAACCACCCGCACGCGCTGTCCGGCGGAGAGCGCCAGCGCGTAGCCATCGCGCGCGCCCTTGCGATGGACCCGGCGCTGATGCTTTTCGACGAGCCAACCTCGGCGCTCGACCCTGAACTGGTAGGCGAAGTCCTCAGCGTGCTGCGCGAGTTGGCGGCGGAGGGCATGGCGATGCTGGTGGTGACGCACGAGATCGGTTTTGCCCGCCGGGTGGCAAGCCGAATCGCCTTCATGGAGGAAGGGCTCATCGTTGAAGAGGGCCCGGCCGAAAGGCTGTTTTCCGCGCCCTCCGACCCTCGTCTCGCCGGCTTCTTGAAGCAGGTGCTGCAGCATGGACCGCAGCCTGCGCCTGTCCTCCCCCCTTGAGCGCGCGTCCTCGTGCCGCGCTACCCAACAAGCAGGAGCCACGCATGGCCACCAACCCTTTCCATCTTGCCTGGTTCCTCCAGGGGTCGAGCATTCAGGCCTGGGGCCAGTCATGGACCGGCAACATCAGCGAGGAGTGGATGTCCGCAGACATGTTTCTCGACCTCGCGCGCGGGCTCGAGCGGGCCGGGTTCGACTACCTCTTGCTCGAGGATTCGATCTACATCGGGCAGAATTGGCAGAATTCACGAGACATTTTCCTTAAGAACGGCATGTCGGTGCCGCGCCAGGAACCCTCGGTGATCGCCTCGCTCATGCTGGCGGCCACCTCCCGCCTTGGCATCGTGCCGACGCTTTCCACCTTCGCCTACCACCCTTACCTCGTGGCACGTATGATCGGCACACTCGACCAGATCTCCAGCGGGCGTGCCGGCTGGAATATGGTAACCGGCAGCTCGGACTTCGCGGCACAGAATTTCGGCATGGAACGCTTGCCCGAGCACGACCTGCGTTACGAAATGGCGGCCGAGTACATCGAGGTTGTCACGAAGCTCTGGGGCAGCTGGGAGGACGGCGCAATCGTTGCCGACCGCGCGAGTGGTGTGCTGGTGGATCCCTCCAAGGTGCACACCATCGATCACCAAGGTCGCTACTACGCCAGCCGTGGCCCGTTGAACTCCGGCCCCTGCCCGCAGGGGCGCCCGGTGATTGCTCAGGCCGGTGGCTCGCCCAGGGGTCGCAGCATCGCGGCGACCTACGCCGACACGATCGTGGCGCATCCCAAAGGCATGGAGGCCATGAAAGATTACCGGCGCGACGTGCGCGGCCAGATGGCCTCGATGGGCCGCAACCCGGACGACTGCAAGATCCTCTACATGGCCTATCCGATCCTCGGCAGCACCGCTGGCGAAGCTCAGGAGCAGGCCGACCTCCGCCGCGTCTCCGCGGCAAAGAACCTCGACGCCCGGCTGGCCCAGTTCGGCTGGAGCACAAACCTCGACCTGTCCGGGGTGGACCTGGACGCGCCAGTGGAGGAACTCGCCCTGACTACCAACGGGCACCAATCCAGCCTTTCCGGCTTCCTGCGCCGGTCAGGGGGCAAAACGTTGCGCGAGGCAATGATCGACCATGTCAGTGCTGGTGCTTGCATTGACCTCATCGGCACGCCCGACCAGGTGGCCGGGCAGATGGAAGAGGCGATGCAGGAAGTCGGCGGTGACGGCTTCCTCATCGCGTTGCCCAACGTTAGCCGACGCGCCGTGGCTGAGGTCACAGACGGGTTGGTGCCCGCTCTGCAGCAGCGCGGGCTGGTCCGCACTCGTTACGCGCACCAGCAATTCCGCGACAATTTGCTGGAGTACTGATGCACCCTCTCTCACAAAGAAATCCAAGTGGATTTTATGCCGGTGATGGGTGTTGGTGCACGGAGCAGCGTGGGCGCGGTAAACAGCCGCATCACTCGGATCTGCAGTCAAGCCGCAGATCAATTACCGCTCGAGGATCCAGCCTCTCCATGCTTCCGTCGCAGGGCGGCTTTCCGTGGCTGCCGGCCGACGCCCATCGGCTACCTCAATTATCTTGAGCAGCCCGAGCAGTGCATCAAACCGGTCCTCCCTGTTCGAGGACAATCCGAAGCCGTCCAAGTGATCAAACATAAGGCGCTCCGGCTTCACTCCGTACCTGCCGCCCGACGCGGCATTGGTGCATCGAGGTGAAGGCAGCCGAGCATGCCTCGCCGGCTGCGATGCTTCAGGCACGGCGGACGCGGACGGGCTTGGCGGTGCGGGTCATGCGATTGAGCGCCGCGACGGCGATGGCCGCCTCGGCCTGCTGAGCAAGTAGCGAGCGGGCGCGCAGCTTCGGGCCGATCAGGTGGTCGCAGCGGCCGATGGCGGTCTCGACATGGTTGCGTCTGCCGTATCCGGTCGCCTGCTTCCAGCCCATGCGGCCCTTCTCGGCCATGAGCCGGATGTGGCGGTCGCGCGCGGTCTGACCCTCGGGATCGTCGGTACTCAGCACCGTGGACATGCGTGGCGGGATGACCACCTCCGGCGGCAGTTTGGGCTGCCGGGCTGCGCAGGCGCGGTAAACGGGCTCGCCGTCGTGGGCGCCATCGGCGATCAAGCTGGCGACGCTGCCCTTTGCTTGTCCGAGCAGCGCAGGCACCTGGGCCGCGTCGTCGGTCGTGCCTTCGGTCAGCACGTGTGCGGCGATCTCGCCGGTGCTGGCGTCCACCGCCATGTGGAGCTTGCGCCACTGCCGACGCGTTCGGCCGTGCTTGACGGCATCCCACTCGCCTTACCCGAACAACTGCAGGCCAGTGCTGTCGAGAACGAGGTGGAGAGGGCCTTCATGCTGAGCAGCAGGGCGCTGACGGCCAGCGAAGCCGCGACCACGGCGGGACAGGGTGATGTGATCAGGCACGGCCAGCTCGAGCCCGAGCAGGCGCAGCACACCGCATGTGAACGCCTCTGCCTGGGCAGTGCGAGGTGGGAGACGAGCCGCAAGGTCAGCACCAGCTCGTTCGCCAAATCCGAGTAGCGCAGCTGTCCACCGGGCGTGGTCCTGCGTGGCGCCTGCCAACCCACTACGGCCGCCTCGTTCATCCAGAACGTCACGTCACCGCGTCGGCGTAGTCCCGGCCTCGTAGGCTGGCCAGTTCGCGACGCGGTAGCGCGCCTTCGGGACTCGATGACGCCGGGACGCATTGTGCTTGAACGGCATGCCAGGCACGTACCCGTCCTCCTGTCGTCGGGCTACCTCGACGCCTCCCTGCACCAACGCCCTTAGAGGGGGCAGTTCCCTCCACCCGCACCACATCTACTTCCACAATCGTTTTCATCCCCAAGGTTTTGGGACAGTCGCCACATGCGGGCGGCGATGGACTATTCCTCCTCACCCACGGCGTTGGCCTAGACGGCGGTGATGGTGAGCTGGGCGTGACCGAGCCACTTCTGCACCATGTTCAGCGCGATGCCACGCGACACCGCCTGTACCCCGAAGTCATGCCTCAGTCCTTTCGGACAAACATGTGGTCAGTCGGGGATGCCTGCGGCGACCATCACCTCGCGCAGCCGCCGAGAGACCGTCATGCGGCTCCAGGGCCAGAGCAGCGCCTTGCACTGACTGCGCCGCTGGGCTTCGCGAATCCCGTGCACCAGGTCGAGGGTGTCCAGCAGCTCGGGCGTCACCGGCACCGCCCGGTAGATCCCTCCATGCCGCTTCTTGAGGGTTTCGAGCACCACCACGCGGCCGGCTAGGGCGCGGCGAACATTTGGATGAATACGGTCGATCAGGCCCGGATGGCCTGGATCAACGCCCCGGTGCCCAGGATCGCGATCATCCGCTTCACGTTGTAGGCCAGGACGTGGAGGCTCATCTCGGTTCGGACCTTGGACAGCGTCCGGGTCAGGAAGTGCGTGCTTTCCATCCACGCCTTTAGCGTCCCGAACGAGTGCTCCACGGTCTGCCGGCGCACAGCCATGGCGTCGGGCATCCGCTCCAACCGGGCCTGCACGGCGTCGAGGACGCCCTCGTGCTGCCAGCGCTTGAACCGCTTTGTCTTGTCCTCCGTGCACCGGGGTTTGAGGGCGCAGGTGAGACACGCGCTCAGGTGTCGGTAGTGGTCGATGTCGTCCCGACGATCCGACCGGACGGCGCCCTTGCTCAGGATCTGGCCGGCCGGGCAGGTGTAGTGGTCCTTCGCAGCGTCGCAGACGAAGTCCTCCCGCGTGAACCGCCCGAGTGCCACCCTGCCGGAAGTGTTGGTCCTGGGAATGCAGGGCAGCACGCCGGTGTCCTCGCAGGCCAGCACCTGGTCGCCGTTGAAGTATCCGCAGTCGGCCAGGACGGTGATCTCGCCGCCGCCCGGAGTCTGCTGTGCCAGGCCACCCATGGGCACGAGCTGGGTCCTGTCGTGGCCGAGGTTGGTGGCCTCATGCGCCACGATCAGGTGGTGCTCGGCATCGACGGCGGTCTGGACGTTGTAGCCGACGATGCCGGTACCCTTGCCGCTGGTGGCCATGGAGCGGGCGTCCGGGTCAGTCAGCGAGACCTGCTGGTCCGGGGCCGCCGCGACCTGGCCTTCCATCTCCTTCAGCGAGCGCATCTGCCGGCGCAGGCCGGCGATCTTCTCGCTGATCCGACTCACCCGGGCCTCGGGAACGTTGCTGTCCTCACGATCCGCCCGGTCCAGGGCGGCGAGGTAGTGGATGATGCTGGCATCGACCTGCTCCATGCGCCGGGCCACCTTGGCCACCGTGTAGTTCTTGTCGCAGTTGTTCGCCGCCTTGAACTTGCTGCCGTCGATGGCGACGACGGCGTTGATGAACATGTTCAGGCAGCGACACAGCGCCACGAACTGGCTGCACACGGCCCGGATCGCCGGGCCGTTGTCGCGGCGGAAGTCGGCGATCGTCTTGAAGTCGGGCGCGAGGCGGCCGGTCAGCCACATCAGCTCGATATTGCGCCCTGCCTCGCGTTCGAGCCTGCGGCTCGACTGCACGCGGTTGAGGTAGCCGTACACGTAGATCTTGAGCAGCACCGCCGGGTGGTAGGATGGGCGCCCGGTCGCCTCTGGCACCACGCCCGCGAAGCCAATCGCTCCCAGATCCAACTCGTCGATGAATACCTCGATGACGCGCACCGGATTGTCCTCGGTGACGAAGTCGTCCAGGCACTCGGGAAGAAGGGTCGCCTGCCGCCGAGCCTGGCCTTCGACGAAGCGCTTCATCCCACCCTCCCGCGTCAGATCAGCAGCCTACCTGATCGACGCGTTTCCACACGGGCTAGACCCTGAGTGGACCTCCACATTGGATCCCGCAGTCATCTGTTCCGCGAACTGGCACAACCTATACGAGATTTATGTGGAAGTTATTCCTATAAAGTTGTAGGAGACGCCCTCCTTACACCCGAGTAGAGGGTTGGCATGCCCGCCCACCACAGCTTCCACGTCGCACTGACAGCAGAGCTCTGCAGTTCCGTTGTCAGACGCGTCGCCTCGGGTCGGTATCGAAGTTCAAGCGAGGTCGTCCGCGCTAGCCTGCGTATGCTGGAGCGGGCTGAGGCGAAGCCTATCGGCGTGGGCCAGAACAGCACCGATGCTGCCCAGGACGAATGCCGATGAGCACGTCCGCCGCCGGCGCGCACCGTGGCCACCAACCGAGCCGGGGCCGCCTCGCGGAGCTGGTTCTGGAAAACTCGGGCGACTTCGCGATCTTCACCGCCGACCTCGGCGGGATCATCACGAGCTGGAACAGCGCGGCCGAGCGCACGATGGGATGGTCGGCGTGCCAGGCGGTCGGCCAGGACGCCTGCATGATCTTTACGCCCGAGGACCGGGCGAACGGTGCCTGCGGGCAGGAGATGACGGGAGCGCGCCGTCACGGCCGTGCCGCGGACGAGCGCTGGCACCTGCGGAAGGACGGCTCGCGCTTCTGGGGCGCGGGCGTCATGACGCGGCTGGAGGACGACACCACCGGGGAACACCTCGGCTACGTCAAGCTCGTCCGGGATCGCACCGCGGAACACGAGGCGGGCGAGCGCCTCGAGGCTAGCGAAGCGTTGCTGCGCAACATCTTCGACAACAGCGCCGATTGCCTGAACATCCTCACCTCCGACGGCCGGCTGAGCTCGATGAACGATGCCGGGCTGCGCCTGCTGGAGATCGACGACTTCGAGGATGTCAGGGGCAAGGACTGGCTCTCGATCTGGCCGGAAGGAGAGCGGAGCAAGGTTGAGGCGGCTCTCGCTGAGGCGGCCGCGGGAAAGGTCGGCCGCTTCCAGGGCAGCTGCCCGACGGCCAAGGGCGCCACGAAGTGGTGGGACGTGCAGGTCACGTCGCTGCCGGACCGCCACGACGAGCCCGGCCTTCTCGTCGCCTCGTGCCGCGACGTCACCGACCGCAAGTCGGTCGAGCAGGACCTGCGCGAGCTGAACGAGCGCCTCGAGAGCGAAGTGTCTCGGCGCGCCGAACAAATCCGGCACCAGGAGGAAGCGCTGCGCCAGTCGCAGAAGATGGAAGCGGTGGGGCAGCTCACGGGCGGGCTGGCGCACGACTTCAACAACCTGCTCACCGGCGTCATCGGCAGCCTGGAACTGCTCGGCACTCGCGTGGCGCAGGGGCGGTTCAAGGACGTGGAGCGCTACGTCGGCCTGGCACAGGAAGCGGCGAAGCGGGCGGCTGCCCTGACGCACCGGCTGCTGGCGTTCTCGCGCCGGCAGACGCTCGACCCCAGCCCCACCGACGTGAACCGGCTGGTCGCGGGCATGGAGGACCTGGTCCGGCGCACGGTGGGGCCGTCGGTGGCGATCGAGGTGGCCGGCGCCGCGGGATTGTGGACGGCGCTGGTGGACCCGAACCAGCTGGAGAACGCGCTGCTGAACCTGTGCATCAACGCCCGCGACGCCATGCCCGACGGCGGGCGCATCGCCATCGAGACGGCCAACAAGTGGCTGGATGCGCGGGCGGCCCGCGAGCGCGACCTGCCGTCCGGCCAGTACCTTTCGCTGTGCGTCACCGACACCGGCACGGGCATGACGCCGGAGGTGGTGGCGCGCGCCTTCGACCCGTTCTTCACCACCAAGCCGCTCGGCCAGGGCACGGGGCTGGGGTTGTCGATGATCTACGGCTTCGCACGGCAGTCGGGCGGACAGGTGCGCATCTACTCCGAGGTCGGGCACGGCACCACGATGTGCCTCTACCTGCCCCGCCACCCCGGCGCGGAGGACACGGCGGGAACGACGCCCGAACTGGCCGACGCGCCGCGCGCCGGACAGGGAGAGACGGTGCTGGTGGTGGACGACGAGCCCACGGTACGCGTGCTGATCACCGAGGTGCTGAAGGAGCTCGGCTACACCGCGATCGAGGCGGCGGACGGCGCGGCGGGGCTGAAGGTGCTGCAATCGGACGTGCGGCTCGACCTGCTGGTGACCGACGTGGGTTTGCCCGGAGCCTTGAACGGCCGACAGGTGGCGGACGCGGCACGGGTCACGCGGCCCGACCTCAAGGTGTTGTTCATCACCGGCTACGCCGAGAGCGCCGTGTTCAGCCATGGCCACCTGGATTTCGGCATGCACGTGCTGACCAAGCCGTTCGCCATGGAGGCGCTGGCCAGCCGGGTCAGGAAGATGATCGCCGGCAAGGGGAACGGGAAGCCGGAAATCTATGTCCGGTCTCCACTACCCCCTGCACTGGCCGGGGAGGATCCATCCGCTGGAGCATGCGAGGTGAGGGGAGGAGCAGGACGGCGTGATCACGAGTGCCCGTGAGGCTACGCGTGATGCCTCGCACGCGGTCACCCGCGCACCGCGCGCAAGCAAGCTCTCCGTCCTCCTCGCCGGGCTTGTGTCCGCCGCGCTCCTGCCGCCTCTCGTCGCGGGCGCGATCGCGGTCTGGACCGTTGGAGAGAGCCGACAAGATGCGGCTGAGGCGCGGCTCCGCGGGACCGCACGCGCCCTCACCGTCGCGCTAGACCGCGAGTTCGGCGGGGTCGCGGGCGCCCTCTCCGCCTTCGCGACCTCCCCAGCCCTCGGCGACGATCCGCTCCGCCCGCGCGACCTCCCGGCGCTCCACGCGCAATCCGTGCGGATCGCGAGGGCGTACGGCGCGACGGTCGCCGTCGTCGCGCCGGACGGGGAGCAGGTGCTCAGCTCCCTCCGGCCCCTCGGCATGCCGTTGGCGCGAGCGGCCTCATCGGCGGCGATCGAGCGGGCGCTCGCTTCCGGACGGGCCGAGGTCGGGGACCTCGTCATCGGCGCCCTCTCCGGCCGTCCGGTCGTGACGGTCGCGCTACCCCTGACCGACGGGGCAGGCCGCATCGCGGGCGTCACCGTCGCCGCGATCGGCGCAGAGCGCATCCGCGATGTCCTCGCCGCCCAGGGCTTCTCGGACGGCACCTACGCATCGGTCGCCGACGCGCGTGGCGTGATCGTCGCGCGCTCCGACGTATTGCACGGGGAAGCGGTGGGCCAGCACATCACCGAGGCGAGCCGTACCGCCATCGCCAGCGGGCCGGACGGCATGTACCGCGCCGTTGGCCGCGACGGCGTGGAAAGCGTCTTCGCCTACCGGCAGCTCGACGCCGCGCAGGGGTGGACGCTCGTCGTGGCCGAGCCCGCGGCCCGGTTCGACGCGGCGTGGCGGGGGCCGCTCGTCGCGCTCGGGGTGGGCGGTGCCTTCGCCGTGCTCCTCGGCGGGCTTGCAGCGGCACTCGCGGCGCGGCGCATCCTCCTCCCCGTCCGGCACCTCAGCAGCCACGCCCGGGCGCTCGCGGCGGGCGAGGCGCGCGCGACGGTGGCAGCCATCCCGCCAGCGGGCATCGCGGAGCTCGAAGCGTTGCGGCAAGGCTTCGCGGAAGCCGAGGCCGCGCAACGTCGCCTGAACGAGGGGCTGGAGGCACGCGTACGGGAAGCGCTCGCGGCGCGGGAGGAGGCACTCGCGCGGCTGGCCCAGGCGCAGCGGATGGAGGCGCTGGGACAGCTCGCGGGCGGGGTCGCGCACGACTTCAACAACGTCATCCAGGCCGTGCAGGGCGGCGCCCGGCTGATCGAGGGGCGGCCGGACGATGTCCCGCGCGTGCGCCGCCTCGCAGCGATGATCGCCGAAGCGGGCGGGCGCGGCGCGGCGGTGACGCGACGGTTGCTGGCTTTCTCCCGCCGAGCCGACCTTCGGGCCGAGCCGCTGGACGCCGCCGACCTCCTCGCGGGCATGCGGGAGATCCTCGTCCATACGCTCGGCACCGGGATCGAGGTGCGCGTGCAGGTCCAGCCGCGGCTGCCACCGCTGCTGGCCGACAAGGGTCAGCTGGAGACGGTGCTCGTGAACCTCGCGACGAACGCGCGCGACGCGATGGGCGGCAACGGGGCGATCACCCTCTCGGCCATGGCCGAAGCGGGCGCCGACGGTGTTGCGGAAACGCTCGACCCAGCGATCCTGCGGGCAGGCACCTACGTGCGGCTGTCGGTGTCCGACACCGGCGCCGGGATGGATGCAGCAACGCTCGCGCGGGCATCGGAGCCGTTCTTCACGACGAAGGGGTTGAGGCAGGGCACGGGACTTGGGCTGGCGATGGCGCGCGGGTTCGCGGAGCAGTCGGGTGGCGCGCTGCACATTGAGAGTGCGCCCGGGCGCGGCACGACGGTGAGACTCTGGTTCCCTGTGACAGCGGAGGCACCAGCCGACGTGGCGCCCGAAGCCGAGGTCCACCCGGCCCGCGACGGCCGTGCGCGTCTCTTGCTCGTGGACGACGAGGCGCTCGTACGCGAGATCACGGCGGAGGGGCTGGAGGCTGCGGGTTATGCCGTGCTGACGGTGGGCTCCGGGGTGGAGGCCCTAGAACTGCTGGAAGGGGACGTGGTGGTGGACCTGCTGATCAGCGACCTATCCATGCCAGGAATGGACGGGCTCAGGACCATCCAGGCGGTTCAGCGACGCCGTCCGGGGCTTCCCGCAATCCTGCTGACGGGCTTTGCGACGGACGCGGCGGAACTAGCACTGGGTGGTGCAATCAGCGGCTCCTTCTCGCTCCTGCGCAAGCCTATCGAGGGGAGGGCACTCGCCGAGCGCATCGCGGTGATGTTTGAAGGGGTGAGGAGAAATGCCTGACCTGAGCGGCTCAGGTGCAGCGGTCTTTCCACCGCCCGGACCCTGTTGGCGAGACCGCTGCGCCTACTTCGACGATGCTCCCACCACCGGTGCGGAAGGTGCCCGGGACAAGCTGCAAGAAACCTGATGGATCAGCACGAACCAGCAGCACGCCGCCGCAGCGAGGGGTGCGGCGGCGTGCTGAGTGGTCGGTCCGCACCCGCCTTCTACTCCTCGTCCTCTCGATTGTTCTGCCCACCGCCCTCGCACTCTGCCTGGCCGCACTCGACGCATGGCGCAATGCCCGGGAGCGCACCGATGCCGTACTCCGCGCCCACACTGATGCCGTCGCGGCCAGCATCGTCCGAGAATTCGACCTCACCCGCGTGATGCTGCAGACCCTCGCCATCTCGCCCTCCCTTGCCGCGGGCGAGCTTGAGGCTTTCCGGCACCAGCTCGACCGGCTGCCCCGCTCACCCGACACGAGCCTCGTCCTCACCGGCGCGGACGGGCGGATGCTCGTGAACTCGCGCTTTGCCTGGGGGCACATCCCTGCCCCTTCGTGGCCATCTCGAGATGGTTCAACGGGTATTCGAGACGGGAAAGCCGCAAATCTCCAACCTCTACGTCGGCGCCGTGACGCGCGACCGCCTCGTCGCCCTGGACGTGCCGGTGCGCGACGCCGGGGGGCGCGTGCTCTACGACTTGAGCGCGGGACTCCAGCCCAGCTCCTTCTGGCGCGTGCTCAACGAGCAGCACCTTCCCGACAGTTGGCGCGCCAGCATTGTCGATGGCAACGGCGTCATTGTCACCCGAACGCACGGCGCGGACGTCTACACCGGTCGCCAAGGCGCTCGCGCCTCCCTCGATGCGATCCGGGACGGCAGCAACCCCTTCGACACGGTGTCGCAGGAGGGGGTGGCCGTGCGGGGGGTACACGCTCCCATCCCCGGCACGGGCTGGCACGCCGTCGTCGTCGTCCCGCGGGTCGAGCTGTTCGCTCCCCTCCGCGCCGCTCTCCTCGCCGTTGCGGTCACGGGCGGTGGGTTGCTGCTGCTCGGGCTGGCCGGTGCGCTCTGGCAAGGGCGGCGGCTCGCGGTGGCTTTCTCTGCCCTCGCGGAAGGGGCTACCGCCCTCGGCCAGGGCGCGGCACCGCCGCGGCGAGCGGCGGTCCTCGCCACGGCATCGAAGTCCAAGCCGAGAGAGCGCAGGAACGCCGCGCCATGTTCCGTCACTGCGCCGCCGTCGGCGGAAAGCTCGATTTGCCCGCGTGCGGCCATCGCGTCTGCCATCGCTACGGCGAGCCGGCCGGCGAGGTGGTCGTAGCAGGTGTGAGCCGTCCGCAACGCCGCATCCCGCGGGCCGACCACGACGGGCCGCCGGACGCGCGACGCGCCGGGGCCGGCCTCCGCCATGATGCCTTCCAGCATGCGTGCGACTGCCGGCGACGCCAAGCGGTGGTACCGGTGCCGCCCCTGCCGCTCGACAGTGAGCAGTCCGGTCCCGGCGAGCTGGGCGAGGTGGCCGCTCGCGGTCTGCGGCGCGACACCGGCCGCGCGCGCCAATTCGGCCGCGGTGAGCGCGCGGCCGTCCATCAGGGCAACGAGCATGTTGGCTCGCGCCGGGTCGCCGACCAGCGCGGCGGCTTCCGCGAATGCGGCGGTGCTTGGCATAACGTCCCCGCGCTTCCCCAATCGGTCCTTGGGCCCGCACCATACACGACCGGCAACACGGACATTTCGGCCGGGGTCGTAGCATCGCTTCTCCGAACCAGCGGAACGTCACGGCTCCCGAGCTTGCTGGAGTCCGCCCGATGCCCCCAACTTCAGGTCGCCAGTCCGCGGCGGCAGCGTTCGCCCCCACTGCGATGGCCGTCGCGCCGCGCGAGGGCGCGATCGTCCGGATGCTGCGCTGGGTGCGGGATCGACGCAGCTTGGCCGAACCCGACACTCGGTTGCTGCGCGACGTCGGCCTCACGCGCAGCGACGTGGCTCGCGGGTTCCGTTCACCGCTCCTTCGACCGTGGCCAAGGAGCACCTCGCCGCTGACCGGGACTCCGGCATACGGCGGCTCGGCAGGCTGGATGCCCGTGGCTGGTGCCTGAAGCCTATGCACCGAGCCACGGCGCAGCCAGGCTGCGGCCCGAGGACTTGGCGGTGGCAGGCTGCGCCTTCCGCGCCGTCCTGGCCGAGCCCAGACCCGCACCGACGCTGGGCTTCGCGTTGCTCCTTCCTCGGCAGCCACTGGCACCTAGGCCGGCGCCCCAGGGTTGACCGCGTACTGGTGGGAGGGCGCGGATCTGCACCGCTCCGCCTTGCTCCTGCCTAGCGGCGACGCCGCTCCCCGCCGCGCCCCCGAACGCACCGACCGGCTCGGATCGGTTGCGGAGCTGGACCTCATCGCCCGGAAGTGCCGTGCTTGGCGGGAGAAGGTGCTCGATGTGGCCGCCCCGTCTCCGGCCGCCTACGCTGCGGAGTGCTGCGCATAAGCGGCATGCAGGAGGATCGGCCGGCGCCGTTCTTCGGCTGGCGCGTGGTCTGGGCCGCCTTCGCCGTGGCGGTATTCGGCTGGGGAGTCGGGTTCTACGGCCCGCCGGTGTTCCTGCACGCGGTGCACGAAACCCGCGGCTGGTCGGTCGCGCTCGTCTCGGCTGCCGTCACGCTGCACTTCCTGCTCGGCGCGCTCGTCGTCGCCAATCTGGCCGCGCTGCACCGGCGGTTCGGCATTGTCGCCGTCACCCGGGCGGCGGGCGTCTCGGCCGCACTCGGCTTCCTCGGTTGGGCGCTGGCCGAGGCGCCCTGGCAGCTCTTCGCGGCGACGCTGCTCACCGGCTTTGGCTGGGCCGGAACCAGAGCGGCCGCGATCAACGCGATGGTCTCGCCCTGGTTCGTGCGCCGCCGCCCGGCCGCGCTCTCGACCGCCTACAACGGGGCAAGTGTCGGCGGCGTCGTGCTGTCGCCGCTCTGGGTGGCGCTGATCGCTGGCCTCGGCTTCGCGAGGGCGGCGGCGCTGGTCGGCGCGGCGATAGCGTTCGCGCTATGGTGGCTGTCGGGTTGCTATCTCGCCTGCACGCCGGCGGCGATAGGACTGCTGCCGAACGGCGACGCCCCCAGCGCCCCGGCCTTGGTCCGCACCGGCGCGCTTGCTGCACCCCTGCCGGGCGCGGCTCTATGGCGTAGCCGGCGCTTCGTCACGTTGGCCGCGGCCACTTCGCTCGGCCTATTCGCCCAGATCGGCCTCATCGCGCACCTGTTCTCCCTCCTCGTGCCCGCGCTCGGGGCACAGTTCGTCGGCTTCGCCACAGGCCTCACCACGGCCTGCGCCATCGCCGGGCGCACCGGAACGGGGTGGCTGCTGCCGCCCGATGCGGACCGGCGGCAGGCGGCGGCGGGCAACTACCTCCTCCAACTCCTCGGCTCGTTCGTGTTGCTGGCCGCGGGCGGGTCGAGCGTGCCGCTGCTGCTAGTCGGCGTCGTGCTGTTCGGGCTGAGCCTGGGCAACGCCACCACGCTGCCGCCGCTCATCGTGCAGCAGGACTTCGCACCCGCCGACACGGCCCGCGCGGTCGCGCTCGTCACCGCGTGCAGCCAAGCCTGCTACGCCTTCGCCCCGGCCGCCCTCGGGGCGCTGCGCGACTTCGGCGCGGCAGCCAGCGGCGCGGCGCCGCTGCTGTTCGTAGCTGCGGCGCTCGCCCAGCTCGCGGCGGCCGGCACTCTCGTGCTGGTCCGTGGGGATGCGAAGCAACCGGTGGTCGCCGCCACATGAGCGCCCGCGTGGAGGACGGGGACCGCTGCGGCGCGAGGAAACCCTCTGATGCCGCTCGCGCTCCACTTGCCTGCCGACCGCCGCGACGGGCGTGCCGTTCCGGTCTGGTGCTCCGGGTGTCCGGAGTCCCGAACAGCACGCGACCATCCAGCCTTCGCGTTTGCACCCCGTATCACAGCCGCAGCCGGAGGGGCTTCGCTTCGCGCTGTGGCTCAGCCAGCTTGTTGCTGGGCCTCGTGCACCCCCTACCCTGCGCGCTCAGCCGCCAGCACCCGCGCCGCCACGCCATCGGCCGACTGGCGCTCCGGGCGGCACCCTGGAGCACGGCCGGGTCGTGCGCGGGAACTTCGACGTAGCGTTCAGCTGCACCACGGGGTGAGGGAATGATAGTGGTGAACGACCCCATTCGCCAGCGGGCCAGGAACAGCGCGTCGAGGACGGCGTAGCGCAGCAGGCCCTCGCCGAGGCTCGCAGGCAGGTGATGCACGAGGATGGTGGTTGACCCGTGCGTGAGCGTTCCCTCGGCGGCTTCCAGCTTGTCGGGCCCGATCCACAAAGCGGCGCTCGGGGCGACGAGGTTCGCGTGCAGTGGGTCGGTAAGCTCGGCATGCAGCCTGCCGCAAGGCGTGCGGTAGTCAGCGGCTCCGCCACCGTGACCGGCGACGCGGTGAGCGCATTCAGCGCCCAGGCCGTGAGCCATCAGGACTACGCCCAGCTTCGCCGACATAACCGCGGCGACGCGCATCTCGCGTTCCGAGGACGCAACCCACGACGCGGCGTAGAGGTTTTCCAGGGGTCAACTTTGAATGCCGATCTGGAGTGCGCCCCTGCGGGTGGACAGATTGGGCGAATTGGATTGACCCCTCTGCGCGGGCTTCCGGAGGATGGAAGTCATGGCACGGCATCGTTCACATAGCGTCGCGTTCAAGCGGCAGATGGCCGAGGAGTTCATCGCGGGCGAGACCCTGCACGCCTAGTCCAGGCGTCACGACGTTTCGCGGCAGCTGATCCGGATCAGGGTCGGCAAGTTCGAAGCCGGCGCTCTGGACGAGGACGTCCAGGCGGCTGATCTGATCCAGGAGTACGAGGCCAGGATCGCAGCGCTGGAGCGAATGGTCGGGCGGCAGGCGCTGGAGCTCGAGCTGCTAAAGGGGGCTTTGAAGCACGCTCCTCGGCCGAAAAGCGTGAACACCTCCGTCGTCACCGGCCCTCTGGCCTCTCCGTCGCCCGGGGGTGCGAGCTGATGGGGCTCTCCCGGGCTATCTTCTACGACACGGCCCCTGTTTCTGTGGAGGAGGAGAGCCTGCTGGCCCGGATCGGCGCGGTCTGCGACGAGTTCGAGTGCTACGGGTACTGCCGGGTCAGAGCGGCACTGCGTCACCAGGGTGTCGTGGTGAACGGCAAGAAGCTCCGGCGCCTGATGCGCGAGCAGGGCCTGCAGCCGAAGCGACGGCGGCGCTACGTGGTGATGACGGACAGCGATCAAGCAGGCCTGATCTACCCCGACCTGACTAAGGAACTCGTTCCCGACCGCCCAAACCAACCGTGGGTGGCAGACCTGACCTACGTGGCTACCCCGGGTGGCTTCGTTTACTTGGCGGCTATCCTGGACGCCTGGTCGCGCAAGGTGGTCGGCTACGCGATCAGCCGTTCGATGGACGCCCGGATCGCCGTGGCTGCGCTGAAGGTAGCCGTCCGGAACCGCACGCCGCCCAAGGGCTGCATCCATCATTCCGATCGTGGGTCACAATACGCGTCCGAGCCGTATCGCAAACTGCTGGCCGCCCACGGCCTAACGGGCTCGATGGGCCGCCGCGGCAACCCCTACGACAACGCCAAGGCCGAGAGCTTCATGAAAACTCTCAAGGTCGAAGCCGTCTACTTGGCTGCCTACGAGACATTCGAGGATGTCACCGCCGACCTTCCTCGGTTCATCGACGACGTCTACAACTCACGACGCCTGCACTCGGCCCTGGGCTATCTCAGCCCCATGCAGTTCGAGGATCAACACGCCCAGCAGACGGTCAAAACAGCAGCTTGATCCTGTCCACCCGCAGAAGCGCACTTCAATCCGCGGTCCCTTTCCCGCGCCGATTGACGCTTTGTAGCAAGAGGCCAAACGACCCTCAGCAGATCAGTCTGACACTGTGCTAAGCATCTATTTTCAGGTCAAGTTACGTAGCCGCTTTATGCGCGCTACAGGCTGCGGCGCACGCTTACTCGGTAGGAAGCTGCCTCGGCTTGCCGTCCTCCTCGATGGCGACGTAAGTAAATACGCCCTCGGTCACCTTCTCGGCGGGCTTGCCGCCCCGCTCGCGCGCCCAGGTCTCGATCCTCACCTCGACCGAGGTGTCGCCGACCTCACCCAACGTGCAGTAGCAGCTCACCTCGTCTCCCACCGATACCGGGCGCAAAAAGCGCATGGTCTCGATGCTGACGGTGGCTACCCGCCCTCCGGCACGCTCTGCGGCCAGCGTGCCGCCGGCCAAGTCCATCTGCGACAGCGTCCAGCCGCCGAAAATGGCGCCACCGGCGTTGGCGTCCCGCGGCATGGCGATGGTGCGTAGTTGCGCGCCGCCGGAGATGACAGGAGGCTGATCGGTCATCGTGCGCGTCCTGCTTGTGGGCCCGCTATCCCGCGCGGGCAGGAACGGAACGCAGCCGGCGTCGCGAGGTTAGAGGGCGACGTCGGGCTGAGCCGCGGCGATGAGATCGGTCTTCGGGAAGTCCTCACCCTTGTAGAGCAACGGCAGGCCGCGAAGCTTGGCCAAGGCGTAGGAGGCGCAGTCACCGAGGTTGAGGGCAGCTGGATGGCGGCCCTTGCCGTAGCGCAGAAAGGCCATCCGCGCCGCATTCGCCTGCTCGGCATCTTGTGCCACGACCTGCATGGCAGCCGTGGCAGTCAGCGCGTCGAGCTCGGCCCAGGAGGCTTGGTCGCCCACCCGGCCGGCGAGCACCATGCTGGTTTCCAGCACGCTCACAGTCGATAAGTGGCAGCGTTCGGCGTCGGCGATGATGCGCAGGAAGGCGTCGGCCTCCGGCTCGCGTCGCAGGATGGCGATCAGCGCGGAGCTGTCCACGGCGATCACGCTGGCAGACCATCATCATTGTACAAGTCTGCCTCGTTCAGCTGATCATGGCTCTGAAGCTTCACGGCGCTGCGCAGGCTGATGGTGCGCAGCTCCTCGAACAGGGATGTCGCGTCGGCCCGCTTCGTGGGGCGCCGGCGCACACCGCCCTCGATGAACTCTGCTCCCGCTTGCTCCAGGGCTTGGCGAACACCGTCGAGAATGACTGGCGTGACCCGCTCGGCGCCCTGCTCAGCTTCAAGGCGCCGAATGGTCACCACGGAAACCTGGGCGCGACGCGCGAGCTCACCCTGCTCGAGGCGCAAGAGGGCACGGGCGGCACGGATCTGCTCAGGGCTGATCAACATGAACGATAGATATCCAAAAGGCCGATTTCGCTCAAGGCTGATTGTTCTGACTCAGAATGTGGCCTAGTCGACCGATAATATGGATTCTTGGACAAACTAGAGCGCCGCCTCTGCTCGGGCTAAGTTCCTCGCATGAGCGACAATGCGGCCGCCGAAAGCCCCCTGACGATCCCACTGACCGGTGAGACCGCCCTCATCGTTCTGCTGCAGGAAAAGGTCGCTGCTGCCCGCGGCTACGCAGATGCCTCGCGGGCCCCCGGCATCCGCCGCGCCTACGCCGCCGACTGGGCAGCCTTCCTCGCCTGGTGCGACGCCCGGAGCGCGACGCCCCTGCCCGCCGACCCGCGCGTGGTCGCAGTGTTCCTCGCCGCTGAGGCCGCCCGGGGCATGGCACCGATGACCATCGGTCGTCGCCTCGCCGCGATCGGCCATTACTCACCGCCAGAATAACCACGCGCCGCCGCAGGCGCGCGAAGGCGCCTCCGCCCTGCTCGAGGTGATGGCTGGCATCCGCCGCAGCCACGGTAAGCCGCCGGCGTGCAAGCACGCGGCCAATGCCGACGTGCTGCGCGACATGCTGCGCGCCATCACTGGCGACGACATTCGCAGCGTTCGCGACCGCGCGCTGCTGGCCTTCGGCATGGCCGGCGCCTTTCGCCGCTCCGAGCTGGTGGCGCTACGCGTCGAGCAGATCACGCGCGAGGCAAGAGGCGTGAGGGTACGCTTCGGGCGCACCAAGGCTGACCAGGAGGGCGCCGGCGAAGTCACCGCCATCCCCGAGGGGCGGCGCATCCGGCCGGTGCAGCTGCTGGAGGCGTGGCTCCTACGTGCGGCGATCTCGGAGGGAAACGTGTTCCGCAAGCTGAGGGCAGGATCAGCGGCAAATGCGCCGATGAGCGACCACACGGTGGCGCGCGTGGTGCAGGCACGTGCTGCCGCGGCAGGCTATGATCCGACGCTATTCGCGGGGCACTCGCTCAGGGCTGGGTTCATCACGTCGGGCGCGCGTGCTGGGGCGTCCGTGTTTAAGCTCAAGGAAGTCTCACGGCACAAATCAACCGACGTGCTTGCGGGCTATGTGCGCGATGCGGGAATCTTTGAGGGACATGCGGGGAAGGGGTTTCTTTGAAGGCCCGGCTTCTCTCACGAGTTTCCGACGCGCTGTCGGTCAGGAGCGTGTTGAGAACATAACCATCAAACCCCCCTACCCTTTTAAGAATGATCATGGATGAGCAACGCGACGCAGAAGAAGTGCATTTAGGCTGATGGCATTTACTACAGCCTAATCTCTCAGGACTGCGCCTCTCCCACCGTGTCTGCCACCACGGCACCGCGTGTACCCAGCGGCTTCGGCCTCCCGTACGTCGTGTCAGCCGCAGTCTGATGCTCCATCTCGGCGTTGAGCTCGGCGCCACACAGCACGACCACGACGGAGAGCCAGATCCAGGTCATGAAACCGACCCCTGCGCCGAGCGAGCCGTAGACCCGGCTATAGCTGTCGAAGCTTGCCACGTACCAGGAGAACAGCATCGACATGCCGACCCAGAGCACGGCCGCGGCTACGCTTCCCCATGTCACCCAACGCCACTTCGCCGGCCGCCGGCTCGGGCCGAAGCGGTACACGAGCGCCAAGCCCAGCATGACAACCAGCAAAAGTACGGGCCAGCGGACGGCCGAAAGGAAGCGCTCGGACAGCGTCCCGATGCCGAACACACTGAACATCACGGGCAGCACCACGACCGCACCGACCGCGCCCAGCACGAAGCAAACTGCCCCGAGCGTGAACAACAGGGTGGTGGCATAGAACCGGACGAGACTGCGCTTCTCGCGTTCCTTGTAGATAACGTTGAGGGCGTCGAAGAGCGCCGACATTCCTGAGTTGGCGCTCCAGAGCGCGACGGCCAGCCCGGCCAACCCTGTCAGGCCGAGCGTGCCGACGTGCTGCACGGCCACACGCGCCAGTTCGTCGCTCAGGAGGGCGATCACGCCGTCTGGCACGATGCCGTCCAGCAGGGCGAGCTGCTCGCGTATGCTGATCGGGTCCGCGACGAAGCCGAACACCGACACCACCGTGGCAACGCCGGGAAAGATGGCGAGTAGGGTGAAGAAGGCGACGCTCCCGGCCGTGGGCAGCACCCGATCGGCCGAGATCGACCAGAACACACGCCAAAGAATGTCGTGCCAGCCGAGGGGCGGAAAATCCTGCGGGGCCGTGGCATCACGCCCCCGGTCGCGCTCCACCGCGCGGCTCCTCGCCACGAACACAGGAGTTTCCTCGGTGCGCTCCGTGGTGGAACGCCAGTCCTGTGCAGCATCGTCGTCAGGCTTGGACATGGCCTAACCCGTAGAGGGCTGTGCTCTACATCTGCGGCGACGGCATTCCCGGGTTAGGCGGCGAGATTGGCGGGATGTCCGGCCCCGGGCCGGGCATAGGGCCACTCGGCTCCGGGGGAAAGGAGATATCAGGACCGGGCGGCGTTGGCGTGGGTTGCTGCGGGTCGGACATGACGTTGAGCACCTGTGCGGTCGGCGGCAAGGCGGATCGGAGCATCGTGGCGGTCGTCCCTTTATCGGGGTTGCACAGTTGGGTTGCCGCCCGGCGTGCCCGGCGAGGGAATAACCGGGGTCGTGCCGAGCGCAGGAGGTAATGCTGGGGCACGAATGCCAGGGTCAGCACCAGTTGGAGGAAGCAGTACGCCGTTGCGTATTCCGTTCGGATCGCGTGCCGTGGCACCGGGCGGCTCAGGCGTGGGCAGAACGCGCTCGGGCGGCGCCGACAGCAGGGGTAACACCGATGGCGGCGTGGCATTCTGCCCCAGGGCAGGCCGGAGCACAGCCGTAATGACTATCCAGACGGTGACCAAGGAGAGGACGGCAAGCGGCAGGTCGATCGCGTGCCACTGTGCCGTCGCAGTACGAGCTGCCATGCAGGGAGCTTACTTTCCTGGATTCCTGATCAGTCCAACGTCCATGCACCCAAGCGGTTGGCAGCGATGCTGCCGACGTATGGCCTGCGGATGTGCTCAGGCTTAGCGAAGATAGAATTCAGTGACGTCTGTGGTTAGGGCTGCTTCACCGGGCAGCAAGCATTACGCTGCAGCCTGCGACGGGTGGAACCGTCGTGCCGCTCGCTCCCCTAGGTGCTCCGCAGCCTCGACCACTGCCGACTGCCGATGCTGCGGCCCAGGTCGTGGTAGCCGCGCTTTCCCAGCCTGTTGCGGGTCTGCCTACGGCAGCGGGTCCGATCGAGGTCGTGCAGATCTCGACCGCCGCCGTGCTGCGGCAACTGGCGGCGGTTCTCGGCGCAGCGGTCGGGCAGGTCGCAGCGGGCTTGGCGGTGATGCCCGGAATGGCACCCCTGCCCTCCGCTCCTGGTCCGGCTCTGGCGGAGAGAAAGCCGGGAACTGCACCGGAGGGTGATCAGCAGACTTCCGCGTCCACCCTCGATCGTCGGCTCGGCGTAGCCTTGAGCCGGCTTCAACCTTTGACCGCCGCGGTCGGCGAAGCGGCGGCGGTGCTGGGCGCCACTGCTGCCACTGCGGGCCCAGCGGTGCACCTTGTACCGGCGCCTTCGTCCCCGGCCCAGAGCGGAGGAGCATCGCCACCAGCTGCGCCCGAACTGCCGAAGCAAGCCAGTTTTTCGTCTAAGACCCTCCTGCCGGTAAATGTGGCGACACTGGCGCCGGGCGGGGCAAAGCCGTTGCGAGAGCCTACCCCGCCAGCGTCAGACGGTCAGCGCTCCATTTTGCCGGACGAACGCCATCTCACGGAACCGGCGAGGGCTGCCGCGGACGCACTACGCTGCGCGACCGAGATCCTGGCGGCGGTACGGGAGCGGGTGGAGGAGACAATCAGAGGGTCGGCCGTGGGGGAAGCGGGAACTCGCGACCTCGCGGGAACTGTCGCGCGCGCCGAGGCACAGGTGGCACTCGCCTCCACCCAGTTCGCGGGCCTCCCACCTCCGATGCTGCGGGATCCAGTGGGCCAGCATGGCGCGCGCCAACTGCGAAGCGGTGATCGTGGAAGCAGCGCTGAGATGCACGTGACGTCGTGGGCCGGGAGTACTCTTCCGAGCGCCCGGCTCCTGTTGCTGGTGGCGATGCTCTGCGTGACGGGCATAGCGCTAGGTCTCCTCACCGCGCTCGACCGCACCCCGGTGCGGGTCGCCTGCGCCGTGGTGCTGCTCGTTGCGGTCACGACGCTCGCCACGCGCTGCCTGCGGGCCTGGAGTGCCGTTGCTTCGGCCATCCGCGTCGGGCAGGCGAGCGGGTCCGGTCACGAACGGTCGCCCACGTGATGGTTCTCTGTTCCCGTTCCGCATCGTGGTGCCGCGAGCGCGGCAGCTTTCTACATCCTGCCCGCTGTAATGATCGTTTACCGGTACGCACCACGAGGATGCCGCCGGCTCGACCCCGAACGAAATGATGAGAGACCTGCTGACATTCTCGCCGGAGCTCCCTTCTAAACCGTGCAAATCTTGCAAAAACCTAACCCCATTGGCACGTCAACCAGCATGCGTTCCCCGCCCCTAAGCACATTCACTCGTCCCCTCAAATCTGCCATCGCTACCCAGGTAGTCGCGCTGTTCAACGACCGCACGCGTGGCGATAAGCCGGTGGCGCGACGCACGGACGGGCTGTTCGGCCCGAGTTCGGTAGCTTGGCGCGTGCACGGCGACGTCACCTCGATGATGGTCGGCGGCGTCGCGGGCCTTCTGCTGCAGATGCTGCACCCGGCCGTACTAGCGGGAGTGTGGGACCACTCGAATTTCCGCGCCGACATGCACGGCCGGCTGCGCCGCACGGCGCGCTTCATCGCGCTGACCACTTACGGTGGAAAAGCAGAGGCCGAGGCAGTTATCGCCCGGGTCCGTGACATCCACGAGCACGTGCGTGGCGTGCTGCCCGACGGCACACCCTACGCTGCCAATGATCCGGCGCTGCTGGCCTGGGTGCACGTGACGGAGGCGACCAGTTTCCTGGACAGCTGGATCCGCTACGCCGAGCCGGGCATGCGAATGGCAGAGCAAGACCGCTACTTCGCCGAGATGGCGCGGGTCGCGGAGGCACTCGGGGCCGACCCGATCCCGCGTAGCCGCACCGGGGCGCGGGACCTGATCAAGACGATGCGACCACGGCTGCTCTGCGACGCGCGTACCCGCGAGGTCGCCCAAATCGTGCTCAGCCAGCCTGCGCCTCATAAACTGGCGGGGCCGCTGCAGGCACTCACCCTGCAGGCTGGCGTTGACCTTCTGCCGGCCTGGGCACGGCATCTGCACGGTTTGCACGCACCGCTGGTCACTCGTCCCTTCGTTCGCGCTGGCACGATGGGCATTGCTCAGACCCTACGCTGGGCATTCAGGTGAGCCAACTTTCCCCGTTGGGGCCTGATTGCTGCCATCAGCTATGCCGTGAGTCATGATGCCACTCTTACCATAGCACTGTGCTCTGGTACGGATGAACTCACGAGGTGACGTCATGCCCGTGCACCGTTTGCCCTCCTGACGAAGGACCTTCCTTTCAGCTCAAACCTTGATCGACCGCCCAGTCCGTAAGCGGGATCACCATAGCCGCCAGCGACCGGTCCGGGTGGCGCCGCATATCGCGCGCCAAGTGACGAACCTAGCCGCCTAGGATGCCGCCCTTTGTCAGCGCGGCAGTTTGACCATCTGGTTCACGGATGCAGCGATCGCGGCTTGAAAGGCCGAGCCGCGACGACGCGGGGCGGGCGGCTCCACCACTCGGCCCTGGTAATCACCACAGCGCTGACGCTGCGCGCTGTATTCCGCGTCAGGCTTTCGCAAGTGCCGAGTTCGTCCAGCAAGGTCGCGAGCTTGATGCGGATTTGGTTGGGCGCGTCCCCCCTGATCACCGGATCCGCCTCCGCGCGGCGATGATCGCGACCGTTCGCGACACCGCATTCTGCAGTTGGCGAGTTGTGACCTTAGCTGCATCTGTTCTGTAAAGTTCCCGCCAGCCTTATGATCCACATGTCCACCGTCATCGCGAATTTGATAATGCTCACACAATCGCTCGCCATCACCCACTCGCATCGCCATGGACTAAACCGCGCGGGCGATGCCATAGACACTCTCGCGAAACCTGCATGGCTGCGTCTGGGTACCGCCGGGCTGCCGTCGCGGCATCCCGCTGCGACCGGCTATTGGATTAATGCTCATGAAAGATCGTGGCGTAGGGCGTCAACTGTACGGCTGGGCCACGCCCAACACGCATCGTGTGTCGATTCTGCTGGAGGAGCTCGGTCTCGACTACGGCGTCACCGGCGTGAACATCCGCGCGCAGGCGCAATTCGCCCCCGAGATCCTGGCGCTGAACCCGTTCGGCAAAATACCGATCTTGGTCGAGAAGCCTGAGGACGCGCCTGCCCTCGTGTTGTTCGAAAGCGGCGCGATCCTGCTGCATCTGGCCGAGGTACATGGCCACTTCCTGCCCGCCTCTGGGGTTGCTCGCGCCGACACGCTGGCTTGGCTGATGGTGGCGCTCACGGGGCTCGGTCCAGCAACCGGCCAAGCGCACCATTGGACCGAACTCGCGCCCGAGAAACCTGCTGCGGCGCGCGCGCACGCTCTGGCGCAGGTCGATCGCGTCTACCGCTTGCTCGATGCACGCTTGGCCGACATGCCGCATTTGGCCGGTTCCGACTACACGATCGCCGACATCGCTGCTTTCCCCTGGATCGCGCGGCACGGCTGGGCGGAGCGCAATCTCGACGCCACACCCAATCTGGCGCGCTGGCAAGCGCGTCTAGGCCTGCGCGCAGCCGTGCAGCGCGGCATGGCCGTGCCGCACGGCGCCATCCTCGCTTGACGGAGAACCGGATCATGCGATCACGAAACTTCGCATTCTGGCTGGTGCTCGGCACCCTCGCCGCCGGACCGGCTGCGGCCCAACTTCTACCACCCGAACGCATCCTGCGGATCGTGCCGAATGCCGATCTGCAGACGCTCGATCCGATCAACACGACTGCAGGCGTGGTGCAGAGCCACGCGCACATGATCTACGATCAGCTGTTCGGCCGCGACGCGGAGCAACGGCCGCAGCCGCAGATGGTCGACACCTACTCCATCTCGAACGACAGCCTCGTCTGGCGTTTCACGCTGCGTGACGGCTTGCTGTTCCATGATGGCCTTCCGGTGACGGGCAACGATGTCGTGGCGTCCCTGCGTCGATGGGCCGCACGCGATCCGCATGGTCGGCAGATCCTGGCGATCACGCGGAGCCTGTCTGCCGAGGCCGATGGCCGAACCATCGTCTGGCACTTGAACCGTCCCTACGGACTGATGCTGGACGCCTTATCTAAGCCCGCTGGCAACATGCCCGCGATCATGCCAGCACGCGTCGCGGCGACCGATCCCTTTACAAACATCCAGGACACGGTCGGAAGCGGACCGTACCTCTTCGTGCGCGAAGAATGGATCCCTGGCAGCCGCGTCGTTTATCACCGCAACCCGGCCTATGTGCCGCGGACCGAGGCGCCTTCCGGTACCGCCGGCGCCAAGCGCGTGTTCGTGGACCGCGTCGAATGGTTGAACATCGCGAACGCGCAGACCTCGGCGTTCGCACTGATCCAGGGCGAGCTCGACTACATCGAGAGCCCGGGCGTGGACTTCCTGTCAATGCTCCAGCGCCGCGGTATGCGCATCGTGCGAACCAACACGCTGGGCGCACCCGGTATGATCCGGATGAACCACATCCATCCACCTTTCGACGATGCCCGCGCGCGACAGGCGTTGCTGCTGCTGGTGAACCAGGAGGAGTTCCTCCAGGCGATGTTCCCGGACCCATCTCTGTACCAGGTGTGCCACGCCTTCTTCATTTGCGGCTCACCGCAGGAAACACAGGCCGGCGTCCCGGAAGGCCTTGGCACCAGCCCCGACCGCGCGCGGCAGCTGCTTCGCGACAGCGGTTACGACGGGACTCCCATCGTGATCATGGACCCGACCGACAATCCCTTCATGCATGCGGCGACTCTCGTGCTGGCGCAGCAGATGCAGGCAGTGGGGTTCCGCACCGACGTCCAGGCGACGGATTTTGCCTCCATGGCGGCGCGGCGCGCCAGTCGCCGCTCCCCGGCCGAGGGGGGCTGGCATATCGGGCTGACGTTCTGGAATGGCCTTGGCGCTTCCGACCCCGTGGGCAACGTGCCGATGCAGGCATCCTGTGAGCGCGCTTGGCCGGGCTGGCCGTGTGACGTTAAGCATCAGGCGCTGATCGACGCCTATCCCTATGCTGCTACAACTGAGGAACGGCGCCACCTTCTGGAGGCTCTTCAGACCAGCGCCTACAGCTTGGTGCCCTACGTACCCTTCGGCCAGTGGTACCTGCCGATCGCGCACAGCTCGCGCCTGTCCGGCGTGCTGGCGATGCCGGGCATCATCGTGCCATGGAACATTCAGAAGGCGGCAAGGTAGGCAGCCTAGCGCGTTCGCGGGGCGCCAGCATAATTGAGGCTATCATCCCGCCTGCCGGCACGGTGTTCCTGCTGCTGGCGGCGGGATTGTGATCGGGCTGGTGGGCAGGCCGCTAGCTATCGGCGGCGGCATGCGAGCTGAGCCCGAAGTTCTGCCGGGCTGAGCTCGCATTACAGCTGCGCGTCTGCGGGCTTTGTTGCAGATTTTTCGGCGGCCACAGGAGGTAGAGGCCAAACTACCGGACACTGTTGGCGCAGTCAGCTTCCGCCCTCCGCGTGAGGTCGAACCTGCGGCGGGCTCATCTGCAGCGGGGTCGAAAACTCTCCGTCAGACATCCGATGCGGGGGGGGGGCCGGGCGACTTCGCTAACAGTGTCCTGCCGATTGCGGACACCAAGCGTTGTTCCCGACCAAAGTTTGCAACAGATCCCGCAGCAGGTCACACCTTACCCATCAATCACCACTCTCTCGGGTCAGACTGTTAGAACTCTGGCTAGAAGGTCTAAGAAAGCGGAGCTTTCCCAGGAGCTTCAGAACGCCCTCAGGCTGCTACGTCCCCCACCACGCGCGCCCGCACCCGCAAGGCGCTGCCGGGCATGTAGGCCAGCGGCAGGTCCTCCATGTCCACCAGCCCCAGGCTTTCCGCCGCAGCACCAGACGCCACTGCCTTCTCGCGCGCGATGCGCTCGGCCTCGGCCATGGCTTCCCTGCGGGAGAGGCCCTGGAAAACCTGATCGGCCTCACCGGAGACCTGGGCGATGGCGGCCCCGACGGCGTTGGCGACATGGCCGTGGGCGGGGCGCAGCACCTCGCCCACCCCGGCCAGGCGGTCCGGCACTACGAAGGCGCCGCCGCCGACGGCGAGCAGCGGGACCTCGGCGGCCTCGGTCTTCATCCGGTTCGCCGCTTCCTCAAGCATGCGGGCGGCGCGGGCGAAAACCTCGTCCGTGAAGCCAGCGGGCAGGTCGGCCACGCGCGCGCGATCGCCGAGGGAGAGGCGGCCAGCGGCAACGGCGATGTCGGTCATGGTGAGGGTGCCGCCGCCGAAGACACGGGCTTCCCGAAGCAGGCGGAAGCCGACGCTGCGCGGGCCGATGACAAGCGGGCCGTTAGTGACCAGCGACCCGCCGCCGAGGCCGATGGAGAGCAGGTCGGGCATGCGGAACAGGGTGCGGACGCCGCCCACCTGCACCACCGCATTCGCCTCCCGCGGGAAGCCGGCACGGAGTGCGCCGACATCGCTGGTGGTGCCGCCGACATCCACCACCAGCGCGTCCTTCAGCCCCGTCAGGAAGGCCGCCCCGCGCATGGAATTGGTAGGGCCGGAGGCGAAGGAGAGGACAGGGAAACGCTCTGCCAGCTCGGCCCGGATTACCGTACCGTCGTTCTGGGTGACGAAAAGGGCAGCGGCGAGCCCGGCCTCTGCCAGCGCTGCCTCAAAGGCACGTATGGTTTTGCGCGCGAGGGGGGCGAGGGCGGCGTTCATCAGAGCCACGTTCTCCCGCTCCAGCAGACCGATGCGGCCGAGCTGGTGGGAGAGGGTGATGCTGGCCTCCGGGTGCTCCCCCCGCACGATCTCGCCGGCGCGGAGTTCCATCGAGGGGTCGAGGGGCGAGAAGATGGCGCTGACGGCGACGCAGCCGATGCCGGCGGCGCGGATGTCGCGCGCGGCGCGTGCCACGGCACGCTCGTCCAACGGCATGATGGGCCGGCCGTCGTAGTCGTGCCCACCTTCCACCATGTGCACGGCGCCACGACAGATTCCGGCGAGGTCGGCGGGCCAGTCGCAAAAGGGCCGGAGCGATGCGGCGTGGGGCAGGCCCAGGCGGATGGCTCCGACCGGCGAGAGTTCCCGCCGCTGCACGACGGCGTTCACGAAGTGGGTGGTGCCGATCATCACCGCGCGAACATCGCGCGTGCCGGCGGCTTCCGTCACCTCGCGGAGCGCTTGGCTAACGCCGGAGAGCACGTCCTCGGTCGTGGAGGTCTTGATGGCCGCGACGATGCGGTCCTCGTCCAGCAGCACGGCGTCCGTGTTGGTGCCGCCGACGTCGATTCCGATGCGCTTCATGCCCGCGTCTCCGGGAAGACCGAGCTGAAGTCGAGGTCGTGGCCGAAAGCACGAGGGCCGACGAATTCGAGGCCTCTCGGGGAGAGAAAGACGGGTGGGGCAGGGAGGGCGATCACCGTCACGCGCTGTCCGTAGCGGACCGTCTCCGTGCCGATCGCCTCGCCGGAGGTGGTGTCGAGCACGCAGATGAGGTCGGGCGTCATGACGCGTGGCGTGCCGTCGTGCCAGCCCACCGACCACTCGTTCTGGAAGGCGAGGTCGAAGCAGCTGCCGCGGTCGGCGTCCAGACCTTTTAGCTTTGCCATGCCGCGCAGGAAGCCCTCGGTCGTGCGCCGCTCCACGTCGGCCACCTTGCCGGTGAAGAGCGGGATGCCGTGCTGGCTCTCCAGCACCGCCGCGATGGGGTCGCGATGCTCGCGCTGCGCAGCCTGGATGGCGTGGCCGAGATCGATGGCCTGGGTGGTGGTGTGCAGTACGCCCCATTGCTTCACCTCCGCGCCCGTGCGCGGCGCCTTGCAGTTGGCGACGGAGGAGCCGAGCTCGACGCACATCTTGCGCGCCACCCGCTCCATCCACTTCCAGCTCGGCACTTTCGCGACGATGCCCTCGATGCCCCGGGGATCGACCATGGCGAGCGGCCAGGGGCGCAGGTCGCCCACCGCGAAGCTCGTCATCTGCGCCTCGGGGTAGGCGCGGCCCATGGCGTCGGCGTCCACCACCGGCTTGCCGAGTTCGGCAGCGGCAAGCAGCGGGTAGACGCCGTTGTTGCCGCCGATCTCCACGCTCATGATCGCGCGGAAGGTAATACCGAGATATTCCTCCATCAGCTGTACGGCGCGAGCGATGCTGCGGCTGTCCGCCAAGCGCTCTTGGCTTACCAGCGGGGCGCCCATGTTGGAGATGACGGCGACCATGTCGTCATCCGCCAGCTCCTCGGGTGACAGCATCGAGACCCGATGCCCCTCGCCGTAGAGGCGCCGCATGTTCAGCAGGGCGAGGTAGGGCGAACCGCCGCCGCCCGTGCCGAGGACCCAGGCGCCGACGGCCAGCGCCTCAATGTCCTCCAGACTCAACTCGCGCATGATCTATCCTGGAAGCAGGCTCGCTGCGACCCGCGCGGCGACCTCGATGGAGAGAAGGATGGGGCAGCGCAGGTGGCGCACCAGGAGCGCCTTGTCGGCGCGCGTGTAGGACATACAGTCCATCACGATCAGCTCGGGCGCCCAGGCCGCCATCTCCCGCGCCGCTGCCTCGACCGCGGCTTCGTCAGAGAGAGGGCGCAGCGGTAAGGCCTGCACTGCCAGCCCCGGCCGGCTCCGCTTGGCCCTCAGCGTCTCCATCTGCTCCACAAGCGGCACGAAGAGGCCGAGGCGCCCCTCGGGCAGCAGCACGGCGGAGAGCGCATTCAGTACTTCGGACGGCATCACCAGCCCGCTGCGGCGCGGCAGACCGGGAAAGGCGCCGGTGCAGAGGAGAAGGGCCGGGCCGTCTCCGTCCAGCTTGCCCGTCAGGCGCTCGGTCACGACGGCCTTGGAAATCTCCGTCGTCTCGCCTGAGGGCAGCACGGTGAAGAGCGCGTCGGCGTTGTTGCGAGGGCACGCGTCGCGCGTGATCTCCTCCCGCGTCATGCCGTCCAGCGCACCCGCTACGCGAATGGGCAGGCCGGGCACGGCGAGGGTGACCTGCTCTTCGATATCCGGCCGCGGAGTCTGGCCGATGACGAAGACGCGCAAGGATTCAGGCATGGGCGAGCACCACGGGATCGTCGGATCGCCAGGAGAGGGCGACGGGGGCACCCGGTTGCAGCAGGGCCGTGTCCACACCGCGCGCGGCGCGGGCGAGCATGGGGGCGCCGCCGGGCAGCGCCAGCTTCAGCAGGACGGAGTCGCCGAGGAAGTTCGCTTCTTCCACCGTGGCGTCCACCAGCCCGCCGCCGGGCACGGTCACGTGTACGCGCTCGGGGCGCAGGGCAACGGCGGTGGGTCCGCCCGCCGCACCGGCCAGCGGCATCCGCCAGCCGCCGGCCATGGTCAGGGCGCCGCCTGCGGCCTCTCCCTCCAGGATGTTGGTGTCGCCGATGAAATCAGCCACGAAGCGGTCCACAGGGCGGTCGTAAATCTCGCCGGGCGTACCGCATTGCGCGACTTTACCGCCTCGCATCACGGCGATGCGATCGGACATGGTCAACGCCTCCTCCTGGTCGTGGGTGACGTAGATCATCGTCAGGCCGAGGCGCCGGTGCAGGGTTTTCAGCTCGAACTGCATCTGCTGGCGCAGCTTCTTGTCGAGCGCGCCCAGCGGTTCGTCGCAGAGAAGGACGGTGGGGTTGATGACGATGGCGCGCGCCAGCGCCACGCGCTGCTGCTGCCCGCCGGAGAGCTGCGCCGGGCGGCGGTCGCCTAAGCCGGTGAGGCGAACGAGGGCCAGCGCCTCCTCCACCTGCCGCGCGATCTCCGCCTTCGCGATCCCGCGCATGCGCAGCCCGAAGGCGACGTTCTCCGCGATCGTGCGGTGGGGAAACAGGGCGTAGTTCTGGAATACCATGCCCATGTCGCGCCGCTCCGGCGGCAGGGGCGTGATGTCCTCGGCCCCCAGCCGGATGCACCCGGCATCCGGGCTCTCGAAGCCCGCGACCATCCGCAGCGTCGTCGTCTTGCCACAGCCCGAAGGGCCGAGGAGGGAGAAGAACTCCCCCGCCCCGATATGCAGGGTCAGGTCGTCCACCGCCATGGCGGCGCCGGTGCCGAAGCCCTTGGACAGGCCTTCCAGTGCCAGGGCGCGCGCGCCCTGGCGGTTCGCCACCGCGTCAGCCACGGAAGATGCGGTTCACGCGGTCGTCGACGCGGTCCTTGTTCTCGTTGTACCAGCGCCAGGGAAGCTGGATCAGCGTCGCCACCTGCTCCGGCGTCGTCAGCAGTTTGCCGCGGAACTTCTCGCCCAGGGTGACGTCGGTGCGGACAGGGCTGTACCAGACGCTTTCCGCCATTTTCTTCTGAAGGTCAGCGCTCAGCATGTAGTCGATCCACTCATGCGCCAGCTCCTTCATCGCCGTGCCCTTGGTGACGGAGAGCACCTGCTCCAGCGCCATCACGCCTTCGGTCGGGGCGGTGAACTCCACAGGCACCTTGTCCTGGTTGCGGTAGGCGGCGGTGTCGTGCAGCACGGCAATATCGGTCTCGCCCGCGAGGATCGCGTTCTCCGCCCCGCCTGTGAAGTCGAAGAGACGGACGGGCTTGAGCGATTCCATCGCTCTGAAGGACGCGTCCAGGTCCTGGTAGCCGCGGCCGTAGACGCGCCCGGCCATCATGAAAAGCGCTTGGCCCAGCGAATTGGCAGGGATGACGTAGGAGGCGCGCTTGCCCGCGAAATCCGGCCGCCACAGGTCGCGCCAGCCCACGGGCGCGTTGCTGACGCGATCCTTCCGCCAGGCGAGGCCAATGGCGGAGGTGAAGATCGCGACGCCCACAATGTTCTCCGAGATGGCGTAGGGGTAGATCTTCTCCATGTTCGGGACGAGCTTCGCGTCCGGCCGGCGCTCCACGAGTCCCTGCTCGAACACCGCCCACTGCTCGTTCGTGTTGGTGTGCAGCACGTCGTAGATCGGGCGGCTGCGCGGGCTGGCCAGCAGCTTCGGCACGAAGGGGAAGGCGGTGTCCACCTCCACCCGGCACTTGTGCGATTGCTCGAAGGCCGGGATGAACCCGCTACGCATCATCTCGCCCCAGGCCCCGCCCCAGCCGGTGATGCGGAGCGTGTTGGCCGATTGCGCGCCGGTGATGGCGGGTATGGCGAGGGTCCCGAGCGCGGCGCCGGTGGCGCCAAGGACCGTCCTGCGACTCAGCATTCCTGTCTCCTCTGTCAAAGCCGTGTGGAACTCTGCAAGCCGATGGTGCGCTCGATCACCAGCACGAGCACGAGGGCCAGCAGGATGGAGACCGTGCTTGCGGCCGCGATGGTGCCGTCGAAGTCGAAGCGCAGGTAGTTGAACATGACGATGGGCAGCGTTTCCGCGCCGGGCGAGACGAGGAAGAGGCTGACCGGGAACTGGTCGAAGCTGGTGATGAAGGCGAACATGGCGCCGGCGATCACGCCCGGGCGGATCAGCGGCAGCGTGACCTCCCGGAACACCGTAGCCGGCGTCGCGCCGAGGCCGCGTGCGGCTTCCTCGACCGAGCGGTCGGAATGCGCCAGCACCGCCAACACCGTCCGCATGACGTAGGGCACCGCGATCACCGTGTGGCCTAGCAGCAGGATCCAGGAATTGCGCTCGATCCCCATGACCATGACGAGCTGGAACATGGCGAAGCCCGTCAGCAGCGCCGGCAGGACGAGGGGGGAGAGGAAAATCGCGGTCAGCGCTCCGCGCCCGGGCAGGTTCCCACGTGCGACCGCCAGCGCCGCCGCCGTGCCGATGAGGCCCGCTAGGATCACCGTGCCGGCGGCGAGTTCTAGCGAGAGGAGGAAGGCACCCATGAAGTCACGGCTGGTCAGGAACTTCTGGTACCAGCGCAGCGACACGCCGCTGGGCGGGAAGGCAATGAAGGGCTCCGGATTCAGCGCGAAGAGCACGACGATGGCGACGGGGACGAGAAGGAAGGCGAGGATCAGCCCGTTCAGGACGTAGAAGAGCCGGCCCATCACGCTGTCCCCCCTCACGCTGCGCCGGGCATGCGGGACAGCACTCGGTTGTAGGCGCCCACCAGGACGAGGGCGACGACCATCAGCACGATGCCCAGCGCCGCCGCGAAGCCGAGATTGAAGGAGGCAGAAATTTGCTGGTAGATCAGAATCGGCAGGGTCTGGACCGTGTAGTTGCCGATGACGGTTGGAGTGACATAAGCGCTGATCGCCAGCGCGAAGACCAGCAGCGATCCCGCGAGGATGCCGGGCATGGAAAGCGGCAGGGTTACCTGAAGGAAGGCGCCGATGCGCGAGGCACCAAGGCCGCGCGCCGCCTCCTCCAGCCGAGTGTCGATGCGCGCGATTACGCCCGTCAGCGTCAGGATCATGAAGGGCACGTAGATGTGGGAAAGGGAGATCACCACCGCCGCCTCGCTGCCGAGGAAGGGTATGGGTTCCCGGATGATGCCGAGCCCCGTCAGCGTGCCGTTGATCACGCCGCGGTTGGAATACATCGCCAGCCAGGCATAAGTGCGGACCACCAGCCCCATCATCATTGGGGCCAGCACCGCCATCATCAGCAGGGTGCGCGTCAGCCGGCTAGGGGCGCGGGCGAGCCACAGCGCCAGCGGGTAGCCTATCAGCAGAGACGCCATCGTCGTCACCAGCCCCAGGCGCAAGGTCAGCCACAGCGTCTCGGCGTAGTAGCTGTCGGCCAGCATCCGCTCGTAATGGCGGGTGGAGAGAGTGGCGTTGGGGTTCACCGCCGGGTTGGCGCTGAGCACGGACATGGCGGCCATGGTGAGGAAGGGCACGGCGAAGCACAGCAGGAAGAGCGTCAGTGCGGGCGCCAGCAGCAGCCAAGCCGAGGCCCGGCTCATGCCCGGCGCACCATGCGCCGCGGTGGCTGCCATCGCGCTCAGTCCACGATGAAGAGGCGGGCGCCGGCCACCGTTGAGAAACGGTGTGGCGAATCCCCGAAGTCGGAGACGGTGTAGCTCTCGCCGGGGCCGAAGGTGAAGCTGCGGCTGTCCTTCAGCTCCGTCCGCAGCTCGCCCTCGATCGCGTAGATGGCGTGGCCGCGGTCACACCAGTGGTCGGCCAGGTAGCAGGGTGAATACTCCACCACACGCATTCGCACTTCGCCGTTGTTCAGCGTGCGCCACTTCGCCGCGCCCGTCTCGCCGGCATGGCGGGTGGCGGGTAGGGCGTCCCAGTGGACGGGCGTGAAGGGGAGTTCGGGCAGCTTCAAGGAGGAGTCCTCATTGGGCGTGAGCGGTCAGGCGGCGCAATGCGTGTCGCCAGCGCCGGCCGGGTGGTGAGGGTCGCCGGTGCGGGCGGCGATCGCGAGCGCCTCGGCCAGGAGCGCGGCGCGGATGTTGTCGCGTTCGGCGGGCGTGACCATCGAGCTGGGAAAGACGATGTAAAGGCTCGCCGCCTCCCCGGTGGCCGGGTCGCCGACGGCGAGCGATTCCACTCCCGCACTCGTTTCGTGGCGGGAGTGGCAAAAGCTTTGACGCCGCACCGCATCGATTCCCCGCATCAGCACCGGCCGGTCGGCCGAGGTGTGCTCGGTCGGTGGCAGCAGGGAGTCCTGGTGAAGAGCGCGGATGGCCGGCTTGTCAAGCCGGGCCAGCAGGCTGCGGCCGGTGGCAGTGGCGAAGGAGTGCAGCCGCACCCCGGGCGGCGTGCCGACACGCAGGCCCTTCGACCCACCATGCGCGGCCACCCCCACCACCTCCGCCCCTTCGAACACGCTGACGTAGCCCGTGTGCCCGGAGCCGCCCGAGACGCTTTCCATCCCCGCCTGCGCCTGAGCCAGCAAGGCAACGCTGCGACAGTGGGCGTGGCCAATCTCCAGCATCAGCGTGCCCGATCGATGGTGCCGCATGGCCTCCGCCAGCTCCAGGAACCCGGCCTCACGGCTCGGGCGTGCGCCAGGCCCAATGCGGTGCTTTTCGGCAGGCCGAGCAGCGCGGCGGCGTTCATGACCGAGAGACTGGTCCGCCCTGGAGAGAAGAGGCGCAGCAGGGCGGCCGCGCTTCCGAGCGTGCTCATCCGTTGCGATATTGGAGCTCTGGTTGCGCATAGCGGCACGTCGGGACGAGTGCCACGCGACCCCAGCAGAAGAAACACACCTCCGCGCCTCTTCATGACGACTTCCGGACCAAGAATGCCCATTCGTTGAGCGAACTCCGAGGCCGGGACAGCTTCATGTTCACCTAAAGGGCAGGTGGGAACCGGGGAGGGTGGCCTCGGTAGCCCCGAGAGGGAGGCGAGAGGCCGTCCTTCCTGGGGTACGGTGCCGATTTCTCCTTGTGGCTGCGATCGAGGCCGTTTCCCCGATGCCGTGCCGGACCGTGTGTGGCCCAGAGTCTGCAAACCGGCGTCGCCATCGACCTTGAATGGTCAGACGGCCGTCCCGACTACTCGCCGTGCTCCGTTTCAACCCGTAAGACGACGACAATGGGACGGAGGTTAGCCGCGACGAGGGACACCATTCTCCCGGCAAGGAAACGCCAATCTCCTCTCCGCATCGCGGTACCTTCCCGCACAGTGCGGAAGCGCTCTGGCGTCAGGTCACGCTGGGCCAGTGACTGGAGCAGGCGGAGCAGGAGCCATCAATCCCTGGGGTGTGCGAGACTTTGCGCGCGACATCACCAGGACTGAGGCCTACGCAGCGTCGAGATGGCAGCGAAAGAGGGTTGAGATGCTGTTCACCCACTTTATGTGCATTCTGCGCATCGACCGTTGATCAGTGCAACACAGTCCAACGCCACCGCCTTCGCCATCGTGGCGGCGGTCAGGGTTGCGGAACGCACCAGCGCCGGCACGCATTCGAGTCCCGATGAAACCACGTCAGGCCGCGGTGCAGACCAGCGGCGCGGCACGCCGGTGGGCCGAGACGCGCACCGGAGCGTTGGGCATCCCGGCGCGCAGTTCCGTCGCGTCGAGATCTCGGGCGATGACCACCAGCCCTTCCACGACGTCGCGGCTTCCAGTCATCGGGACCAGGGGGCCGAAGAGAGTTCCGACCGCCTGCACCAGCAGCGGCACCGACGAGCCCGGCTGGCGCAGGAAGCCCTTCACGCGGAGCAGCCGTTCGCCGCAGAAGGCGGCTAGGTCCTCCAGCCAGTCCAGGCGGTCCTCCCAGGTAGCGGCTCGCGTGAAAGTCACGCGCAGGACTGAGACCCGGGGATGGCCGCCCTCCCCGATCCCGGGCTCCGGCAAGGGAGTCGCGAGCGGCATGGGGGCGAAGGCAGCGCGGGCGCGGGCAGGCCGGTCGAGTTCCACAACGCGGTGCGCGAGTGGGTTAATCGCGGCCACCAGGGCCTCGGCGGCCGCGCTGCCGGAAAGGTCCAGCTTGGTGAGGACGACCGTCCCAGCGGCGGCGATTTGGGCAGCGATCTCCTCGAAGTGCTCGGCCCGCCGCGGCGCCTGAGCCGCGTCGCAAAGGGTGACGACCCGCACGCCCATGCCGAGCGTCGCCAGGGGCATGAGGGAACGCAGGATCGGGCCGGGGCGGGACAAGCCGGAGCATTCCAGCACGATCCGCTGGAAGGCAGGCAGCCTGGCACGGGTGCGTTCGTCCACCAGCGCGCGGACGGTGATGACGAGTTCACTGGTCAGGGAGCAGCAAACACAGCCATTGGCGAGCATGGCCATCGGGACGGTGCCGCCCTGAGCGATAGTGGCACCGTCCACATCGATCTCGCCGGCCTCGTTGACGATCACCGCCATGTCCGCTGCCTCGGGCAGGGACAGCCAGTCGACGAGCAGCGAGGTCTTGCCACTGCCGAGGAACCCCGCGAGCAGGATGAACTCGGGCTGCGTGGTCATGGCGCCTGCGCTCCGCCTTCCCGCTCCGCATCCTTTTGGGCGGTCACCATGCCGCGGATGTCGGCCAGCAGTTCCGCTACGTCGAAGACTAGGCCGGCGCGGATGGTGTGGCGCAGCGCAGGGCGCCATTCGGCCCGGCCGGTCTCGTCATTTAGGCGCAGCGCCCCGGTACCATAGAGGAGCTTCCAGTCGTCCAGGGGGTTCTCGTCCAGCACTAGCAGATCGGCCAGCTTACCGACCTCGATGCTGCCCGTCTCGCCGTCGAGGCCCAGCAGTTCCGCACCCTGGATGGTGGCGGCGCGGAGCACCTCCAACGCGTTGAACCCGGCCTCCTGCAGCAGCTCCAGTTCCCGCACGTAGCCGAAGCCGAAGATCTGGAAGATGAAGCCGGAATCGCTGCCGGTGCAAACGCGCCCGCCGCGGTTCTTGTAGGCGTTCAGGAACTGCATCCAGCGGCGGTAATGGCCCTTCCACTCCACCTCGTTGGTGACGGACCAGCGGTACCAGTAGGCACCGTGGCCGCCGCGCGCAGGTTGAAAGTAGCGCCACATGCTGGGCCAGGTGTAGTCGTCGTGCCAGTCCGCGCGGCGGAAGCGCATTAGGTCGCGATTTGCGTCGTAGATCGTCATGGTGGGCACGAAGGTGAAGTCGAGCGCGAGGAAGCGCTCCAGTACTTCGTTCCACTTGGCGCTTCCCGGTTCGGCGGATTGCAGGAAGGTTTGGCCGGCGGCGGAGAAGCGGAAATACTCGTCGTTGTAGTTGTAGCCTGGTGGATAAGACTGCACGACACGGTCGTCGTAGAGCGACTCGGGCAAGCCGTAGTAGTGCTCGGCGCTCGTCAGGCCCCACTGCGCCGTCGTCAGCGCGTTCATGCGCGTGACCGCCTGTTGGGCATGGTGGCAGCCGCTGCGAAGCCCAAGCTTCGCGCATTCGTCCAGCGCTGCGCGCATGATGGCAGGCGGGGCGCCGAAGAACTTCACGCCGTCGGCTCCGGCAGCCTTGGCACGCTTCAGCCAGTCTCGCGCCTCGTCTGGCGTGTGGATGGTCTTGAGCATGTCGTTGACGGCGGGGAAGTAGGGATGCGCGCGGATGCGCGGCGCCGCGATGCGGTTGGCGGCGGAGGCCTCGCGCTGCTCGGCCACCCAGTCCAGCCCGCTGAAGCAACCCATCTCGCGCACCGTGGTCACACCGTGGGCGAGCCAGAGCTTGTAGACGTAATCCGCGGGCGCCACGGCGCCGTGCAGGGCGTGGTAGGGCACGCCAATATGTGTGTGGCAGTCGATCAGCCCGGGGACGACGAACCTGCCGTGGCAGTCGATCTCGTGGTCTCCCGCGGGCGGGCGGCGGGCAGGGTTGATCGGCTTGTGCGGCGTGCCCACGGGAGTGATCGCGGTGATCCGGTCGCGCTCAACCACGATGTCGGCCGGGCCCCAGGGCGGGGCGCCGGTGCCGTCGACCACCGTGGCGCCGCGCAGCACGAGGCGCCGGTGGGGGCCGGCGCCGCGATTGCGCGCAGTGGCCGCCGGAACCGGCGGCATGCCGAGCCTAGTGTTCTTGGCGGTGATCTCGGTGCCGACGCGGGGCGCGTCCGCGGCCTGGACGTTGCCGGACATGCGTTCTCCCTGGATCAATGACGGTAGCGGCGGCCGAGCAGCGCGCTTCCCACCATGGTCAGCATCAGCGTGATGCCGAGCAGGATAAAGGCGAGCGCGGCGCCGAACGGCCAATTGTTGCCCCGCACGAATTGGTCGTAGACGGCGGGCGCCATCATCTTGAACTGCGGCCCGCCGAGCAGCACCGCGCTAGCGTAGGTGTTCATGCAGAGCACGAAGACGAGTACCGAGCCGGCGGCGACGCCTGGCAGTGCGAGCGGCAGCACGATGCGTCGAAAAACGGTGAGCGGGCGCGCCCCGAGGTTGGCGGCCGCCTCCTCTACCTGGCGAGAAATTCCCTCGATCACTGCCGAGAGCGTTAGTACCATGTAGGGTAGCACCACGGCGACGATGCCGGCCACCACGGCGCCGGTATTGTAGAGCAGAGGCAGCGGCGCCGCGATCAGCCCCAGGCCGAGCAGCGCGGCGTTGATCGCCCCCCCGTTGCCCAGCAGCGCCAGCCAGCCAGCCGCGCGCACGACGTTGCCAACCAGCAGGGGGAACATCACCAGGATGGTGGCCAGGTTCTTCCACCGCCCCTGCATGCGGGCCAGCCAGTAGGCCGTGGGAAAGCCGAGCGCGAGTGCAAGCAGCGTGCTGCCCGTGGCCACCGCCACCGTGGTCCCCAGCACCTGGCGGTAGTAGGGATCCTCGATTGCGCGCAGGTAGTTCGCCGCGGTCGTCGCCTCCGCCATCATCTGTGTCGGGCTGAACTCGTTGAGCGAGATGCGGAAAAGCAGCAGCATCGGCGCCACAAGCAGCAGGAGCACCAGCAGTCCGGCGGGAAGGACGAGCGCGGCCACCGGGTCAGCCTTTGAACTGCTTGTTCCAGAAATCGAGGACGTCGCCGTGGGCGCGCAGCAGGTAGTCGTAGTCGGGCGCCCGCAGCCGCGCCTGCTCGGCCTCCGTCAGGCTGATCTGCCCCGCGATCTCGGACGGCAGCCGAGCATCCGTCACAGTGGGCAAGTAGCCCATGCGGTCGGCAAAGGCTGTCTGCGCCTCCGGCCTTAGCATCGCGTCGAGGTAGGCGTAGGCGGCGTCCTTGTTGCGGCTGTTGCGCGGCACGCCGGCCTCGAAGACGATGGCGTAGGCACCCTCGCTCGGCACCACGTGGCGCAACGGTATGCCAGCCTTCTGCCACATGTAGCCGCGGGCGAGCCACATCGGCGTCAGCCACACCTCCTCGCCCTTCAGCGCGGCGGCCAGCGCCTCGTTGGACGGGTAGATCTTGGCGTCGAGCGAGCGCAGCTCCATCAGCTTCGTCCGGGAAGGGCCGTAGTCGCCGAAGCTGCCACCCCCGGCCATCGCGGCTGCGAAGGTGTTGGTGGAGTAGAGGATGTCGGAGAGGCCGACGCGGCCCCGGTACTTCGGGTCCCAAAGGTCGGCGAAGGCGGTGGGCGGGGTGCTCACCTTGCTCGGATTGTAGAGCACCACGAGCGCCGAGTAGATGTGCGGGACGGCGTAGGGCTTGCGCAGGCCTGCGACGATGCTGCCCGCGCGGGACAGGCGGTCCACGTCCAGCACGTCCAGCGTGCTCTGCTGCGCGACCATGTGCATGTCGGTGTCGGACAGGCAGGACACGTCCATCGTGCCGCGGCGCGTTTGGCGCTCCGCCAGCATCTTGGTCTTGCGCGGGTCCGCGTTGGCAACATCCTGCAGCACCTCGATGCCTTCGGGGCCCATCAGCGGCCCGTCGATATTCTGCCGCAGCAGCTCGCCGTAATCGCCACCCCAGGTGCCCACCACCATCTGCTTCGCCTGCGCCCGCGCGGGCCGGAGCAGGCCAGCGGAGGCAGCAGCGAAGGTGACACCGGCGAGGGTCACGCGTCGGGAAATGGTCATGCTCGGACTCCTTGTTCGTCAGGGTGCGCCGCAGGCAGGAGCCGGGCGGCCGAAGCGTCCCAGGAAAGCGCTACCGCATCGCCAGCAAGCAGGCGGCGCAGCGGGTCATCCGCCCCGGGGGTTCGCCGGGTCACCAGCATCGGCGTGCCGGCGAAATCGATGTGGTACTCGGTCTGCGAGCCGAGGTAGGTAGCCATCCTCAGCCGGACAGGGCCATCAGCGGCAGGGGAGATGATGACGTGCTCGGGGCGGAGCGCCAGCACGCAGCCGCCCTGCGGCGCGACCGCGGCCGCACAGGACAGGAGAGCGCCAGCTGCTGCGCGGAACTGCCCGGGCGCCTCCAGCCCTCCCCCGATCAGGTTGCAGCGGCCGACGAAGCCCGCGACGAATGGATCGGCGGGACGTTCGTAGAGGTCCTCGGCGGTGCCAACCTGGCGGATGCGACCGCGCTCCATCACCACCAGCCGGTCGGCCATGGTCAAGGCTTCCTCCTGGTCGTGGGTGACGATCAGGGTGGTGAGGCCGAGGCGCTGTTGCAGCGTGCGGATCTCCAGCCGCACCTCGCCGCGCAGCTTGGCGTCCAGGTTGGACAGGGGTTCGTCCAACAAAAACACCGCGGGGTTCACCACCAGCGCGCGGGCCAACGCGACGCGCTGCTGCTGCCCGCCGGAGAGCTGGCGCGGCAGGCGGTCCTCCAGCCCCTTGAGACGGACCAGACGCAGCACATCGCGCACCCGCGCCTCGCGGTCCGCGCGGTTCACCCGGCGCATCTCCAGTCCAAAGGCCACGTTGGCCGCGACCGTCATGTGCGGGAAGAGCGCGTAGGACTGGAACACCATGCCCGTGTCGCGCGCGTGGGGCGGCGCGCGGGTGACATCCCGGTCCCCGATCAGGACGCGGCCGGCGCTCGGCGGCACGAAGCCCGCGACCATGCGCAGCGTGGTGGTCTTGCCGCAGCCGGAGGGGCCGAGCAGCGCCACCATCTCCCCCTGGCGCACGTCGAGGTCGACGCGTGCCACCGCGACTGTGCTGCCGTAACGCCGGCTCAGCGCCTCCAGGACGAGGCTGCCCATCAGGCGATCCCTCGGTGAGTCATACGGTCCTCGCGATGGAGACAAACCGATCGGTCACGAGCATCAGCATTGCGACGAGGAGGATTTGCACCGTGGCCACTGCGGCCAGCGTCGGGTCCACCCGAAATTCGAGGTAATTGAGCATGGCCACCGGCAGGGTGGTACGGCCCGGGCCGACCAGCAGCAGGCTGAGCTCCAGGTTCTCGAAGCTCTGGATAAAGGAGAATAGGCTGGCGGCGATGATGCCGGGGCGCATGGCCGGAAGGGTCACCCGCCGAAACACCGTGAAGGCGCGCGCGCCGAGGTTGGCCGCCGCCTCTTCCGCCGCCCCGTCCAGCCCCTGCAAGCTGGCGGTGACCAGGCGCACGGTCCAGGGGATAGTGAGCAGGACGTGGGCCGCCACCAGCCCTTCCAGCGTGGAGGTGATGTCGCGGTCCAGCCAGAACTCGGCGCGAAGATAGAACATGTAGAGAGCGGTACCCGCGACCACGCCGGGCACCGCGAGCGGGCCGAGCAGCAGCGTGTTCAGGACCGCGGCGCCGGGCAGGCGGCCGCGGACGAGGGCGTAGGCGGCCGCAGTGCCCAGCGGCACGCCGATCAGCGCGGCGAGGAAGGCGACCTGGAGGCTGGTCAGGAAGCCGCGCGCGAATTCCTGTCGCGCCCATGCGTTGACGTACCATTTAAGCGTCAGTGCGGAGGGCGGGAAGGAAACGATCTCCTGCCGGAACACGCTTATGACCACCACCATCAGCACCGGGGCGAGCATCAGCGCGAAGGCAGCGGCTACAAGGGCGCAGGACGCTAGGCGGCCGGGGAGCAGGGCGTTCACGGCGGATGTTCCCTCATAGCTCGGGCTCCGGCAGGCGTTGGTGCAAAGATGCAGTAAACTACTGATTATAATGGAAAATTGGAAATCTACGAACGGTTGTTAAGTGTCTAAATTCGCTCACACCTGTTATATCCATGCACCAACGCCGCTCCGATATGGAGCCCTGAGCCTTGTCACTTCATGGGGGCTCAGTCGACTTTGATGTTGGCGGTTGCGATCACTGGACGCCAGCGGCTCAACTCATCGCGCACCAGCGCGGTGTAGCCCGCCCGGTCCAGCGTACCGGGCGTCACGCCGATGCGACCGAAACGCTCCTTCACGAAATCGGTCCTTAGAGCGCCACCGATCTCTGCCTGCCAGCGATCCGCCACAGCGTCCGGGATACCAGCGGCGGCCGAGAAGCCGAACCAGCTGATGGCGGTGACGGCGGGATAGCCGGCCTCGGCGAAGGTCGGCACATCCGGCAAGGTCGCGTCGCGCTCCGGGCCGCTCACGGCGAGCGGACGCAGGCGATTGGCCTGTAGGTGTGGCAGGGCGGTTGGCAGGCTCTCCATCAGGGAAGGAATTTGCCCGCCCATCGTGTCCGTCAACGCTGCCGCCGAGCCGCGGTAGGGCACGTGCTCCAGCGTGATGCCCGCATCACGCGCCAGGAGCTGGCCCGTCAGGTGGTTGAGCGTGCCGTTACCGCCCGAACCGTAGGTGATAGGCCTGGTTCGCGCGAGCGCCACGAACTCGGCCAAGCTGCGCACTGGCAGGTCGTTGTTCACCGCCAGCACGCACGAGAAGGTGCCGACGAGATGCAGGTGGGTGAAGTCGTTCAGGGCGTCGTAGGGCACGTTGGGATAGAGCACCGGGCCAGTTCCGTGGGAGGCGCCACTCGACATCATCACCACGTGCGCGTCGCCCCGCGCCTTGGCCACGATGTCGGCGCCCACCATGCCGCCAGCGCCGACCCGATTTTCTAGCACGATAGGCTGGCCCAGCCCGGTGCCGATCTGCTGCGCCAGCACGCGGGAGAGAGTGTCGGCCGCACCGCCGGGCGGGAAGTTTATGATCCAGCGAAGCGGACGCGTCGGCCAGATGGCCTCGGCGCACAGGCCAGGCGTGGCCGTGAGCGAGACACCGGCGCCGAGAAGCATGCGGCGGGTGAGGACACGAGACGAGACGGCCATTGGTGTCCTTCGGTGGGGCTGAGATTGTCAGGACGGGAGGGCGCGGATATCGCTGCCAATCTTTCTGGCACAATGTGTGCCGCCGGGTGCTCACCCGCTATCAGGATGCGCCATGACCGTCGATCTCCTCTTTCGCCAGGTCCGCCTCGTGGATACGGGGCCAGAGGACGTGCCGGTGGATGTGGCCGTCTCGGGCGGCCGCATCGCGGCCATTGGGCCGGTTCTGTCCTGCGAGGCAGTGGAGGTGGTGGAGGGCAAGGGCCGCCTGCTGGCGCCGGGCTTCGTCGAAACGCACATCCACCTGGACAAGGCCTGCATCATCGACCGCTGCGCCTGCGAGGTACGCCGCAACCCACATCTCGCGATGGAGCGCGTCTCCGACGTCAAGCACGGTTTCACCGTCGATGACGTGCACGATCGCGCTCGGCGCACGCTGGAGAAGTGCATCCTGCACGGCTGCACTACGATGCGCACCCACGTGGAGGTCGATCCAAAAGTCGGGCTCCGCGGCTTCGAGGGGGTGAAAGCCCTTATCACCGAGTACGCCTGGGCGATCGACATTGAGATTTGCGTGATGCCGCAGGAGGGCCTGCTCAACAATCCGGGTACGGACGAGTTGATGGTCGCAGCGTTGCGGAACGGCGCGCGCGTAGTCGGTGCCGCACCAAACTACGACAGCGATCGCGCCGGGCAGATCCGCCGGATCTTCGAGATGGCGCGAGAGTTCGACGTGGATATCGACATGCACCTCGACAGCGGTGCCTCCGCCGAGGAACTGGACACGCTGCTCGTCTGCGATCTCGCGGAGAAGCACGGCTGGGGCGGGCGGGTCGCGGTGGGCCACGTCACCAAGCTCTCCGTGATGCCGCCCGACGGGGTGGACGCGGTGGCGCGACGCATGGCCAATGCAGGCGTCGCGCTCACGGTGCTGCCCTCCACCGACCTTTACCTTGGCGGGCGAGACCAGACGGAGAACGTGCGGCGCAACGTGGTGGACGCGAACCGGCTGGTGCGCGCTGGCGTCACCTGCTCCCTCTCGTCCAACAACATCCTCAACCCCTTCACGCCGATGGGGGATGGGCAGCTCATCCGGCAGGCAAACCTCTACGCCAACGTCGTGCAGCGCGGCATGCGCGACGACCTGCGCGATACCTGGGACATGTTTACGGCCGGCTCGGCGAAACTCATGCGCCGACCGGATTATGGCGTCGCCGTGGGCTGTCCGGCGGACCTGGCACTGGTGGACGCTTCCACCCCAGCGGACGCGTTGCGCAAGATCAGCCCGGTGCTGGCCGCTTTCAAGAAGGGCCGGCGTACCGTCACGCGGGCAGCGCCGGTGCTACACCGGCCAGGCTGAGGGGAGGAGTGCAGCGCGGCGGGGTGACTCGATGTCAAGAGCCGGCCGCTCTACCCGTTGCGAGCAGACCCTGCCGCGCGGATGCGTCGCTCAACCGCCCGTCGCTGCCAAGCGAAGGCGGTGACCGGTGTCCGACCTCCAAGTTGGCCCGCGCACCCGCGCACGTGCCTCATCAGCCCGGCAGCGAGTTATTCGGCGCCGCGACGCCGGCCTCGCGCAGCGCGCGCACGGCGCCGGGATGGAACGGGACGACGCGGTTGGTGCCTGCGTTGGCCGCACGGGTGCCGGCCGCGATGGGCGCTATGTCGCGTGCCGGATCAGTGGCCGATAGCGCCCCCCTGGTGAGGGAGTAGGCCAAGTCGTCCGCGAGCGCCGCGTTGCACACGACGAAGTTCCAGGCGGCGAAGGACGCGACCGGCTCGTCCTGGCCGCGGTAGGTCCCGGCTGGCACTAGAAGCGGCGCGAGATGCGGCAGCCGGGCCACCACGCCGCGGGCGACTTCCTCGCCGGGGCCGATGATCACCGCGTCCGTGCCGTCCGCCACCGTCACCAGCGCCGGGATCGGGATCACCGCGCCTTGCCATAGGGCGTCGATCTCGCCGCGCAGGAACGCCTCGGCGAGCGGTCCGCTGTCGCCGGAGACGATGGCCGCCTCGATGCCCGCGACCTCGGCGGCAGCGCGGAAGAACGTCTCGGCCGGGCCCCGCGCCGGGCCGCAGCCGACGCGCCTGCCGGCCAGATCGGCGAAGCGGCGCAACCTGGCAGTCCGGGGTGCGGCGGCCATGAAGCCGGTTTCGTACATTGGGAACAATGCGCGGACGGCGCGATGGGGCCGGCCCTGCGCGGCGGCAGTGCCGACCAGCGCGTCGACCGCGCTGCCCAGGAAGGCGGTGCCGACGGCGTCCGGCTCGTCTTCCACCCGGCGCAGGTTCTCCAGGCTGCCGGCCGATCGGCGCACGTCCAACGTGACGTCCCTGGTCGTGAGGAACCGGGCCAGCGCCTCCCCGTAGGGCAGGAAGGCGCTGCCTACGCCGGCGGTGTAGAAGGGGATCGAGGCTGCCTGGGCACCAACTGCACGGGACACCAGCAGCGCCGGGGTTGCCATCACAAACGAGCGTCGAAACATCCGCGTCCCTCATCCAGTGAAGCCGAACAGCATGCACGTCACGGCGTCCGGGTCCGAACTCACAGCGTTCGGCGTTCCGAAGCAGCGCGCGATCCTCAGCGCCCGATGCCAGCGCGCAGCGCCGCGCCCAGCCGGGCGGGGTCGAGCGAGGCAACGAGCGGGTTGCGGCGCAGGTCGCGGCCCCACAGGACCTCGAGCACGGTCACGGCGGCCTCCGTGCGCGGCATCGGCACGCCGCACGCCGCGGCGAGCCACAGGTAGAAGGCCAGGCCGTAAGGCACGTCCTCGGTCACGTAGCGCGTGTCCATCGCCACCGGGCCGGGCACGGCGCCGCGCGACGCGTCGATCGCAGCGCCCATGCGGTGCAGCGGCCCGCGCGCCACGCCGTTGACGCGGTGCAGGGACTCGTCCAGCGGCAGCACATCGAGGCCGAAGCGCGCGGCCAGCGCCGCCCGCTCCCCGGCGAGGCCCTCCATCAGGCGGCAGGTAGCAGGCGTCATCAGGGCGTACTGCGACCACGCCTCGGCGCGCTCGATTCGCGACACGTTGGCGAGCGCCAGCGCCGCGTGGATGATCGGGTTGGCGTTCGACAGCCCCGCCTGCAGCGCGTGCGGGCCGGGTGGCGAGGCGTGGCCGAACAGCGCCGTCGCCAATTTCGCCATCGCGGGACCACTGGCAGCAGGCACGGCGGCCACGTCCACCGCCGCGCGCACGGCGGCAACGCGCACGCGGCCCGCCGCGAGGCGGCGCGCCGTGACCGGCGTGGTCGCCATCGCACCAATTGGCGCCCGCCCCGCCGATGCCCCGCGCGCGGCGCACAACGCGTCGAGCGCGAGCGGCGCCAGCGCGGCGGCGGGCGCGATCAGCAACGGCAGGTGCGGCGGCAGCACCCCCGCCAGCATCGGCAGCAGCGCGGGAAATGCGTAGGCTGGCACGGCGAGCAGCGCCGCGTCGGCACCTTCAAGGGCGTCGGGTAGGTCCCGCGCGACGCGCACGGGGAAGCGCCCCTCGATCGCGCCCTCGGCTAGCAACGCGTCGTCGATCCCTGCAGTGCCGGCGCCCGACGGGGACCAGATTGTCACTTCATGCCCGCGCGAGACCGCCAGCACGGCGGCGGCAGGGCCGACGGCCCCGGCACCCAGAACGCTCAGTCGCATCGGAGCATCCCTCGCCGCGCGCGACACTTGGCCCGGCCCATCGCCCGTCGCCCCCGGATCACGGGCGTGACCATGACAGCCGTGTGCCGGACCGGCTAGGCTGCCCGTCGCCACTCGAGGAACCAGAGGCCGACGATGACGACCCGCCGCCGTGCCATGCTCCTTCCCGCCGTGCTGGCATCCGTTGCGACGGGAGCGGCCGAGACGGCCCGGGCGCAGGCGCCCGACGCTTGGCCGAGCAAGCCGGTGCGGCTCGTCGTGCCCGCCCCGGGCGGCGCCGGCACCGCCGACACGGTGGCGCGGATCTTCGCGCGGGAGCTGGAGAAGCGCCTGCCCCAGCGCGTGGTGGTCGACAACCGGGGCGGCGCCAACGGCAACATCGGCGCGGCGGCCGCGGCGCGTTCCGCGCCCGACGGCTACACGCTCCTTTGGGGCTGGGCTGGAACGCTCGCCACCAACCCGTCGATGTACCCCGACCTGCCTTTCGATCCGCTGCGGGACTTCGAGCCGGTGGTGCTGGTGGGCGTCGTGCCGAACCTACTGGTGGTCAACCGGCAGCTCGGCCCGCGCGACCTGGATGGCTTCACCGCCTATGCGCGGGCGCACCCCGGGGCGATCAACTTCGGGTCCACCGGCAACGGCTCGTCGATGCACCTCGCGGGCGAGCTGTTCAAGGCGCTTACCGGGGCGCAAATGACGCACGTGCCCTACACCGCCCCAGCGGCGGCGGTGACCGACCTGCTCTCGGGGCGCATCCAGGCGATGTTCAACCTCGTCACCGGCGCCGCCCCGCAGGTCCGCGCCGGCGAGGTCGTGCCCATCGCCATCCTGTCGGAACGCCGGGCCCCGCAGCTGCCCGTGGTGCCCACTACCGCCGAGCTGGGCATGCCCGACCTCGTCTTCGGCACCTGGTTCGCCATCCTCGTGCCCAGGGGCACCGATCCCGCGATTGCGCAGCGCCTGAATATACTGTCCAACGAGGTGCTGTCCGACCCCGAGGCCCGCGGCCGGCTGGAGGCGGCCGGCTTGGAGATCCTCGGGGGCACGCCTGAACGGCTCGCCGCGCTGATGCGCGACGAGGTCACCCGGCACGCCGACCTTGTCCGCCGCTCCGGCGCCCGCGTCGAGTAGTGCGGGACGCCATGGTGCGGCAGCCGGGCGCGCGCGTCCCCGCAGACCCGCGCGGCGCGGCCGGAGGAGGCTAGGGTGTCGCTGGACACCCGCGAGCCCGCCGGCCTGGAGGCGCTGGAGGCCCGCCTGCGCCGGGACCTCGAACTGCTTGAGCTGCCCGGCAAGCCCTGGGTGCCGCGCCGCGAGGCGGACGGGCAGCAGGTCACCGACGTGGTGGTCATGGGTGCCGGCATGTGCGGCCTCGCTGCTGCCGCCGCGCTACGCCTGCTGGGCATCGACAATATACGTGTGCTGGACCGCGCGGCTGCTGGGCGGGAAGGGCCCTGGGTCACCTTCGCGCGGATGCAGACGCTGCGCTCGCCCAAGACGCTCGCGGGCCCGGCGCTGGGCCTGCCGGCGCTGACCTTCCGCGCGTGGTTCGAGGCGCAGCACGGCGCCGCGGCTTGGGAGCGCCTGGGCAAGATCCCCCGCGCGCAGTGGATGGACTACCTGGTCTGGTACCGGCGGGTCATGGGCGTCGCGGTGGAAAACGGCGTCGCCGTGTCCCTGCTGCGTCCGCGCGCCGACGCGCTGCTGGCGGTGGAGACGGACACGGCGGGCACGATCCTGGCGCGCCACGTGGTGCTCGCCAGCGGCCGCGACGGGCTGGGCGGCGCCTTCTTGCCGGACGCGGCGCGCGGGATCGACCGGCGCTGGTGGGCGCATTCCGCCGACCCGATCGACTTCGCCGCGCTCGCGGGCAAGCGGGTGGGTGTGGTGGGCGCGGGCGCCTCGTCCATGGACAACGCCGCCACGGCGCTGGAAGCCGGGGCCGTCAGCCTGGACCTGTTCGTGCGCCGGGCGGCCCTGCCGCGCGTCAACAAGTTCACCGGCATCGGCAGCGCCGGCGTGGTGCACGGCTTCGCCGCGCTGCCCGACGCGTGGAAGTGGCGCTTCCTGCACCACGTCCTGGGCGAGCAGACGCCGCCGCCGCGCGACAGCACGCTGCGCGTGTCGCGGCACCCGCACGCGCGTTTGCACCTGTCCAGCCCGATCCTGTCGCTGCGCGAGGCGGACGGCGCGCTGCGCCTGGAGACACCGGGCGGCCGGTTCGCATTGGACTTCCTGATCTTCGGCACCGGGTTCCGCGTCGACCTCGGGGCGCGGCCGGAGCTGGCGATCGTGGGGCCGCACATCCGACTGTGGGGCGATCGCTTCGCCCCGGAACCCGGGATGCAACACTCGGAGCTGGAGACGTCCCCCGATCTCGCGCCCGACTTCGCCTTCCGGGAGAAGGTGCCGGGACGCTGTCCCAGCCTGGCCCGGATTCATTCCTTCAACTACCCGTCCACGCTCAGCCACGGCAAGCTGACCGGCGACATTCCCGCGGTCAGCGCCGGGGCGAAGCGCTTGGCCCGCAGCATCGCGCAGAGCCTCTTCGTGGCGGATCGGGAACACCACTTCGCCCGGCTGCAGGCTTACGACACGCCCGAACTGCTGGGCGACGAATGGCTGGCCACGGCGCCCGCGAGCGTGGCGCCCGCCCCGGCCGGGGCGGGCGCGGGATGACCGAGCCGCGCCGGAGAGAGCCCCCGGCGCCGCGGCCCGGGCGGCGGGCGCGCGGCACGGGCCGTGACGGGACGAATCGGGCACGGAGAACGCCGGAATGACGCGGGTGGACACGGGTGAGGACCTGATCGAGACCCTGCTGGGCATCGACCCGGACTCGCCGCTGCGAGCGCTGCGCGAGCAGCGCGCCGCGATCCGGCGGCATGGCCAGGGTGCCTACGCGGAGCTGGTGATCCCCGCCGATCCCGGCGGCGTCACCCCGGCCGAGCGCGCCGCGCTGGCGCTGCGCGTCGCGCTGACCGAGCGGCACGCCGGGCTGGCGGCGCACTACCGCGTCATTTTGGAGCGCGTCGGCACCCCGGCCGAGCTGGCGGCGGCGCAGCGCTTCCCCCTCGACGCGGGCGGCGACCGCCTCGCCGCGTTGCTGCGCTACGCCGACCTCGTGGCCGCGGCGCCGGAGCGCTGCGGCCAGGCAGACATCGACGCGCTGGGCGCGCACGGGCTGTCGGCGCGGGACGTCGTGGCGGTGACGCAGCTCGCGGCGTTCGTTCCCTACCAGGTCCGGCTCCTGGCCGGGCTGCGCGCTTTGCGGGAGGAAGCCTGGGCATGAGCCACTTTACCATGGGGGAGGTGGACTGGCAGCCGCGCGTCCCGCCCGTCGACGCGGACACGGCCACGCCGGCGCAGCGCGCGGCGCTGGACGCCTGCCCGCCGGCGCAGCGGCGCTCGACCTACTTCCTCACCCTGGCGCACGACCCGGGCTCGCTGGGCGAGCGCGGCGCGCTGTTCAACGGCGTGATGTACGCGCCCCGCGGCCTGCCGCGCGCCGAGCGCGAGCTGGCGACGGCGGCGGTGTCAATGGTCAACGGCTGCATCTACTGCACCTCCGTCCACGCCCGGCGCTTCGCGGAGCTGACGCGCGAGCCGGAGGTCATGCAGCGCCTGCTGGACGAGGGTTTCGGCACCGCGCTGGATCCTCGCCGTCGCGCGGTCGTGGATTTCGCCGCCAGGCTGACCGCGGAGCCGGGGCGGGTGGGGGCCGGGGACCTCGCACCGCTGCGCGCGGCGGGACTGGGTGACCTGGAGATCCTGGATCTCATCCATTCCATCGCGATGTTCGCCAACGCCAACCGGTTAATGCAGTCGCTGGGTAGATCGGTGTCACCCACGAACGAGCCTTCGCCTTCGTAGGAGAGGTTCGAGCTTCGACTAGCGCGCGCGGGGCCCCGCACCGGCCGATTGTTCCCCCATCTCCCAGTTCGCCGACAGCGTTTCTCCGCCGCATTGTGGCGAGGGCGGCGCGCACCGCTCCATTCGACGGGAACCCCAGATGCAACGACGCGCCTTCCTCGCCCTCGCCGGTCTCGCGCCCTTCGGTGCCCGTGCCCAAGGGAATGCGCCCGGACGCTGGTCGCCCGACCGGCCGCTGCGATTGGTCGTGCCCTTCGCGCCGGGCGGCTCGCAGGATGTGTTGGGGCGGCTGCTCGCGCAAGCGGTGTCCGGCCCGCTCGGTCAACAGGTGGTGGTGGAAAACCGTGCCGGCGCTGGCGGCGTCCTAGGTGCCGAGGCCGTGGCCCAGGCCGCGCCCGACGGCCTCGTCCTGCTGCTCGCCACCGCCGGACAGCTCACCATCGCCGGGGCGATCGGACGTCGTCTGAGCTACAATCCCCTCGCCGGCTTCACGCCCGTGCTGCACCTGACCGACAGCCCGGTGGCCTTGCTTGCCGCCCCCGACCTGCCGGTGGCGGACGCCCGCGCCCTGCTGACGATGGCGCGCGAAGCGCCGCAGCCGCTGCCCTACGCGTCCACCGGCATCGGCACCAACACGCACCTGATCATGGAGGATCTAAAGGCACGCGAGGGCCTGCGTGTCGAGCACGTGCCCTATCGCGGTGCAGCGGCGGCCTTCAACGATCTCCAGGCCGGCCGGATCAAGCTGATGTTCGTCTCCGTCCCGTCCGTGCTCGCCGCCTCCGGCGGGCAATTCAAGCTCCTGGCCGTGACCTCGCGCGAGCGTTTCGACATCGTCCCCGACGTGCCGACGCTGATCGAATCCGGCGTGCCCGACTTCGAGGCCAGCATCTGGACTGGCCTTTCCGCCCCCGCCAACACGCCCACGCCCATCGTGGCGCGGCTGGCGGAGGCGTTCTCGGGAGCCTTGCGCTCCGAGGCCGTGCGGTCGCGTTTCGACAACCTCGGCGTCGTTCCCAGCGGTGCCGACGGCGCAGCGTTCGGCACAATGCTGCGCGAGGATCTCGACCGCTGGACCCGCGTTGCGGCGCCACTGAACATCCGGCTGGAGTGACGGGATCCACGGGCGCAACCGCCCGACCTGACGCAGGCGAGTACATCGCGTTCGCGTTCGCGCCAGCGCGAGGTGGACACTAGCGCGGTGCTATCGGCGAATTACCGGGGCATCATCGGGTTGGCAGGCGGCCGAATTGGCGGGTCAACACGGCAGCAGGCCGAACTGGGCCTGCCGGTCGCTGACCTAATCCGCAAGATCGGCATCTCGGAGCGGACCTTCTACCACTGGAAGAAGCAGTACGTCGGGCTGGGGACCGATCAGGTCCGCGAGTTCAAGCAGCTCACGGACGAGAACGCGCGGCTCAAGAAATTGGTAGCCGAGCTGAGCTTGGACAAAGCCCTGCTGCGGGACGCGCTGTCAAAAAAGTTCCACGGCCAGCGCTCATGAAGGAGGTTGTAGCCTACGTAGCGAGCCGCCACGGCTACAGCGAGTGCCGGGCCTGTTCTCTGGTGCGGCAGCATCGGTCCATCCAGCGCAAGCCGAGCACCAGGGATCCACGCCTGGAGATCCGGCAACGCATGCGCGAGATCGCGGCGACGCGGATCCGCTACGGCTATTGCCGGATCCACATCATGCTCCGGCGTGACGGCTGGGCAGTTGGAAGGAACTTGGTCTGGCACATGTACCGCGAGGAAGGCTTGGCCCTGCACAGCAAACGGAAGGCGGCGCAAGATGTCGGTGCACCAGGAAGCACGGTGCGTCCCCAAGCGCCCGAACGAAGCCCGGAGCCTGAACTTCATCCACGACCAGCTCAGCCATGGCACGAAGTTTTGCGCTCTGACGGTGGTCGAAATCTTCAGCCGCGAGAGCTTGGCAATCGAGGTGGGCCAGCGGCTCAGGGGCGAGCACGTGGTCGAGGTGCTGAACCGCTTGGTGCGCCAGCGGGGCGCTCCGAATGTTTTGTTCGCCGACAAGGGGGCGGAGTTCGTAGCCCAGGCGGTGCACGAGTGAATCAGCGTCATGGGGGCGAAGACGGCCTACATCGAGCCAGGTAGCCCCTGGGAGAACGGCTACGTGGAGTCCTTTAACGGCAAGCTCCGCGACGAGCTCCCCAATTCGGAGGTGCTCAACACGCTGGCCAGGCAAAGGTCCTGATCGAAGAATGGCGCCAACACTGCAACACCGCCCGGCCGCGCTCCGCCCTCGGCTACCGCCCTCCCGACCTCAGACGTGGTCATGCCAAGGCCACCAATCCCAGTCGCCAGCCCTGGTGCAGCAAGTTCAGCCCCACCTTCCACGGTCACGCTCCACTAAAATCCTGTCCGGATCACCTCGTGAGGGGTGTTCAGCAGCACCCGGGTTCGTGGCGGGGCACGGGCTGCAATTTCTGTGCTGCGGCGCCCTTCCCACCGGCGGGCCCCCCAGCTTACGCCCCTCGCCGCCCCGTGGTCCGATGCTCCTCATGCCCAAACCCCACGATGCCCTCCTCGACCGCTTCCTACGCCTGCCCGCCGCCACCGCGCCGAGCTTCGCCGCCGACGGGAGATTGTTCTTCCTGTGCGATGCGTCCGGCTCCAACCAAGTCTGGGAACTGCCGACCGACGGCGACCCCGCCCGCCAGCGCACCCGCCACCGGGATGCCGTGAGCTTTGTGGCCGGGAGCCCCCTGGACGGTTCCGCCGTGTTCGGCCGCGACAACGCCGGCGACGAGCGGGTGCAGCTCCACCATCTTCCCCCGGAAGCAGACGAGCCGCGCGCCCTCACCGCTGATCCCGGCACCATCCACAGCTGGGGCGCTTTCTCCCCCGACGGCCGGCACGTCGCCTTCACCTCCAATGCCCGGGACCGGGCGCACGCCGACCCCTGGGTGATGGGGCTGGCGAGCGGGAGCGCCCGCAGGGTGGCGGAGATGGAAGGCCCGCACGAGTTGCCTGCCTGGCACCCGAACGGCGAGGCGCTGGTGCTGCTGTCCGCCCCGCGCGCCTTCAGCAGCGCGCTACTGTCCGTTTCCCTGGATGGCGCCGCCCTCTCCCCTCTCACCCAGCCCGATGGCGACCGGCGGCACAACAACCCACGCTGGCGGCGTGACGGCGCTGGCTTCTGGCTGCTCACCGACCGGAACCGCGATTTCCTCGCCGCTGCCTGGGCCGGATCGCCCAGCGGAGAGCCATGCGTGCTCTACGCCCCCGACGCGGACGTGGAGAGGCTGGAACCCTCGCCCAACGAGCGCTTGCTGGCGGTGAGCGTGAACGAGCGGGGCTGGAGCCGCCTGCGCCTGCTCGACGCCGAGACCGGCGCCGTTGTGGCCGAGCCTGACCACCCGCCCGGCGTGATCACCAAGCTGTCCTGGCGGCCGGACAGCGCCGCCGTGGCCTTCGACCTGGCCTGGCCCACCCGCCCCGGCACGCTGTGGCTGGCAGGAACGGAGGGTGCCCCGGCCCGCCTCCTCTTCACCGCGGCGGACGCGCCGGGGGAGGCCCGTCCCTGGGAGGAGGTGAGCTTCCCGTCACACGACGGCCTGTCCATTCCCGCCTTCCTCATTCTCCCGGCCGGCGCGCCGCCCCCGGGCGGCTGGCCGGCGCTGGTTTGGGTGCATGGCGGCCCCGAGGCGCAGGGCCTGCCCAATTGGCGCCCCGACCTGCAGGCAATCTGCGCGTTGGGCGCGGCTGTGCTGGTGCCCAACGTGCGCGGCTCCACCGGCTACGGCCGCCACTACGCCGCGCAGGACGACCGCGCCAAGCGCCCCGACGCGGTGCGCGACTTGGCGGTCGCCCACGCCTACCTCGCCGCGCGCCCGGAGGTGGATGGAGCACGCATCGCCGTGATGGGCCAGAGCTACGGCGGCTGGATGGTGCTGATGGCGGTGACGCGGCAGCCCGAGCTATGGGCAGCGGGCGTGGAGTATTACGGTATCGCGCGGTGGAAGACCTTCTTCGAGCGCACCGGCCCCTGGCGCGTCGCCCACCGCGCCGCCGAGTACGGCGACCCCGTGCGCGACGCCGACCTCCTGGAGTCCCTCTCGCCCCTGCACGACGTCGACCGCATCCGCTGCCCGATGTTCGTGGCCCAGGGCCTGACCGACCCGCGCGTGCCGCCGCACGAGAGCGAACAGATTGTGGCCGCCCTGCGCGCCCGGAAGGTGCCGGTGGACTCCCTGGTGTTCCCCGACGAGGGGCACGGCTTCCTCAAGCGCGACAATCGGCGCACCGCCTACCTCGGCGTGATGCGCTTCCTGGGGCAGCATCTCACGGGCGGGGATTGAGGCGTGGGGCGAGCAGGGCGCCGGCCGATGAGCGGCACGTCGGTGCGCCCGCTCCAGCTCGACGGGTTCTTTGCGGCGGAGAAAGCACCGCTGCGGGCGGCTAAGTTCACGGAACCGGACTGGACCGAGGAAGCGGTGTGGGCCGAGCCGCCTGCCGCCTGAGCGACTGATCCTGTCAGGCCGGGAACAACGGTGCTCAAGCGCGGTCTTCACGCCTAGGCTCCCCTTTCGCGCACGAAGGAGAAGAACCGGTGCGACGCAGGACCCTGCTGGCGGTAGCGGCCTCGACCCCGCTGCTCCCGCGCCCCGCCCTGGCGCAGAACAACGCGCGGGTGCTGCGCTTCGTGCCCGAAGGCAACCTGAACAACCCCGACCCAGTGTGGACCACCACCACCATCGCCCGCAACCACGGCGCGATGATCTGGGATATGCTCTACGCCCTCGACGAGCAGTTCGAGCCTAGACCGCAGATGGTGGCCGGGCACGAACTGTCCGACGACAAGCTGCTCTGGACCTTCACGCTGCGCGACGGGCTGCGGTTCCACGACGGCGAGCCGGTGCGGTCGGTGGACTGCATCACCTCGATCCAGCGCTGGGCCAGGCGCCGGCCGCTGGGCAAACGCTGCTGGAACGCACGGTTGAGATGAGGGCGCTGGACGACAAGCGCTTCTCGATCCAGCTCAACAAGCCCTACGGGCTGATGACCAAGGCCTTCAGCGACACCTGCTTCGTGATGCCCGAGCGCATCGCGCGCACCGACCCTTTCACGCAGATCAGCGAGTACGTGGGCTCGGGCCCGTTCCGCTTCGTGCGCGACGAGTGGGTGTCGGGCTCGCAGGCCATCTACGCGCGCTTCGATGACTACCGGCCGCGCGACGAGAAGCTGAGCTTCCTGGCTAGCGGCAAGGTGGCCAACTTCGACCGCGTAGAATGGCTAGTGATGCCGGATGCCTCCACCGCGGCGGCCGCGCTGGGGAACAACGAGGTGGACTGGCTGCAGCAGCCCGACTTCGACCTGCTGCCGCTGATGCGCCGCAACCGCGCCATCCGTGTGGCGATAAACGACAAAGTCGGCGTGCTGGCGATGGTGGCGCTGAACCACCTCCATCCGCCCTTCGACAACCCCAAGCTCCTGCGCGCGGTGCCCTCGGCAGGGCTCTGTTGCACAGAACAGGTCGAGGACGTGCCGATCCCGTTTGCTGCTTCTCTCAGGTGAGAGCGACGGTGTCGGGCATTCCGAGGCGGTTGAAGGTGTTGAGGATGGCGCAGCGGACCTGCACCTGGGCGACCTGACAGGCGGGGTCGCGGGCCGCGAGGCGCTCGCCCAGGCGCTTGATGGCGCGCAGGGTTTCGTTGCGCTCCTCAGCGCCGGGTGTTCTGGTTTTCCAGGGTTCGCCGTTGCGCCGGGGCAGCACGAGCAGGGCGGCTTTGCGAGATGCTGAGGCCGCGTAGGCCGTGCGGGTGTCATAAGCCCCGTCACCGCTGATGACTGCGATCTGCTCCACCTCCGGCAGTTGCGCCAACAGATCGGGTAGGATCTCGCCGTCGCCGTGGCGGTGATCGGTCATCTCGACCGCGCGCACCTCGTGGCTGTCCGCATCGATCGCCAGGTGCACCTTGCGCCAGGCGCGTCGCTTGTCGGCGCCATGCTTCCTCACCTTCACTCTCCCTCGCCGAGTACCTTCAGGCCCGTGCTGTCGATGACCAGGTGCAGCGGCCCACCACAGGGCCGATAAGGGATCGTGACCGTCAGGTCCTTCTGCCACCGCGAGAGCGCGCTGTAAGTGCGGCACCCGCCAGTCCGGCCCGGTCAGGCGGATCAGGCTGCCCGCCATGCCCTACGCTGCCCGCAGCGGCAGCTGGAAGAGCACCTTCAGCGTCAGCACGCACTGGATCGCCACGTCGCTGAAGACCACAGGCCGGCCCCGCCTGCCCGTGCCCTCCGGTGCATGCCAGGCCAGATCGGGCGAGACCCAGACGGTCAGGTCACCGCGTGCGATCAGGCCCCGGCTATACTCCCGCCAGTTCCGTGTCCGGTACCGGGTCCTGCGATGGCCGCCCAGCAAAGCTTCCTTGCTCATCCGCGGCTACTCGCAAGCTTTGTGCAACAACGCCGTAATGTAGCCCGCCCTCACAGTGCCTTGGGGCAGCTGACGTCCCAGAAGTTTGCTGCCCAAACCGCCCGAAAGGGCAGCCGATGAAGCCGGGTGGCTCTCCCTTTGGCCGGACTAGTTCCGGGTACACGCTCACTCGGACCTTCAACTCCCGTCCCGTAAGGTGCGGTTTTGGAGTCCAAGCAGCGACGCATGAAGAATTGCCGCATCGAACGCTTAACCTGGCGTGGTCTCGCGCGGGGCGCCCGCAGCCGGAGCCGTGCCCTGTGCCTGACCGTCCGCACTGATCGGCTTCACCGCCCCGGCCGGCATGACCTCGGCGCCTGCTTTCTCGAGCTGGCCGGTCACCGAAGCGATCAGCTCGTCCCAGCTCTTGGCGAAGGACGCGAGGCCCTGCTCCTCCAGCCCGTTCACAACACCCTCGAAGTCGATGCCGATCTGCTGCAGGTCGCGGAACACGCCGCGCGCCGCCTCATACGTGCCGGCAATTGCATTGCCGCGCGGTTGCCCATGGTCCGCCACAGCGTCCAACGTGGCCGCCGGCATGGTGTTCACGGTGTCCGGCGCCACCAGGTCCACCACGTAGCGGGTGTCGTCGTAGGTCTTGTCCTTGACGCCGGTCGACGCCCAGAGCAGGCGCTGCATCCGCCCTCCTTGCGCCTGCAATGCTTGCCACCGTGGCGAGGCCAGGGCCTCCTCGTAGACTTCGTAAGCGAGCTGCGCATTCGCAGTCGCCGCCTTACCCCGCAGATGGGCGGCTTCGGCCTTGCCGTCCCCCATCATCGCATCAAGCTGGCGATCGACCTCGACATCGATCCGGCTCACGAAGAAGGACGCCACGCTCTCCAAATTATCGAGCGATCCACCACCGGCCAGCCGGCCTTCAAGCCCCGCCATGAAGGCATCGAGTACGGCGCGGTAGCGGTCGACCGAGAAGATGAGGGTGACGTTAACCGAGATGCCGGCAGCCAGCGTTTCGGTGATGGCGGGGAGCCCGGCCAGTGTCGCCGGGATCTTGATGAACAGGTTGGGTCGGTCCACTAGCCACCACAGCCCGCGCGCTTCCGCCGCAGTGCGCGCGGCATCCTGGGCGATACGGGGATCAACCTCGATCGACACTCGCCCGTCCCGCCCGCCCGTGCGGGCCGCGGTGGAATGCAGCACGTCACAGGCGGCCCGGACATCCCAGGCGGTGAGCAGCCGCACGGTCTCGCCGACCGCCGTGCCTCGCAGCGCCAAGTCATGCACTTGGTCCTCGTAGCCGGAACCCGATCCAATCGCCTTGGCGAAGATCGTCGGGTTGGTGGTGATCCCGACGACCCCCCCCTGCTCGACCATCCGGGCCAGTTCGCCCGATTGGATCCGGGCGCGGCTGAGATCGTCGAGCCAAATGGCGACGCCAGCTTCCGCTAGCTGGTGCAAGGCGTTGGCCATGGCGGCCTCCTGTGTTGGTGGGTGGCCAGGTACGGCAGCCGCATCCCTGACCAGTCGGCGAACTAGCCTTGCACGGCCCGGAGACTTTCCCGGGCAGCGCGCACGATGGCTTCGGTGGTGATGTCGAACTTCTTGTAGACGTCGGCGATTTTTCCGGACTCGCCGAAGCCGTCCATGCCGACGAAGCGGCCCCCCAAGCCGAGATAGCGGTCCCAGCTCATCTGCACCGCCGCCTCGACCGCCACCCGCGCCAGGGTGTCGCCGAGCACGGCACGCTGATAGGCCGCGCCCTGCTCGTTGAAGATCAGGGCGCAAGGCATGGACACCACGGCGGTCGGCACGCCCTCCCTCTGCAGGACGGTCCGGGCCTCGACGGCCAGATGCAGTTCCGAACCGGTCGCCATCAGGGTCAGCTTGCGCGGTCCGCCCTCAGCTTCCAGCAGCACGTAACCGCCCCGGGCAGAGCGGTTCTCCGTACCGAGTTCCCGCCGCAGCAGCGGCATCGGCTGGCGGGACAGGGCCAGCAACGCGGCCCGGCGCGGATTATCTAGGATGTTCTCCCAGCATTCCGCCGTTTCCACCGCGTCGCCGGGCCGATAGACGGCCAAATGCGGGATGGCACGCAATGCCGACAGGTGTTCGACCGGCTGGTGGGTCGGCCCGTCCTCGCCGAGCCCGATCGAATCATGCGTCATCACGAAGATGGTGCGGATGTCCATCATCGCTGCGAGGCGGATGGCGGGGCGGCAGTAGTCCGAGAAGCAGAGGAACGTGCCGCCGTAAGGGATCAGCCCACCATGCAAGGAGATGCCGTTCATCGCCGCCGCCATGCCGTGCTCGCGTACGCCGTAATGCACGTAGGAGCCCTTGAACTCGCCCGGTTTGATCTCGGTCTGACTCTTGGCCTTGGTGTTGTTCGATGGCGTCAGGTCCGCGGAACCACCCAGTAGCTCCGGGATAGCATCGAACAGGTGGTTCAACACGGCACCGCTAGCCTGCCGAGTCGCCAGTTCCTTTGGGTCGTTGATGAACTCGGACCGAGCGGCGGCGATGGCGGACTTCCAGCCGTCCGGCAGCCTGCCCTCGTTGCGCCGCTCGAATTCCGGGCGCAACGCATCGGGGGCCCGCTTCACCCGCTCGGCCCAGGCCGAGCGGGCCTCCGCGCCCTTGGCGCCGATGGTCCGCCATTCGGCAAGCAGGGCCTCGGGGATAACGAAGGGCGGGGACTCCCATCCCAGGATCTTACGGGCGCCGGCGATCTCCTCCTCGCCGGGCGCGTCGCTGTGCGCTTTCTGCGTGCCGGCCTTGGTCGGGAAGCCGAAGCCGATAACCGTGCGGCAGGCGATCATAGTAGGCTGGTCGGTATTCGAGCGGGCGGTGACGATCGCCTCGCGGATCGCGTCCGTGTCGTGGCCGTCGATCTCCAGCACCTGCCAGCCGGACGCCCGGAACCGCTCAACCTCGTTGTCCGACACGGCGAGGCTGGTAGCGCCGTCGATGGAAATGGAATTGTTGTCCCAAAATGCGATCAGCCGCCCCAGCTTCAGGTGGCCGGCAAGGGAGATCGCCTCCTGGCTAATGCCCTCCATCAGGCAGCCGTCGCCCATGAAAACGTAGGTGTAGTGGTTGACCAGTTCGTCACTGAAGCGCGCGTTCATGATGCGCTCGCCCAGCGCCATGCCTACCGACTCCGCCACGCCTTGGCCCAGGGGGCCAGTGGTCAGCTCGATCCCGTCCGCGTGGTGGTACTCGGGATGGCCCGGCGTCTTGCTGCCGACCTGGCGAAAGCGCTTCAGCTCCTCGATCGGCATGTCCTTGTAGCCGGTGAGGTAGAGCAGGCTATACAGCAGCATCGATCCATGCCCGTTCGACATGATGAAGCGGTCACGATCGATCCAGTGCGGCTCGGCTGCATCGAACTGCATGAAGTCCTTGAACAGGACGGTCGCGATGTCCGCCATGCCCATCGGGGCGCCGGGATGGCCGCTTTTGGCTTGCTGCACGGCGTCCATGGACAGGAAGCGAATGCAGTTCGCCATGTCGCGCAGGTGCTGGTCGCGTGCCGCCGGAACGGTCTTCGGCATGGTTTGATCGGAGGTAGTGTTGGCCATGAAAGTTCCTTTGCAGCGACCATGCTAGGCCTAGCCCGAGTACAACGGCCGCTACGAGGAAATCGTAGGAGCCCTTGTTACACTTTCTCGGTAGAAGCCCGGTAGATTTCGGCAATCGACCCCGCGAGAGCGGTATCGACCTCTTGGTCGCTCACTAAATACTGGAGGCCTTCGGTCAGTGCACGGGAGAAGCTCGCGATCATGTCGCGTTTGGCGGCAAGGCGGCAGGCTTCCGCTTGGGGACAGCTCCCGGACAGCGGCACCACCCTGGCCACCCTCCCGTGCTGCGCCGGATCCTCATCCTCGGCAGCAAAACACCCTCGGCCGTGGGCCTACCCGCTCAGAACGACTTGAGTTGTTGCTCAAGTAGCTCGCCAGTGGCGGACGCCGGGCTACCATCAGGATTGATGGTAGCGCTCTGGAACGCTCCTTACCTGACTCATACCGGCGAGCTTTTGTTCAGACAGATGCTGGTGCCCACCGGTCCCAAAGATTTCTGCATCGTCACTGGGGAGGCGCCGCCAACAGGGTGGGTCAGGACGAAGGCTCGCCGGTATCATTCCTTCTGCTGAGCGCCACCCTGTCAGCAGACCAGCCCTCAGTCCCCTCCGCTCTGGCCCAGCAGTGCTGCTCGTAGAACAACACCCCCGGCTTCCCTTGAACCTAGTTCTCGGGAAAAAGCGGAAGCGGCACCGTGCTTTCGGTGACGGTGCCGTTACGTATCCGGAGATACTTCTCGCCGGATTGTTATGGCGGCACGAGCCCAAGTCCGATGCGATTGACGGCGAAGGCACTCTGGGCTGAACCGGGCGCAAATGCCTGTTGGCTAGATGCTGAAGCTGGGGACGAGAAAGCAGCAAAAAATCGAAGCGCTCCAACGTTGCTGAGACCACCCGCTCGAGCGCACTGCTGAAGAACGTGAACTATCATTCTGAGTAGAAGCAGCCGAATAGAGGGAGAAGAGCGAGAGGAGCTTTCCTCACTGCTGCCCTTTCCTCTGTAGCAGCGTTGTTCTGCCAGCCGGACAGAACGAAGCCGGCGGGAGACTTCAATATGCTCATCAAAGCCGTGCTCTTCGACGTCGATGGCACGCTCGTGGACTCCGTGGACCTGCACGCGCAGGCCTGGGTGGATGCCTTCAAGGAAATCGGCCACAACATCCCCTTCGGCGAGATGCGGGTCCAGATTGGCAAGGGTGGCGACCAGTTGATGCCCGTTTTCCTCTCGCCCGAGGAGCTGAAGGAGAAGGGAGAAGCCCTCGAGGAGCGCCGCGGCGAAATTTTCCGCGAGGGCTACCTTCCCCGGATCCGCGCCTTTCCCGAGGCAGCCGAACTGCTGAAGCGCGTGGACAAGGCTGGTCTGCGCAGCGCTTTCGCCTCCTCCGCCAAGGAAGAGGAGCTTTCCGCGCTCAAGCGCATCATCGGCATCGGGGACGACAGGCTGGACGCCGAGACCTCCTCAAGCGACGCCGAGCGCTCGAAGCCCTCCCCCGACATTTTCGAGGCCGCCCTGGCGCAGCTGCCCGGCGTGAGCCCGGATGAGACCATCGTCATCGGCGACACGCCTTACGACGCCGAGGCTGCGGGCAAGGCGGGCATTCGCACGATCGGCATGCTTTGTGGCGGCTTCCCGGAGGAGGACCTGCTCGCCGCCGGCTGCATTGCGATCTACCGCGACCCCGCGCATCTGCTGGCAGAGTACGAAGCATCGCCGCTGGGCGCCGGCGGGATGCCAGATTGAGACTGAGAAGGATGATCCTCCGCTCCACGGTTGGTTGAGGCACCCCGCAAGCGGACGGTTTCCGGGGATGGGGTTGACGATGACGGCAGAAACGACAGCGAGTTCGGGGGCACCTAGTCCCGGTCGTGGTGGACGGATGTCGCGGCAGCGCAAGCGCGACGCGGTGTTGAGGCTTCTGCGGGGCGAGGACCTGGAGACGGTGTCGCGTGAGCTCGGCGTGACCACGGCCACCCTGAGCGGCTGGCGCGATGCCTTCCTGGCCGCCGGCGAGGCAAGCCTGGCGACGTGTCCCACCGAGGGCGAGGCATTGGGGAGCGAACGGCTCGAGGCGCTGCTGGCCTTCCGCGCCACCTACAACATCACCCCACCGATCGAGCGACACGGCTTCCAGACACCCGACGCAACCCGCCAGCAGCATCTTCAAGTCGCGGCCTTGGCCGCATAGGCTTCATCTCGATGTCTCATCATCCGCAGGCGTTACAAAACCATGCTTCAGGCCTTCCCTAGCTCCTCATCCCGATGCGCTAGGATCTGCGGGTTTTCCCGAACGTCGAGCTTGGCTCATGGCGACATGACGAGTGCCGGGTCCGGCCACCGGCGCGGGTGGTTGGATCGGGACCTACCGAGCCCCAACGTGCGTTCTTTGAGGATATATCCATGAGCTTCGAAGCCTGGATTGCTGAGATCGAAGTGGTCGTGACCTTCGACGTCGATGCCGACCTTTGGCGCAAGTACTTCGATGCTGGGCTGACGCCGCTGCAGACCATCGAGCAGAACCGTATCGACGAGGAGGTCTGAGCTCAACCGCTCCCGCCGCGCTTGCAGGTGCTTACGATCCGTGTCCTGGCCGGAACACGATGACCCTAAGCTTCTTTGAGAACTTGCCACGCGATCAAGGCACTAGAGCACTCCAGGCTTGCACGGGCTCGCGGGTTTTGGTTCGACGCTGCTGATGGGGCAGCGAGGCTGGTGATGACGGCACCCCTATCACAGGACCTAGGCAAGCGCTTGGTCGGGGCTGTCGAGGAGGGCGCCACGGCGCGAAAGGCGGCGGCCCGGTTCGCCGTCAGCGCGTCGGCGGCGATCAAGCTGGTGCGGCGGGTGCGTCAGACCGGCAGCACGGCCCCTGCCAAGATCGGGGGCTACCGCAAGCCGTTGCTGGCTGGGCAGGAGGCGTTCCTGCGGGAGCTGACGACCAGCCAGGAAAGGGATCACCTTGGCCGAGATCCGGGCGCTCCGAGCATCGCGGCTAGGCTGCCAGGCCAGCGCAGGCCAGCCGCGAGCAGCAGTCCGAACGCCAACTCCGATACTCCGACGACCACGCTGGTGCCCTGCGTGCCGAGCACGTTGAGCCAAGAGGTGAGCGGGCTGTTGCTGATCAGGGGAGCGATGCCCGTCACCTCATAGGCCGTGAACTTTTGAAGTCCGAGCCATAGGAAGATCACGATCATTGAGAGCCGCAGAAGCTGAATCGCGCTTCGGTCAAACGAGGTCGGCGCGACGGCGGTGACAGAGAGATCACGGTGGGTCTCCAGGGAAGTGAGTACGCCGAGCACTCTCGCTGCACGGGTTGGACTGCATGTTTCAGGCTCATTGGCTTACAATGGTCGTTCAGGGCGCAGGCTGTGGGCTCGCGCCGACTCTGTTGCACAAACCAACGGACCCTGTTGGCGAAGTCGGTCTGCCTCGACGTGCGCCGGATCGGGGCTCCAATTAGCTCATCTGGGCCGGAGTTTGGGACGCCCTTCGGGAGTCCCAAACGCAGGACGGGGCTGCGGCGACTTCGTCAACAGTGTCCCAACGTTTGTCGGTCTGTGAATTGGGTGATGACGCGCAGGGGAGGGGCGGTCCGACCCGATCTCACCGTTCCACGGGTTGGTAAATCGCGGACGCGCCCGGAGCGCCGCTACCGGAACGCGAGAAGCTGCCGGGTAGAAGGTCTCGGCCTGGGGCCTCGCCCAGCCGATCAGCTCACCGAGCAATTGGAGTCCCGACGCGGGCTTACATTGACAACATGCTGTCGAATGGCCAGTTCGCTGACATGAAGCCGTCGGCAGACCCCAGCGCCGCCCGGAAGGTCATGACCGACCTCATCCTTGAGGTGTTCCGCTTCAACGGCGCCCTGCTCGCCGCCGGCGACGCCCTCGTCGGCGACCTCGGCCTGACGAGCGCCCGCTGGCAGGTCATGGGCGCCGTCGCCCTCTCACCCGTGCCGCTGCCCGTCGCGCACCTCGCCCGCACCATGGGCCTCACGCGCCAGTCGGTGCAGCGGCTCGTGGACGAGATGAAGCGGGACGGGCTCGTCCACCTCGCCCCGAACCAGCACCACCGCCGCGCGATGCTCGTCCTGCTGACCGAGGCGGGCGAGGACGCCTACCGGGCCGCGATGGGTCGTCAGGAACGCTGGGCGAATGGCCTCGTGGCCGGCCTCGCGCCCGCGGTCATCGAGAACGCGCGGAACACCCTGCGCGAGCTGCGACGACGGCTCGATGAAGGCACGGCGAGCGGGACGGAGCGGCACCAACCCACAGAGAGCAGGAGCAATGCGCGATGAACTTCACCGAGATGGAACCGACAGTCACGATTATCGACCAGCTGGCGGCTGAGGGTAGTCCGGTCATCCTCTTCAACACGCTCGTGGTGCCGTCGGAGGATGCGGAGCAGTTGCTCGCGGCCTGGACGCGGGATGCAGAGGTGATGAAGCGACAACCAGGCTTCATCTCCGCCCAGATACATCGCGGCATCGCCGGCAGCGGCGTGTCCCTGAACGTCGCGGTCTGGGAGACGCCCGCACACTCCGGGGTGGCGTTCGCCAACCCTGCCTTCCGCGAGAAGCTCGCCGACTACCCGCCGAGCGCGAGGGTCACGCCGCATCTCTTCCGCAAGATCGCCGTCCCCGGCCTCTGCGCCGCCTGACCACCCCGAACGGCGCCGGCCCGCGCGGCAGCGCTGCCGCGTGCCTCCGCCGTATCTCGCGTCGCCCCCGCCCCGCGTTCCCTCTCCGGATACAAGAACCATGTCTCCCTACGACACCGACGTCCTCATCGTCGGCGCCGGCCCCGTCGGCCTGACACTCGCCTGCGCCCTGCGCCACCACGGCGTGGACTGCCGCATCCTGGAAGCGGCGACGGAACCTAAGCCTTACTCGCGTGCCAACAACTTCTGGGCCCGCGCGCAGGAACTGCTCGCGAGCATCGGCGTCCGCGACGCAGTGGCGGAGAAGGCGTACCGGATCGAGGAGATCAACACGATCTTCAACGGCCGCCCGGTGAACCCCACCGGGATTGATCATGTCGCCAGTCCCTACCCGAAGGTCCTCTACAGCGGCCAGGACGTGATCGAGGCGACCCTCTCCGACCTCGTCGCGACCCGCGGTTCGCCCGTCGAGCGCGGCTGCAAGGTCGTTGCCTTCGTCCAGGACGAGATCGGCGTAGACGTCGAGTTCAAGCGCGCGGACGACGGAGGCGGATTCGACGACGAGTCATCTGAGCACCTGCGCTGCCGCTACCTCGTCGGCGCGGACGGCAACGAGGGCACGGTGCGAAAGGCCCTCGGCCTCGACTTCGAGAAGGAGCGGCTGCCCGACCGCATGAACCGCCAAGTGGACGCGAAGCTCCGCTGGCGCCGGTCCACGGACCCGAACCAACTCTGGTTCTTCCACTACCACAACGGCTTTTGCGGCGTGCTGCCGGTGTGGGAGGGCTACCATCGCCTGTTCTTCCTCCAGGACGACGCGGGCGTACCGGACCGCGACCCGACACTGGAGGAGATCCAGGTTCTCGCCCGGGAGGTCACGGGCGACGACACCCTCACTCTCTCCGACCCGATCTGGCTCAGCCACAGCCGCTTCCAGCACGGCGTCGCGCCGGGCTACGCGCGGGGGCGGGTCTTCCTCGCCGGCGATGCCGGGCACACGACGCTGCCGATCGGCGGGCAGGGCATGAACGCCGGCTTCCACGACGCTGTCGGCCTCGCGTGGCGCCTCGCGATGACGCTGGAAGGGCGGGCCGAGCCGGTCGTCCTCGCCTCCTACGACGCGGAGCGGGGCGGCGAGCACGCGCGCCTTGACGAGCAGCAGGCCACGGGCTTCCGCCGCGTCGCCTACCGTGGCCGGGTCACCGACCTCGCGCTCGACGTCGGCGCGAAGCTCGTCCCTGACATCGGCTCTCGCATCCAGGGCACCGACGACCTCCAGCAGCTCTCGGTCGGCTACCCGAAGAGCCCGCTGAACGATGACCGCATGGGCCTGAAGCAGGTGCTGCGCGGCCACGTCCCGCACGCCGGCGAGCGCGCCCCGGACGCCGAGGTAACGGACGAGGCCGGCCACACGACGAGCCTGTTCGCCCACATCTACAACCCCGACGGCCGGAGCTGGGGTTGGTCCCTCCTCGTCTTCGACGGCCGGCAGGACGACGCCGCGCCGCACCTCGTCACCGCGCTCGCCGAGGTGGCCCCCTGGGACTGGGTGCGACCCCGCCTCGTCCTCGCTGGCCCGCTCGTCCCACGCGCTGAGGCTGGTGATGCGGCGATCCTGTCGGACCTCGACCTGCGGGCGCACACGGCCTACGCGCTCGACGGCATCCCCGCGCTCGTCCTCATCCGCCCGGACGGCCACGTCGCCTTCCGCGGCCCGGCGAACCGCCCCGACCTCCTCCGTGCCTACTGCGAGAGGGTGTTCAGCGCCCCGGTCGCGGCCGCCGCTTGACCAATGCGACCGGAGAGGCCCGATCCGTGAGGATCGTGGCCCTCGAGGAGCATCTCTCGACACAGGACGCCCTCGTCGTCCTCGGCTTGTTCGGGATCGGCTGGCTCCCCCTCTACATCCTCCGGGTCGCGAAGAGCGCGCTGCAGGGTTCAGTCACCTCCACCGTCGCTTTCGCGACAACGCTCTTTGAGCGTCTCGAGCGCCACCACGCGGCCGGCCGGGTCGACGCGCTCGGCGGTGAGCGCCAGGGCCTCGGATATGCGGCAGCCGGTGGCGTGCAGGGTACCGCAGAAGGCGCGCACCAACGGCGCGGAGGAGCGCAACGAGAGCCTGCGCGCCATCAGGCACCTCGGGCGACGGCTCTGGAAACGCTGGAGCAGGTATCACCGCCGCAGCCTGACCGAGAAGGTGATGTCACGCCTCAGGCGTCTGAGTGAACGCCTCTCGGCCCGCGACCGCGCCCGTCAGGTCACCAAAGTGCAGATCCGCTGCGCCATCCTCAACACCTTCAACCGTCTCGGTATGCCAGACACCGTCGCTCGTGCCTGATCAAAGCAGGAAGGGGACTGACGCGATCTCAGCCTCGTTTGCGCAACAGCGCCCGCCGGATCCCTCGTTGAGTTTCCGTTCGTGCTATACGAAGGCAACTCATCTCGGACATTCAGCCGACATCAGCCGTACAACCATAGCTGACCGACAGCTGCCAGTCCGCAATGAAGCAATTGGTCGCGAGAAGCGGACCTTGGGAAGCCCGTCGCGCCTGGGCGCTGATCACCCGCCAGGATCAGCACCGGAGCTGACGGATCGAACGCAAGCACGCAACCACCGCTGTGCCGGATGCTCGTCGTTGCGACGATGCCAGCTCATTACGTAGGCGCATGGTTCGAGCGCGATGGGTGGTTCCATGATCGCCAGCCGTTCGGTCCAGCTGGACACCTCGACCACGCCGAGCATCAGGATGGCGATAAGGTCCGAGCCGGCGATGAGGGGCGGAGCCAGGTACATTTGCGACAGAGTCAGCACCAGGGAACGCTTAAGGCCACGCCGCGCCAGTAACGTGTCAGTATGACCGAAGCGGTCCCCTTCTGGAGACACGAGCAAGTGGTCAAGCGCCAGGAAGGTGTCCAGATCCATGGACGGTCCGGCCGCGGGATGGCCTTTCCGCAGCACGCACACGAAAGGTTCCTCGAATAAACGTTCGGTGAAGATCCTGCCTGGCGCGCTGCTCGGGGACACACCCACGGCGACGTCCACCTCGCCGGTGTCGAGCAACGCAATCGCCTCGTCTCTTGCAGTGAACGCCCGCACGTTCAGCCTAGCCGCCGGCGCCCTGCGTTGAAGACGGTCGACGAGCCTTTCAAGCAGCTTGTGCGCCGCGTGTTCCTGCATCGCGATGTTGAAAGTGACCTGCGCGCCCTCCGGCCTGAAGCTCTGGGCGTAGCCCAGAGCGCGGCCGATCTCCGCCAGCGCCCGGCCCAGCGGTTCGGCCAACTCGACCGCACGCGGGGTAGGTTGGAGCCCGCCCCTGCCCCGCACAAAAAGCTGGTCGTCAAACAGGGTCCGCAGCCGGGCCAGGGCCGCACTCATCGCCGGCTGCGTCCGGCCGATGCGCCTGCCTGCCTTGGTCACGCTCCGTTCGGCGATCAGCGCGTCGAATGCCACGAGCAGGTTCAGGTCGATCCCGTGTAAATCCATGACGTGGATGTTCGGGCATACCAACAATCGATGCAAACAGTACGCTCGGAAGCGGTTGTGGGTGCATGGCAAGCGAACCGAACCCGTTCCCGACCGACCCGAACCGATCCGACGGCCTAGCCGACGCCGACATGCAGGCGATTCAGGCGCTGTATTACGCTTTCAACGTCGGTGACCCTGACCTCTTGGACGATGCGATCGCGGAAAACTGGGAGGACACGCCCATGGCGCCGGGACAGCACCTTGGTCGCGCAGGGATGAAGCCGATGCTGCTGGCGTTCCACGCCGCCTTCTCAGACCTTCGCTTCACGCCGGAGGACATGGTCGGCCTCGCTGGGCGCGTCGCGGTTCGCTTGACGCTGAGCGGGCGCCATACGGGCGACTGGATGGGCGTATCGGCGACAGGCCGCGCTTTCGCCATTGCCATGCACGAGTTTCACCACCTCCAGGCCGGCCGCATCACCCACACCTGGCACCTGGAGGACTGGGCTGGCTGGCGGGAACAGGTGACCGGCCCTGCCGCACCCGGCCGTCCTTCCCAACCGAACTGATTGGAGCACCGCGATGCCCTACGCCAACTTCAAGATCCCGCAAGGCATGATCACCGCCGAGCAGAAGGCGGAGATCATCCACCGGACGACAAACCTGTTCGCATCCTACTTCGGGGAAGGCGTGCGTCCTTACACCATGGTCCTCGTCGACGAGGTCGTGGATGGCGGCTTCGGCCGGGCGGATGCGGTGTTCGACCTCGAGGCCATGGCCGCGATGAAGAATCAGCAGAAGGGCGACGCGGGCTGACGTCGGCCGCTCCTTCAACCCCTTCCACTTTTCAGGAGACCAGCACATGCCCACACAGGAACGTTCGGCGATCGTCACCGGATCGTCCCAAGGTATTGGCGCTGCCGTCGTCGAACGGTTGGCGTCGGACGGCTTCGCCGTGATGGTGAACTACTCCCGCAACGCCGCGGCCGCCGAGGAACTGGTGCGGAAGATCAAGGGAACGGGCGGGTCCGCCATCGCCGTCAAGGCGGATGTCGGCAACCCGGCCGAGGTCGCCGCGATGTTCGACGGAGCCGAGCAGGCCTTTGGCGGCATCGACGTGCTGGTCAACAATGCCGGGATCATGAAGCTCGCCCCGGTCGCGGACACGACGGACGAGCTGTTCGATCATACCGTGTCGGTCAACCTGAAGGGCACCTTCAATGGGATGCGCGAGGCCGCCAAGCGGCTGCGGGACGGCGGGCGCATCATCAGCTTCTCGTCAAGCGTGGTCGGCCTGTTCCAGCCGACCTACGCCGCCTACGCCGCGACCAAGGCAGGGATCGAGGCGATGAGCCACATCCTTTCGAAGGAGCTGGGCGCTCGCCGGATCACGGTGAACGTGGTCGCCCCCGGGCCGGTCGCGACAGAGTTGTTCCTCAAGGGCAAGGGCGACGACGAGATCAAGCCGATCGTCGACCGCACGCCTCTCGCGCGACTGGGCAAGCCCGTGGACATTGCGCGCGTGGTCTCGTTCCTGGCCGGGCCCGACGGGGCCTGGGTCAACGGGCAGGTCCTGCGCGCCAATGGCGGCATCATCTAGGGAGCAGTGCGATGACACAGGTCGCCTTGGTCACGGGCGCTTCGAGCGGCTTTGGCCGGATGATCGCGGAGCACCTCGCCGCCGCCAAACTGATCGTCTACGCCTCTATGCGGGAAACGCAGGGCAAGAACGCGGGCACGGTCTTGGAACTTGCGTCGGAGGCGAAGCGCAAGGGCATCGACTTGCGCACGATCGAGCTGGATGTGCAGGACCAGACTTCTACGGACGCCGCCGTCTCTGGCATCGTGCGGGAACATGGGGCCATCGACGTGCTGGTCCACAATGCCGGCCACATGGTCTGGGGCCCGGCGGAAGCCTTCACCCCGGAGCAGCTCGCGGACATCTACGACATCAACGTGCTGAGCACGCAGCGGGTGAACCGGGCCGTGCTGCCCCACATGCGCGCGGCGCGGCGCGGGCTCCTGGTCTGGATTTCCTCCAGCAGCGTGGCGGGGGGCGTTCCGCCGCTGCTCGGGCCATATTTCGCCGCTAAGGCCGGCATGGATCAGCTCGCCACCTGCTACGCCCGCGAACTGGCGCCGTTCGGGATCGAGACTGCGATCGTGGTGCCCGGCGCCTACACGAAGGGCACCAATCACTTCGCGCATGCTGGCCACCCAGGTGACGAGGCCCGCGCTGACGCATACGAGGCCGCATGGCCTACCGGCTTCTCCGACCGCATGCAGCAGGCGCTGGCTGCGACCAACCCGCCTGAGGTAGATCCCACGGAGATCGGACGCGCGGTGGCGGCCATCGTGCAGCATCCGCTGGGCCGCCGACCGTTTCGCACCGTGATCGACCCCGCCGACGACGGAGCAGGAGTCAGCTTCCCCGTGGTTGATCGGGTTCGAGCACAGTTCCTGCAGCGCATCGGGTTCCCCGAGCTGCTTCACCCGGCAGCCACCTGAGCCGTTGATACGTTCGCAGCCCGACACCAAGGCAGTCGCGCTGAGTGAGAATGGGTTGACCAGAAAGTTCGGCGCACTGAACTGGTGCCGGTCTGGTGAACACCGAGATCAGGGTGTTTCACGGGATTGGAGTGTGCAGATGGGGCGGGGCAGTTCGGCCGGGAGTTCGAGCTGGAGGCGGTCCGGCTGGTCAGGGAGCGTGGCGTCTCGGTGGCGCAGGCCAGCCGGGACCTGGACGTGGGCGAGAACGTCCTGCGACGATGGATCGAGGAGCTCACCTCGGATCCCGGGTAGGCGTTTCCCGGTCAGAGCCAGCTCAAGCCGGAGCAGCCGGAGATCGATCGGCTGCGGCGCGAGGTCGCGAAGCTTGAGGCGGAGCGCGACATCCTAGAAAAGCCGCGGCCTACTTCGCGAGAGAGTCGCTGTGAAGTTCGGCTTCGTCGCGAAGCATCGAGGAATTTGGCCGGTGCGGTGGCTCTGCGAGGCGCTCGATGTTTCGCGCAGTGGGTTCCACGCCTGGCTTACCCGATCGCCCAGTGCCCAGTGCCCGTGGTCGGCTGACACGATGAGCGCCGCGATGGCGGCCCAGCTGGTCGCGGACGCGTTGATGATGGCGATCTGGCGTCGCGGCAAACCGGATGCGCTGCTGCAACACTCGGATCAGGGGAGCCAATACAACAGTGAGCAGTTTCGGAAGCTGCTGGCGGATCACGGCATCAGCTGCAGCATGAGCCGATCGGGTAACGTGCGGGACAACGCGGCGATGGAGAGCTTCTTCCCTTCGCCGAAAACCGAGCGGACAGCCCGCAAGGTGTATCGCACCAGGGACCAGGCCCGGGCCGACGTGTTCGACCACATCGAGCGGTTCTACAACCCGCGCCGACGCCACTCGATCATCGGCTATCTCAGCCCCATGGAATTCAAGCGGAGCAAAGCGCCAGCTTGAGCTGCGTGTCCACCAGACCGGCAGCAGCTCAGTGGTCCTGATATAGGTTTTACAGGGCCGCCTTCTGCGACACTGAGAGCAGATCGAGGAACAGGGTCGAGCAATCTCCCGAAGGACCAGGGATGAGGAATGAGCAAGCCGGGTTGAGGGTCATCGTGCTGCACGGCGCGCACGGGGGGCCCGATACGAACTGGTTCCCCTGGCTTCACGCTGAACTGGCTGCGGAGGGTATCGAGGCGCTGCGTCCCCGGCTCCCCACTCCGCAGGGCCAGTCCCTGGAAGCGTGGCTCAACGCCTACGATCGTGCTGTAGATTCCCTGCCTTCGGTGCCCACCATCCTCGTCGGACATAGCCTGGGAGCCGCATTCGCCTTGCGGTTGGTCGAGCGAGCGGCCGAGCCTTTCGATGGCCTGTTCCTGGCTGCTGGGTTCATTGGCACGCTCGGCCTGTCAGACTACGACCTGATCAACCGGACCTTCTTCGCCGAGCCATTCGATTGGATCGGCATCCGCGAGCGTAGGGGACGCACGTGCCGCTGCTGGGCGGGGGATGACGACCCCTACGTTCCCCTGCCCCGCTCGCAGGACGTGGCCGACCACCTGGACGCTCCGCTCGAGGTAATCCCTGGGGGCGGCCATCTGAACAGTGAAACAGGGTTCGACGTTTTCCCGCAGTTGCGAGATGCCATACTCGCTGAACGCGCCATCAAAGGAGGCTGATTGACCCCTCCCCACCTGCCTCGGTCATCCAATCCCGTGCTGGAAAATCCGGTTTGGGTCGGATCCAGTGGTTCAGCCGAACGTCATTCCCCACCTCTCCCGCGAACGCAGTTCAAGTCCGTAACACCCTCAGGCAACCGCCGTGAGCGGCGCGCCACCCTCGGGCGCGCGCAGCAGCAGCGTGCGCAGCAGCACGACGAGCGCGTCGCCCGCCGCGTCGCCGGGGAGGCCGGCGGGCAGCGCCGGCGGACGCGCGAAGCGGCCCGCTCGCGACCGGCGAGCCCATCATGGCGGCCTCGGCTGGATTTCGAACCGAAACACCGCGGGACCCTGAGGTTCCTCGTTCCTCCGTCCGCAGGAAAGGTGCCCCGGCAGACAGGGGGCTACACCGAAGGCGCAGCCGCGTCGGTGTAGCCCCCCGCCCGTCCGGGCAACTCGCGGCGGGAGTTTGGGGTCTCCAGGGTTCCCGGCGGGGTTCGGGGGCGGCGCCCCTGGTCGCGCGCCCGACCACCGGAAACCGGGGCCGGCCGCGCCGCCGCTCATCGCGCGCAGGGGCGGGCCTCGGCCGCGTCGTCGACCAGGGCGCCGAGCAGCGTGTAGCCGTCGCGGGTGAGGTGGACGGTGTCCTTGTACAGCGCGCAGGCGCCGGTCGCCGGGCAGGCGGCCCGCAGGCGGTCGTAGGCGTCCACGAAGCGCACCCCCGGCGGCAGCCCGGCCGCGAGGCGGCGGTTGGCGTCGCGCACGGCGGCGTCGAAGTCGGCGCGGCCGTCGCGGCGCGGCAGCAGCCCGATCACCGTGAGGCAGACGCGGGGCGCGGCCTCCAGCACCGCCGCCGCCGCCGCCCCGACGCCGCCGGCGATCAGCTCGCCCGAACGCAGGGGCAGGTCGTTGGTGCCCACCAGCAGCAGCGCCTCGCGCATCCACATCCCCGGCCCCAGCGCCCGCCGGAGCCGCCACAGCAGGTTGGCGGTGGTATCCCCGCCGGCGCCCAGGTTCACCGCGCCGGCGGGGAGCAGGCGGGGATGCAGCGTCCCGGGCCAGCCGGCGACCAGCGAGTCGCCCAGCAGCACCGCCGGCGGGTCGACCTCGCGCAACCGATCCAGCCGGGCCAGCATCCACGGCTCGTAGGGCGGGCTCGCCCTCGGCTCGACCACGAGACCGTCCGGCAGCGCGCCGGGCGAACCGTCGGGGCGCTGCGCCTGGGCGCGAACGGCGCCGGCGCGCGAGGCAACCAGCAGCACGGCCGCGAGCGCGAGGAGAAGGGTTCGGCGCGCGGCCCGGCGGCCCCGGAACGTCGGCGCGTTCCCGGCCGGCGCCGCGCCACGGTCGGCGCCCGGCGCCGGTCGCCGGGACGAACCGGCCGTCGCGGACGGCGGCGTCGGGGGGAGCCGCGCGCCCGCGAGGGACGGCATTCCCGGCCGGGGCGGCATCGGCCGCCGGGATGGCATCGGCGAGGGAGGTGGCGCCGGCGGCGCGGGACGGCACCCGTCACCGGGATGGCATTCCGCCGGACGGTGCCATCGATCCGGGAAATGCCATCGCCGACGGACCGCTTGACCCGCAACCCCCCGGAATGATAGGAATTCTCTCCGAAAACCCGCCCCCGCGCGGAACCGGTAAGGAAGTAAGATAGTAAGGAAGTAAGGCACCGCGCCCGCTACAGCCGGGCCTCGATCGCGTCCCAGATCGCCCGCTCCAGGTGCACCCCGTCGAAGCGCGCGATCTCCTGCAGCCCGGTCGGCGAGGTGACGTTGATCTCGGTGAGGCAATCACCGATCACGTCGATGCCCACGAAGATCAGCCCGCGCTCGCGCAAGGTCGGCCCGATCCGGGCGCAGATCTCGCGCTCCCGCGCCGTCAGCCCCGACTTCTCCGCCCGCCCGCCGACGTGCATGTTCGACCGCGCCTCGCCCGCCGCCGGCACCCGGTTGACCGCCCCCAGGGCCTCGCCGTCCACCAGGATGATCCGCTTGTCGCCGGCCCGCACCGCGGGCAGGTACTGCTGCACCATCAGCGGCTCGCGCGACAGCCCGCCGAACAGTTCCAGCAACGAGCCCAGGTTGGTGTCCTCCGCGCGCAGGTGGAACACCCCGGCGCCGCCGTTGCCGAACAGCGGTTTGACGATGACCTCGCCGCCATGCCGCGCCCGGAAGTCGCGGATGCGCCCGATGTCGCGGGTGATCAGCGTCGCCGGCATCAGGTCGGGGAAGTGCGTCACCAGCAGCTTCTCGGGGGCGTTGCGTACCGCGGCCGGGTCGTTGACCACCAGCGTGCGGGGGTGGACGTGCTCGAGCAGGTGGGTGGCCGTGATGTAGGCCATGTCGAAGGGCGGGTCCTGGCGCATTAGCACCACGTCCACGTCCGCGCCCAGGTCGAGCATCAGCTCCGCCCCGAAAGCGTGGTGGTTGCCGTGCTCGCGCCGCACCGCCACCGGCCGGGCGCGGGCGGACAGCCGGCCGCCCTCCAAGGCCAGGTCGCGCGGGCCGTAGTGCCACAGCGCGTGGCCGCGCGCGGCGGCCTCCAGCATCAGGGCGAAGGTGCTGTCGCCGTTGATGTCGATGGCCTCGATCGGGTCCATCTGCACCGCCACCCTGAGCGTGCGCGCCATGCCCTGCCGTCTCCGCACCGGTTGCCGTCGCCCGCTTGGTGGCATCCCCTGGACGGCGGCGCCAGGGGGCGGTTGAAGGGGCGCTCGGCGGGCGCGGACGAGGGCGCCGGGCCCGGGGAAGGCGGAACGGGTGGGATCAGGCGCGCGATGCTGACGGGGGCGGGACGGGTCGCGGGCGTGATCGGCTGGCCGGTGGCGCATTCCCGCTCGCCGCGCCTGCACGGGCACTGGCTGGCGCGGCACGGCATCGACGGCGCCTACGTGCCCCTGCCGGTGCCGCCCGAGCGCTTCACCGCCGCCGTGCGCGGCCTGGCGGCCGCCGGCTTCGCGGGCGCCAACGTCACCATCCCGCACAAGGGGGCGGCGTTCGCGCTGTGCGACCGGGTGGCGGCCTCAGCGGCGCGGGCGGGGGCGGTGAACACGCTGGTGTTCCGCCCCGACGGCGCGATCGAGGGCTCCTGCACCGACGGGGTCGGCTTCCTGGCCAGCGTGCGGCAGGAGGCGCCGGGCTGGGAGCCCGCGGCCGGCCCGGCGGTGGTGCTGGGCGCCGGGGGTGCCGCGCGGGCCATCGTGGCGGCGCTGCTGGACGCCGGCTGCCCCGGCGTGACGGTGGTCAACCGCGGCCGCGAGCGGGCCGAGGCGCTGGCGCGCGCGCTGGGCGGGCCGGTGGACGTGGCGACGTCTCCCCCGCTGGCGGGCGCGGCGCTGCTGGTGAACGCGACCTCCCTGGGCATGGCGGGGCAGCCGCCGCTGGAGCTCGACCCGTCCGGGCTGCCGGGATCGGCGGTGGTGGCCGACATCGTCTACACCCCCCCCGAGACGCCGCTGCTGCGCGCCGCCCGCGCCCGCGGCCTGCGCGCGGTGGGCGGCCTGGGCATGCTGCTGCACCAGGCGGTGCCGGGCTTCGAGGCATGGTTCGGGGTACGCCCGGTGGTGGACGCGGCGCTGCGGACGCATGTCGCCGGCTGAAGCGCGGCGCGGCGACGGGCTGCTCGCCCGGCGGGGATGCGCCGGCGCGCCCCGGGAACGGCGGGAAGCGACGGGGTGAGGGTGCTCGGCCTCACCGGCGGCATCGGCATGGGCAAGTCCACCGCGGCCGCCGCCTTCCGCCGCCTGCGCGTGCCGGTGTTCGACGCCGACGCGAGCGTGCACCGCCTCCAGGGCCCGGGCGGCCGCGCCGTGGCGCCGATCGCGGCAGCTTTTCCCGGCGCGGTGCGCGACGGCGCCGCCGACCGCGAAGCGCTGCGCCGCGCCGTGCTGGGCGATCCCCTCGCGCTCGCGCGACTGGAGCGCATCGTCCACCCCCTGGTGCGCGACGAGGAGCGCCGCTTCCTCCGCCGCGCCAGGGCCGCCCGCGCGCCCCTGGCGGTGCTCGACATCCCCCTGCTGCTGGAAACCGGTGGGCAGCGGCGGGTGGACGCGGTGGTCGTGGTCACCGCGCCCGCTTCGGTGCAGCGCGCCCGCGTGCTGCGGCGGCCGGGGATGGACCCGGCCCGGCTCCTCGCCATCCTGGCCCGGCAGGTGCCCGACCCCGAGAAGCGCCGCCGCGCCGACCACCTGATCCGCACCGGGCTGAGCCGCCACACTGCCCAGCGCGCGGTGCGCGCCCTGGTGCGCCGACACCGCCGGGCGGCTATGGAGACGCCATGAGCCGCGCCCTGATCCTTGACACCGAGACCACCGGCCTCGACCCCCGCACCGGCGACCGCGTGCTCGAGGTCGCCGCCATCGAGGTGGTCAACCTGATGCCCACGGGCCGCGAGTTCCACCGCCTGATCGACCCCGAGCGCGACGTGCCCCCCGAAGCCGCGCGCGTGCACGGCTTCACCCGCGAGATGCTGCGCGGCAAGCCGGTCTTCGCCCGGGTGCTGCCCGAGCTGCTCGACTTCCTCGGCGACGATCCGGTGGTGGCGCACAACGCCCCCTTCGACTTCGGCTTCCTGGACACCGAGTTCGCCCTGGCCGGCCATCCGCCGCTGGATCGGGCGCGCATGGTGGACACGCTGGAGATCGCCAAGAAGCGCTTCCCCGGCCTGTCCAACAGCCTCGACGCGCTGTGCCGGCGCTTCGGCGTCGACCTGTCGCTGCGCACCTCGCACAACGCGCTGCTCGACGTGCGCCTGCTGTCCGAGGTGTACCTGGAGCTGATGGGCGGCCGGCAGCCGGGCCTGGGCCTGGGGGCGCAGGCCGCCGGGCCGGCGGCCGTGGCCAGCGCCGGGTCGGCCGGACCGCGCACCCCGCGCCCGATCGTGCCGGTCGCCGCGGAACTGGAACGGCACGCGGCGTTCGTGGCGGGGTTGAAGGACCCGCTGTGGATCGCGTTCGGGGCGACGGCGCCCGGGGGCGGCTGATCCGCGCCGCCGCCTGCCCGCGCCGGGTCCCCCCCGCGGACGCGCATCGCAGCGGTGGCAGGGGCGACGGCGCCCTGCCCCGACCGCCGGCCCTCGGCGCGGTCGCGGGGGAGCGCGACGGCCCCACCGTCGACGGCCCGTTCCCGGGGCCCGGGACGGCTGCCGCCGATCCGGCGATGGCCCGGCGAGGCGCCGCGGCCGACGCCCGGCGGTGCTGCCGAAGCGGACCGTCCCCCGCCGATGACGCAGGCCCGCGCGGGCACCGGCGCGGCGAGCCCGGCGCAGGCCGCCGGTCGCCCCACCCCCGACACCACCCGTCGCAGTCGCGCAGGAGCCCCCCATGCACCCCGCCGAAACCTTCGAGTTCATCCTGCTGCTGCTGGTCGCGATCCTGGGGCTGGAGCTGCTGGCCAGGCACCTGCTGCTGCCGCCGGCCGCCGCCCTGATCGCCGGCGGCATCGCGCTGGCCTTCGTGCCGGGCGTACCCACCCTGGCCCTCGACCCCGAGCTGGTGCTGGTGCTGTTCCTGCCGCCGCTGCTAATGGACGGCGCCTACCTCACCGTGCTGTCCGACTTCCGCCGGCAGATCGGCGGCATCCTGTCGCTCGCGGTGGGCGCGGTGGTCTTCACCACGCTGGCGGTGGGCGCGGTGACGCACTGGCTGGTGCCCACCCTCCCCTGGGCCGCCTGCTTTGCGCTCGGCGCGGTGGTCTCGCCGCCCGACGCCGTGGCCGCCAAGGCCGTGCTGGCGCGCGTGCGGCTGCCGCGCCGGCTGAGCGTGCTGCTCGAGGGCGAGAGCCTGCTCAACGACGCCGCCGGCCTGGTGCTGTTCCGCTTCGCCGTCGCTGCGGCGCTGACCGGCACCTTCAGCGCCGGCGAGGCGGCGGCGACCTTCGGCGTGCTCGCCGCCGGGGGCGTGGCAATCGGTGGCGCGATCGGCTTCGCCTGGGTGCGGCTGCTGCGCTACCTCGGCGAGGTTTCGCTGACCATCGCCGCGTCGTTCCTGCTGCCCTGGGCCGCCTACGTCGTGGGCGAGGCGCTGCACGTCTCGGGGGTGATCTCCACCGTGGTCGCGGGCCTCATCTTCGGGTGGTACCAGCACGAGATCTTCTCGGCTCACGTCCGGGTCCGCGGCACCGCGGCGTGGCAGGTGATGGTATTCCTGCTGGAAGCCTTCGTGTTCATCCTGATCGGGCTGTCGCTGCGCGGCGTCATCGATCGGCTGGGCGGCGCGGAGGAAGCGCTGCGCACGCTGTCGGTCCCCGTCGTCGCCGTCGTGGCGACCGTGGTGCTGTCGCGCTTCGCGTGGGTGTTCGCGTCCGACGCCGCGCGCGCGGTCCTCGGCCGCCTCACCGGCAGGGACGTCGCCCCGTTCTCCTTCGCCGCCTCCGCGGTGATGGGGTGGGCGGGAATGCGCGGCGTCGTGACGCTGGCCATCGCCTTGTCGCTGCCCGAGGAGATGCCGGGCCGCGACCTGATCCTGGCAGCCGCCTTCGCGGTGATCCTGGCCACGGTGATGCTGCAGGGCACCACCATCGGCGCCGTCATCCGCCTGCTACGACTCACCGAAGGGCAGGCCGAGGGCGCGGGGCACCTGACGCGGGCGCGGGCGACGGCGCGGATGGCCGCGGCCCAGCTCGCGGCGGTGGAAGCCCTGGCCCGGCGGGACGACGGCAGCGTGCGGCATCCCCGGCTGCTGGAGCAGTACGGCCACCGGGCGCGGGTGGCCGAGAACTACGGCGAGGCGGAGGATACCTTCGCCGAGGACCGCGCGGCCCACTTCGAGGTTCTGCTCGCCGCCATCGCCGCGGGCCGGGGCGAGATCCTGCGGTTGCACAGGTCGGGACAAATCCACGACGAGGTCCTGCACGCGCTGGAGCACGACCTCGATCTCCAGGAGATCGCGGCCGAGGCCGCGCGGGCGTAGCTGCGGCGCGATCGGGCCGGCGGACGCCCGCCCGTCGCCCCGGGGGCCGCGGCACAACCCCGCGGCCGGGCGCGCCGCCGCGGTGCATCCGGCCGCGCCGCGGGATGCCCCTCGGCCCCACTGGTCAGGACGGCGCGCGGGCGGGCCCGTGGTTCGGACCGTCCGGCCCGGTCGTTCGCGTCGGCGCGCCGCGACCGCGTGTCCGTCCTCCCCCAGCCGCGGCGACCTCCTCCGTCACCCCGTCCGCACCGTCCGCACCAGCGCCGCCACGTGCTCGGTGGGCGTGGGCGGCACGATGCCGTGCCCGAGGTTGAACACGAACGGCCGGCCGCGCATGGCCGCCAGCAGCGCCCGCGCCTCGACCTCCAGCGCCGTGCCGCCCGCCACCAGCGCCTGCGGGTCCAGGTTGCCCTGCAGCGTCACCTCCGCCGGCAGGTTGGCCGCCGCCCAGCGCGGGTCCATGGCGGTGTCCATGCCCACCGCGCGCAGCCCGGTGCGGGCGGCGTACTCGGCCAGCAGCGGGCCGGCGAGTCGGGGAAAGCCGATCAGCGGGAAGCCCGGCGGCAGGCGCTCGCGCAGCCGGCGCACTAGGTCGGCGGTGGGCTCGATCACCCAGCGCCGGAAGCCCGAGGGCGGAAGCAGCCCGGCCCAGCTGTCGAAGATCATCAGCGCCTCGGCCCCCGCCGCGGCCTGGGCGAGCAGGTACTCGACGGTGGCCTCGGCGAGTCCGCGGATCAGCCGGCCGAACAGCGCGGGGTCGGCGTGCGCCATGCGGCGGGCGTGGGCGAACTCGCCTCCCCCCCGGCCTTCCACCATGTAGCAGGCCACCGTCCAGGGGCCGCCGGCGAAGCCGATCAGGGCGGTGCGCGGGTGTTGGACGTCCAGCATCGCCCGCACGCGCGACACCGTCTCTAGGATCGGCGCGGCCCGCTCGGCGACGCCCGCGAGTCGCAGGCCGGCGACCGCCTCGGCGTCGCGCAGCGGCTCCAGCAGCGGCCCCTCGCCCTCGGCGAAGCGCAGCTTCTGCCCCATCGCCCAGGGCACCATCAGGATGTCGCTGAACAGGATCGCCGCGTCGAAGCCGTAGCGCCGGATCGGCTGGAGAGTCACCTCGGCCGCCAGCTCCGGGTCGGTGCACAGTGCGATGAAGTCGCCGGCTCCGGCGCGTACCTCGCGGTATTCCGGCAGGTAGCGGCCGGCTTGGCGCATCAGCCAGATCGGCGGCGGCCAGACGGACTCGCCGGCCAGGGCGCGCAGGAACGGCTTGTCCGTGGTGTCCATGGCCTACCCTTTCACTGGAAAAGATGAGTCGGAGAAGAGGTTGGGGTAGCGGTTGATGCCTGTGGACGACGGGGACGCAATTCGTCCACAGCCCCGGGGCCGATCCGTCCACAGGAAGGGAGTCGCCCCGACTCCGCGAGTCAGGGCGAGTCGCCGGCTCCCGCCCCCGACTCCCCCCGACCGGCGGGCGGAGTCGCCCCGGCCGGGACGGCGCGTGACTCGCCGTCCCCGACTCCCACCGCGACCGGCGTTGGGGGGAGTCTTGTCCCCGACTCCCGCGGCGATCCCCTGTATCCTCCCCAGGCCCGCCCCTCGCCCCGCGCCGCCGGGCGCCGACAGGAAGTCCCGCATGTCCCCGCGCGCCATCAACCTCCACCTCGTTTCCGACAGCACCGGCGAAACGCTGGGCTCGGTCGCCCGTGCCACGCTGGCCCGCTTCGCCGACCCGCACGCGGTGCAGCACCGCTGGTTCCTGGTGCGCTCGCGCTTCCAGCTCGAGCAGGTGCTGGAGGGCATCCAGCACGAGCCCGGCCCGGTGCTTTACACCATCGCCGACCGCTCGATCCGCCATGGGCTGGAGGAGTTCTGCGTCCGGCTCGGCGTCACCGCCATGTCGGTGCTCGATCCCGTGCTGGAACTGCTGCAGCGCGAGATCGGCGAGGCGGCGCGCGAGAAGCGGGCCGCCCAGCACGTGCTCGATGCCGACTACTTCCGCCGCATCGACGCCATGCACTACGTGCTCGCCCACGACGACGGCCAGGGGGCGGCCGGCATCCACGAGGCCGACGTGTGCTTGGTGGGGGTGTCGCGATCCTCCAAGACGCCGACCTGCTTCTACCTGGCCAACCGCGGCATCAAGGCGGCCAACGTGCCGATCGTCCCCGGCGCGGTCCTGCCCATCGAGCTGGAGGACCCGCCCTGTCCGGTGGTGGGGCTGACCATCGACGTGGGCGCGCTGGTGGACATACGCCGCCACCGCCTGAAGATGCTGGGCGCCGCGGGCGTGCGCGGCGAGGCCACCGACTACGTGGACCAGGACGCCGTGAAGAGCGAGATCCTGGCCGCCCGGCGCCTGTGCACCGCCCGCGGCTGGCCGGTGATCGACGTGACGCGGCGCTCCATCGAGGAAACCGCCGCCACCGTGCTGCAACTCAAGGAGGCCTGGCACGTCCGTCGTGTCAGGGCCGCCGCGCCGCGCGACCCGGCGGCGCCCGAGCCCGTGGGGCTCGCCCGCATTGACCCCGGGGCGGGCCCCGGACCGACCACCGTGCCGCGCGGCAGCGACCCGCGCTGAAGGAGACCATCCCCGATGTCCGACCCGATCCAGCCCTCGCCCGTGGACCCGACCCCGGCGAGCCCGGGCCTGCCGGAGGTGCCGAGCCCGGCGCCCTCGCCCACGCCCTCGCCGATGCCCACCCCCGAAGCGCCGCCCATGGCGCCGGAGCCTTCGCCGCTGCCTTCCACCCCGGGGCCGGGAACTCCGGCGGTGACGCCGAACGCGTGACGCCCGACGCGTGGACGCAGCCGGCGCAGGGCCGGCAACGCGCCCGGTCCGCGCATCGCGCGACCGATCCGGCGCGCGATCGCGAGGGCCGGCGCGCGGGGCCGCGGGCGTGATGCTGCAACCCGACGCGCCGCCGATCGTGCTGGCCAGCGCGTCGGCCGCGCGCGCGGCGCTGCTGCGGGCGGCCGGGCTGCGCTTCGAGGCGGTGCCGGCCCCCGTGGACGAGGAGAGCATCAGGGCGAGCGCCCGCGCGGAAGGGTACCCGCCCGGCGAGGCGGCGACGATGCTGGCCGAAGCCAAGGCGCGCCGGGTTGCGACGCGGCGGCCCGAGGCGCTGGTGATCGGCTGCGACCAGATCCTCACCTGCCGCGTCGGGGCCGGGGAAAGCGACCCGGGGTCGTCCGACGCGGGAGCGGGCGGCGCCGGGGACGCCGAGCGCTGGTTCGACAAGCCGCGCGACGGGGGGGAAGCGCGCGCGCACCTCGCCGCGCTGCGGGGGCGCGAGCACCGGCTGCACACGGCGGTGCTGTGCTGGCGGGACGGGGCGCGGATCTGGGTGCACGTGGCGGTGCCGCGGTTGCGGATGCGGCCGTTCTCGGACGCGTTCCTGGACGGCTACCTCGCCGCCGAGGGCGAGGCGGTGCTGGCCTCGGTCGGCGCCTACCGGCTGGAAGGGCCGGGGGCGCAGCTGTTCGACCGGGTGGACGGCGAGCACGCCGCGGTGCTGGGCCTGCCGCTGCTGCCTCTGCTGGGTTTCCTGCGCCAGCACGGCGCGCTGGGGCGCTGAGCGGAGGCGCCGGGGGCGGGCCGCCCCGGCGCGTTCCCTCACGCGGCGGCCCGCCCGATCCTGGCGTCGGGGAACATCGCCGCGAACTCCGGCGCCGGCATGGGCTTGCCGAACAGGAAGCCCTGGACCTCCTGGCAGCCTTCGCGGCGGAGCAGGTCCGCCTGGGTGGCGGTTTCCACGCCCTCGGCGTTGACGCGCACGCCCAGCGCCGCGCTCATCCCGATCACCGCCCGCACGATCGCTTCCGCGTTGCGGTCCGAGCCCAGGTGGCGGACGAAGCTGCGGTCGATCTTGACTTTGTCGAACGGGAATTTCTGCAGGTAGACGAGGCTGGAATAGCCGGTGCCGAAGTCGTCCATGGCGATCCGCACGCCGAGGTCGCGCAGGCGGTGCAGCACGGCCAGCGTGTCGTCGGTGTCCTGGAGCAGCACGCCTTCCGTGATCTCCAGCTCCAGCCGGCGCGGGGCGAGCACGTTGTCGCGCAGCGCCGCCGTCACCGTCGCGTAAAGGTCACCCTGGCGGAACTGCACGGGCGACACGTTGACCGCGACGGTGAGGTGGTCCGGCCAGGTTGACGCCTGGCGGCAGGCCTCGCGCAGCACCCAGTCGCCGATCGGCCCGATCAGCCCGGTTTCCTCGGCCAGGCCGATGAACCGATCCGGCGGCATGTTCCCCAGCCCCGGCCGCTCCCAGCGCAGCAGCGCCTCCGCCCCCGTCAGCCCGCCATTGCCCAGGCTCACCTGCGGCTGGAAGACGAGGTGGAACTCGCTGCGCGACACCGCGATCCGCAGGTCGGCCGCCAGCGAGCGGCGTTCCTGGAGCTTGTGGTTCATCGCCGGCGCGAAGAAGCAGTGGCCGCCGCGCCCGTTCTCCTTGGCTTGGTACAACGCCAGGTCGGCGTCCATCATCACCTGGGACAGGTCGGCCTCGACCCCCGGCTCGACCACGGCGATGCCGACGCTGACGCCCACGCTCGCCAGGTGGCCGCCGACGTCGATGGGTTGCTCCAGCGCGGCGACCAATCGCCGCGCCAGGGCTTCCGCCGCGCCCGGCTGGCGCGCCCGGGGCTGGATCACGGCGAATTCGTCGCCGCCCAGCCGGGCCAGGGTTTCGCCTCGCCACAGGCAGGCCGCCAGCCGCGCCGCGACGGTTTGCAGCAGCAGGTCGCCGGCGGCGTGCCCGTGGGTGTCGTTGACCTCCTTGAAGCGGTCGAGGTCCAGGCAGAACACGGCGGTGGCCTCCCCGCCGCGCCGCGTCGCGGCGACCGCCTGCGCCAGCCGGTCGGCGAACAGGGCCCGGTTGGGCAGGCCGGTCAGCAGGTCGTGGGCGGCGAGGAAGCTGGCGCGCTCCAGCGCCTGGTGCAGCAGCCGCAGGGGCAGCACCCGCAGGATGACGAACAGCACGCCGCTGAGGGCGGTGGAGGCGAGGGCGACGAGGATGGTGGTGGCGATCACGTCGCGCAGGGAGCGCGCCGCTTCCACCGCACCCAGCCGCTGCCCGCCGTCGAGGATCGGCTCCTGGTGGGTGAGCACCGGCCAGTCCAGGCTTTCCCCGGGCACGGACTCGATGATGAGGCGGCCCCCCGCGTCGAACACCCGCCGCCGCTCCGCCGAGGCGCGCCCCGTCGACGGCGCGGAAACCCGCAGGCCGTCGAATTCCCACATGGCGGGGTTGGCCCGCGCCAGTTCCGCGACCTCCATCGCGTGCAGCCGCGCGCTGGCTTCCAGCGCCCCCAGCAAGCGGAAGCGGGCGGCCGAGAAGTAGGTGCCCGGGGCGGCGCCGGCGATCACCAGCGCGGCCAGCCCCGCCAGCGCGGTGATCATGCGGATCACGGCGGCGTTAGGCGCCACGGGCGCGCGGGACCCGTCCGGCCCGTCGGCGTCCGGGCGCGGGGCTGCCCGGCCGGGCAGGCGCGCGATCAAGGCCCGGCAAAAACGCGTGGCGTGAGGCATCGTCCCGCACAGTGCGACGGCCATTGCGAAGAATCCCTCAACGACGCCCGCCATCGCGGTGTTTCGTTTGCTGTTTCTTCAACTCACGCGTGCAGGTTGGGGGTGCCGACGGCTTCGCCGGGCGGGGGGTCGGGGCCCTCGCAGAACGGCGCTTCACGGGGGCGGATTGCTTGTCGCGCAGGAGTTCGTTCGACATGTTCCGGCCCACGGCGCCGCCGCGCCGCCGCCGGGGCGCTTCCCTGCTCGCCGCGGCCGCGGTTCTCGCCGTCGGCTGGTCCGCCCCGCTCCCGGCCGTCGAGCCGACGACGCGCGACCTGCAGGTGCTCGCCCGCGCCATGGGCTTCCTCGACCGCTCGCTCGGCGGCACCGCCGAGATCGGCATCGTCTACCCCGAGCAGTCGGCCGCCGGCCGCGCCGAGGCGCTGCGGATCGCCGCCAGCTTCGGCGCCGGTCTGCGCGCCGGGAACCTCGTCCTTCTGCCCAGGCCCGTCACGGTGGAAAGCGTGGCCGGAGCGGGCATGGCCGTGCTGCTGCTGACCGACGCGGCCGCCGCCCAGGCCGGCGCGGTCGCCCGCGCGGTGGCCGGCCGCTCCGTCCTCACCGTGTCGTCGGACCGCTCGCTCGTGGATTCGGGGCTGGTGGTGATGGCCGTGCGCGGCGAGCCGCGGGTCGAGATCCTCGTCAACCGGGCCGCGGCGCAGGCCGCCGGCATCGGCTTCGCCCCCGCCTTCCGAATGATGATCCAGGAGCGCTGACCGTGAGCACGCCCCAGAACCGGCCCCGTTCGTTCCCCCGCCGCGGCTCGGCCCGGCTCGCCCCGCCGTCGGCCGGCCGCCTGCCGGTCGCGCTGGGTCTCGCCGCGCTGGCGTTCGCCGCGCCCGCCGCGGCGCAGGGGCTGGACCGCGACGCGCTGGAAGCGCTGTTCGGCGAGCCGGTGACCACCTCGGCCACCGGCAAGCCGCAGCGCGCCTCGGACGTGCCGGTGGCGATGGACATCATCACCGCCGAGCAGATCCGCCGCTCCGGCGCGTCCGACATCCCCACCGTGCTCGCGCGCTACACCTCGCTCGACGTGCAGCAGTACGGGCCGGAGGACTTCTCGGTGGGCGCGCGGGGCTACGCCGCGCCCAACACGCAGCGCGTGCTGGTGCTGCTCAACGGCCGGCAGGTCTACCTCGACGCCTTCGGCCGCACCTCGTGGGACAACATCCCCGTGCAGCTGTCCGAGATCCGCCAGATCGAGGTGGTGCGCGGCCCCAACAGCGCCTTGTTCGGCTTCAACGCCACCGCGGGGGCCATCAACATCGTCACCTTCGACCCCGGGCGCGACCGCGTCACCAACGCCGTGGCGCGCGTGGGCACCGGCGGCTACCGCGAGCTGTCGGGGGTGGCCACCGCGCCGCTGGGCGAGGGATCGGGCCTGCGGCTGTCGGCGGGCCTGCGCGAGCAGGACGCCTGGCGGCGGGGGCTGGAGCCGTTCGAGCTGGGCGTGGGCGTCAGCGCCGACCGCGACGTGTCGCGCGGGCAGGTGGCCGTGGACACCACCGTGCGGCTGAGCGAGTCGGTGCAGGCGGGCTTCGACGCCAGCTATTCCCGTTCCATCGGCGGCGAGTTCCAGCTGCCCGGCCTGATCCCGCCGTGGGACGTCAAGACCTGGAGCGCGCGCGGGCGGATCACCGCCGAAACCGGGGCGGGCACGGTCGAGGCGCAGGTCTACCACAACGCCCTCGACGCGCGGATCCTCGGCACCGCCCTGCTGAACCAGAACCTGACGGTGGCGCAGTTGAGCGACACGGTGAAGATCGGCGCCGACCACACGCTGCGCCCGTTCGTGGAATACCGACACAACGACGTCGAGGCCGCCGACGAGCTCAGCGACGCGGGCTTGGTCAAGACCTCGCTGCTGCGCGGCCTAGGCGGCGGCTACGACGTCGCCGCGGTGGGCGGCATGTGGAACTGGGCGATCGCGTCGGACCTCGAGTGGACCGGCGCGCTGCGCTACGACCACGTCTGGCTTAATGGCCACGGCTACGACAGCCCGCTGTTCCCCTTCGGCGACCGCGACTACCGGCGCGACTACGGAACCGTGTCGTGGAACGCCGGCTTGGTGTGGCGGGTGACGGACATCGAGACGGTGCGGATCTCGGCGGCGCGCGGCGTCGGCGTGCCCAGCTACTTCGACATCGGCGCGCGGGTGATCGCCCCCGAGCTGGGCATCGCGGTGGTCGGCTCGCCCCGCCTGAAGCCCGCCACGGTGGACGACTACGAGGTTTCCTACGCGCGACGCGTCGAGGCCATCGACGGGCGGGTCGGCGTCACCGCCTTCTACCAGGTCAACCGCGGCCTCAACGCTTCGCTCGGCTCGGCGCCGGGCTTCATCTCGCCCGCGACGATGCTGCCGACCATCGTCCCCTACAACGTGGACAACTCCCACGCCTACGGGGTGGAGCTGTCGCTGGCCGGCCGCTTCCGCGAGGAGTTCGACTGGGGGATCGAGCACCGCTTGGTGGTGGTCGAGGAAGGAAGGCGGCCGAGCTACGCGGAGTTCGGGCACGCGTCCCCGCGCAACCTGGTGTCGGCGCGGCTCGGCTGGGGCAGGGGGCCGCTGCGCGCCGACGTGTTCGGCCGCTACTCCACCACCATGCGCGGGTACCGGGTGACGGGGCGGGGCTTCGTGCCGGTGGAGGTGGGCGACTACGCGTCGCTGGCCGCGAGGGTCGGCTACAAGATCGCCGAGCGGGCCACGGTGGCGGTGGAAGGCTCGAACCTGCTGCACGAGCGGCAGCGGCAGGGCATCGGCGCCGAGGCGGAGCGGCGTATCTACGTGTCCCTGCGGGTGGACTTCTAGGAAGCCGGGCGCGTCACCGTTCCGGCACGACCACCCCGCGCAGCAGCGGCGCCAGCAGGTCCTGCACGCCGTTGCCCATGATCTGCACGCCGATGCACAGCAGCAGGAAGGCCGCGAGCCGCGTGACCACGCGCGCGCCTCCGGCACCGAGCAGGCCGATCAGCCGGTCGGCCGAGCGGTAGGCGAGCCAGACGGTCAGCGCCACCGCGACCGCCGCGGCGGACACGCCGGCGAAGAACGCGGCGAGGCCGACGCCGCTGGCCGGGCGGGCGGCGCCGAGGGCGACCGCCACCGAGATGGTGCCCGGCCCGGTGGTGAAGGGCATGGTGAGCGGGAAGAAGGCTGGGTCCTCGGCGCCGCCGGCCGTGGCGCCGCCGGCCGGGGCCGCCTGCCGCTCCTTGCGGGCCGCCTGCCGCTCGGGCGCCATCAGCAGCTCCCAGGCGCGTATCGCCACCACGAGCCCGCCGGCCACGCGCAGGGCGCCCAGGGTGATGCCGAAGAAGCTCAGGACGTAGGCGCCGGCCCACAGCGAGACCAGCAGCACGGCGAGCGAGTAGGCGCCGACGCGCCGGGCCAGGCGCAGGCGTTCGGCGTGGGTGCGGTCGGCCATGACCTGGGAGAAGATCAGCGCGGCGCCGAGCGGGTTGACGATGGAGAACAGCGCCGGGAAGGCCAGCAGGAAGGCGCCGGCCAAGCCGCCGAAGGGGGTCTGGTCGGGGATCACCGGGCCGATCATCCGGCCGGCGGGCGCCCGCCGCAAGGCGCCGGTGGCTCGGTTCCGGTTTCCGCCGGCCCTACGCCGGAACTAGCGGAGCCCGGAGCCAGGGCAGCGGGCGGCCCGCGACCGGTCGCGCTTCGGCACCGGCCGCGTCAGCCGCCCGCCCGGCGTTCCAGCACCGCGCGCAGCTCGGCCACCGTCTCGGGCGGCAGGCGGCGGAACGTGGCGGCGAGGCGGTTGGCGAACTCGGTGGCCTCGGGGTGCAGGCCGGCGGTGTCGAGCACCACGCGCGGGCGCGACAGGCGGGCGAGGCGGGCGGTCTCCTCGGCGTCGTCCCAGATCAGCCCGAAGAACTCGTTGACCTGGTGGACCAGGCCGGTGCCGGGGATGCCGCGCCGGCCGTGCTCCAGCGCCGACAGGTAGGCGGGCGAAACCTGCAGCGCCGCGGCGAGGTCCTTCAGCCGCACACCCCGTTCCTCCCGCAGCGCCCGCACCCGCGCGCCGAAGGGTGTCACCGGCTGCCCCGCCGCGCGCGAAACGCGGCGGCCGGCGTTCCCGGCGCGGCGGGGCGGCGGCGCAGCAGCAGGTGCACGGCGCCGGGATTGGCGGCGTGCGGGTGCGCGGCGCCGAGCACCAGCGGCCGCAGCGCCGGCAGGTTCAGCCAGAAGGGCAGCTCGCGCCGCAGCACGCCGCCGCTCCCCGCCTCGCCGGGGGCCGCGCGCGAGCCCTTGCCGGTGACGATGGCGACGCAGCGGATGCCGTCGGCGTGGGCGTCGCGCAGGAAGCCGAGGACGGAATCGTGGGCGTCCTGGGCGCGACGGCCGTGCAGGTCCAGCGTGCGCTCGGGGCGCATCCGGCCGCGGCGCAGGTCCTTCCAGCGTGCGGCGTCGAGCCCGGGGGGCGCCGCGCCCACGTGCAGCGCCGGCAAGGGGGCGCGCGCCGGGGGGGTGGCGGGGGCGCCGACGGGACGCTCGGGCGCGGCGGCGCGCGGGTCCGGCGGCGCGGCCGGGCCGGGCGGGGGGTTGGCCGGTGGCGGCGGATCGGGAACGGCGGGCGGGGCCGACCAGGGCATGACGGCCACGCCGTTGAGCGACAGCCACGCCTGCCACAGGGCGCGCTCCGCCCCGCTCAGCGCTCGCGGGCGTCGCGTCGCGCGCAGTGCCAAGACGGCGGCGCTCAGTCGCCGGGCGCGGCGGCGTCGGGCCGGCCGAGCGGTGTGATGGGGCCGCGGGCCGCGGGCGGGCGCGGGTCGGGGCGGGAGGCCGTGTCGGCAGCGGCGGTGAAGGGGGATGCCTCGGGATCGTCGTCCACCAGCACCACGTGCAGCCGGCGCGGGCCGTGGGCGCCGAGTTCGAGGGTCTGCTCGATGTCGGCCGAGCGGGACGGGCCGGTGACCAGCATCAGGTTGCGCGGCATGAAGCCGCTCCCGGGCTCGCCGGGAGGGAATTCGGCGCCGCCGCGCTCGGCCCGCAGCAGGTCCCAGGCTTCCTCGAAGGCGCCCACGATGCGCGAAGCGCGCAGCACGGCGACGGCGAAGTCGGGCAGCAGGTTCAGCGTGGCGGGGCGGGTGGGGTCGGAGGGGAACAGGATGGTCCCGGTTTCCGCCACCGCGGCCCAGGCGTGCTGCACGGACACCATGTCGCCGTCCTCGGCGCGGCGGGCCTCGAAGCGCAGCAGCGGGCGGTCGGACCAGGGGAGCGCGAGCAGCTCGGGGTGCGGGGCCATGACGAAGCGCGGCGCGGCGTTCTGGGCCGCGAGGTAGTCGGCCACCGCGGCCGGCACGGCGCTCGCGTCGGGAACGCGCTCGACGGTGCCGAACTCGCGCTCGACGTTGCGCACGAACAGGGCGATCTGCTCGGGACGCGGCACGCGCGAGCGGGCGGGGACGATGTGGCGCGGGTGGGCGCGCAGGCGGCCTTCCAGCATGGCGCGCTGGTCCGCCGGCAGCGGGCCGCGCTTGAGGCCGCGGCGGATGGCGCCGAGAATGGCATCCCTGGTCACGTCGGGGCTCCTGGCGCCGTCCTCACGCGCGGTCGTTCCGCCGAGCCTCGGCGTAGCGCGCCATGAAGGTGCCGCCCGGCTCCGGGGCCGGCAGGTCGCGCCCGCCGGTCCAGCCGCCGGCCAGAGGGAGGGAGCGGAAGCGGCCGCGCCCCCGCCCCAGCAGCCCCAGCGCGCCGACGCCGATCCGGGTGGCCAAGCGGTACAGGGCGGGGCGGCGGGCGAGGTAGGCCCAGGCGCCCAGGCCGGTGCGGATCGCGGTGGGCGTCAGGTGGCGCTCGAACTCGCGCTCGCGCCAGTGGCGCATCAACTTGGGCAGCGGGATCTTGACGGGGCAGACGCTCTCGCAGCGGCCGCAGAAGGTGGACGCGTTGGGCAGGTGCCCGGCCTTGTCGATCCCCACCAGGGTGGGGGTCAGCACCGAGCCCATCGGGCCGGGATAAACCCAGCCGTAGGCGTGGCCGCCGGTGACGCCGTAGACGGGGCAGTGATTCATGCAGGCGGAGCAGCGGATGCAGCGCAGCATGCTCTCGAAGTCGGTGCCGACCATGTTGGAGCGGCCGTTGTCCACCAGGATGACGTGGTAGGCGTCGGGGCCGTCGAGGTCGGCCGCGCGCCGCGCCCCGGTGGAGAAGGTGGTGTAGACCGACATGTCCTGGCCGGTGGCCGAGCGGGCCAGCAGCCGCAGCAGGGCGGTGGCGTCCTCCAGGGTGGGGACGACCTTCTCGATGGAAGCCAGGACAACGTGCACCCGCGGCAGGGTTTGCGTCAGGTCGCCGTTGCCCTCGTTGGTGACGATGACGGAGGACCCGGTCTCGGCGACGAGGAAGTTGGCGCCGGTGATGCCGACGTCGGCGGCGAGGAACTTGCCCCGCAGCCGGGCGCGCGCCTCGTCCATGATGTCGCGCCGCTCGGCGAGCTTGCGATCGGCGGGCAGGTCGGCGTGCACCGCGCGGAAGGATTGCTCCCAGTCCTCGCGGTTGAGGTGCAGGGCCGGGCCGATGATGTGGCTCGGCCCTTCGCCGCGTATCTGGAGGATGTACTCGCCCAGGTCGGTCTCGACGGGGGTGATGCCGTGTGCCTCGAGGTGCTCGTTGACGCCGAGCTCCTCGGAGATCATCGACTTGCCCTTGGTAACGGTGTGCGCGCCCGCCTCGCGGCAGATGCGCAGCACCGCGGCGCGGGCGTCGTCGGCGGTGGAGCACCAGTGCACGACCCCGCCGCTGCGCTCGACGGCGGCCGCGTAGCGCTCGAGGTAGAAGTCGAGGTTGGCCAGCGCGTGGTCCTTGATGTCGCGGCCCGCGTCGCGCAGCGCTTCGAACTCCGGCAGCCCGGCCACCGCCCTGGCGCGCTTGGCGTGCCCGGCCGGCCCGGCGTGGGCGAGCGCCCGCTGCAGCCCGGCGTCGGCCAGGGCGCGGGCGGCGTTCTGCTTGAAGGCCGGCGAGGTGAGGAGCACGGGCGGTTTCCTGAGGGCCGGTCCCATATAGGCGCCGCTCGCCGCCTCGTCAGCAACGACCGCCCGGCGCTCCCCGGGCGGGCTCGCGGCCGGGGACGGGATGCCGCGCGACGCGCGCTCGCGCACCGTGCCGAATGGCGCCGGTCCCGCCGCTACCGCCGCTCCACCCGGAACAGCGGCGCGTGGTCGGGCACCGTGGTCACCACCGCCACCGGCAGCACCGGGCGCGGCCCGGCCAACGCCACCCGGAATTGGCCGACGATGGCCGACAGCGCCAGCACCGCCTCGGTGATCGCGAAGTGCGCGCCGATGCACACGCGCGGCCCGGCGCCGAAGGGCAGGAAGCTGAAGCGGTCCGGCGCGGGCGCGGGCGCGAGGAAGCGGCGCGGGTCGAAGCGGCCGGGGGCGTCCCACAGCCGGCGGTGCCGGTGCAGCACCCAGGGTGCGACCATCACCGCGTCGCCGGGACGCAGGCTCACGCCGGCGACCTCGGTCGGCTCGCGGGCCATGCGCACCACGGCGAAGGCGGGCGGGTACAGGCGCAGGGCCTCGTTGACCACGGCGCGGGCGAGTTCGAGCGAGTCCGGGTCGGGCGCGGCGCCGGCCGCGTCCGCCTCGGCGGCCAGGGCGTCCTGCCAGGGGGCCGACTGGGCGAGCAGCGCCAAGCACCAGAACAGCGTCAGGGCGGTGGTCTCGTGGCCGGCCAGGATCATGGTGGCGGCCTGGTCGCGCACGTCGCTGGCGGCGAAGGGGGCGCCGCCCTCGGAATCGCGAGCGGCGAGCAGCATGTCGAGCATGTCGCGCGCACCCGCGCCCTCGGGCAGGGGCGCGCGGGTGCGCTCGGCGATCAACCGTTCCACCATCGCCATCCAGTCGCGCCCGAAGCGGCGGCGGCGCACGTCGCGCGGCGTGGTGACGCTCTCGGGCAGCAGCAGGTCCAGCGCCGAGGGGCCTCCTCCCCGGCCGTAGCGGCCGAGCAGGTTGCGCAGGGTGCCGCCGTGCCGGCGCAGGCCGAGCGAGAACATGGTGCGCCCGGCGATCTCCAGCGCCAGCGTTTGGGTGAAGTTCAGCAGGTCCAGCGGCCGGCCGGCGGCGGCGCCGAGGCGGTCGAGCGCCTCGGCGGTGGCCGAGCGCATGTGCGGCACTACCGCGCCCACCGCGCGCGGCGTGAAGGCCGGGGCCAGGGTGCGGCGCTGGTGGCGCCACGCCGCGCCCTCGCTGAGGAACAGGCCGTTGCCGATCAGCGGGCGGAGCAGGCGCAGCGTGGCGGGGGTGCGGCCGAAGCGCTCGCCCCCTTCCATCAGCACCTCGCGGATCGCCGCGGGGCTGTTCACCAGCACGGAGCGGCGGTTGAGGAAGGGGCGCACCAGCACGTCCTCCTCGTAGGCGGCGCGCGTCCAGGTGGAGAGCACGTCCCGCCGGAAGGCGCCGAGCAGCCGCAGCAGCGACAGCTCGCGCTCGGCCGGGACCGGGGCGGGCGGGGTGAAGGGCGGCGGCAGCGGGCGGACGGGCGGTGGTTTGGTGGGTGCGTCGATCGAGAGGGCAGTCGCGGACATGGTGGTTTCATCCGGCAGGCGGTGGCGCGGGGCGCGCCGGTGCGGTGGATGTCGCGACGGTTCGACCCGATGGAAGGGGTGGGCGGCCCGCTGAGGAGGATGCGAAGGCCGGGGAAAGGAATTCCCCCGGACCCCCATCTTTCTTCGTCAGCTCACGCGCGGCGCTTCCGGCGCTGCGCGAAAGGTCGGGAAGGAAATGGGGATCGGGGGAGAGGATCCCTGCCCCGGCCTTCTTCCCGAACCGCTTGGCTCAGCGCTCCGGCGCGTCCCCGATCGGCGCCAGATCCTCGGTCATCCCCGCCAGCACCTCGGCCACGTGGCGCACCCGAACCTCCGAGCCCTCGCGCTTGAGCCGCCCGGCCATGTTCAGCAGGCAGCCCATGTCGCCGGCCAGCAGCGTGTCGGCGCCGGTGGCGGAAACGTCGCGCGCCTTGTCGGTGACCATGCGGGTGGAGATGTCGGGGTACTTCACGCAGAAGGTGCCGCCGAAGCCGCAGCACAGATCGGGCTCGGCCAGCTCGCGCACCGTCAGCCCCGGCACCCCGGCCAGCAGCCGGCGCGGCTGCGCGCGCACGCCCAGCTCGCGCAGGCCGGCGCAGCCGTCGTGGTAGGCGACGATGCCGTCGTAGCGCGCGGCCGCGGGCTGCGCTCCCAGCACGTCGGCCAGGAAGGCGGTCAGCTCATGGGTCTTGGCCGCCAGGGCTTCGGCGCGGCCGCGGTAGTGCGGGTCGTCGTCGAACAAGGCGGGGAAGTGACGCGAGATCATGCCGCCGCAGGAGCCCGAGGGCACCACGGTGAAGTCGTAGGGCAGGAAAGCGTCCACCACCGGGCGGGCGAGGTCGCGCGCGGTGGCGCGGTCGCCGGAATTGTAGGCGGGCTGGCCGCAGCAGGTCTGGGTCGCCGGCACCTCGACCCGGCAGCCCGCGCGCTCCAGCAGCCGGATGGCGGCGAAGCCCACGGTGGGGCGGTACAGGTCCACGAGGCAGGTGACGAAGAGCGCGACGCGGGGCTGGGCGACAAGGGGCTGGTCGGGTCCGGGGCTCGGCATGCGGTCCAGAATGGGCGCGCGGCGGCCGGGCGTGAAGCGGGGGCGGGGCGCGCAGCCCGGGCATCGCCCCCTGGGTGCGCGCGAGCAGGGCGGGTCCGGCCCGCCGTCGGCGTGCCGCCTCACGCCGCGCCTATCGGCATCACGCCTGGGGGCGATGCTTTCCGTGACGCCCGAAGCCGGCGGCGGTGCCCAGTCCCGGGGTCGGATCGGCTTCCCGCGCGCGGGTCCGTCACGGACCGGCGTGGCTGCCCGGGATGATGGAGGACGCGAGGTCCACCCGGCGCGCCCGCGTCGGGGCCGGCGCTTCCGGCGGCGGGACGTCGGCCGCGCCGGCTTCCCGCCGCCCCGCCATCGCGCGGGCGACGACGTAGAAGACCGGGGTGAACAGCAGGCCGAACGCCGTCACCCCCAGCATGCCCGCGAACACCGCCGTGCCCAGGCTCTGCCGGATCTCGGCGCCCGCGCCGGTGGCCAGCGCCAAGGGCAGCACGCCCAGGATGAAGGCCAGCGAGGTCATCAGGATCGGCCGCAGCCGGGTGCGCGCCGCGGCCTCCGCCGCCGCCCAGCGCGTCATGCCGTCGCGCTCGGCGGCGCGGGCGAACTCCACGATCAGGATGGCGTTCTTGGCGGCGAGACCCACCAGCACCACTAGCCCGACCTGCACCAGCACGTTGTTGTCCAGGCCCCGCCAGGTCGCGCCGAGCAGCGCGGAGAGCACCGCCATCGGCGCGATCAGCACCACCGCCAGCGGCAGCAGCCAGGATTCGTAGAGCGCGGCGAGCAGCAGGAACACGAACACCACCGCCAGCCCGAAGGCGACCGGGGCGGTGTTGCCTTGCGTGGACTCCTGCAAGGCCAGCTCAGTCCACTCGAAGGAGTAGCCGTCCGGCAGGGTGTCGCGCATCACCGCCTCCATCGCGGCGATCGCCTGGCCGGTGGACACGCCCGGCGCCGGCGTGCCCTGGATCTCGGCGGCCGGGTACAGGTTGTAGCGCGGCACGCGGAACGGGCCGGTGTCGTCGCGGAAGGAGGCGAGCGCGCCGATCGGCACCATCGCGCCGTCGCTGTTGCGGGTGCGCAGCAGCGCCACGTCGCGCGCGGTCAGCCGCTGCGACTCCTCGGCCTGCGCGGTGACGCGGTAGGTGCGGCCGAGGATGTTGAAGTCGTTCACGAAGGACGAGCCGAGATAGATCGACAGCGCGTCCGACACGCGCGCCAGCGGCACGCCCAGCATCTCCGCCCGGGTGCGGTCCACGTCGGCGCGCAGCGTCGGGGTCGCGGTGTTGAACAGCGAGAAGGCGAAGCCGACCTCCGGCCGCGCGCGGGCCGCGGCTAGGGCCTCGCCGGTCACCCGCTCCAGCTCGCGCGGGCCGCGGCCGGCGCGGTCCTGCACGTAGAGCTTGAAGCCGCCGCCGGTGCCGATGCCCGGCACCGACGGCGGCGGGATCACCAGCGCCAGGGCCTCGCGCTCGGCGCCCAGCCGCGCCTGGAGTTGGCCGATGAGCGTGGGATAGGACACGCCTTCGCGCGCCCGTTCCTCGAAGGACTTCAGACCGACGAAGATCACGCCGGTGTTGGGGGCGTTGGTGAAGGTGGCGCCGTCGAAGCCGACGAAGGCGATGGCGTGCTCCACGCCGGGGACGCCCAGCACGGTGTCCGAGGCGCGGCGCACCACCGCGTCGGTGCGCGCCTGCGCCGCGCCCGGGGGCAGCTGGAAGGCGGCGATCAGGTAGCCGCGGTCGAGCGGCGGGATCAGCCCGGTGGGCGTGGTGCGCACGGTCCAGCCGGTGAGCGCCAGCAGCCCGCCGAACAACAGCAGCACGATGACTGGGATGCGCACCAGCCGACGCGTCAGGCCGCCGTAGCCGGAGGACAGCCCGTCGAACACGCGGTTGAAGCCGCCGAAGAACCAGCGCAGCGGCGCGGTGAGCGCAGCCTGCCAGCCGCGCGGCGGCTCGTGGGAATGCGGCCGCAGCAGCAGCGCCGCCAACGCCGGCGACAGGGTGAGCGAGACCAGCGCGGAGAGCAGCGTGGCCACCGCGATGGTCACGGCGAACTGGCTGTAGAAGGACCCGGCGATGCCGGTGATGAAGGTGGTGGGGATGAACACCGCGCACAGCACCAGTGCGATGGCCAGCAGCGCCATGCCGACCTCGTCCATGGTGCGCCGCGCCGCCTCACGCGGCTCCATGCCTTCGGCGAGGTGGCGCTCGACGTTCTCCACTACCACGATGGCGTCGTCCACGACGATGCCGATGGCCAGGATCAGCCCGAACATCGACAAGGTGTTCAGCGTCAGCCCGAGTGCCGACATCGCCGCGAAGGTGCCGATGATCGACACCGGGATCGCCAGCAGCGGGATCAGCGCGGCGCGCCAGGATTGCAGGAACAGGATCACCACGACGACGACCAGCAGTACCGCCTCGGCGAAGGTGTGCACCACCGCCTCCATCGACTGCGCGATGAAGCGCGTGGTGTCGTACACCACGCCGTAGGTCAGCCCCGGCGGGAAGGACTTCTCCAATTCGACCATGGTGGCGCGCACCGCGTCCGCCGTGGCTAGGGCGTTGGAGCCCGGCCGCTGGTAGATCGGGATGGCCGTGGCGATGCGGTTGTCCAGGTAGGCGCTGACCGTGTAGTCCTGGCTGCCCAGCTCCACCCGCGCCACGTCGCGCAGCCGCACCGGGGCGCCGCCGGCCCCCGTGGCCACCACGATCTCGCCGAACTGCTCGGGCGTGGACAGGCGGCCCAGCGCCTGCACGTTCAGCTCGAAGGCGCCGCCGCCCACCGCGCCCGTGGGCGGCTGGTTCAGCCCGCCCGCCGCGACCTGGAGGTTGGCGCCGCGCAGCGCTTCCACCACCTCGCCGGCGGTCATGCTGCGCGCCGCCACCTTGGCCGGGTCGAGCCACACGCGCATGGCGTAGTCGCGGGCGCCGAACACCTGGATGTCGCCGATGCCGTCCAGCCGCGCCAGGCGGTCGCGCACGTTCAGGGTCGCGTAGTTCGACACGTACTGCGGGTCGCGCGAGCCGTCGGGCGAGTACATGTGCACGACCATCATCAGGTCGGGCGACGCCTTGCGCACGACCAGGCCGAGGCGACGCACCTCCTCCGGAAGGCGCGGCTCGGCGATGGCGACGCGGTTCTGCACCAGCACCTGCGCGGCATCCACGTCGGTGCCCTGGCGGAACACCACGCTGATGGTGATGCGCCCGTCGCCTGTGGACTGCGAGCCGACGTAGAGCATGCCCTCGACGCCGTTGATCTCCTGCTCGATCGGCGTGGCCACGGTTTCGGCCACCACGGGGGCCGAGGCGCCGGGGTAGTTCGCCGTCACCGTCACGGTGGGTGGCGCGATGTCGGGGTACTCGCCGATCGGCAGCCGTAGCCCGGCGATGACGCCGACCAGGGTGATGGCGATGGAGATCACCGCCGCGAAGACCGGGCGGTCGATGAAGAAGCGGGCGAAGCGCATGGGGTGCGTGTGTCCTGCCGCGGCTTCGGTCAGCGGGCGCGCGCGAGGCGCGCCTCGGCCGGGGCGTCGGCCAGGGCGGCGGGGGGCACGCCCGCCGGCGCGATGTCGACCGCTTCCGCCGTCACCCGCCCGCCGGGCCGGGCGCGGTGCAGGCCGGACACCACCACGCGGTCCTCGGGCGACAGGCCGGAGCGGATCACCCGCAGCCCGTCCACGATGGGCCCCAGCGACACCGGCTTGGGCACCACCGTGCCGTCGGCGGCCACCGTCAGCACCATGCGCGTCGCCTGGTCGGCGGCCACGGCGGCGTCGGGCACCAGCAGCGAGTCCGACTCGCCGGTGCGCAGCCGCACGCGGGCGAACACCCCCGGCGTCAGGAAGTTCCCGGGGTTGGACAGCACGGCGCGGCCGCGCACGGTGCCGGAGCGGGGGTCGAGCGCGACGTCGAGGAAGTCCAGCCGCCCTTCGCGGTCCCAGCCCTCCTCGTCGGCCAAGCGCACGCGCACGGGGGTGCTGCCGTCGGTGGGCCGCGCCGCCTCGCGGGCGGCCCGCGCCATGCGCAGGTAGTCCGCCTCGCTGGCGTCGAACACGGCGTAGATCGGGTCCAGGGCGACGATGGTGGTCAGCGGGGTCGCGCCCGACTGCACGAGGTTGCCCGCGTCCACCCGGCGGTCGGACACCCGGCCGCCGATGGGCGCGCGGACCTCGGTCCAGGCCAGCTCCAGTTCGGCCTCGCGCAGCCGGGCGCGACCGCCGGCCAGGGTGGCGAGGGCGTCGCGCTGCGCCGCGCGGCGGGTGTCGAGCTGCGATTGCGGGGCGACGCGGGTGGCGGTCAGGCTCTGCGTCCGCGCCACCTCCTGCTCCGCGAGGTCGAGCTGCGCTTGCTGGCGGGCGACCTCGGCGCGGGCCACCTCGGCGGCGATCTCGAAGGGCCGGCGGTCGATGGTGAACAGCAGGTCGCCCGGCCGGACCAGCTGGCCGTCGCGGAAATGCACGCGGTCCACCTGCCCCGACACCCGGGCGCGCAGGTCGACGCGGGCGGAAGGCTCCAGCCGCGCCACGTGCTCGTCCCAGTCGGCGAGGGTGCGCCGCACCGGCTGGGCGACGGACACGGCCGGGGGCGGGCCGTTCTGCGGCTGCGCCGCGGCGGGCGGGGGAGCGGCCGACAGCAGCAGCACCAGCAGGCCGAGCAGCGGGGTGCCGGGCAGTGCTTCGCGGCGCGGGGACTTGCGGGAAGGGGTGAGCATCGCCTAACTCCTGGTCAGGTGATACCGACCGGTTCGTTCATAGGGATACGAACCGATCGGTCACATTGCAAGGGGTCCGATGCCGGGGGCCCGCACGGGATGGAGGAGCAGGGTGGGCAAGGTCGGTGGCGCCGCAGGGGGTCGCGATCCGCGGCCGGCCGCGCAGCGGGTGCGGGAGGCCGCCAAGGATCTCTTCTACCGCCGGGGCATCCACGCCACCGGGGTCGAGGAGGTGTGCCGCGTCGCCGGCGCCACCAAGATGAGCCTGTACCGCGCCTTCCCGTCCAAGGACGCGCTGGTGGAGGCGATCCTGCGCGACAGCTGCCTGACGCAGGAGGAGTTGCACGCCGTCACCCTCGACGCCGCTGTGGCGCCGCGCGACCGGCCGATGGCCTTCGTGGCGCTGGCGGCGACGGTGCTGCGCACGCCCGGCTTCCGGGGCTGCCCCCTCGGCCTCGCGGTGGTGGAGTTCCCCGACGCCGGGCACCCGGTCCGGCAGGTCGCGGACGCGCAGAAGCAGGCCAAGCGCGACCTCCTGCGCCTGCTCTGCGCCGAGGCCGGGGTGGCGGAGCCGGACGTGCTCGGCGAAGGGCTGCAGCTGCTGATCGAGGGCGCCTTCGCGGTGGCCCCGTCCCTGGGTAGCGACGCGGCGGCGCGGTCGCTCGAGCGCTCGGCGGCGGCGCTGCTGCGGGCGTCGCTGCCGCCGGCCTGATCGGGGCGGCATCGAGGGCTGGCCGGCTGCCGGGTGGGCTGGGGCCGGTTTCCGCCGGTCGGGCGTGAGCCAAGGGCGCCGCCCCCGGACCCCCGCCGCGAGTTTGCCCGGGCGGACGGGAGGGCGGAGTCCCTCTGGCCCCACGTTGGACGGGCGGAGCCCAGCATCAGGGCCGGCCGCGCCGCCGTGCGACTGGCCGCGCGACGCTCCGGACTACGCCGACGCCGAGGGGGACGCGCGCATGAACGGAAACCTGCTGCTGCGCGACGTCCGCCCCTGGGGCGGGGTGGGACCTCGTCGTGCTCGACGGGCGGATTGCCCCGCCGGCGCCGCACCGCCCGGGGGGCGCCGGTCGAGGACGGCGGCGGCGCGATCCTGCTGCTGGCGCTGCGCGCCTGCACCGAGGGTGGCGCGCGGACCATGGCGCTCGACGGCTACGGCGTGGAGCCCGGCTGCCGCGCCGACCTGGTGCTGGTGCGCGGCGAGACTCTGGCCGAGGCGTTGGTGGACCGCGCGCCGCGCCCGCTGGTGGTGAAGTCCGGGCGCGTGGTGGCCCGCCACGGCCGGGCGCTGATCGAGGCGCCGTAGGTCCCGCCGCCGCGACCGGCGGCACAGCGCCAGCGGAACCGGCGCCGAACAGCCCGGCGGCCGTGGTCGTCGGGATCGCGGCGGCCATCCGGGCGAGGGTCGGACGGGCAGGCTCGCGTCGTGGGTCGCCGGCCGGCAGCCCGGATCGGGGCCGCGGCCCCGGGATCCCGCCCCGATCCCTTCAGGCTTGATCCCGCGCGCCGTCGGGGGAGCCCGCCGGGTCGCCCTGCCCGGCCCGCGCGGCGGCGTACAGGGCGAGGCGGCGCGCGGCGACCGGGGGCAGGCCCGCCGCGACGTCGGGCGGCACGGGCGGCAGTCGCTCCGCGAGGTGGCACGCCGCCAGCTGCTCCGGATCGCCCCCGTTGATCGCGCGCAGGGGCGGGTCCCGCTCCCGGCACACCGCCTCGGCGTGCGGGCAGCGCGCGCGGAAGCGGCAGCCGGACGGCGCGTCGAGGGGGCCGGGCGGGTCGCCGCCCGGCGGCGCGGCGGGGGGGCGGCGCGCCGGGTCGGGACGCGGGATCGCGGCCAGCAGGGCGCGGGTGTAGGGGTGGCGCGGGTTCGCGAACAGGGCGCGCCGGGGCGCGGTCTCGACGATGCGGCCGCCGTACATCACGGCGACGCGCTCGGCGACGTGCTTCACCACGGCCAGGTCGTGGGCGATGAACAGGTATGCCAACCCGAAGCGCGCCTGCAGGTCGGCCAGCAGGTTCACCACCTGCGCCTGCACCGACACGTCCAGCGCCGACACCGGCTCGTCGAGCACCAGCAGCTCGGGGCGCACGGCCAGGGCGCGCGCGATGCCGACGCGCTGGCGCTGGCCGCCGGAGAACTCGTGGGGGTAGCGCCCGGCCTGGAACGGCCGCAGCCCCACCAGGCCCAGCAGCTCCGCCACCCGGGCGCGGCGCTGGCCGGCGTCGCCCATGCCGTGCACCGCCATCGGTTCGGCGATCGCCTCGCCCGCGGTCAGGCGCGGGTTGAGCGAGGCGTAAGGGTCCTGGAACACGATGCCGATCCGCCGCCGCAGCGCCCGCAGCGCGCCGCCCGCCACCCGCGTCACGTCCGCGCCGTCGAAGCGCAGGCTGCCGGCGGTGGGCTCGATCAGCCGCGTCACCAGCCGCGCGGTGGTGGACTTGCCGCAGCCGCTCTCGCCCACCAGCGCCAGCGTTTCGCCGCGCCGCAGGGTGAAGCCGACGCCGTCCACCGCGCGGACGGCGCCGACCACGCGCGCGCGGATCAGCCCGCGCCGCACCGGGTAGTGCTTGCTCAGACCCTCGACCTCCAGCAGCGGCGCCGTCACGCCGCCAGCTCCTCCACCGGCGCGCGCAGGCAGGCGGCCCAGTGCGCGGCGGCCCGGTGGGAGGCGGCGCGGGGGATGTCGCGCGACGCGCCGTCCCGGCCCATCTCGCGCAGCGGCGGGTCGGCGGCCACGCAGGCGGCGGCGGCGAAGGGGCAGCGCGGGTGGAAGCGGCAGCCGCGCGGCAGGGCGAAAGGTGGCGGCACGGAGCCGTCGATGGCCAGCAGCCGGTCGCGCTCCTCGTCCAGGCGCGGGATCGAGCCGAGCAGGCCGAGGCTGTAGGGGTGCTGCGGGTCGGCGAAAAGGGCGCGCGCGGTGCAGCGCTCCACCACGCGGCCGGCGTACATCACCGCCACCTCGTCGGCCATGGCGGCGACCACGCCGAGGTCGTGGGTGATCAGCACCACCGACATGCCCGTCTCGGCCTGCAGCTCGCGCAGCAGGTCGAGGATCTGCGCCTGCACGGTGACGTCGAGCGCGGTGGTGGGCTCGTCGGCGATGAGCAGGCGGGGACGGCAGGCCAGCGCCATGGCGATCATCACGCGCTGGCGCATGCCGCCCGAGAGCTGGTGGGGGTAGGCGTCGAAGCCTCGTTCCGGGGAAGGAATGCGCACGCGCGCCAGGGCGGCGACGGCGGCGGCGCGCAGGGCGCGGTCGGAAGCGGTGCGGTCGTGCGCGCGCATCGCCTCGACGATCTGGGCGCCGACCGCGTGCACCGGGTTCAGCGAGGTCATCGGCTCCTGGAAGATCATCGCCACCTCGGCCCCGCGCACCGCCCGCATCGCGGCGCGCGGCAGCGTCAGCAGGTCGCGGCCGTCGAGCAGCACCCGGCCGGCCGCGACGCGCCCGGGGCGGGGCACCAGGCCCATGATCGAGAGCGACAGCACGGACTTGCCGCAGCCGCTCTCGCCCACGATGCCCAGCGTGCCGCCGCGGGGGACGGAGATGTCCACCCCGTCCACCACCGCCGCGTCCGTGCCGCCGCCGCCGCGGAACACCGTCCGCAGCCCCTCGACGCGCAGCAGGTCGCCGCCGGGCTGGCCGCTCACGACCAGGGAAAAGTCGGCGGCGCGATGGCGTCCACCGGGCGGTGCGCCCAGTCGCGCCCGGGGGCGCCGGCAACCACGCGTTCCTGCACCTCGTTCAGCCGCGCGGCGGCGTCGCGGAAGTCCATGGTCAGCACCTCGCCGTCGCGCACCACCTCGCGCCCGTCCACCACCACGGCGCGGATCGCGCGGTCGCCGGCGGCGTAGACCAGCGAGCGGATCGGGTCGTGCGAGGGGCGCATCTGCGGGTGGGTGGCGTCCACCAGCACGAGGTCGGCGCGCGCGCCGGGGGCGAGGCGGCCGATGTCGTCGCGCCCCAGCGCGCGGGCGCCGCCCACCGTGGCCGCGTCGAAAATCTCGGTGGTGGTCACGGCGCGCGGGTCGGTGGCCTGCGTGCGCGCGAGGTAAGCCGCGAGGCGCATCTCGTCGAGCATGTTGTGGGGATAGGTGTCGGTGCCGAGGCCCATGTTGACGCCGGCGCGGACGTAGCGGCCGAAGTTCTTCATGGTGATGCCGCGCCGCGCGAAGACGGTGGGGCAGTGGGCGACCGACGTGCCGGTCTCGGCGAGGCGCCTGAGGTCGCTGTCGGTGTGCCAGCGGGTCGAGGGATGGTCGTCGAGGAAGATGCCGTGGCCGATGATGGCGCGCTCGTTGAGCAGCCCCATGCTGTCGAGCCAGGCGATCGGGGTGAGACCGTGGCGGCGGGTGATCTCGTGGAACTCCACCACCGACTGCGCGGCGTGTATCTGCCACGGCAGGGCGCGGGCGCGGGCCTCGGCCGCGCTCTCGCGCATCAGGCCGGGATCCACGGTGTCGATCTGCGCCGGGATCACCATGCCCGACAGGCGGCCGCACTCGTGCTGCTGGGCGCGCTCGATGATGCGCAGCGCCTCGGCCATCGCCCGCTCACCGGCGGCGTTGTCCCACTCGTACTCCACGACGTGGCCGTTGCGGGTGAACCAGCGGGCCGAGCGGAACATCGGCGCCACGCACACGCGCAGCCCGCTCTCGGCCAGGATGTCGAGCCAGCCCTCGTGCGGGATCGACAGGTCGGCGACCGTGGTGACGCCGGACAGCAGCAGCTCGCTCAGCGCCACGCGGGTGCAGTGCGGGACGGCGTCGGCTCCCGCGCGGAAGATCGGCATGAACTCGTAGAGCGAGGAGTTGTAGAGGCCGGGCGAGCCGATCTCGTCGAGCAGCCCCTTGTTCATCGGCTCGGAGGACGGGTGGGTGTGAATGTTGACCAGGCCGGGCATCACCATCAGCCCGGTGCCGTCGATCACCTCCCCAGCATCGCCGTCGTAGTGTCGGCCGACGAAGCGCAGCGTGCCGCTCTCCCAGGCCACGTCGCCGCCGCGCAGGTAGGTGTGCCTGGACGAGGCCGCGTCCCAGGCGACGACGACGTCGGCGCCGCGGACCAGCGTGATGTTGTCCGCTCCGCGGACCGGGGTGACGGTCATGCGCGGGGCCTCAGCGCGTCAGCCGCACGTCGAGGCCCTTGTAGAGCCCGACGCCGTAGATGCCGTGCGCCCGCGCGCCCTCCACGCGCGAGGCGGCGGCGAGCCAGAGCTGCTCGCGGGCCAGGGGCACCCACACGTTGCTCCCGGTGATGCGGCGCTGGGCGGCGCCGATGGCGGCCTCGCGGTCGGCGGGGTCGACGGCGGTCTTGGCGCGCTGGAGCAGCGCGTCGGTCTCGGGGTCGTTCCAGTTCATGCGGTTCGGGGTGGGGCGGTTGCGGCTGTCGAAGTACAGCGCGAAGCCGTCGGTCGCCGAGACGTAGGGGTAGGACATCACGAAAGCGTCGAATTCCTGCGTCGCCAGCTTGCCCCAGGCCACGGTGGCGTCCCACAGCTGGATGCGCATCTCGATGCCCACGCGGCGCAGGTCGGCCTGCATCGCCTCGGTCGAGCGGCGCCATTCCGCGCCCTGTATGCCGTACACCAGGAAGGAGGCGCGCACCCCGTCCTTGGCGCGCACGCCGTCCGGCCCGGGCTTCCAGCCGGCCTCGTCGAGCACGCGGCGGGCGGCGTCGGGGTCGAACCGCGGCACCATCTCGGCGGCCTGGGCGTCGTAGCCCGAAACCAGGGGATTGAGGTAGGCGTCGGCCGGGTCGGCGGCGCCGAACCAGGTGGCCTGCACGATGGCGGCGCGGTTGGTCGCGAGGTTGGCGGCGCGGCGGATGGCGGGGTCGCTGACCACCGGCTTATCCACCTTGAAGCCCATGAAGTAGTCCCAGAAGTAGTTCTCCTGGCGCGTCACCTTCAGGCCGGGAACGTTGCGCAACTGCGCGAGCGCGAAGGGCGGGATGTACTGCGTCACGTCGCCCTGGCCGGTTTGCAGCGCGGCGAGGCGGGTGTTGGCCTCGGGAATGACGCGCCAGATCACGCGCCCGACCTGCGGCGCGGGGTTCTGGTAGATCGGCGGGCCCCAGGTGTAGCGGGGGTGCTTGGTGAGGACGAGTTCCTGCCGCGGCGTCCACGACGCCCAGCAGTAGGGGCCGGTGCCGTTGAAACCCTGCACGCCGAAGTTGGCGCCGAGCTTCTCCACGGTAGCCTGGTCCACGACGGAGGCGAAGAACAGGGTGAGCTGGTAGAGCAGCTCGCCGTAGGGCTCGGTCAGCTCGTACTCGACGGTGAGGTCGTCCACCGCGCGGACCTCCTTCACCGGGCCCGCGCGCCACTTCACGGGCGAGCGGGTGGCGGGGTCGATCCAGCGCTCGATGGTGTAGACCACGTCGCGGGCGGTGAAGGGCTTGCCGTCGCAGAAGGTGACGCCCGCCTTGAGCTTGAAGGTGTAGAGCCTGCCGTCCTCGCTGACGGTCCAGGATTCTGCCAGGCCCGGCCTGATCGTGCGCGCGTCCCAGTCGAGCGACACCAGCGTGTCGCTCATCATGTACATCACCTCGCCGTTGGAACGGGCGGTGGAGCGCGCGGGGTCGTAGTTGTCGGCGTCGTACTCGCGCAGCACCACCAGCGTGTCGCGTGGCGCGGCCTGGGCGCGGGTTTCCGCTGCCGGCAGCAGGGCGAAGCCGGCGAGCAGGGCCGCGGCGATGGTGGTCCTCATGGGGAAGGCTCCTGGGGGCGGGTCGTGGCGATCGTCGGGGTGGCGGGTGTCGCGGTGGGGATGGGAGCGCCGTGGTTCGGGGCGCCCTGGTTCGGGGCGCGGCGGTTCGGGGCCGGCATCTCAGACGCGCAGCCTGGGGTCGAGCGCGTCGCGCAGCGCGTCGCCCAGCACGTTGAAGGACAGCACCACCGCGAAGATCGCCACCGAGGGCACGATGGCGATGTGGGGGGCGAAGAACAGGAAGTTGCGTCCCTCGCTGGCCATGGCGCCGAGCTCGGCGGTGGGCGGTTGCGCGCCCAGGCCGAGGAAGCTCAGCGCCGAGCCGAGCAGGATCACCTGCCCGAAGCGCAGCGTGGTGAACACGAAGATCGCCGACAGGCAGTTGGGCGCCAGGTGCCGGCGGATCAGCCGGGTGTCGGACATCCCCGTGGCACGGGCGGCCTCGATGTACTCCTGGCGCATCACCACCAGCGCCGAGCCGCGCACGACGCGCGCCATCAACGGCACGGTGGCCACCGACAGCGCCAGGATCACCGCAGGAATGCCAGGGCCGGCGATGGCGGCGACCGCGAGGCCGAACAGGATGGCGGGAAAGGAGAGCATGACGTCGGTCAGCCGCATCAGCAGGCCGTCGGCGCGGGGGTAGAAGGCGGCGGCGAAGCCCACCAGGGCGCCGGGGACGCCGCCCAGCAACACCGCCGCCACGCCCATGCCCAGCGTGGCGCGCAGGCCGAACAGCAGGCGGGTGACCATGTCGCGCCCCTGGCCGTCGGCGCCGAGCAGGAGGCCGGCCTCGCCGGGCGGCCTGAGGGCGAGGGCGAGGTCGTTATCGTACGGGTCGGTGGGCGCCAGCCACGGCGCCAGCAGCGCGGCGCCCACGATCAGCGCTGCCGCCACGAGCGAGAGCAGCGCGGCCGGGTCGCGCAGGAGGCGGCGCAGCGTGCCCGGTCGGCGGGGCGAGGCGGCTTCGGACGCTCCCGCCGCGAGGGGCTCGGTGGCCGTGGGCAGCGTCGGCGCGGCGCCGGCGGCGCTCACGCCGCGCGCATCCGCGGATCGAGGGCGGCGTAGAGCACGTCCACCGCGAGGTTGATGCCGATGAAGCCGAGGCTGAGCACGAGGATGGTTCCCTGCGCCATCGGCAGGTCCGCCGACAGGATGGCGCCCACCGCCAGCCGGCCGACGCCGGGCCAGGAGAACACGGTCTCGGTCACCACCGCGCCGCCGAGCAGGAAGCCGATCTGCAGGCCGACCAGCGTGACCACCGGCACCAGGGCGTTGCGCAGGCCGTGGCGCATGACCACCCGGAACTCGCCCAGTCCCTTGGCGCGGGCGGTGCGGACGTGCTCGGCGCCCAGCACGTCCAGCACCGCCGTGCGCGTCATGCGCGCCACCGGGCCGACGAACACGCCGCCCAGGGTGATGGCGGGGAGTGCGACGGACTTCAGCCCGTCGAGGGTCCACAGCGGGCCGCCGCGGCCGGTGAAGGGCAGCAGCTGCCACTTGAAGCCGACGTACCAGATCAGGATCAGGCCGAGGAAGAACACCGGCACCGTGGCGCAGGCCACCGCGACGGCCATTACCACGCGGTCGAGCACGGAGCCGCGCCAGTAGGCGGCGGCCGTGCCCATGGCGATGCCCAGCGGGATCGACCAGACCAGGCTGGCGAGCATCAGCTCCAGCGTCGGGCCGACGGTGGCGCCCAGCTCCCGGGTGACGGAAACGTTGTTGATGATGGACACGCCCAGGTCGCCTTGCACCAGCCGTGCCAGGTACAGCGCGAACTGGCGCCACAGGGGCTGGTCGAGCCCGAGGTCGGCGCGGATCGCGGCGATCACGTCGGGCGTGGCGGAAGGGCCGGCGCGCACCGTGGCGGGGTCTGTGGGCACCACCTGCATCAGCAGGAAGCCGATCAGCAGCACGCCCCCCAGCACGGGGATCGTGGTCAGCAGGCGCCCGAGGACGTGGCGGGCCACGGCTCAGCGCCCCTGGGCGCGCGTCGCGCCGGCGCCGCGGCGCGGGGGGCGTCGGATCGCCGCAGTCACTGCGCGGCCGCGGCGGCGAGCGCGCCGTGGCGGTCGAAGATCGGCTCGCCGCCGCGCAGCGTCAGGTCGGTGCGGGTTTCCAGCACCTCGGAGGGCGCGCACGCGAACACGTCGCGCGACAGCACGGCGACGTCGGCCAGCATGCCGGGCTCCAGCGTGCCGCGGCGCGCTTCGGCGAACTGGGAATGGGCGCCGCACCACGTCATGCAGTGCACGGCCTGCTCGGCGGAAAGCCGCTCGTCCGCACCCAGCACGGTGCCGCGGCTGGTGGCGCGGGTGAGCATGGCGTGCAGGTTCGCGAAGGGGTCCACCGTGCTCATCGGTGCGTCCGAAGAGGCGGCGGGGTGGTGGCCTTCGGCCAGCCAGGTGCGCATGGGGTAGGAAGCCGCGGTGCGCGTCTGCCCGAGGTTGCGGACGTAGAGGTCGCCGAACTCGCGCAGGAACACCGGCTGCGGGACGGGGAGGATGCCGCGGGCCAGCATCCGGCGCCGCTGGTCGGGGTTGAGGAAGCCGCAGTGCTCGATGCGGTGGCGGCGGCCGGGCACGGGAGCGTCGGGCGCGTCGGCGGCTTCCATCGCGGACAGGACCTGCTCGATCGCGGCGTCGCCGATGGCGTGGATGTCGAGCTGCCAGCCCTGGCGGTGGTAGCGGCGCAGCATGGCGCGCTGCGCGTCGTCGGTGAAGAGGAGGAGGCCGGTGCCGCCGCCGGCCTCGGCGCGGTAGGGCTCGCGGAAAGCCGCCGTCAGCCCGCCGGCCGAGCCGTCGGCGAAGGTCTTCACCGCGCCCCAGCACAGCCTGTCGTCGTCGCGATCCGGGCGCAGGCCGGACTCCCAGGCCGCCGCCGCGATGCCCTCCGGGTTGCCGGCCAGCACCTGCCACATGCGCTGCGCCAGCCGCCTTTCGGCCAGGGCGCGGTGGTAGGCGCCGATCTCGGCCATCCCCGCGATGGTGCCGACGTTCATGTCGGAGGCCGACGAGAAGCCCAGCGCGGCCAGGGCGCGGCCGGCGGCGGCGATGGCGTCCACCAGCGCGCTCTCGCCCGGCGCGGGGATCCGGTCGCGCACCAGCCGCGTGGCGCGCTCCTGGAACAGGCCGTTCGGGGCGCCGTCCGCCCCGCGGCCCAGCGCGCCGCCTTCTGGGTCGGGCGCGTCGGGGCTGACGCCGGCCAGGCGCATGGCGGCCGAGTTCGCCACCGCCATGTGGCCGCAGGTGCGGGTAACGAGCACGGGGTTGTCGGGCGCGGCGCCGTCCAGCTCGGCCGCCGTGGGGTGGCGGCCGATGTCCAGCTCGGCGTGGTCGTAGCCGCGTCCCAGCACCCAGGCGCCGGGTGCTGCGGCGCGGGCCGCCGCGCGCACCCGGCGCAGCAGCTCGTCGAGGGTGCGGACCTCCTCCGCGCGCAGGTTCACCTGGGACAGCCCCAGCCCGTAGGGAAGGAGGTGCATGTGGGCCTCGTTGAAGGCCGGCACCGCGACGCGGCCGCCGAGGTCCAGGCGAGGCGTGCCGGGCGGGGCGAGGTCCGCCACCGCGTCGCGCCCGCCCACGACGGCGACGCGGCCGCCGCGGATCAGCAGCGCCTCGGCGAAGCCGCCGGCGAGGCCGCGGAAGACCCGGCCGCCGTGGAGGAGGAGGTCGCGCAGCGGCACGCGCCCTACGACCGCCAGTCGGTGCCCTGCCCTTCGATCAGCCGCAGCGCGGATTCCCACGCCAGGTCGCCGATCGGCCCGGCGTCGGGGCGGTTGAACTGCGCCGCCGTGCGCAGGCGAACCTCCTCCGGCGGCAGCACCAGCTCGCTTCCCCCCGCCAGCGCGGCGACCTGCGCTTGGCAGGCACGCTCGAGGTAGTAAATGTTGTTGAAGGCTTCCGCGACGGTGCGGCCGGTGACCAGCAGGCCGTGGTTGCGCAGGATCATCGCCTTGTGCGGGCCGAGGTCGGCCACCAGCCGGTCGCGCTCGTCCAGGTCGAGCGCGATGCCCTCGTAGCCGTGGTAGGCGAGGTGGCCGTAGAACTTCAGCGCGTGCTGCGAGATCGGCAGCAGGCCGTGCTTCTGGGCGGAAACCGCGATGCCGGCGGAGGTGTGGGTGTGGATCACGCACATCGCGTCGGCGCGCGACATGTGGATGGCGGAGTGGATGGTGAAGCCGGCCGCGTTCACCGGCTTGGACTGCGGCTCGTCCTCGATGACGACCCCCTCTAGGTCCACTTTCACGAGGTCGGAAGCACGCATCTCGTGGAACAGAGTGCCGTAGCGGTTGATCAGGAAGTGGTGCCCGGGGCCGGGCACGCGGGCGCTGAGGTGGGTGTAGATCAGGTCCGTCATGCGGTGGTGCGCCACCAGCTGGTACAAGGCGGCGAGGTCGCAGCGGACCCGCCACTCCGCTTCCGTTACACCGCGGGTGGCGGCGGGTGATGCTGCGACGTTCATGCGCGGCCCCTCGGCGGACGGCCCGACTTTCGGCCTGTCAGCGTGCCCGCGTCAATTGCCGCCGCGGGGCGCGTGCGCGTCCCGGACCCGGCGTCGGCATTTGGCCGCCGGGATCGGTCCGCGTCGTCGGGGCGCCGCCGACCGGCCGCGCCTTCCCGCGCGTGGCCGGCCGCCGCCGGGCTCGCGAACGCCCCGGTCGTGCCGGGAGGCGCGCGACGAGTGCCCGCGAGGCCCCGTCGCCGTCCGACGATGCCGCGTCGGCGTCCCGGCGCGGGACCGGCTGTGCGGCCACCCGGAGGCGGTGTATTGTACCCCCGGGAAAACTCGATGGTGAAGCGGCGGCGTGAACGGCCCTCACGGGAAATCGGCTGGGGGATGTGTGGGCCGGGTGCCGGAGCCGCGTCGCTGACGCACCGCGTGCCGGGCCGCCGTGCCGCCGCGGCCCGACGGCACGACGCGCCCGCGGGCACCGGATGAGCGGGAGCCGCCGCGGCCTCTGCCTGGTGCTCGTCGCGCCTTCCGGGGCCGGCAAGACGTCTGTGTCCCGCGCGCTGCTGGGACGGGAGGGCGACCTGTCGCTTTCGGTGAGCGCCACCACCCGCGCGGCCCGGCCGGGCGAGCTGGACGGCGTGCACTATCATTTCCGGACGCTCGGGGAATTCCAGGCGATGGAGGAGGCGGGCGAGATGCTGGAAAGCGCCGACGTCTACGGTCGTCGCTACGGCACCCCCCGCGCGCCGGTGCTCGCGGCGCTGGCCCAGGGACGGGACGTGCTGTTCGACGTGGACTGGCAGGGTCACCTGCTGCTGCGCGAGCGGCTGCCCGGCGACGTGCTCGGGGTGTTCCTACTGCCGCCCAGCTTCCGCGAGCTGGAACGGCGGCTGCGGGCGCGCGGCCAGGACGGCGAGGAGGAGATTGCCCGCCGCATGGCGGCGGCGCGCGAGGACGTGTCGCACTGGTCGGAGTTCGACCACGTGCTGGTGAACCGCGACTTCGAGACCACCGTGTCGACCGTGCAGGGCATCATGGCGGCGGGCAGGACAGAGCGGCGGCGCAACCCGTGGCTGGCCGGCTTCGTGGAGTCGCTCGGGCACTAGCGCCATGCTGATCGTGCTGCAGATCGTCCTGCCGGTGTTCGCGATCGTGGTGCTGGGCTTCGCGGCCAGGCGCACGAACCGGATATCGGTGGAGGGCGTGCGCGGCATGAACGATTTCGTGTTCCTGCTGGCGCTGCCGGCGCTGCTGTTCGCGGGCGCGGCCGGCAGCGCGCCGTCCCGAGCGACGCTGGTCATCGCGCTCGCCTACTTCACCGGCTGCGTGCCGGTCTACGCGTTGGCCCTGGTGATCGGCCGCCGGCTGCGCGGGCTGCGGCTGGCGGACGCGGGGTTGTTCGCCCTCGACGCCAGCTACGGCAACCTGGCGATGGCCGGAATCCCGTTGACCCTGGCGGCGTACGGGCCGGAGGGCTTGCGCGACCTGCTGGCCATCATCGCCTTCCATTCGATCATCCTGCTGCCGATCGCCACCCTGGTGGCGGAAACGGGCCTGAACGCCAGCGCCTCGCCGGCGCGCATCCTCGTCGCCACCGCGTCGGCCATGCTGCGCAATCCAATCGTGCTGGCCGTCGTGCTGGGCGGCCTGTGGGCGGCGCTGCTGCCGCCGCCGCCGGAGCTCCTCCTGCGGCCGCTGCAGCTGCTGGGCGCCGCCGGACCGGCGGCGGCGCTGTTCTGCCTGGGCGCGAGCCTGACCGGCTTCGACCCGAGGCGAGGCGGGGCCACTGCGCTGGTGGGCGTGTCGCTGAAGCTCGTGGTTCTACCGGCGGCGGTGCTGGCCACGGCCCGCTTGTTCGGGCTGGACGCCCTGGGCACGGCCGTCGCGGTGACGGCGGCCGGGATGCCGACGGGGGCGAACGCCTTCATCCTGGCCCGGCGCTACGCCACCGGGATGGACCGCTCGGCGGCCACCGTGCTGCTGGCGTCCGCGCTCTCGGTGGTCACCCTGGGCGCGATCATCGCGGCGTTCCGCAACTGACGCCCTCCCGGCGGGCGCGGCTCCCCCGGCCGAGGGTCCGGACGTTCCCGGAGCAGGATCGCGCCCGCGCCTCGACACCTTCCGGGACCGCGTCGTCGGGCCGGACGCCGGGCCGGCCGGACGCGAAGAGCATCGTCGCGCCCGGCGGCACCGCGACGCGTTGGGCGGCGAGCGGGGCGCGGACGCCGGCGGGGTCGAACGCGCGGTTCCTGCGGGCGCTCCCGGGCGTCCCGGGGATTTGCTGCTTGCTCCAACCGGGAGGGGTCGGCCATTCCCCTCCCGATCGCCCGGAGCAGCCCGTGACCGACCAACCACCCCTCGGCGACGACCCGGGCGCCGTTCCCCCGCGGGGAGGGTGGGTGCGCGACCGCGTCGCGGCGGCGGCGCGGGGCAGCGCCTGGCGGATCGTCGACGCCCGCGTGCCCGCCGCGCTGGCCCCGGCCCTGGACGGCCCGGCCGGACGGGACGGCCTCGCGGCGTGCGAGATCCTGGTCGAGGGGTCGCGGATCGCCGGGATCGCGCCGCCGGGAGTGCTGTCCGCCGGTGACGGGCGGCCCACGGCGGCCCTCGCCGGTGGGATCGTGCTGCCCCGCCTCGTCGACGTCCACACCCACCTCGACAAGGGCCACGTCCTGGGACGCGCCGACAACCCCGACGGCTCCTTCCTCGGCGCCCGGGCGGCGGTCAGGGCGGATCGCGAGGCGAACTGGAGTGCGGGCGACGTCGCGGCGCGCATGGACTTCGCGTTGCGCTGCGCCTTCGCGCACGGCACCGGCGCGATCCGCACGCACCTCGACTCGATCGGGCCGCAAACCGCGATCTCCTGGCCGGTCTTCGCCGAGGCACGGGAAGCTTGGCGCGGGCGGATCGCGCTGCAGGCGGTGGCGCTCCTGCCCCTCGACGTCGCCATCGACGACGAGGGGCAGTTCCGCGCCGTCGTGGAGGCGGTAGCCCGGCACGGGGGCGTGCTCGGGGCGTTGACGTTCGAGGGCGGGGCGCCGGACGAGCGGCTTGAGCGCGGGCTCGACCGCCTATTCGGCGCCGCGGCGGCGCACGGCCTGGACCTCGACCTGCACGTCGACGAGAGCGCCTCGCCCGACGCACGCAGCCTGGAGCGGATCGCGCTGGCGGCGCTGCGGCACCGCTTCGCGGGCCGCATCACGGCCGGGCACTGCTGCTCCCTCGCGCTCAGCCCGGACGAGGAGCGCGCCCGGGTGATTGAGCGCGTGGGCGAGGCCGGGATCGCGGTGGTGTCGCTGCCGATGTGCAACATGTACCTCCAGGACCGCGCCGCCGGCCGCACGCCGCGGTGGCGCGGCGTGGCGCCGCTGCACGAGCTCGACGCGGCCGGCGTGCCGGTGATGGTCGCGAGCGACAACAGCCGCGACCCCTTCTACGCCTACGGCGACCTCGACATGATCGAGGTGTTCCGCGAGAGCACGCGCATCCTGCACCTCGATCATTCCGAGCGCCCCTGGACGCGCCTGCTGGGGCGGACGGCGGCGGGGGTCATGGGCCTGCCCGGCGCCGGCGTGATCGCGCCGGGAGGACCGGCCGACTTGGTGCTGACGGGAGCGCGGACGCTGAACGAGTTGGTCTGCCGGCCGCAGGCCGACCGCGTCGTGCTCGTAGCCGGGCAGGTGATCGACGCGGCCCTTCCCGACTACCGGGAGCTCGACGCGATCCTCGGCGCCGCGCGCTGACGGCCGCGCCGCGATCCCGGCCGCGCGGCGTCGCGGGCCGATCGAGGGGGTAGCGGATCGGCGAGGGCGTCCGCTCGGGAAGCCGGCCGTCGTCCTTAACCGTTCCCGCCCGCGCGCGTCAGCCGCCGCGCATGCTCCGGCGCATCGCGTCGAGGAAGGGGGCCGCGATGTAGTCGATGGCCCGCCGCTCGCCGCGGATGATGTGCACCTCGGCCGGCATGCCCGGGGTCAGCGGCGCGGCGAGGTTCAGCGCCGCCAAGGCGTCGGCGTCCAGCAGCACGCGCACCAGGAACAGCGGGTCGCCCTGCGGGCTGAGCTGGCGGTCGGCCGAGACGTAGGTGAGTCGGCCCGGAACCGGGGGCACGCGGCGGGCGTTGAAGGCCGACAGCCGCACGCTGGCGGCTTGGCCGGGGTGCAGCCCTTCGGCGTCCACCGGGCTGACCTGGGCCTCGATCACCAACGTGTCCTCCTGCGGCACGATGTCGAGCACTGGCTGGCCGGCCCCGACCGTGCCGCCGAGCGTGTTGAAGCGGATGTCGCTGACCACGCCGCCTTCGGGCGAGAGCACCACCGCGCGGGCCAGCAGGTCGGCGGCGCCGCGCATGCGCTCGGCGGATTCCGCGAGCTGGCCGCGGGTTTCCTGGAGGCTGGCGGCGATCTCCGCCAGCCGCACCTGGCGCAGCGAGCTGATCTCCGCCTCGGCCTGGGAGATGGCCTCGCGCGCCTCGGCCTCGCGCCCCGAGAGTTGCGCCAGGGAGCCGCGCAGCTCGGCTTCGCGGCGTTGCAGCTCCATGGCGCGGGTGCGGGTGGCGAAGCCGGCGGCGAGCAGGCGGTTGACACCGTCCAGCTCGTCGCGGGTGAGGCGCGACTGCACGGCGCCGGCCTGCCCTTGCGCGACGAGCGACTCGATCTGCGCCCGCTGCTGGAGGATGCGCCGGTCCAGCACGGCGATGGCGCCCTCCAGGCTGCGCTGGCGAGCGGCGAACAGGCGGCGCTCGGACTCCACGAAGCCGGCCACGCCCGGGTCGGCCGCGGCGGCGGCGAGGAGGTCGGCGGGAAAGGCGACCTGCGGCGCGCCTTCCTGCTCGGCGACCAGCCGCGCCACACGCGCCGAGGCCGCCCACAGCCGCGCGTGGGCTTGTCCGGCGGCCGCGCTGGCCTGGGTGTCGTCGAGTCGCAGCAGGGGCTGGCCGGGGTTCACGCGCTGGCCCTCGCGCACCAGCAGCTCGCGCAGGATGCCGCTCTCGAGCAGGCTGATGGTCTTGCGCTTGCCCTGCACCACCACCGTGCCGCTGGCCAGCACCGCGCGGTCCAGCCGCGCCGCGAAGGCCCAGGCACCCAGCCCGCCGAAGCCGAGCAGCACGGTGAGCGCGGCCACCAGGGCGATGCGGCGCAGCGATGGCTCGGGCGCGGCCTCGGTGAGGGCGGCGCTCACGCCAGGGCCCGCCGGGAAGGAGGCAGGAGTGCTGGGACACCGGGAAAGGTGGCGGCAGGCGTCGTGCCGGCCGGGGATGCCTCGGCCGCCAGCGCGTCGCCCGAAGCGGCATCGGCGGGGGTCGGGGCGGCCGGGGCATCGTCGATCACCCTGCCCTCGCTCACGGTCAGGATGCGATCGGCGGCGGCCAGAAGCGCCGCGCGGTGCGTGACGAGCAGCACCGCCGCGCCTGCCGCCTTGGCGCCGCGGATGGCATCCAGCAGCGCCGCCTCGCCGTCCGCGTCGAGGTGCGCGTCGGGCTCGTCGAGCACCAGCAGGCGCGGCTCGCCGTGCAGCGCGCGGGCCAGGCCGATGCGCTGGCGTTGGCCGCCCGACAGCTCCGGACCGAAGGGCGAGAGGGTCGTCGCGTAGCCGCGCGGCAGCCGGCCGACGAGCGCGTGCGCGCCGGCGCGCTGGGCGCTCTCCACCACGGCCGGCGCCTCGGCGTCGGCGCCGAAGCGGGCGATGTTGTCGAGCACGCTGCCTTCCAGCAGCTGCACAGACTGCGGCAGCAGGCCGACGCGGGCGGCCAGGGCGTCGCGGTCGGTGTCGCGGTGCAGGTCGCGCCCGTCGAGCAGCACGCGGCCGGCGGAAGGCGTCAGCACGCCCGCGGCCAGCCGCGCCAGGGTGGACTTGCCGGCGCCGTTGACGCCGCGCAGCACCACCGCCTCGCCCGACGCGATGGCGAAGGACACGTCGTCGAGCACCCGTCGCCCGTCGGGCGTGGTCCAGCGCAGCGACTGCACCAGGAGACCGGGGGCGGGGTCGGCCGCGTCGATCGCCGTGCTGGCGTGGGGAGCGTCGGCTGCCCCGGGATCCGGCGACAAGGCGGCGCGCAGCCGGTGCCAAGCGGCGATCGCAGCGATCCACTGCCGCCAGCCGGACACGCACTGGTCGATCGGCAGCACCAGCCGGGCGAACACCACCGAGGCGGCCATGGCAAGGCCCGGCGTCGCCTGCCCGCGCGTCGCGGCCACCGCCGCGGTGGCCACCACCGCGCCCTGGAGGGCCAGGCGGCAGGCGCGCGACGTCGCCTCGACCCGGCGCGCCCGGCCCACGGCGCGGGCGGCCTGCCTGCGGGCGACGCCGTGCTCGGCCGCCCAGACGCGCGCGAGGTTCTCCCGCAGACCGAGCGCCGCCACCGCCTCGGGCTCGCGAAGCCGGACGGCGAGCGCCGCGTTGGCCGCGGCCATTCCCGCCTGCCCGTCGCGCAGGCCGCGGCGCGCGGTGGCGTCCGAGCGCACCGCCAGCAGCAGCAGCAGCGCGCCGCCGCCCAGGCCGAGGAAGCCCAGCGAGGGGTGCAGGAGGAACAGCAGCGTCAGCATCGCCGGCGCCGCCAGCAGGTCCAGCGGCAGGGCGGCGGCGCCACCGGCCACGAACAGCCGTACCTCGTTGAGGTCGCGCAGCGGCTCGCCGGCGGAGGCGAGGCCGCGCCCGAGATCGCGGGACAGGCAGGACGCCAGCAACGGCGCGTCGAGGTGCTGGGCGATGCGGTCGGACAACACCACGAAGGCGGCGCCGCGCGCCCAGTCCAGCACGGTCTGCAGCAGCAGGGCAACGATGCACAGCGCCGCCAGCGCCGCCAGCGTTTCGAGGCTGCGGCTGACCAGCACGTCGTCGAGCACGTGGGCGTCGAACAGCGGCACGGACATCACCGCGAGGTCCACGAACAGGGTGCAAAACAGCGCCAGGCCGACCACCCGGCGGACGTCGCGGGAAACGGCAGCCAGGGCGGCGGGCGCCATGGCGACGGGCGCCGGGGCGGCATCGGCGGGGGCAGTGCCGGGGGTGGCGTCCGCCCGGTCGGTGATCCCCCGGGCGGGGGAGGCGGCGCTCACGCCACCGCCCCGATGCGCGCCGGGGACGCAGCTGCCGACGGCACCTCGGGTAGCAGCAGACCGTCGCGCAGCAGCAGGCGGCGGTCGGCGGCGGCCAGCAGCGCCGGGCGATGGGTGATCACCAGCACGCCGATGCCGCGCGCCCGCACCCGCGCCAAGGTCCGCAGCAGCCGCGCCTCGCCTTCCGCGTCCAGGTGCGCGTCCGGCTCGTCGAGGATGAGCAGCCGAGGGTCGCCGTGCAGGGCGCGCGCCAGGGCCAGGCACTGCCGCTGCCCCGCCGACAGCGCGAAGCCATTGGGGCCGATCCGGGTGCTGTAGCCTTCCGGCAGCCGCGCCACGGCGTCCTGGGCGCCGGCCAGGCGGGTGGCGGCGATCACGGCGGCCATGTCGGGCCGGTCGGCGAAGCGGGACACGTTCTGCGTCACCGTGCCGTCCACCAGGCCGAGGTGCTGCGGCAGGTAGCCGAGGTGGCGGGCCAGCTCGGCGCGCGCCCACAGGTGCGTCGGGTAGCCGTCGAGGTGGATGGTGCCGGCGCCGGGCCGTTCGGCGCCGAGCAGCAGCCGGATCAGCGTGGACTTGCCCGAGCCCGAGGCGCCGGTCAGCGCCAGCACCTCGCCCGGTTCGATGGCGAAGATGACGCCGCGCAGCACCGGGCGCTCGGCGCCAGGGGGGAGGAATGCCAGCCGGTCGGCCGCGATCCGCCCCAGCGGTCGGGGCAGCGCCACGCCGGCCCGCTCGGCCGGGGCCGCCGCCAGCACCGCGGCGATGCGGCCGCGCGCGGCGAGGGCTTCGCTCCACAGCCGCCAGGCCGCGCCGGCCTGCTCGAAGGGTTGCAGCGCGCGGGCGACGATGAGGTTAGCGGCCAGCATGGTGCCGGGGTCGGCCGCGCCGCGCAGGCACAGCACCGCGCCCAGCGCGACCGTGGCGGCGGAAAGCAGGATGCGCAGCACGCGCGCCGCGGTGGCCAGCGCCTTGGCCAGGCGCTGCGCCCGGTGCGCCGCCCCCAGCATGCTGCCGCGCCCCGTGCGCCAGCGCCGCGAGAGCGCCGGCAGCATGCCCATGGCGCGCACCGCCTCCGCCGCGCGGATAGTACCGGCGGCCTCGGCGAAGCTGCCGGCGGCGAGGTCGTTGGCCGCCAGCAGCGCCGGCCGTACCAGGAAGGTCGTCGCCACGTTCAGCCCGGCCAGCGCGCCCGCGCCGGCCACCAGCAGCAAGCCGAAGAGCGGGTGCAGCAGGAAGGTCGCGGCGAGGAACAGCGGCGTCCACAGGAAGTCGAGCGGCGCCGCGGCGGCAGGTGCCGCGCAGGTGGCCCGCAGCGTGTCGAGGTCGCGCATCGCCTCCTGCGTGCCGCGCGGTCCGGCGGCGCCGCCTGCGTGCAGCAGCGGCTCCACCAGTCGGTCCAGCCAGCGATTGCCCACCGAAACCAGCGCGGTGCCGCGCAGGTAGTCGAGCATACCCTGCACCGGCACCACCAGCATCAAAGCGACGGCGAGCCACGCCAGCGTTTCCAGGCTGCCAGTGGGCAGCACGCGGTTGAACACCTGCATGGAGAAGACCGGCATCGCCAGCGCCGCGACGTTGCCCACCGCGCCCAGTGCGACGAGCAGCCACGCGCCCCGACGCAGGCTCGCCGTGTCCGGGAGGGCCGACATGCTCAGAGCAGCGACAGCGCGGCGGCGGTCAGGCCGGCACCGGCCAGCGCGCCGAGGAGGGCGAGCAGCGGGCCGTGGCCGTCACCGCGCCCTTCCGCCCGCGGCGTCTCGGCCAAGCGGGCGAGGCGGTCGTCGAGCCGCGTGACGAAAATCTCCAGCGCCGCGACCTGCTGGCGCAGCTCCTCGCGCGCCTCCGCGATGGCGGCGTCGGCCGGGGGAGACGCGGCGCCGCCGCGCACGGCCATCAGCACGGCCTGGAGATTGCGATGGATCAGCCGCTGCGAGCCGACCAGCGCGGTCAGGCCGCGCTCGATCCGCGCCAGCCCCGCGGCCGCGCCGGCCGCAGGCGTGCCGGCGGCGTTGCCCAGCGTCGCCGCGCCGTCGGCGCCGTGGGCCAGCACCGAGAGTTCGGCGCCGCGATCGCGATGCGCGGGGTCCACCGGCAGCGAGAAGGCGTGCGCGCCGTCGCCGATGCCGCCGGCCGCGAGATCGTCGCGCGGCCGGTCGGCCAAGCCCTCGGCCAGCACCGCGCCGTCCAGCCGCAGCTCCACGCGTAGCCGCGCGTCGGGCCGCGACGGGTCCCACGCCCAGCCCAGCACGCGGTCGGCGGCCACCACCTCCACGTAGCCGGTGGGCAGGGTGGCGGCGGCCGTCGGCGCGGCTGGAGCGGCGGCGCGCGCCGGGGTGGTCACGCCGCCAGGCTCTCCGGCATCGGCGCCAACGCGGTGGGCTCGCGCGCCACGCGGGGGCGGTTCCACGCGGTCTCGTCCACCATCTTGTGGTCGGCACCGTTCTCGCTGAGGAACATCCGCATTTCGCGGTAGCGCTGCACGTAGGAGCGGTTGAACTTCTCGAAGCGCGCTTGGTCCCAGTACTCCTCGAGCACGAAGCGCTTGGCCCCGAACACGTCGAAGGAGGGGATCTGGAAGGTTTCGGCGAACTCGGCGGTGCGGCTGTCGTAGGTGAAGTAGACGGACGGCGTGCGGTTCGCCAGCGCCATCAGGTTGCCGTGCAGGCGGTAGCCGAGAATGAGATCCTTGGAGCGGACGAAGGCTTCCCATTCCGCGACGACGTCGGAATACCACAGCTTGTCACGGTACAGCGTTTCCATCGGATCGTCGGCACCGCGCAGCCAGGTCTCGTGACGCAGCTTGCGGCGCCCTTCCTCGGCCTGCTCGGGGGTGCCCCACAGGATCGCCTTCTCCTCGATCTCGCCCTGCGCCATCACCGACAGGTCGAAGCGGCGGGACAGGTCGATGATCGTGTCGCGCTGGAGATTGAGGTAGTGCGGCACGTCCTGCGCGTAGTCGGGCGACACCTCGCGGCGCAGCGTGAAGCCGGCCTCGCGCACGTCCTCGAGCTTGGGTAGGTCGATGCGCAGGCCGGGGTCGTTGCGGCGGAACACGGTGGGGCAGCCGACGATGCGCAGGTTGCGGATCCCGAGCGACCACAGCACGTCGGCGGTGTAGGTGCCGCGCACGCCCATGGAAACCGAGCGGTCGGCGATCGCGGCCAGCACGCGGCGGGTGGACTCGCTCAGGCGCAGGTCGCCCTTGGCCGGCGCCTGCGCGCCGATGCCGAAGGCGATCACCGGGATCTTGAGCTTCTCCAGGACCTCGGGCGCTCGTTCCCAGTCCATCGTGGGATGGATGTAGTTGGAGCCGCGCAGGAAGGCGAAGTCGAACTCGGTGTTGTAGCGCGCGATGTCCGCGTCCGTCGGGTTGCGGATCTTCATCGGCTCCAGCCGCGCGTAGCGCAGCAGCTTGAGCGAGCTGTCGAACACGAACGCGTCGCCGATGTTGTGGTAGTGGTTGAGGCTGCCCTGCACATCGGTGTGGTTGTACCAGCGCACGCTGTCGTGGTCGTACACTTCGCCCGACGGGCTGATGACGAGGATATTCTTCATCGGGGCGCGGCTTCCATGGCGGTTATGGCCTTCGACGCACCCTGGACGCTCGGGATTGCGGGCCGGTTAACGCGGCGGCGCGGCGCGGGCGCCGGCGCCATTGGGGACGGGGCTGGCGCGGCGGCGCGGGCGGCGGCGTGGCCGGGCGCGAGCGAGCGGTACAGCGCCGCATGCGCCTCGGCGAAGTCGCGCAGGCTCGGCGGGGTCGGCCGGGCGTCACGCAGGGCACCCCACAATCCCGGCTCGGTCATCGCGCGCACCATCGCGTCGGCGAGGTCCTCGGCCGAGCCTGCGCGGAAGTGCAGGCCGTCGACGCCGTCGCGCACCTTCTCGGCCATGCCGCCGATGTCGGAGCACAGCAGCGGACGGCCGTGCAGGAACGCTTCCTGGATCACCACGGGCGAGTTCTCCCACCAGATCGAGGGCATCACGACCCAGTCCACTTGGCCCATCAGGCGCGGCAGCTCCTCGGCCCGGTAGGCGCCGTAGAACCTCGCCCGTCGGCCGGCGCGCTCCATCAGGGCGGCGAAGCGGTCGCGGAACTCCTGCGGCTGGTTGTCGAGGTTGCCACCGAACACGCACAGCGCGGCGTCGTCGCCCCAGGCCGCGTCGGGAACGCGGCTGACGGCGTCGAGCAGCATCGGCAGGCCCTTGAACTCGGTGACTTGGCCGAAGAAGCCGAAGCGGGCGCGGCGGCCGCCGGCGGGCAGCGCGCGCGGCGGCGCCGAGTGCGAGGTGTCCAGGCCGTTCTCGATCACCGTGAAGCGGGCGCGGTCCAGGCCCCAGTCGGCGTAGCGGTCCACCAGGAAGTGGGAAGGCGAGACGAAGGCGTCGGCCAGCCCGAGGTGGTGCTTGAGGAACATTTCGCGGCGGAACATTTCGCCCGCGCCGCGCTCGGGAAAGCAATTGGCGCAGTCGGCGGGCGTCGCCTTGCGGCACAGCCGGTTGCCGCGGGTCTTCACCATCTGGCCGTGGTGAGCGCAGATCGAGAGGTACTCGTGGAAGGTGACCACGATCCGCGCATCCGGAAGCGCCCGCCGGGCCGCGGCAATGCTTTCCACGCCCAGGCCGATGATGTGGTGGAAGTGCACCACGTCCGGGTTCAGCGCGCGCAGGTGGCTGGTGAAGGCGCCGGAAAGGTCGTCGAGCGCGCGGTTGCTGAGCCAGAAATGCTCGTAGTCGTCGGCGTGGAGGAAGATCTCCCGCTCGGACTGGCGCAGGCTCATCAGCGGCGTCTCGGCCCGCCGGCGCACCGGGTGGCCGGTGCGGGCGAGGAAGTGCGCCTCGTGCCCGGGCGTCGCGTCCAGCGCGCGGAACAGGTTGTAGGCCGCGATCTCGGCGCCGCCGATGGAGAAGGCGGGGTGGCCGTGCGAGATCACCAGGGTGCGCATGGTCTTCATGCCTCCGGCGTTTTGGTATGGGAAGTCCCGGCGGGATGCGTCTCGATCAGGCCCGCGCGCAGCGCCCAGCCGTCGGCCAGCAGCGCGGCGCGCTCCCAACCGTGCGGCTCGGGCGGCTCCTCCAGGGCGTAGACCTCGGCCTCGGGCACCCAGACGCAGCCGACGCCGGCGCGGGCGCGCAGGCGGGCGAAGAAGTCCAGCGCCTGCGCCTGCTCCAGCAGGTGGCCGCCGCCGAAGCCGCCCGCCTCCCGCGTGGCGGCGGCGGGCAGCAGGCAGCAGCGCAGGCTGCCGGCCGTCGCGACCGGGCGCGCGACGGACCCGAGGCGGTCCGGCACCGCCGCCACCGGCAGGCCGGCGCCGAGGTGGTGCAGCGCCACGTAGGGCGCGACGTCGAGCGGACGGACGGACTCGATGCCGGCCGAGCGCACGGCGAAGTCCTCGTGCACCGCGGTGGGGATGGCCGCCGCGGCACCCTCGCCGGCCGCCAGCGCCGCGCGCAGGGCGCCCCGCCAGCCCGGCGCGCGGCCGAACACGGAAGGTGCGAGGCACAGCAGCGTCTCCGCCCGCGCGACGCCCGCCGCGAGGTCCAGCAGGGTCGCTGCGTCGGCGGTGCCGTCGGCGGTGCGGACCAGCACGGCGCCGAGGCCGTCGAACTCGAGCCGGCGACGCAGGCGGCCGAGGTCGGACCCGCTCCAGCGGCCGGACAGGGCGAACACCAGCTCCTCGTCGGCGAGCAGCGGGTCGGCCATGAACTGCGACAGGAAGGCGGCTACCGCCTCGCCCGGGTCGGGCAGCGGCACCAGCACGGAAACCGCCACCGCGCCGGCGCTCCGCGCCGCGACCAGGGTCTCGGCGGCCGGGCGTGCGGGGGGGGCGCCGAGGCGGGCGAGCACCAGCGGGCCGAGCTGGCGCTCCACGATCGCCTCGCCGGAGGGCTTGTGCAGGTCCACGCCGGCCAGCGCGCGGCGCAGCGCGGGCGCGCCGCGCGTCGGCGCGGACAGCGGCACGAAGGCGCAGTCGGTGTCGGCGAAGTCGAACTCCAGGTGCAGCGCCTGGGGTGCGGGCAGCGGCGGCAGGATCGCCGCGAAGCCGTGCTCGGTGCTGCTGTCGACCAGCGCCGCCAAGCGGGGATCCTTGACAATGCCGGCGCCGACGTCGGGACGCTCGATCCGGGTCCAGCCGGCGTCGAGGCGGGCTGCGTAGCCGGCCGCCCCGCGCAGCCACACGGTCCGCGCCGCGTGCTGCGGGTCGAACACCCAACCGTGCAGGTACAGGCCGCCGCCGTCGCAGTCGGCGAGCAGGTCCACCGCCGCGCGCACGGGATGGGCGCCCGACCACAGCGTGTCGGTGCCGTTGTACAGCGGGCGCAGCGCGCGGCGCACCAGGGCCAGCGACTCCGCGTCGCAGCGCAGCCGGGGCATAACGTCGCGCAGGTGGCCGGCGCTCTCGACCGGCGAAAGGGGCGCGCGCCCGGCGATGGCGGCGCGGCGCAGCAGGGTGCCGTCGGGGGCGGCGACCAGCAGCTCGGCGGGCGGGGCGACCGGGCCGGTCGGAGCCGGCAGCAGGTGCACCACGCCGCCGGCGGGAGCAGGGATGTCGGCGCGCGCGAAGGCCGCCTCACGGCCCGGAACCCGCTCCAGGGTGCCGTCGGTGCGGCGCAGCAGCAGCTCGCTGCCCTCGGCGGCCGGCAAGCCCCAGCCCTGCACGAAGCCGAGCACGCCGGGCACGCCGCCCACCATCTCGGCGGCGCCGTCGGGCACGGCGACGGCGGCCAGGATCGCCCACAGCGCGTCGCGCGCCGGGCCGGGCCGCGACAGGGCGGCGGGCGCGGTGACGTCGAACAGGAAGCGGGCCACCGCGGCCCCGCGCCGCGCGGGCAGGCGGGCGCGCAGCGCGGCGACCAGCGCGTCGGGCAGCGCCGCGTCGGCCGGCATCGCGCCCAGCGGCAGGGCGCCGCCCTGCCCCGTCACCGACAGCGGCTCGCCGGGCGCGTGGCGCGCCTCGGCCGCTAGGCGCAGCGCGGCGAGGTACCACACGCCGGCGCCGTCCTCGCGCGGCCAAGCGACGGCGCGGAAGCGGCCGCGCCGCTCGCCGTCGGCGCCCAGCACCGCTTCGCCATCGCGCGGCAGCCGGCCCTCGTGCCGGCCGAGCAGCAGCGCGGCGCCGGGGCCGATCCGGCAGGCGAGGTCGAGCGCGCCGGCCGCGGCGGTGTCGTCGCCGCGCGGGGCCGCGTCCCGGGTGGTCGCGTCGCGCGGGGTGATGTCGCGCGGGGTGACGTTGAGGTAGACCGCGTCGCGGTGGGCGTTGGCGGCGGGCGCGTCGCGGGAGGGGTCGCCCCGGGTCGCGGTGGCGAGCGTCAGCACGGCGGCGTTCATGCGGCCTTCCTCCTCGTGGTCGCGGCGGGGCGGGCCGCCGCGAGGTCTCGGTACAGGGCGAGGTGCTCGGCCGCGGCCTCGGCGACCGTGCGCGGGGCGGCGATGTTGGCAGCGAGCCGCTCCCACAAGCCCGGCGTGCCGGCGGCGCGGCGCATCGCGTCGGCCAGGGAGCGGCTGTCGCCGGCGCGGAAGTGCAGGCCGTCGACGCCGTCGCGCACCGCCTCGGCCATGCCGCCGACATCGGCGCAGATCACCGGCCGGCGGTGGCGGTGCGCTTCCTGGATCACCAGCGGCGCGTTCTCCCACCACAACGAGGGCACCAGCACCCAGTCGAGCCCGGCCATGATGGCGGGCTGGTCGGCGGGCGCGTAGGCGCCGTGGTGGCGGGCGGCCGGAGCGGCGGCGAGCAGGAAGTCGAAGCGGTGGAGGAAGTCGTCGGCCTGGAAGGCGGCGCCGCCGTGCAGGTCCAGGCCGTGCGCCTCGCCGGCCACGCCCAGCAGCGCCGAGGCTTCCAGCGCCAGGGTGGCGCCCTTGAAGCGGTTGACGTGGCCGAAGAAGCCGAAGCGGTCGCGTCGGGCGTCGGGGGCCGCGTCGCGCGCCGGCGCGGCGGGCGCGTCGGTGAGGCCGTTGCGCAGCACGACGATCCGCTCCTCCGGCAGGCCCCAGGCGACGAAGCGGCGGCGCAGGAACTCGCTCGGCGCGATGAACGTGTCGACGTGGTCGAGCATCGCGCGCAGGTGCATCTCGCGCAGCCGGAAGTCGGTCGTGTTGCGCGCTGGCAGGCAGGCGTGGCAAGCGTCCGGAGAAGCGGCGCGGCACAGCCTCCCGTCGGTCTTGGTCATCTGGCCGTCGTTGGCGCAGATCGCGTAGTAGTCGTGCAGCGTCATCACGATGCGCGCCCGCGGCACGGTGCGGCGGATCAGGTGCAGCGCCTCGGCGCCGAGCAGCAGCAGGTGGTGGACGTGCACCACGTCGGGCCGCAGGTCGCGCAGCACCGACGCCAGCTCGGGGGCCACGCCGTGCAGGTCGGTTTGCGACAGGAAGAAGCCGTCGAAGCCCGCGCTGCGGAGCAGCATCTCGTCCGCCGCGCCGCCGGGCGCGGCCTGCAGCGCGGTGCCGGGCTTGGCGTCGCGCGCGTGCGCGCCGGCGCCGGCCAGGAACAGGCCGTCCACCCCGGCGCCGTCGCGCAGGGCGCGGAACAGCCCGTGCGCGAAGGCTTCCGTGCCGCCGCTCGGGCCGAGCCCGGGGTAGCCGTGACACAGCATCAGCAGGCGCATGGCAACCGCTCCCTCAAGCCCGCTCGAACACGCAGATGTCCTGGAACGTCGCCGAGTCGCGGCCGCTCCAGCTCCCGTAGGCGGCCGGCCGGCGCCGGCGCAGGCCGGCGGCCAGGAAGGCGGCGAGCAGGTGGTCCTCGTCGAAGGCGACCGCGGCGGTGGGCGCGTCGGCATCGGCGAACAGCACCGGGCCGGGCGCGTCGGCCTCGAAGCCGAAGCGACCGCGACCCGCCCGCAGCGCGGCGCGCGCCGGGCTGTTGAGCAGGAAGGCGGTAGCGAAGACCCGGCCGCCGGGTGCGAGCAGCCGGGACGCCTCGCGGGCGTAGCGGGCCATCTCCTCGAACGGCAGGTGCGTTAGCACCGAAACCAGGGCGATGAAGTCGAAGCTCGCGTCCGGCCAGGGCAGCACCGCGCGGGCGGCATCGCCCGTTCCGGCGGGGTTGTAGAGGGGGTGGGCGAGGTCGAGCCGGTGGAAGCGGAAGCGCGGGTAGCGGGGCGTGATGGCGCGCCTGCACCAGGCGATGCCGGGGCCGGACACGTCGGCGCCCTCGTAGGAGCCGGCGTCATCGAGGAATTGGGTAAGCGGCACCGCCATGCGACCGGTGCCGCAGCCCAGGTCGAGCACGCGCTCGTGGGGGGCGAGGCCGCCGCGGCGGACGAAGTGGCCGAGGAACTCCGCGCCCACCGCGCGCCGGTCGCCGTCGCCGACGACGTGGATGCCGGGCGGCGGCGCTGGCAGGAAGCGGTTGCGGGCGAGGTGCCCGAGCAGCCCGTCCAGCGGGTCGGCATCCGCGACGGGGTCGGCGAACCGGGCGCTCATCGCGGCGCCCTCGCGCGCATCAGCGCCGTGATCGCGCCATCCCAGCGCTCGTGGTGCAGGCGGCGGTTGCAGGAGGAGGCGAGCGTGCGGGTATAGCCGGGGTGCAGGCGGATGGAGCGGCGCTCGAAGTGGAACAGCTCGGCCGCCGGCGCGTAGGCGATGCCCGCGCCCGCCGCGCGCAGCTTGAGGCACAGGTCGCTGTCCTCGTAGTCGCCGACGACGTAGTCCTCGGTGAAGCCGCCCACCGCCTCGAACAGCTTGCGCCGCACCAGCAGCGCGGCGCCGGTGACGCCAGGCACGGCGCGGGCCCGGTTGGCCGGCGCGTGGGCGCGCGGGTAGCCCTTGTAATAGTGGCGGTTGAGCCAGATGCCGTCGGATGCGTCGCGTTCGAAGAACAAGCCGGCGTGCTGGATGGAGCCGTCCTCGAACAGCAGCTTCGGGCCCGCGGCGCCGATCGCGCGGTCGGCTTCCAGCGGCGCCAGGAGGTGGGCCAGCCAGCCAGGTGCGGCCGGCACGACGTCGGAGTTGAGCAGCAGCAGGTAGCGGCCGCGCGCGTGGCGGGCGGCGTCGTTGTTGGCCGGGGCATAGCCCATGTTGGCGGGCATCACCGCCAACAGCATCGTCATGCCGTGCATGGCGTGCAGGCCGCGCAGCAGGTGCTCGGCCTCGGCGCGCTGCTCGGGGCTGTCGAGCACGAAAATCACCTCCGTGCGGCGCATGCTCGGGTCGGCGGCCAGGGCCGCGACCTGGAAGCGCTGGAAGCCCAGGTTGCGGTACAGCGGCACCACCACGGAAACCAGCGGCGCGCGCGGGGGCGCGCCGATCCGCACCAGCTCGGGCGCGGCGCGACCACCCAGCGCCAGGGCATGCAGGCGGCCGGCGGCGGGGCGCAGGCAGCGGTCGAGCATGGCGGCGGAGGCTTCCGGCACCGGCACCGAGGCCAGCACCGCGTCGCGGGCGGCGGCGGCGGGCAGGGCGGCGGCGGGGGCGGACAGGTCCAGGGTGGCGCCCGAGCCGAGTCGCAGGCGCAGCCCGGGGAAGGTGCCGACGGGGCAGCTGGCGGCCGCGAGGTGGAGCGCGAAGCCGCGCGCGCCGGGCGGCGGAGCACCGGCCCCCTTGGCCGGCGCGAGGGCGAAGCGGAACAGCGCGTCTGGGGGGATCGGCATCTCGCCCCCGCCCGGCGGCAGCAGGGAGGCACCGGCCACGAGCCCGAGCGGGTCGCGCGTCCAGCCGCCCAGGAAGGCGCCGCCGGCGCCGTCGGGGATGGCCAAGTCGAGCACCGCGTCCAGCGCCGCGGCCCGCTGCCGGCGGGGGGCCGCGGCGGGCAGCAGCGCGCATTCCCGCAGCAGCGCCGCCACGGCCGGCTGCGCGGCCAGCGGCGCCAGCGCAGCGGGCAAGCAGCGGCGCAGCGCCGGGTCGGCGGCCATCGCGGCCAGCGCCGGCCGCGCCCAGGTCGTTCCCAGGCTCCAGCGCGTCGCGACGTCGGGACCCGCGAGCATCAGCGCGTCCGCCCCGCCGTGCGGCCGGTCCAGCAGCAACAGGCCGCTCGCGGTGGGCACGGTGCGGTTGCGGCGCAGGCCGCCCGGGCCGGACAGGTAGGCCGCGGTGCCGGGCGGCACCGCCGCGCCGAGCATTACCAGCAGCCGGTCGCCGAGGGACGCCACGGGACGCGCGTTGCCCGCCGGCGTGGCCAGCGCCTCGCACAGGCGGGCCAGCGCGGGCTCGGCGCCCAGGCCGAGCGGACCGCGCGCGAATTCCAGCACGAAGCGCAGCAGGCGGGCGCGGACGGTGGGCGGAAGGTCGGCGGGAACCGATATGGCCGTGCCCAGCTCGGACACCGGCAGCGCCGCGCCGGGCGCGAGCCCGATCACCGCGCCGCGCCGGGGTTCCGCGGGAGGCAGGCGCAGCAGGGTGGCGCAGCGCCCGGCGACGTTGCCCGCGAGTTCTTCCCGGACCTCGAGCGACAGGGTGGCGAAGGGGCGGGGCAGGGGCAGGCCGTCCAGGGTCGGCCAGGTGGTGGCGCCGGCGCCGTTGTCGGTCCAGGTCACCAGCGCGGCGCGCGCCCCGAGGCGGACGCCCGTCGCCGCGGCGGCTTCGATCGACTGCAGCAGCATCGCGGCCTAACTCCATTCCCGGAGCGAACCCCGGTTCCATCCATGGTCGGGGGGCGCCACCTTCCGGCAGCGCCTCCCGGAACCGACGGCGCCCTCAGACGATGGCGATGAATCCGCTGGGGTTGTGCTGCACGTCCTCGGCCTTCACGCCGACCAGCGTCACGCTGTCGCCGTTGCCCAGGTCGATCACCGCACTGCCGTCCACGTCCTTCACCCGACCGGCCAGATCATCCGCGGAATTGATGGACAGACCGTTGATGTTTCGCTCGACGTGCAGGTGGTCGCCGTCGGCGAAGTCCATCACGACGTCCTTGCCGCCGCCGGACACGAAGACGAACATGTCTTTGCCGTCGGCGCCGATCAGCACGTCGTCGCCGGCGCCGCCGCCCACCGTGTCGTTGCCGGCGCCGCCGACCAGCATGTCCGCGCCGTCGCCGCCACTCAGTGTGTCGTTGCCAGAACCGCCGATCAGCGAGTCGTCCCCGGTGCCGCCCACGAGGCGGTCATTGCCGGCACCGCCGTTCAGAACGTCGTTGCCACCGCCGCCGTCGAGCGAGTCGTTGCCCGAGCCACCTAGCAGGATGTCGTTGGTGAAGCCCCCGACCAACACGTCGTTGCCCGTGCCGCCGTCGAGGAAGTCGCCCGTCGGATTGCTGTCCTGCACCGCGAAGGAGCGGGCCGCCGTTTCGTTGCCCGCGCCGCCGTACAGGTAGTCGTTGCCCGAGCCGCCCAGCAGGCGGTCGGACCCAGCGCCGCCGAACAGGCTGTCGTCGCCGCTGCCGCCGTCGAGCAGGTCATTGCCCGCGCCACCATCGAGGAAGTCTTCGCCAGAGCTGCCGTACACGCTGTCATCGCCGCCGAAGGCGAACACGGTGTCGTCGCCGCTGCCGGCCTGCATCACGTCGCCCGAGACGGTGCCGCCGAGGTAATCGTCGAAGCTGGAGCCGGGAATGGTGGCCATGGTCGCTCTCCTGGTCGCGCCCGCCTCGGTGACCGGCGATTGCCGGGTGGCGGGACGCTGCTGCACTGCGACCGACCATCGGGGTAAAAGCTGAATGCCTAATAAATTTTGCGACGAAGCTGCATCCGATCTAAATTATTCAACGTAGGGCTATCTTCGCTCGCATCCGGACCAAGTCGCGCTCCATGCCCAATCGGCAGGAAGTCGAGGGCACGAAGCGGGTGGCGAAGAGCAATGCCTCGTCGCCCACGGTTTCGAAGGCGGGCGACGGGCTGGCGGGGTCGAGCAGCGACGGGTAGGCGAGCGGGGCGGGGTCGCCGCAGCGCCAGGCGCCGTGGCCCACCGCGTCCGTCACCCGGGTGGGCACCGACCAGCGCAGCAGGTCGCGGCTGGCGGTGGCCCACACGGCGCCCTGGCCTTGCATCAGCGCGACGTAGGCGCCGGACGGGGCGTGGCGCAGCAGCGCGGTGACCGGCCAGCGCAGCGCGGCGGGGGCCACGGGCGCGCAGCGGTGCCGTTCCGGATCGGGCTCGGCGGCGTAGGGGTCGGGCATGCGGGCGGCGAAGGCGGCGCCGTCCCAGGCCAGCCAGCCGTCGGGCGACCACGGGTCGGCGGCGCGCAGCAGGCAGTTGCCGCGGCGCTGGAGGCCGTACCCTTCGGTGAAGGCGAAGGCGTGCAGGGCGCCGTCGACCGACACCAAGCCGGACGGGTTGAACAAGCCGACGTGGCGCCGCGCGTTCGGATCGTAGCGGTAGGGCAGCGCGGCGACGACGGCCGGGCCCCCCGCCGGCCGGCGGAAGCTGGCGCCGCCGTCCTCCGACACCGCCAGGGTGATGGTGTTCCACCAGCAGTCCATGTAGCGATCGGTGGGGCATTGCCCGGGGTGGCGGTGGCCCTGGTACTCGCCGTGCACCAGGGCGAGCACGCGGCGGCCGTCGGCAGTCCAGGGGCTGGCCAGCCACAGGCGGTCGTCGAAGCGCGCGGGGTCGGGGCTGTCGGCGCCGCGGTAGCCGACACGGCAGTCCGGGGTCAGCGAGAGCAGGTCGGGGCCGGTGAGCGAGCGATTGACCCAGTGCGTCGCGAACAGGCGGACCCGTCCCGAGGCGTCGCGTATGGCGCGGGCCGGGGCGTCAGGGATGTCGCCGATGTCGCAGGCGTCGGTGGCGTGGCGGAAGGCGATCACCGGCGGGCCGGCGACGACGATCGAGACTTCCGGCGGATCGGCGGCGCGCGCCGGGGCGGCGAGGAGTGTCGCGAAGGCGAGGAGGGTGGCCAGTGGCCGGAGGGCGGGAGGTCGCGGGACGCGGGGGGAGATGCTCGGCATGGCGCGAGTTCATGTGGCGCGCGTTCACCGTTCCCTAACGCGGCGCGGGTCTAGTTTGGGCGTGATCCCCGAAGCGGAGCCTCGGAGCGAAATCCCGAAGGCGGAGCCGGATCGCTGCTTCGCGGTGAACCGCGACGGCGCCGCGCGATGCAGGACGGCGACCGGCTGCTCGCGCTGCGCGGCGTCGGCACGCTGGACTGGCGCGAGGCATTGCCGGGCACGACGCGTGCGCTGCGGGGCGTGGCCGCCGCGGCCTGACGCCGACGGCGCCGACGTGCGGCTGGGCGCGGGCTACCCTCGTTCGGTCGCGCTTCGGCGTCCGCGCGAGGCGCTCACCCGTCCGGCGCGCACTCCGCTCGCCGCCACACGCCGCGCACCACCTCGGCCTCGCCCTGGTGTCTCGGCCCCTCGTCCAGGCGCACGGTGCCTTCCAAGCATTCCAGCAGCACGAGGTCGCCGAACAGCCGCCGCGCCTCGGCCTGCTGCCACAGCAGCGCGGGGTCGCGCGGGCCGCCCGAGCGGCGGCCCTCCTGGGCGGGCGAGAAACCTTCCAGCACCAGCAGGCCGCCCGGTGCCAGGGCGGCCGCCGCGCGCGCCGCGACCAGGGCGCGGTCGGCGGGCGGCAGGTGCACGAAGATCCAGGCGACGAGGTCGAAGGCGTCGGACGGCCACTCCCAGGCGGTCAGGTCCGCCACGGCCGTGCGCAACGGCAGCCCGCGCCGGGCGGCCAGGGCGGCGGCCTTGGCCAGCCCCGCCGCCGACCAATCCAGGCTGAGCACGTCCAGCCCCTGAGCCGCGAGCCAGGCGCCGTTGCGGCCCTCGCCGTCGCCCAGGGCCAGGACGCGCATTCCCGGACGCAGCAGCGGCGCCTGGGCTTCCAGGTGACGGTTGGGTGCCTCGCCGAAGTTGAACCCGCCGGACGCGTAGCGGCTGTCCCAGGCGGCGGCGTCGCTCACGCGCCCGGTTGGCCGGGCGCGGCCGGGTTCCCGCCCGGTCCCGGCTGCCAGCCCGGCGGCGCCATCTCGAAGCCCGCGAACGAGAAGGCCGGGCTGACGGTGCAGGACACCAGCGTCCAGCTGCCGAGCGGGGTCGCGGCCTGCCAGCAATTCCTCGGCACCAGGGCGAAGGGCCGTTCGCCCCGGTGCAACCCGGGCCCGAGGCACAGGCCCTCCACCGCCCGGCCGTCCGGCGACAAACTCAGCTCCAGCTCGGTGCCCGCGTGCCAGTGCCAGCCCTCCGCCGCGTCCACGCGATGCCAGCGGCTGCGCTCGCCCGCGGCCAGCAGGAACAGGATGGCCGTGCCGGCGCCGCGCCCGCCGTCCGCCGGCATGTCGCGCCAGACCTCCCGGTAACGCCCGCCCTCGGGGTGCGGTGCCAGCCCCAGCGCGGCCGCCACGGCATCGGCCGGCAGCGAGGTGTCGCGGAGGTCGGGCGTGCCGGCGCCGGTCCGCGGATCGGACGCGATCGTGCTGGTCGCGGACCCGGTCAGCGGAAGCGGTCCTTGGCCGTCCGCCGCGCCGCCAGGGTGGCCACGTCCGGAGCGCGCAGGAACGGGTTGGTCGCCAGCTCCTCGGCCAGCGTGGTGGGCACCGTGGGTTCGCCCCGCCCGCGCTGCGCGGACACCTGCGCGGTGCGCGCGCGCAGGGCGGCGTTGTCGGGCTCCACGGTGAGCGCGAAGCGGGCGTTGGACTCGGTGTACTCGTGGCCGGGGCAGACCAGCGTCGGCCCGGGCAGGGCGGCGAGCCGCGCCAGGGAAGCGAACATCTCGGCCGCCGTGCCGTCCAGCAGGCGGCCGCAGCCCAGCGAGAACAGCGTGTCGCCGCACAGCAGCACGTCGCCGTCGGCGAAGTGGAAGGCGACGTGGCCGCGCGCGTGGCCGGGCGTGTCGATCACCGCCGCGCGGGAGGCACCCACCGCCACCGCCTCGCTGGGCGTGACGGCGAGGTCGAGCCGCGGCAGCCGGCGCGCGTCCGCCGCGTTGCCCACTACCTTGGCGCCGGTCGCCGCCACCAGCTCCGCCACCCCGTCCACGTGGTCGGCGTGGTGGTGGGTGAGCAGCACGGCGGCGCAGCGCCCCGCCTCGGGACCGTCGCGCAGGGCGCGCAGCACCGGGGCGGCCTCGCCGGGGTCGCACACCGCCACGGTGCCGGTGTCGAGGTCGGTGAGCAGCCAAGCGTAGTTGTCCGATAGGCAGGGCACGGCCCTGACCCGCAATTTCCCCAACGCCATGCCTGCTGCCCTCCGCGCGTCGCCTCCCTATAGTCGCGTCCATGCAGGCCGAGGTCCATGGGTTCGACAGCTTCTACGCCTCGCCCACCGGCATCGTGGCCAAGCGCCTGCTGCGGGCCCGGCTGCGCGCTATGTGGCCCGAGCTGGCCGGCTGCGACGTGCTTGGCCTGGGCCATGCCGGGCCCTACCTGCGCCTGTGGCGGCGGCGGGCGACGCGGCTGGTGTCGGCCCAGCTCGCCGGGGCGCACGGTGGGGCGGCGGTCGGGGCATCCGGCGGGGGATCGTCCTGCATCGCGCCCTGGCCGCCGGACGGGCCGTGCGCCGCGGCGCTGGTGGAGGAGGAGCACCTGCCCTTCCCGGACTTCAGCTTCGACAACGTGCTCATGGTGCACGGGCTGGAGAACGCCGGCCACGCCCGGCGCTTGCTGCGGGAGGTTTGGCGCGTGCTGCGCGACGAGGGGCGGCTGCTGGTCCTGGTGCCGAACCGGCGTAGCATCTGGGCGCACGTGGAGCGCACGCCGCTCGGGCACGGCCAGCCCTATAGCGCCGGCCAGCTCGCGCGCCTGCTGGATCGCTCGCTGTTTCACGTGGAACGCCGCGACGGGGCGCTGTTCATTCCTCCTTTTCGCGCCCGCGCCCTGCTGGGCGGGGCGCGCTTCTGGGAGGCTTCCGGCCGGGCGGTGGCGCCGCAGCTCGCGGGCGTGACGATCATCGAGGCGCGTAAGCAAGTGCTGGGCGTGCTGCCGATGTTTCCGGTGGTGCGGCCTTGGCGCGTGCCCGTCGTGGCGTGCTGATCGCGGTGGGCATCGCCGGACCGGGAGGTCGGGGCAGGACGTTCCCCCGATCCCCCGATCTCATTTCCGGCGAGGCAGCGCGGCGGCCGACGGTTGGGAGAAGAATGCGGAGCCGGGGACGTTCCTCGTCCCCTGGATTTCCCGCGCCGTCAGGCGGCTTCCACGCACATCGCCACGCCCATGCCGCCGCCGATGCACAGCGTCGCCAGACCCTTCTTCGCGCCGCGCCGCCGCATCTCGTGCAGCAGGGTGGTCAGCACCCGCGCCCCGGACGCGCCGATGGGGTGGCCGAGCGCGATGGCCCCGCCGTTGACGTTCACCTTCGACGGGTCCCAACCCATGTCCTTGTTCACCGCGCATGCCTGGGCGGCGAAGGCCTCGTTGGCCTCGATCAGGTCGAGGTCGTCGATGCTCCAACCGGCCTTGCCCAGCGCCCGGCGCGAGGCCGGGATCGGCCCGGTGCCCATCACCGACGGGTCCACCCCCGCAGTGGCCCAGGACACGATCCGCGCCAGGGGGGTGATGCCGCGCCGGGACGCCTCCGCGCCGCGCATCACCACGACGGCCGCGGCGCCGTCATTAATGCCCGACGCGTTGCCCGCCGTCACCGTGCCGTCCTTGGAGAAGGCCGGGCGCAGCTTGCGCAGGATGTCCATCGAGGTATCGGGCTTGGGGTACTCGTCGTCCTCGACTACCACGTCGCCCTTGCGGCCCTTGATCGTCACCGGGATGATCTCGGCGGCGAAGCGGCCGGCGGCCATCGCCTCGCCCGCCCTGCGCTGCGACCCTTGCGCGAACTCGTCCTGCTGGTCGCGGGTGATCTGGAACTTCTCCGCCACGTTCTCGGCCGTGGCGCCCATGTGGTAGCCGTTGAAGGCGTCCCACAGCCCGTCGCGTATCATGGTGTCGACGAAGGCGAGGTCGCCCATTTTCTGCCCGGCGCGCAGGTTGGCGCAGTGCGGCGCCTGGGTCATGGATTCCTGGCCCCCGGCCACCACGATTGCGGCGTCGCCGGTGGCGATCTGCTGCGCCGCGAGCGCCACCGTGCGCAGCCCCGAGCCGCAAAGCTGGTTGATGCCGAAGGCGGTGCGCTCGACCGGGATGCCGGCGGCGACGGCGGCCTGCCGGGCGGGATTCTGCCCGGCGCCGGCGGTGAGGATCTGGCCCAGGATCACCTCGTCCACCTCCTCGGCGGCGATGCCCGCGCGCTCCAGGGCCGCCCTGATGGCGACGGTGCCCAGCACGTGCGCCGGCACCGCGGCAAAGGCGCCGTTGAAGGACCCGACCGGCGTGCGCGCGGCGGCGGCGATGACGATGTCGTCCATGGCACCAACGTTCTCCCTGTGCGAGGGAGACTGAACGTCGCGTCGCGGCTCGGCAAGCTGGCCGCGGTCGCGCGTCCGGTGCCTTGGCCCTCACTCAACCGTCGCGGGGCAGTTTCGGGGGAGAACATCCTCGCGGAGAAGACCTTGAGCAAAATGCTGGGCCGCTTCTCGATCAGGTGGCAGATCCTCGGCGGCTTCGCCCTGCTCCAGGTCGTGCTCGCGGTGCTGGTGGCCAGCAACCTTTGTCGGGCCTCGCCAGCGCCGGGCGCTACGTCGCGACCGGCTCCGTCACAGCGACCACCGCCGTGCAGGTGGAACGGGCCGGCGGGTTCTTCAGCGAGGCGCGTCGCGAGGTCGCGGCCTTCGCCGGCCACGGCGAGAGCCAAGTCGCGGCGCGGCGAAGGAGAGTCTGCGCAAGGTCCGCGCCATGCTGGACGAGATGATGCCCGGCTTCGTTTCGGCGGAACGTCGGGAAGTCGGAGCGCGGCTGCGCAGCCTCCTCGACGAGTACGGCAGGAGCTTCGACGAGGCGGTGCGGCTCCGGCAAGCCCGGGACGCCGCGCAGGCGACGATGAGCCCGATGGGTCCGCGGGCACTGGAGTACCTGTCGCGGGCGATGACGAGCGCCTTCGCCGACAGTGACGCTGTCGCGGCCGAGCGGGCGGCGGCCGCCCAGGAGACTCTGCTGCTGGCGAGGCTGTCGGCGGCCCGCCTCCGCGAGAATTGGAGCCAAGCCAGGCCGAGCTCTTCGGGACCCGGCTGGCGGAGCTGGACCGGCACCTCACGGCGCTGGAAGCGGAGCTCGAGAATCCGTCGCGACGGGCCGCGACGGCCGAGCTCCGCGGGTTCGTCGCGAGCTACGCGCAGGCCTTCCGCGTTCGTGCAGGCGACCGTCCGCCACGAGGCGCTGGTGACGGGGGACGTGCGCCGGACCGCCGAAGCCTTCTTCGACGCCTCGAGCGGGCTCGGGGAGAAACAGCGCGCTGCGCTGGCCGCCTCCCAGGCCGCCGGCGAGGCCCAGTTCGCGTCCCCGCGGACCACGAACTTGGCCATCGCCGGCGGCGCGCTGCTGCTGGGCATGCTGCTGGCGTGGTGCGTGAGCACCTCCATCGTCCGCGGCGTGGGCGGCATGCGCCTCGCCATGAGCCGGCTGGCCGAGGGTGACCTGGAAGCGGCGATCTCCGAGCGCGACAGCCACCGTCACGAGTTCGGGCGCGTGGCCGCCGCCGTGCAGGTCTTCCAGGACAGCGCGCGGCGGGTGCGGACGCTCAAGGCGGAGGCCGAAGCCGAGAAGACCAGGGCGGAGGCGGGCAAGCGCGCCGCCATGCTGGAGCTCGCCGCCGGCTTCGAGCGCACTGTGGGCGGCGTCGTCGAGGGCATCGTCACTGCGGCGGGGGACCTGCAGCACGCCGCGACGGGCTTCGTGGCGGCGGCGGAGCGGTCGTCGCACCAGACTGGGGCCGTGACGGTCGCCTCGCAGGAAGCCTCGGAGAGCGTGCGGACGGTGGCGGCAGCCACCGAGGAGCTGACGGTCTCGATCCGCGAGATCAACGCCCGCGTGAACGAGACCGCCCAGGTGGCGCTCTCGGCTTCCGCGTGCGCGGCGCAGACCGACGAGACGATGACCGCCTGACCGGGGTGGCGTCGCGGATCGGCGACGTCGTGGGGCTGATCAGCGGCACCGCCGCGCAGACCAACCTGCTCGCGCTCAACGCGACGATCGAGGCCGCCCGCGCGGGGAAGGCCGGCAAGGGCTGCGCGGTGGTGGCGTCCGAGGTCGAGACCCTGGCGAGCCAGACGGCGCGGGTGACCGAGGAGATCGGTGCCCAGGTTGCCGCCATGCAGACGGAGACCTCTGGGGCCATGCAGTCGATCCAGGACATCTCGGACGTGGTCGCCCGCACCTCGGAGGCCGCGATCGGCATTGCCGCGGCGATGGAGCAGCAGGAGGCTGCCACCCAGGAGATCGCCCGCAGCGTCCAGCTCGCCGCGGCCGGCACCCGCGCCGTGAACAGCAACATCGGCGGCGTGGCCACCGCCGCGCAGGAGACCGGGCGCTCGGCCGGGGGCGTGCTCTCCGCCTCCGAAACGCTGTCGCGGCAGGCCAGCACGCTGCGGGGCGAGGTCACGACCTTTCTCGGCCGCGTCCAGGTGGCCTGAGGCTCGCGCCGCCGGAAAGGGCGTTCTGAGGCCCCCGCGGCACACCCACCCCGGCGGGCGGGCGGAGCCCTCGGGAACCCGCTGCTAATCCGGCCGGGCCGCGGTCGCCCGGAGCGCGCCGCATCCGGGAGGGGGACGGGGCGCGACCCGCTTCCGCGCCACACGCGCCGAGCAGGTGGCTGGTCCGCCCCCCGTCGGGCGGGGCCCGCCGCGCCCGCCGCACTTCCGCCCGGTGGCCGGGCGGGGCTACCGTGCGCGCAGAGCCCCGAGGGAGTTCGGCCCATGGTTGACGCGACCAAGACCTCGCCCAAGGGCGCCGCGACGGCGGGCGTCGAGGCGGAAGGTGCGCCGCGCGGAACCGTCGGCCCGCGCGTGCTGGTCAAGAAGTACGCCAACCGGCGACTCTATAACACCGAGAGCAGCTCCTACGTCACGTTGGAGGACCTCGCGGCCATGGTGCGCGGGGGGCGCGACTTTACCGTGTCCGACGCCAAATCGGGCGAGGACATCACCCGCTCCGTGCTGACCCAGATCATCGTCGAGGAGGAATCCAAGGGCCGCAACATGCTGCCCATCCCGTTCCTGCGCCAGCTGATCGGCCTGTACGGCGACAGCCTGCAATCCGTGGTGCCGCGCTACCTGGAGTTCGCCATGGGCGGCTTCGCCAAGCAGCAGGAACAGATGCGGCGTTCGGTGGAGGCGATGGGCGGGCTCGCGCCGCTCAACCCGTTCGCCGCGCCCTTCGCCAACGCGCCCTTCACCAACCTGGAGGAGCTGGGCAAGCAGAACATGGCGATGCTGGAGCGCGCCATGACGCTGTTCAGCCCGTTCCCGGCCGCTCCTACGGGGAACGGCCAGCCCCCGCGCGACGGCGAGCCGGGCGCGCCTCCCACCGAGGTGGAAGCGTTGCGCGAGGAGGTGGAAACCCTTCGGCGCGAACTGACGGGCCTGCGCGCGGCGAAGCAGGTCTGACGCGCGCGGCGCCGGACGGTGACCGGGGATGCCGGCAGCCCGGTGTCGTCGTCGCCGGTCTGGCCTCGCGCCAGGGGCGGCCCCGGGACCACGCGCTCCCGGCCAAGGCCCCGCGCCGTCGGCATGGGGCGCGCGTCCGGCCGCCGCCCTTCCCACGCGTGCCCCGGCGGCTTAATCCTGGCCGGGAGGATCCGCGACGCACGATGAATGACGCCCCGCCGCCCGCCCGCTACGATTTCGCCACTGCCGAGCCGCGCTGGCAGGCCGAGTGGGAGCGGCGCGGCTGCTTCGCCGTCGCGGACGTGCCCGAGGACGGCCGGCCCAGGCGCTACGTGCTGGAGATGTTCCCCTATCCGTCGGGCAGGATCCACATGGGGCACGTGCGCAACTACGCGCTGGGCGACGTGGTGGCGCGGCACGCGCGGGCCCGCGGCCACGCCGTGCTGCACCCGATGGGCTGGGACGCCTTCGGCCTGCCGGCGGAGAACGCGGCGCGCGAGCGCGGCGTGCACCCGGCCAAGTGGACCTACGACAACATCGCGCTCATGCGCGCCGAGCTGAAACGGATGGGCCTATCGCTGGACTGGTCGCGCGAGTTCGCGACCTGCGACCCGGACTACTACGGCCACCAGCAGAAGCTGTTCCTCGACCTCTGGGCCGCCGGCTTGGCGGAGCGCAAGGAAAGCTGGGTCAACTGGGACCCGGTGGACGGCACCGTGCTGGCCAACGAGCAGGTGATCGACGGCCGCGGCTGGCGCTCCGGCGCGCCGGTCGAGAAGAAGTCGCTGAGCCAGTGGTTCCTGCGCATCACCGCCTTCGCGCCCGAGCTGCTGGCGGCGCTGGATGGGCTGGAGCGCTGGCCGGAGCGGGTGCGGGCGATGCAGGCCAACTGGATCGGCCGCTCCGAGGGCGCTCGGGTGCGCTTCCCGCTGGCCGCGGCGGTGGACGGGCCGGGAGGCGGCGTCGCCGAGGTCGAGGTCTTCACCACCCGCCCCGACACGCTGTTCGGCATGTCCTTCCTGGCGGTCGCCGCCGAGCATCCGCTGGCCGCGGTGGCCGCGGCGCGCGACCCCGCGGCGGCGGCGTTCGTGACCGAGTGCCGCGCGACGGGCACTTCCGAGGCCGCCGTCGAGCAGGCCGAGAAGCGCGGGTACGACACCGGCTTGCGGGTCGCGCACCCCTTCGTGGAGGGCGCCACCTATCCCGTCTGGATCGCCAACTTCGTATTGATGGAGTACGGCACCGGCGCCCTGTTCGGCTGCCCCGCGCACGACCAGCGCGACCTCGACTTCGCCCGCAAGTACGATCTCGCCGTGCCGCCCGTGGTGCTGCCGCCCGGCGAGGACGGCTTCGGCTACATGGTCGGCGCCGACGCCTTCACCGGCGACGGCACGCTCTTCAACTCGGGCTTTCTCGACGGGCTGGACGTGGCGAGCGCCAAGCGCGCGGCGATCGACCGGCTGGAGGCGCTCGGCGCCGGGCGGGGCGTGGTGAACTGGCGCCTGCGCGATTGGGGCGTGTCGCGGCAGCGCTACTGGGGCTGCCCGATCCCGGCGATCCACTGCGCCAGCTGCGGCGTGGTGCCGGTGCCGGCCGACCAGCTGCCGGTACGGCTGCCCGAGGACGTGGACTTCTCGCGCCCCGGCAACCCGCTGGACCACCATCCCGCTTGGAAGCACGTGGACTGCCCGCGCTGCGGCGCCGGAGCGCGGCGCGAAACCGACACCTTCGACACTTTCGTGGACAGCTCCTGGTACTTCGCCCGTTTCTGCGCCCCGCGCGCGGCGGAACCGATCTCGCGCGCGGCGGCCGATGCCTGGCTGCCGGTGGACCAGTACGTCGGTGGCATCGAGCACGCGATCCTGCACCTGCTCTATTCCCGTTTCTTCGTCCGCGCGCTGCGGGCCTGCGGCCACGTCGGCGTGGCCGAGCCCTTCGCCGGGCTGTTCACCCAAGGCATGGTCCAGCACGCCTCCTACCGCACCCCTGACGGTCGCTGGCTGACTCCCGGCGAGGTGCAGGCCGCCCCCGACGGCGGCGCGACGGAGAGCGCCACTGGCCTTCCGCTGACGGTTTCGCGCAACGACAAGATGTCGAAATCCAAGCGCAACACCGTGGATCCCGGCGCCATCATCGACCGCTACGGGGCCGATACGGCGCGCTGGTTCATCCTGTCCGACAACCCGCCCGAGCGGGACATGGAGTGGTCCGAGAGCGGCGTGGCCGGGGCGCACCGCTTCGTGCAGCGCCTGTACCGTCTGGTGCGCAACGCGTCCCCCGACCTGCCGCCGCCCGGGACCGCGCCGGGGGGAACCGCGCTGGGCGGGGACGGGCTGGCGCTGCGCCGGGCAACGCACCGCGCGGTCGCCGCGGTGACCGACGCGCTGGAAAGCTTCAGCTTCAATGTCGCGGTGGCACGCATCCACGAGCTGGCCAACGCCGCCGAGGAGGCGCGCGGCGGAGACGGCGCCGCCCTGCGCGAGGCGCTGGAAGCGCTGGCGCGGCTGTCGGCGCCGATGATGCCGCACCTGGCCGAGACGCTGTGGGCAGAGCTGCGCCCTGGCGACGGCAGGCTGGTGGCCGAGCTGGACTGGCCGGAGGCCGATCCGTCGCTGGTGGCGGCCGACAGCGTGACGATCGCGGTGCAGGTGCTGGGCAAGCTGCGCGCCACCATCAGCGTGCCGGCGGGCGCCGACGAGGCCGCCGTGCTGGCCGCCGCGGAAGCCGAGGAGAATGTCCAGCGTGCCATCAGCGGCAAGACAATCCGCAAACGGATCCACGTTCCCGGCCGCGTCGTCAACTTCGTGGTCTAGGGCACCTTCGGCTCACATGCGCTCGCCGGAAGCTTCCTGAGGATGTCGGTCGAGGAACGGGCTCCCGCTCGCGGGCAGCGATGCTGCCCCGCGGCGATCCGCTCCAGGCGCGGGCTGCTCGCCGTGCTGGCGCCGGCGCTCGTGCCGGTTCTGGGCGGGCTGGGGCTGGGCGCGTGCGGCTTCCGGCCGCTCAACGCGCGCGGCGGACGCCCCGGCACCGACGGCGCCGCTGCGTCCGAACTGGCGGCGGTGCGGGTGGGCGTTATCCCCGACCGCAACGGGCAACTGCTGCGCCGCGACATCCAGGACGGGCTGGCCAGCGGCGGGGCGGGGACGGCGGCCCGCTACGACCTGAAGGTGGCGCTGCAGATCGGCGCGGACCCGCAGGGTTTCCGGCGTGACGGCACGCCCTCGCGCATCCGGCTGAACGTGGTGGCCCCGTGGTCGCTCTACACCATGGCGGTGCCGCCGGTGCTGGTGGCGGGCGGCACGGAACGCGCCTTCGACGCCTTCAACCTACCCGACAACCAGTTCTTCGCCGCCGACGCCAGCCAGGACGCGGCGCAGCGCCGGCTGGTGCGGCGGATCGCCGACGACGTGGTGGAGAAAGTCGCGGTGGCGCTGTCGGGCCGCACCCCGGCCTGAGCGCGGCGGCCGGGCCGCAGTCGCGCGACGGGATACCGGGTTAGCACCATGCCCAAGCTCGAGCCCCGCCGCCTCGCGGCTTTCCTGCGCGATCCTGGCCCCGCCCGGCTGGTGCTGCTGCACGGCGAGGACCCCGGGCTGGTGCGGGAGCGTTCCGACGCGCTGCGTCGGGCCGTGGTCGGTGACGAGGACCCGTTCCGGACGGCCGAGCTGACCCGCGAGCAGGCGCAACGCCCCGGCGCGCTGGCCGGCGAGGCGGCGGCGCTGGCCCTGACCGGCGGCCGGCGCTTCGTGCGCGTGCGCGACGCCACGGACGCGCTGGCGCCCGCGGCGCGCGAGGCGCTGGCCGGCCCGGGCGAGGCACTGGTCGCGCTGGAAGCCGGCGAGCTGGGTCGGGCCTCCAAGCTGCGCGCCTTGGCGGAGGGGGCTGGCCAAGCCGTGGCGATCGAGTGCTGGCGCGAGCGCGGGCCCGAGCTGGCCGCCACGATCGGCGCGATCCTGCGCGAGGAGGGCGTGGGCGCCGAGCCGGCCGCGATCGACTGGCTGGTCGAGCACGCCGGCGAGGACCGGGGCACCCTGCGCCGCGCGCTGGAACTCCTGGCGCTGTCCGTCGGGCGCGGCGGCACGGTGGGCGAGGAGGACGTGCTGGGCTGCCTGGGCGGGGGCGAGTCGGCGGGGCTGGACGCGGCGCTGATGGCCGCCAGCACCGGCGACCTCGCCCGCGCCGATCGCGCGCTGGAAGCGGCGCTGGAGGAAGGCACTCATCCCGTCGCCGCGCTTCGCGCCGCCCTGCGCCACGTGCAGCGTCTGCACCTCGCCGCCCTCGGGGTGGCGCAGGGTCAGGCGCCGGGCGCGGCCATGGGGGCGCTGCGGCCGCCGGTTTTCTTTCGCGACAAGCCCGCCTTCGAGCGGGCCCTGCGAATCTGGCGCCCCGACGCCCTGGCCGAGGCGAGCGACGCCCTGCGCCGGGCCGAGATCCGCGTGAAGTCCGGCGGCACCGGCCGGCCGGTGCCCGACCGCGCCGTGGCGCGCGAGGCACTGCTGCTGCTGGCGCGCACGGCGGCGACGCTGGCCCGGCGCTGATGCGGCCGGACGGGCTCCGATGTCACATGCGTGGGGCGGCCCGAGGCGGGCGGACGCGTACCCGGCGCGAGCTCCCTCCCCCCCCCTTCAGCGGGTTCGGCGCGTCCGCCCCTTGACGATGTCAGGCCGGTCGGCTGCCGGCGGCCGCTCCTCGGTGGGCATCAGCAGCCGCACGATGCCGTCGAGCTGGTCGAGGTCGCGCCAGGACAGCGTCACGCGCCCGCCGCGCCCGCCGTAGCGCACCGCGACCTTCAGGCCGAGGCGCTCGGACAGCGAGCGCTCCAGCGCGCGCGTTTCCGGATCGGCGGCGCAGGTGGCGGGGGCTCGGGCGGCGGCGGCGGCCAGCGCCTCGGTTTGGCGGACGTTGAGCCCGCGCGTGATTACCTGCTCGGCCAGCCGCAGCGGGTCGTCGGCGGTGAGCAGGGCGCGGGCATGCCCGGCCGAAAGCGCCCCGCGCGACAGCATCTCGCGCACCCTGGCCGGCAGGTTGAGCAAGCGCAGCGTGTTGGCGACGTGGCTGCGGCTCCTGCCGATCGCCTGGCCCAGCGCTTCGGGGCGCAGGCCGAACTCCTCGGACAGGCGGCGGTATCCCTGCGCCTCCTCCAGGGGGTTGAGGTCCTCGCGCTGGAGGTTCTCCACCAGCCCCGCGGCCATGGCGGCGCGGTCGTCGAGGTCGCGCACCAGCACCGGCACCTCGTGCAGCCGCGCGGCCTGGGCAGCGCGCCAGCGGCGCTCGCCGGCGAGGATCTGCCAAGCGCCGGGATCGCCCGGCTTGGCGCGCACCAGGATCGGCTGTAGCACCCCGTGCTCGCGGATCGAGTCCGCCAGTTCGGCCAGCGCCTCGGGCTCCATCGGGCCGCGCGGTTGGAAGGGGCCGGGCTCCAGCGCCTCGATCGGCAGGCTGCGCTGCGCTTCCGCGATCGGGGAGGATGCTTCCCCGAGCAGGGCGGACAGGCCCATGCCCAGGCGCGACGGCTTGCGGCTCACGCGGCATCGCTCCCCTCAGCCAGGGCGCCCGCGGGGGCACCGCCGGGGGCCGGCCCTTCCGGCACCGGGATGAGTGGGGACGCGGCGCGGCGGGAGCGGGCGCGCTCGCGCCGCAGCAACTCGGCGGCGAGGCGGATGTAGGCCTGGGCGCCGGCCGAGCGCACGTCGTAGAGGATCACCGGCTGACCGTGCGAGGGCGCCTCGCTGACCCGGACGTTGCGGGGGATGCCGGTGTCGAACACGCGCGCCTTGAAGAAGGCGCGGACGTCGGCGGCCACCAGCTCGGACAAGTTGTTGCGCCGGTCCATCATGGTCAGCACGATGCCCTCCAGCTCCAGCGCCGGGTTCAGCGCGCGGCGCACCCGCTCCAGGGTGCGCGAGATCTGCGATACGCCTTCTAGTGCGAAGAACTCCGCCTGCAGCGGCACGATCACGGAATGGACGGCCACCAGCGCGTTGAGGGTGAGCAGCCCCAGCGAGGGCGGGCAGTCCACCAGCACGCGGTCGTAGCCGGCCAGCGCGTCGCGGCCCGCGTCCAGCGCCTCGGCCAGGCGGTGCTCGCGCCGCGCCACCCCCACCAGTTCGATCTCGGCGCCGGCGAGGTCGGCATCCGCTGCCAGCAGCGACAGGTTGGGCACCCCGGTGGGACGGATCACCTCGGCCAGCGTCCGCTCGCCGGTGAGCAGCGCGTAGGTGCCGGCGCCGCGCTGGGCGCGCGGCACGCCCAGGCCGGTGGAAGCGTTGCCTTGGGGGTCGAGGTCAATCAGCAGCACGCGCTCGGCCGCCGAGAGCGCTGCTGCGAGGTTCACGGCGGTGGTGGTCTTGCCGACGCCGCCCTTCTGGTTGGCGAGGGCGATGCGGCGTGCCGGATGGGCGGCAGGTCGCTCGGTGCGGCGTTCAGGGCCCGGCGGCACGTCGTATCCCGGAGATGCGAAGGATGGTGGCATCGGCGTCGGTCCGGCTCGGGAACCGTTCCTCGCGCATGGACCACGCGCCCCGAGCCTCGGTCAACTCGGCGCCTGCGCCGCGGCCCTTGGGGAAGACCGCGACGCCGTGCGGTGCGAGCAGGCGCGCGGCGTGGCCGAGCAGCAAGCCGAGCGGCGCCAGCGCCCGGGCGGTGAGGACCGCCAGCGGCGGCAGGACGGTATCCTCAATCCGACGCGCGTGCACCGACACGTTGTCCACTCCCAGCTCGGCGGCTGCGGTCAGCAGGAAGGCGGCCTTGCGCTTGTCGGCCTCCACGAGGTGCCAGGGCCGCCCGGGCTCTGCCAGCGCCAGCACCATGCCCGGCAGGCCGCCGCCGGAGCCCAGGTCGGCGGCGGGCCCGGCGTCGCCGGGCGGCAGCAGGGGGAGCAGTTGCAGGGCATCGTCGAGGTGGCGTCGGCGGAAGTTTCCGGCATCACCGGCCGCGACGAGGTTGATCCGCGCGTTCCAGCGCAGCAGCAGCGCGGCGTAGGCGTCGAGCCGCACCGCCGTTTCACGTGAAACGTTGCCCGTGCCGGGGACGTCGCTCACGCGGCGCGGGCGTCTTCGGCCGCTATGCGGCGCAGGTGGCCGGCCAGTGCCGCCAAGCCCGCGGGCGTGACGCCCGGCACGCGGCCGGCGGCGCCCAGCGTGGCCGGCCGGGCGGCGGAAAGGCGCTGGCGCATCTCGGTGGACAGGCCGGGCACGGAATCGAAACCGAAGCCGACGGGCACGCGCAGGCGCTCCTCGCGCTCCAGCAGCTGCGTTTCCGCCTCCTGCCGGCGCAGGTAGGGGGCGTACAGGGCCTCGGCCTCCAGCTGCGCCAGCACGCCGCGCGGCAGGTCACGCAGCCACGGAAAGGCGGCGACGACGTCGGCGCCGGGCAGGGCGAGCACCTCCAGCACGGTGCGGCGGCGGCCGTCGCGGTTGATCTCCACTCCGGCGGCGGCGAGGCGCGCGGGCGTGGCGTCCTCGGCGCGGGCGCGGGCGAAGGCGTCGGCCACGGCGTCCGCGAAGGCGCGGTGCCGCGCGGCGCGCTCCGCCCCGACGCAGCCCCAACCCAGGCCGACGTCGGTCAGCCGCAGCCCGGCGTTGTCGGCGCGCAGCGACAGCCGGTGCTCGGCCCGCGCCGTCAGCATCCGGTACGGCTCGCTGACGCCCTGGGTGGTGAGGTCGTCCACCAGCACGCCGAGGTAGGCCTCGGAGCGCAGCAGCACCCGCTCGTCGCGGCCGCCCGAGGCACGCAGCGCGGCGTTCACCCCGGCCAGCAGCCCCTGGGCCGCGGCCTCCTCGTAGCCGGTGGTGCCGTTCACCTGGCCGGCGAGGAACAGGCGGGCAACCTGCTCGACCTCCAGCGTCGGGCGCAGGGCGCGCGGGTCGAGGTGGTCGTACTCCACGGCGTAGCCGGGGCGCAGGATAACGGCCGCCTCCAGCCCGGGGATGGTGCGCACCATCGCCTTCTGTAGCGCCGCGGGGAGCGAGGTGGAGATGCCGTTGGGGTAGACCGTGTGGTCGTCGAGCCCCTCAGGCTCCAGGAACACTTGGTGCCGTTCGCGCTCGGCGAAGCGCACCACCTTGTCCTCGACGGACGGGCAGTAGCGCGGGCCGCGGCCGCTGATCTGGCCGGAATGGACGGGCGCACGGTGCAGGTTGGCGCGGATCAGCGCGTGCGTGGCGGGCGTGGTGGCGGTGACGCCGCAGGCGACCTGCGGGTTGGCGATGCGCCCGGTCAGCCACGACAGCGGCTCGGGTTCCGCGTCGCCGTGCTGCGTCTCGATGGCGTCCCAGCGGATCGTCCGCCCGTCCAGCCGCGGCGGCGTGCCGGTCTTGAGCCGCGCGGCGCGCAGGCCCAGCGCGTCCAGGGCGCGCGCCAGCCCCACCGCCGGCGGGTCGCCCACCCGCCCGGCCGGGTGGCGCTCGGCGCCGACGTGGATCTCGCCGCGCAGGAAGGTGCCGGCGGTGATCACCAGCGCGCCGCAGGGGACGCGCTCGCCACCCGCCAGCCGCACCGCCGCGATGCCGCCGTCGGGGCCGCGCTCCAGCCCCTCGGCGGTCGCCTCGCGCAGGGTCAGCCCCGGCGTGTCCGCCAACAGCCGGCGCACGGCCGCGCGGAACAGGGCGCGGTCGGCCTGCACCCGCGGCCCGCGCACGGCGGGGCCCTTGCTGGCGTTGAGCACCTTGAAGTGTATGCCGGCGGCGTCCGCGGCGCGGGCGATGATGCCGTCCAGCGCGTCCACCTCGCGCACCAAGTGACCCTTGCCGACACCGCCCATCGCCGGGTTGCAGGACATCTCGCCGATCCGGTCGAGCCGGTGGGTGAGCAGCAGCGTTCGGGCGCCGCAGCGCGCGGCGGCGGCGGCGGCCTCGGTGCCGGCGTGGCCGCCGCCGATCACCAGCACGTCCCAGGAAGCGTTCATGCCGGGTGGTCCTCGATCGACTGTTCCGGGCCGCGGAGGTCGGAGAAGAGAATTCCCCTGCACTCCCCTCCCTCCGACGGAAGGCGACGACACCGCGGAGCAGCGCCGGGCTGACGAGGGAATGGAGGGCCGGGGGACTTGCTTCCCGATCTTGTAACGCCGCCGCCCCGGCTTCGTCACGTTCGGCGGCATGATCCCGCCGGCCGGGCGCGACGCGTCGAACCGGCGCCGGCCCGGCCGGATCGCGAGGCGGGGGCGGGTGCGCGATCCCCCGCGCCGAGGGGCGGCAGCCCTCTCCCGGCGCGGGTGAAACCCGCGCTCGCCCGGAAGCGTTTTCAACCGTGACCCTGGTTCCGCCGCGGCGGCCCGGGGTTTCCGTCAGCGAAACAACGGAGGGCAGCATGAGCAGCACCTTGAGCGCGGATGCCATGGCCGGTGTGATCGGTGTGGCTGCGGCCGCCGACGGGGATGGGGATGGGGATGGGAAGGATCACCGCCTCATCTCGGCCGGCAAGGTCGAGGGCACGGCCGTGTACAACCGCTCCGGCGAGCGCCTCGGCACGGTCGAGGACGTCATGCTCGACAAGGTCAGCGGCAAGGTTGCCTTCGCGGTCATGAGCTTCGGCGGTTTCCTGGGCATCGGCGAGAAGTACCACCCGCTGCCCTGGTCCACCCTGACCTACGACTTGCAGCAGGGCGGCTACGTCGTGGACATGACGCGTGGCCAATTGGAAGCGGCGCCGTCCTACGGCCTGAACGAGAACGTGGACCTGAACGACGACGTGTACGGCCGCCGCGTCTACGACTACTACAAGGCGCCGTACTGGAACGCCGGTATCTGAGCACGGCCGGGCGATCATGTTGCTCGGCGATGCGGAGGGACCGCACCCCGCGCGGCCATCAACCCGGTCGGGAACGGGGCCCGGCATCCCGCGGCATGGGCGCGGTATGTGTTCCCATACTCCCGCGCCTGACCCGCGCCCGCTCACCGCGATGACGGGTCGATCCGCATCGCCCGGACGGCATGTCGCTTGAAGCGGATCGCGGGCGTGCGCATCGGCCTGCTGGGCGCGGCCGGCCGAATGGGTCGCCTCCTGGCCGAGGAGGTGCCGGCTGCCGGCGCCGCGCTCGCCGGCGGGACGCTGCGCCCGGGGTATGCCGGCGCAGCGCCCACCACGTCCTGCCCGTTGCTGGCGGACGCCGACGCGCTGGCGGCCGTATCGGACGTGCTGATCGACTTCACGCGAGCTGAGGCGGTGTCCGCGCACCTCACCGCCGCCGTCCGCGCGGGCCGGCCGATGGTGCTCGGCACGTCAGGGCTGTCCGACGCGCAGGAGGCCGCGGTGGCCGACGCCGCGCGCGCGGTGCCGATCGTCTACGCCGCCAACTTCGCGCCCGGCGTGAACCTGTTGCTCGCCCTGGCGGAGCGGATGGCCGCCGCCCTGCCGGCCGAGAACTACGACGCCGAGATCCTGGAGATGCACCATCGCCAGAAGGTGGACGCGCCGTCCGGCACTGCGGTCGCGTTGGGACGTGCGGTGGCGCGTGGGCGCGGTACCACGCTGGAAGCGGTAGGGCGGGAATCCGGCCGCGACGGCCACGCGGGCGCGCGCCGCACCGGGGCGATCGGCTTCGCGGCACTGCGCGGCGGACAGGTGGTGGGCGAGCACACGCTGCTGTTCGCGGCCGGCTCGGAGCAGATCGCGCTCACCCACCGCTCCTTCGACCGCCGGGTGTACGCCGCCGGGGCGGTGCGCGCGGCGCTGTGGCTGGTGGGGCGACCAGCGGGGCTGCACGACATGCGCGACGTGCTGGGGATGGCGTGAGCGACTTCCTTCGTCGCAACCCGGCGCTGTTCCACGTCACGCACCGCACCGCCATCGAGGGCATCCGGCGCCACGGCCTGCTGACCGCCGCGGAACTCGCCGCCTCGCCGGAACATGACGCCGCCGTGACCGGGAACCGCGCGCGCTGGACGCCGGTGCCTGACCCGTCCGGTGACGCCGCCTGGCTGCGCTGGCAGAACATGCCCGACGGCCCGATCGGCACGAGGCTGCACCGCGACGTGCCTCCCTCGGCTTGGCGACTGTTCATCAACAACATGGTCTTCTTCTTCCCCACCGCGGAGCAGGCGGAAGGTTTGCGCGCCGCGTCGCGCGACCGGGACCGCGAGCAGGTGGTGCTGCGCTTCGGCACGGCGTCGCTGGCCGAGGCGGGGTGCGCGCTGCTGGTGTGCCGGTGGAACAACGGCTACCTCGACCGCGCGCCACCCGAGCGGCGCCGGCTCCGCGCCTTCGGCGACTACCGCCCCGTCGCGGCTTGGAAGCGCGGCGATCCGATCGGCGAGATCGCGGCCTGGGGCGGCGTTCCGTCCGGAATCCCGTTCGAGGTGCTGACGGAACCCCGCTGAAGCCGGCGGGTCTCACCCTCCCGAGGTTGACCCCCCTGGGCGCGCTTGCGAAACACCCCCGCGCTCCGGACCGGGGCGGCCTTCCCCGCGACAAGAGGACGAATTCACGCCATGCGCGACAGGGGCGAGTATCTTTTCACTTCCGAGTCCGTGTCCGAGGGCCATCCCGACAAGGTTGCCGACCGGATCAGCGACACCGTGCTCGACGCCTACCTGCGCGAGGATCCCTACGCGCGCGTGGCCTGCGAGACCCTGGTGACCACCAACCGGATCGTGCTGGCCGGCGAGACTCGAGGTCCCGGCTCGGTGACGCCCGAGCTGCTGATGCACCTGGCGCGCATGGCGGTGCATGACATCGGCTACGACCAGGACGGCTTCTCCTGGCGGCGCGCCAGCATCGAGTGCCACCTGCACGCGCAGTCCGCCCACATCGCGCAAGGGGTGGACGCGGCCGGCAACAAGGACGAGGGCGCCGGCGACCAGGGCATCATGTTCGGCTTCGCCTGCACCGAAACGCCCGAGCTGATGCCGGCGCCGCTGTACTACGCGCACCTCGTCCTGCGCCGGATCAGCGAACTGCGCCGCAACCACGACAAATCCGTCGCCGGGCTGCTGCCGGACGCCAAGTCGCAGGTCACGCTGCGCTACGTCGACGGGGTGCCCGTGGGCGCGACCTCGGTGGTGGTGTCCACCCAGCACGAGGAAGGGCTCGACCAGCGCGCGATCAAGGCGATGCTCCGCCCGCTGATCGAGAGCACGCTGCCCGCGGGCTGGATGCCCCCCGACGACGAGATCTACGTCAATCCGACCGGCACCTTCGTCATCGGCGGCCCCGACGGCGACTGCGGCCTGACCGGGCGCAAGATCATCGTCGACACCTACGGCGGCGCCGCCCCGCACGGCGGCGGTGCGTTCTCCGGCAAGGACCCCACCAAGGTGGACCGCTCCGCCGCCTACGCGGCCCGCTACGTGGCCAAAAACGTGGTCGCCGCCGGGCTGGCCGAGCGCTGCACCATGCAGGTCTCCTACGCCATCGGGGTGAGCAAGCCGCTGTCGGTGTATTTCGACCTGCACGGCACCGGGCGCGACGTGGACGAGGCCAAGCTGGCCCGCGTGGTGGACGGCCTGGTGAACCTGTCGCCGCGCGGCATCCGCGAGCACCTCCAGCTCAATCGCGCGATCTACGTGCCCACCGCCGCCTACGGCCACTTCGGCCGTGAGCCGGACGAGGAGCGCGGCACCTTCACCTGGGAACGGACCGATCTCGCCCCCGAGCTGCGGCGCGCCTTCGGCCGCTGAGGCGGCGCCGGGCGGCGGGGATGGGGTCGCCGGCCCCGCCCCGGCGACCGGCCCGGCCGAGGCGACGGGTGGGGTCGCCCCACGCCACCCCGCCGGGCCGGTGCCCGACCGCCTCTACGGCCGGCGGCAGGGGCACCCGCTGCGCGCGCGCCAGCAGCTCCTGCTCGACGCGGCGCTGCCGCGCCTGTCGATGGACGAGGCGGGCGCCGCCGATCTCGCGGCGGCCTTTCCCGCCCGCCCGGCCGAGATCTGGCTCGAGGTCGGCTTCGGCGGTGGCGAGCACGCCGAGGCGCTAGTGCGGGAGAACCCCGGAGTCGGGCTGATCGCCTCGGAGGTGTTCACCCCCGGCATCTGCTCGCTCCTGTCCCGGCTGTTGCCGAAAGGCGAGGAGGCCACGGCGCCCGGGCCGCCGAATTTGCGCCTGTGGTGCCGCGACGCGCGCCACCTGCTCCGCCTGCTGCCCGAGGGCACGCTGTCGCGCCTGTACCTGATGTTCCCCGATCCCTGGCCGAAGTCCCGCCACGCCAAGCGTCGCTTCGTGCATCCCTCGGTCCTGCCGGTGGCAGCGCGCGCCCTGCGCCCGGGCGGCGAGTGGCGCGTGGCCAGCGACGATCCAGTCTACCAGGGCTGGGTGGCGGAGGTGTTCGCCGCTCAGGCGCTGTTCGCCCCGGTGCTGGACGCGCGCGCGCGTCCGGAAGGCTGGCCCGGCACCCGCTACGAGGCCAAGGCGCTGCGGGCCGGCCGGGTGCCGCGTTACTGGGCGTGGCGACGGCTCTGACGCGAGCGGTCGCGGGGCAGCCGCGGCGACCGGTTCCCGTTCGCGCCGGGAGGCCGGACCCCCGCCGAAAGTTTGCTGGGCGACAAGCGGGTGTGATCGACGCGGCTTTGCCGTCGATCCGCACCCGCTTGTCCAACCCGGACATTTCTTCCGTGGACAAAAGGTCGAGGAACGTCGGGATGCTCGCGGGGTGTCCGGGATGGCAGAGTTCCCCCGGTTCCACGTCCGACCAGCGGAGGCCTGCGCCGGCCCCGCGCCGCGGACTCCTCGCGCCGTCCAGGCAAATCCCGCTTGCCCCACCAGCCGCGCGGCACTACATCACGCGTCGTTGACAATCCGCCGTTTCAGGGGGGTGGCCTTCGCGGGCCGCCTTTTTTGTTGCCGAAATCCGACGCCGCCGCAGACGCCGCGCTGACCGAAGGACTCGAGGGTCGGCTCGCGCGCGCCATCTCGCCCGCGCTGACCGGCATGGGCTACGAGCTGGTGCGGGTGCAGGTGTCGGGCACCCGGACGCCCACCGTGCAGGTGATGGCCGACCGCGCCGACGGGGCGCTGATCGGGGTCGAGGACTGCGTGGAGATCACCCACGCGCTGGGCGCCGTGCTCGACGTCGAGGACCCGTTCACCGGCGAATGGAACCTGGAGGTGTCGTCGGCTGGCATAGACCGGCCGCTGACCCGCACCAAGGACTGGCAGCGCTTCGCTGGCCACGTTGCCACCGTGGAGCTGGCAGTGCCGCAGGACGGGCGCCGCCGCTTCAAGGGCCGCGTGCTGGGGGCCGACGAGGACGAGGTGCGGCTGCGGCTCGACGAGGGCGGCGACGTGGCATTGGCCCGCGCCGCCATCCGCCGCGCCAAGCTGGTGTTGACCGACGAACTCATCGCCGCGACCGCGGGCCCCCGGGACGACGCCCCGGACCGGACCGGCGACGACGCGGCGAACCAACCGAGAAGGAACTGACGTTCATGGCCCTCGACGCTTCCGTGATGCGGCCGGAGCTGCTCCAGGTCGCCGACGCCGTGGCGCGCGAGAAGATGATCGAGCGCGACGAGGTGCTCGAGGCGATGGAGCAGGCCATTCAGAAGGCCGGCCGCGCCCAGTACGGCGCCGAGAAGGACATACGCGCCACCATCGACCGCCGCTCTGGCGAGGTGAAGCTGTCGCGCTGGACCGAGGTGGTAGAGGTCGAGCCGGCCGAGAACGAGGAAACCCAGATCCCGCTGCGGATCGCGCTGAAGTTCCGCCCCGGCATCTCGGTTGGCGAGTTCGTCATCGACCCGCTCCCCCCGATCGACTTCGGCCGCATCGCCGCGCAGACCGCCAAGCAGGTGATCGTGCAGCGGGTGCGCGAGGTGGAGCGCAAGAAGCAGTTCGACGAGTACAAGGACCGCGTCGGCGAGGTCATCAACGGCGTCGTCAAGCGCACCGAGTACGGCAACCTCATGGTGGACCTCGGCCGCGCCGAGGCGCTGCTGCGCCGCGACGAGACTATCCCGCGCGAGGCCTTCCGCAACGGCGACCGCGTCCGCGCCTACATCTACGACGTGCGCGAGGAGGTACGCGGGCCGCAGATCTTCCTCAGCCGCACGCATCCCGGCTTCCTGGCCAAGCTGTTCGCCCAGGAGGTGCCCGAGATCTACGACGGCATCATCGAGATCAAGGCGGTGGCCCGCGATCCCGGCTCGCGCGCCAAGATGGCGGTGATCTCGCGCGACCAGTCCATCGACCCGGTGGGCGCCTGCGTCGGCATGCGCGGCTCGCGCGTGCAGGCGGTGGTGGCCGAGCTGCAGGGCGAGCGCATAGACATCATCCCCTGGGCGCAGGACCCCGCGACCTTCCTGGTCAACGCCCTCGCCCCGGCCGAGGTGAGCAAGGTGGTGCTCGACGACGAGGGCCGCCGCGTCGAGGTCGTGGTGCCCGACGACCAGCTCAGCCTCGCCATCGGCCGGCGCGGCCAGAACGTGCGGCTGGCCTCGCAGCTCACCCGCTTCGACATCGACATCCAGACTGAGGCGGAGGAGAGCGAGCGTCGGCAGGAGGACTTCCGCAAGCGCACCGGCCTGTTCGTCGAGGGGCTGGACGTGGACGACGTCATCGCCGGCCTGCTGGTCGCCGAGGGGTTCGGCACGATCGAGGAGATCGTGGACACTGCCGACGAGGAGCTGGCCGAGATCGAGGGCTTCGACGAGACCGTGGCGCAGGAGCTCAAGCGCCGCGGCGCGGCCTGGCTGGACCGGCGCGACGAGGAGCAGGACACCAAGCGGCGAGAGCTGGGCGTCGAGGACATCGTGGCCGAAACCGGCGGCTTCTCCCCTGCCATGCTGGTGACGCTGGGCGAGAAGGGCATCAAGACGCTCGACGACCTCGCCGACCTAGCAGCCGACGAGCTGATCGAGATGTTCGGCGAGGGTAGCGTGGACGAGGAAACGGCCAACGCCATCATCATGGCCGCCCGCGCGCACTGGTTCGGCGGCGAGGGCGGGGCGGGCGCGGAGGTTGGGACCGCGGCAGCGTCCGACGGCGGGACCGCTGACGGCGAGGACGGCGCGGCCGGCGACGGCGGGACGGGCGAAGTGGAGGCCGGCAACGCTTCCCGCGCCTGACGGCGGCACGCCCGGGAAGACCGGAACCCCCGGGGACGCGGCCCAGCCCGACCCCGAGGAGCGCGGCCCCCTGCGCCGCTGCGTGGCGACGCGGCAGAGCCAGCCCAAGGAGCGCATGATCCGCTTCGTGCTGGGGCCGGAGCGGGCGCTGGTACCCGACCTCGCGGGAAAGCTGCCGGGGCGAGGAATGTGGTTGAGTGCGCGCGCCGATGTGCTAGAAGGCGCGCTGAAGCGTGGAGCCTTTGGCAAGGCGGCCCGCGGGCAGGTGCATCCTCCCCCCGACCTGAGCGAGCGGATCGAGGCCGGATTGAGGCAGCGGGTCCGCGACCTCGTTGGCTTCGCGCGTCGCGCCGGGCAAGTGGTGTGCGGCTTCCAGCAGGTGCGCGAATGGTTGCAGTCCGGACGTGCGGGACTGTTGGTTCAGGCCCATGACGGCAGCGCACCGGAACGCGCGCGGCTGCTGGGGGGGAGCGAGGTCCCGGTGTGCGTCGCGCTGAGCGCGGCGGAGCTGGGAAGCGTATTTGGGCGCGACCACGCGGTGCACGCGGCGGTGGCGCGGGGCCGTTTGGCCGATGAGATCGCGCTGGAAGCAGCCCGTCTGGGCGGCTTCTCCGGCGCCTTGGAGACACTGCGTGGCTGACGAGAATTCGGTTTCAGGCGGCGAGCGGACGGCGGACGGCAACGAGGGTGACGCGGCCAAGGGTCGGCTGAGCCTGAGGCCGGGCGGTCGCATGGAGATGGGCAAGACGGTGGACGCGGGCAGCGTCCGCCAGTCCTTCAGCCACGGCCGTTCCAAGACCGTCCAGGTCGAGGTGGTGAAGAAGCGCGGCCCGGCCCCGGCCGCAGCGGCGGGCGCGGCGCGTCCGGCCGCTGGTCCCGGCGGCCCGGGCACGCGCCCGGCCGGCGGCGGGCTGGGCCGACCGGGCGGCGGCGCGGCGCGCGGGCCGGCGCCCCAGGCCGGACGGCCGCTGACCCAGGCGGAGATGGCTACCCGCCAGCGCGTGCTGGAGGAGCAGCGCCGCGTCGAGGTGATGCAGCGCGAGGAGCGCGAGCGCCAGGCGCTGATGGTGCGCTCCGCCGCCGAGGAGGCCGCCCGCAAGGCGGAGGACGATGCGCGTCGCGCCGAGGAGGCCGAGGAGGGCCGCCGCCGCGCGGCCGACGAGGAAGCCGAGCGCGCCGCGGAGGCGCGCCGCCTCGCGGCGGCGGCCACTCCCGTCAGTCCCGCGGGCACAGACGCGACGCCGAGCGCGCCGCCCGCGCAGCGCGCGACGCCCATCGAGCGCGCACCCGCGCCGAGTCTCGCCCGTCCGCCCGCGCGTGTCGATCGCGATGGAGGCCGCGACGCGGGCGAGGTCCGGCCGCAGCGCGATAGCGGCCGCGACTACGGCCGGGATGCCGCTGCCCTGCCGCCCCGCCCGAGCGCCGGCTACGCTTCGCGCAGTATCATTCCCCCTGCCGGTGGCGGCTACGCCGCGCGCGGTCCAGGCGCCAGCGCGGGTGCCGGCGGCTCTGCTTCCCGCAGCGCCATCCCACCCGCCGGCGGCGGTTACGCGGCGCGGAGCTCGGGCGCGAGCGCTGGCGGCTACGCCGCTCGCGGCCCCGGCGGTCCGGGCGGCGGTGCCGGCGGCTACGCGGCGCGCGGTCCGGGTGCCGGTCCGGGCGCCGGCGCACCGGCCGCGCGCCTTTCCCTGCCGCGTCCGTCCGAGGGCGAGGACACCGAGCGCCGGCTGCCCACGCGCCGCCTCGGTCCTCCGGCGTTGCCGGCGGCGCGCCGCCTCACCCCGGCCCCGGCGCGCAAGCCCCCGGTCGGCGCCGACAAGCGCCGTGAGGGTCGCATCGACGTCCAGGCGGCGATCGAGGGCGAGGATGACCGGTCCCGCTCCATGGCCTCCGTCCGCCGCGCCCGCGAGCGCGAGCGGCGGCAGCAGGAACTGGCGCGGCTGCGTTCGGACGGCGTCAAGGTCGTGCGCGACGTGGTGGTGCCCGAGGTCATCACCGTGCAGGAGCTCGCCAACCGCATGGCCGCCCGCGGCGGCGAGGTGGTCAAGGCGCTGTTCCGCATGGGCGTGATGGCGACGCTGACCCAGTCCATCGACGCCGACACCGCCGAGCTGGTGGTGCAGGAGTTCGGCCACCGGGTCCGCCGCGTCGCGGAGTCCGACGTCGAGTTGGGCTTGGAAGGCGAGCTGGACCAGGACGAGGAGCTGATCCGGCGCCCGCCCGTGGTGACCATCATGGGCCACGTCGACCACGGCAAGACGTCGCTGCTCGACGCGCTGCGCAAGACCGACGTAGCCGGCCGCGAGGCCGGCGGCATCACGCAGCACATCGGCGCCTACCAGATCACGGTGCCCGACGGCTCGCGCGTCACCTTCATCGACACCCCCGGCCACGAGGCCTTCACCGCCATGCGCGCCCGCGGCGCGTCGGTGACCGACATGGTGGTGCTGGTGGTCGCGGCCGACGACGGCGTGATGCCCCAGACCATCGAGGCGATCCGCCACGCCAAGGCGGCGAACGTCCCAATGATCGTGGCCGTCAACAAGATCGACAAGCCGGGCGTGAACCCCGACCGCGTGCGGCAGGAGCTGCTGCAGCACGAGATCGTGGTGGAATCGCTGGGCGGCGACACGCAGGAGATCGAGGTCTCGGCGCTGAAGGGCACCAACCTCGACGGGCTGCTGGAAGCGATTTCCTTGCAGGCCGAGGTGCTCGACCTGCGCGCCAACCCCGAGCGCGCCGGCGAGGGCACGGTGATCGAGTCCAAGCTCGACAAGGGCCGCGGCCCGGTGGCCACGGTGCTGGTGCAGAAAGGCACGCTGAGGCAGGGCGACATCGTGGTGGCCGGTACCGAGTGGGGTCGCGTGCGCGCGCTGAACGACGACCGCGGCAAGCTGGTCCGCGAGGCCGACCCCTCCCTGCCGGTGGAGATCCTCGGCCTGTCGGGCGTGCCCGGTGCGGGCGAGAACTTCGTCGCCGTGGAGAACGAGATCCAGGCGCGCGAGGTCAGCGAGTTCCGCCAGCGTAAGGCGCGCGAGAAGCAGACCGCTGCCACGAGTGCGGCGCGTGGCACGCTCAACGACATGTTGGCCCGCATCCAGGCGGGCGAGCAGAAGGAGGTCGCGGTCGTCGTCAAGGCCGACGTACAGGGCTCGGCCGAGGCGCTGGGCGTGACGCTCGGCAAGCTGTCGCGCGACGAGGTGCGGGTGCGGATGCTGCACTCCGGGGTCGGCCAGATCACCGAGAGCGACATCCAACTCGCCAAGGCGTCGGACGCGGTGGTGATAGCTTTCAACGTGCGCGCCACCACCCAAGCGCGGGAGCTGGCGAGCCGCGACGGCGTGGAGATCCGCTACTACTCCATCATCTACGAGGTGGCCGACGACATCGAGAAGCTGGTGCGCGGCAAGCTCGCCCCCATCCAGCGCGAGAAGTTCCTGGGCTACGCGCAGATCCTGCAGGTGTTCGAGGTCAAGCGGCTGGGCAACATCGCTGGCTGCCGCGTCACCGAGGGCGTGGTCAAGCGCGGCGCGGGCGTCAGACTGCTACGCGACGGCGTGGTGATCCACCAGGGCACGCTGTCGACGCTGCGTCGCTTCAAGGACGACGCGCGCGAGGTCGCCAACGGCTACGAGTGCGGCATGTCCTTCTCGAACTACAACGACATCCGCGTGGACGACCAGATCGAGTGCTATGAGACGGAGACGGTCGCCGCCGACTGAGCTGCGGCGAGGGTCATCCGTCACTCAGGGCACCCCTGCGGCATCGGCCGCAGGGGTGCCTGCTTTTCCCGGGACCAACACCATGAGCAAGCGAGCCCCCCGCCGGGGCGAGGCGGCCGGCCCGTCGCAGCGTCAGCTTCGCGTTTCCGAGGAGATACGCCACGCGCTGTCCGCCGTGCTGGCGCGCGGTGACGTGCGCGACCCCGAGCTGGCCGACGCGCGCATCACCGTCACCGAGGTGCGCGCCTCGCCCGACCTCAAACACATGACGGTGTTCGTGTCCCGCCTCGGGCGGGCGGCGGACGAGGCGCTGCTGGCCACGCTGCGCCGCTCGCAGTCCGATCTCCGCCGCCAAGTTGCCGGCGCCGTGCGTCTGCGCGTCGCCCCCGAGCTGCACTTCCAGGCCGACACCGCGCTGGACTATGCCATGCGGATCGACGCGCTGATGCGCCGTCCCGAGGTGGCGCGCGACCTCGGGACGCATGGCGGCGAGGATGCGGCGAAGGAACGGGACGTGAGCGTTCCGACGCCGGCCGGGGAGAGCACCTGACCATGCGCCGGCCGCAGCACCGCAAACCCAGGGGCCGCCCGCTCGACGGCTGGCTGATCGTGGACAAGCCCTCGGGGATCGGGTCCACCGAGGTGGTCAATCGCGTCAAGCGCGCCTTCAACGCCCAGAAGGCCGGGCACGGCGGCACGCTGGACCCGCTGGCCACCGGGCTGCTGCCGGTGGCCTTCGGCGCCGCCACCAAGACCGTGCCCTACGTCATGGACGGCACCAAGGCGTACCGCTTCACGCTGCGCTTCGGCGAGGCGCGCGACACCGACGACGCCGACGGCCGCGTGACCGCCACCGACGACGCCCGCCCCACCGACGAGGCAATCCGCGCCGCGTTGCCCGCCCTGCGCGGCGACATCCTGCAGGTGCCTCCTGCCTACTCGGCGCTCAAGGTGGACGGCCAGCGCGCCTACGACCTGGCGCGGGAAGGCAACGCCCCGGTGCTGATGCCCCGCCCGGCGCGCGTGGACCGCTTCGAGCTGATCGAGCGGCCGGATGCCGACACGGCGATGTTCCACGTGGAGTCCGGCAAGGGCGTCTACATGCGCGCCCTGGCCCGGGACCTCGCCCGCGCCACCGGCACGGTGGGGCATATCGTCGCGCTGCGCCGACTGCGCGTCGGGCCGTTCCACGAGAGCCACGCGGTATTACTTGACAGCGTGACGCTTTCCGATGACATCCCGCCTCCTTCCCCGGACCTCCTGCTTCCCGTCACGACCGCGCTGGCCGACATCCCGGCACTGGCCGTGAACGAGGGCGAGGCCGCCCGCCTATCGTTCGGCCAGGACATCTCCATGGTCGAGTTCATGGGCCGGGTTCCGGACGGCGCGAACCCCGACGGCGGTCTCGTGCGCGTGCTGGCGGGGGGGCGCCTAGTCGGGCTCTGCATCCTCTCGGACGGTCTCGTCCGTCCGGAGCGGTGGCTGTCCCAGGGCGTTCCCGTCCACGACGAACAGGAAGGCTGAAAGCCGATGTCGATCACTGCCGAGCGCCGCACCGCGCTCATCTCCGAGTACGCCCTCAAGCCCGGCGACACCGGTTCGCCCGAGGTTCAGGTTGCGATCCTGAGCGAGCGGATCTCCAACCTCACCGAGCACCTCAAGACCCACGCCAAGGACTTCCATTCCCGGCGCGGTCTGCTCGTGCTCGTGGGCCAGCGCCGCGGCCTGCTGGACTACGTCAAGCGCAAGGAGCAGTCGCGCTACGAGCAGCTGATCGGGCGCCTCGGCCTGCGTCGCTGAACCGCGGTCCGTTCCGGTCCTCGCTGGTCAGGCCTGGGTACAGGAGCGCTGCCCCCGGACTCCGCCGGATTACCGGCGACCGGGGCCGGTTCCCGGGGATCAGGCGGCGGGAAGCCGCACCACGAAACGCGCCCCGGCCACCCGGCCCGCCGGGTCACGTCGGTTCTCGGCGTTGATTCGTCCCGCCAGTCCTTCCACGATCTGCCGGGAGATGGACAGGCCCAGGCCCGAGTGCTGGCCGAACTGTTCGCCTCGCGGGCGCTCGCTGTAGAAGCGATCGAAGATATTCTCGAGCTTGGCTTCCGGGATGCCGGGCCCTTCGTCCTCGAAGGCGATCTCCACCACCGCGCCCGTTCGCCGGGCGCGGACCCGCACCGCGCCCCGGGGCGGCGAGAACGACGCCGCGTTGCCCAGCAGGTTGCGGAACACCTGTACCAGCCGCCCTTCCACGCCGCGCACCGCCAAGCCCTCCTCCGGCGCGTCCAGCGTGACCAGCGGCGCTTCCTCCGAATCCCGGGTGACGGCGTGCAGCTCCACCAGGGTGGATAGGATCGGCGCCACGTCCACCGGCTCGGTGGCGGTGCGCGACAGCTCGGCGTCCACGCGCGAAGCATCGGCGATGTCGGCGATCAGCCGGTCCATGCGCACCGCATCCTCGGCGATGATGGCCAGCAGCCGGGCGCGCTGCTCGGGGTTCTCGATCCGCCGCAGCGTCTCGATGGCCGAGCGCACGGAGGTCAGCGGGTTGCGCAGCTCGTGCGCCACGTCAGCCGCGAAGCGCTCGTTGCTGTCCACCCGCGCCCACAGCGCGGTGGCCGCCGCCTGGAAGGAACGGGCCAGGGTGCCGATCTCGTCGCCGCGCGCTAGCAGCGCCGCCGGCACCGACCCCGCCCGTCCCTTGCCCTGGCGCATCGCCGCCGCCGCCTGGGCCAGCGCCAGGATCGGCGAGGCCAGCGTGCGCGCGAGATAGAAGGACAGCGCCACGGTCAGGACCAGGGCCATGCCGAACAGCGCCAGCACCGAGCCCCGGATCTCCACCAGCCGCTGGTCCACCTCGCGCGCTTCGCGCGTCAGCAGCACGATGCCCACCGGCTGGTTGCCGCGCCGCGCCGGCTCGGCGACGCTGACCAGCAGACGCCCGTCGCCGGTGCGCCGGACGTAGGGGTTCACCCCGCCTTCCAGCGCCAGCCGCAACTCCTCGCGCCGGTCGGTGCCGCCCGCCTGGCCACCGCCCTGGGCGGTTCCCTGCCCTCCCTCCCGGCCGCCGAACTCCGGCTGCCAGTCGAAGGAGGCCGCGCCGGGGCCGGTGTCCACCACCACCTCGTCGCGCGCGCGAGGGGCGCCCCAGCGCAGCAGGGTGGTCACCAGCCGGTCGGCGAGGCCCCCCACCGCGCCGGGCGGATCGGGCGGCGGCAGCGGCTCGGCGACGATGTTGCCGCCCTGACCCTCGCGTACCCGGCTGTCGGCGACCAGCAGGCCGGTGTTGTCGAACAGCTTGGCCTGGGTGTTCGGCGACGGCTCGGCCAAGCGGCGGATCAGCGGCCGGGCCGCCTCGGGCACCAGCACGACGCGGTCGTCTACCACCCGCACGGCCGCCTCGGCGACGCCGTTGGCGTAGATGCGCGCCTGGGTGCGCAACCCGGCCACCTCGCCCGCCAGCAGGCCGTTCTGGTACTGGTCGAGGTAGAGCAGCGAGGCCGCGAGCAGGAAGGGCGGCAGGACGTTGAGCAGCAGGATGCGCCGCAGCAGCGGCGACACGCGGGGCGGGCGCCGCTCGGCCGGCCGGACGCTCCCGCCCGGCGCCTCTGCCGGTGCGATGTTGGCGCTGCCGTCGGGCATCGGCCGGTGCCCCTTCCCCGGGCCTCAGGCCTCCTTGTAGCGGTAGCCGATGCCGTACAGCGTCTCGATGTGGGAGAACTCGTCGTCCACCACGCGGAACTTTTTGCGCACCCGCTTGACGTGGCTGTCGATGGTGCGGTCGTCCACGTAGATGTTCTCGCCGTAGGCGGCGTCGATCAGCTGGTCGCGGTTCTTCACCATTCCCGGCCGCACCGCCAGCGCCTTGACCAGCAGGAACTCAGTCACCGTCAGCTGCACCTGCTCGCCGCGCCAAGTGCAGGTGTGCTTGGTCTCGTCCATCACCAGGTCGCCGCGGGCGATCACGCCGCCGGCGGGCGCCCCGGACCCCTCGGCGCGGGAAGTCTCGTTGCGCCGCAGCAGGGCGCGTATGCGCTCCAGCAGCAGGCGCTGGGAGAACGGCTTGGTGATGTAGTCGTCCGCGCCCAGCCGAAGCCCCATCAGCTCGTCCAGCTCGTCGTCCTTGGAGGTGAGAAAGATCACCGGCAGGGCGGAGCGGGTGCGCAGTCGTTGCAGCAGCTCCATGCCGTCCATGCGCGGCATCTTGATGTCGAGCACCGCGAGGTCGGCGGGCCGGGCGAGCAGTCCCTGCAACGCGCTCTCGCCGTCGGTGTAGGTGCGGACCACGTAGCCCTCCTGCTCCAGCGTCATGGACACCGAGGTGAGGATGTTGCGATCGTCGTCCACGAGCGCGATGGTCTGTGGCATGGGGCCGGGGTCCTTGCTCGGGCGTTCGGGGGGCGGGCGCGCCCGCGGCTGGCCGCCGGCCCGTCAACCCTCGGAGTGTAGGAGCAGATTGTGGCGCAACCGGGGAGCGGAAAGGAGGCCGGCTTCGCAGCCCGCTGCCTGATGCGCGGCGCGGCGTCGGCGACGCTGGCGACCGCCGCCGACGGCCAGCCCTTCGCCAGCCTTGTCACCCCGGCCGTGGCCCCAGACGGGTCGGTGCTGCTGTGGCTGTCCACGCTGTCCGAGCACACCCGCCAGCTCGCCGCCGAGCCGCGCTGCGCCCTGCTGTTCTCCGACGCGCCAGAGGACACGAACCCGCAGACCGCGCCGCGCGTGGGCGTCACCGGGCTGGCCGCGCCGGTGGCGGACCCGGCCGAGGAGGCGACCCTCAAGGCCCGCTGGCTGGCCCGCCACCCCTACGCCGCCCTGTACGCCGGGTTCGCCGACTTCGCGCTGTGGCGGGTACGGCCTGGGGGCGCGCTCCTGGTGGGCGGCTTCGCCCGCGCCACGCGGCTGCGCGCGGCCGACCTGCTGCCGGATCCGGCGGCGGTGGCGGCGGTCGCCGCCGCGGAGCCCGACATCCTGGAGCACGTGAATGCCGACCACGCCGACGCCCTGGCCGCCATCGCCGCCGGCCTGCCGGGCGGTGCGCCGGGGGCGTGGCGGCTCGGCGCGGTGGACACGGACGGCCTCGACCTCGTGCTGGGCGAGGCTGTGCGCCGGCTGCACTTCGCGACGATGGCCCGCGACGCCGGCGACGTGCGCGCGGCGCTGGTCGGGGCGGCGCGCGATGCGCGGACGAGGTCGCCGCCCGCGTGAGCCTCCCCGCCCGCCGGAGTTCGTCCCCGATACCCCGGGCCCGGGGTCGCCGGCGCTCATCCGCCCGCGGCCGGCGAGGCCGGCGCGCGTCGCCGGCGCAGACCGGGCAGTTCCCGCAGATCCAGCGCGCCCAGCAGGTGCGCGCTCGCGGCGTAGGTCGCGAGCCCCGCGCCCACCAGCAGCAGCAGCCGCAGCACCCGGCCGCCCGGGACCGACGCCGCCGCCTCGCCGTTGCCGAACAGCAGCGCGTCCAGCCCCCAGAGCGCCGCGCCCATGATCGCGGTGGCCAGCAGCAGCCGCGGCAGCGCTCGGCGCAGCCGCCGGTCCGCCCGCCAGGCGCCGCGCCGGCGCAGCAGCATCGCCAGCGCGACCGTGTTCACCCAGGCCGAGATGCCGGTGGCCAGGGCGATCCCGACGTGGGCGAGAACCTGCGTGAGCGCGAGGTTCAGCGCGAGGTTCAGCGCCACCACCGCCAGGCCAATCCGCACCGGGGTGGCGGTGTCGCCCCGCGCGAAGAAGCCGGGCGCGAAGGCCTTGACCAGGATGAATGCCGGCAGCCCCAGCGCGTAGGCCGCCAGCGCGGCGGAGGTCGCGCGCGCCGCCTCCGGCCCGAAAGCGCCGCGCAGGAACAGCGCCTGAATGATCGAGTCCGCCAGCACCCACTGCGCCAGCGCCGCCGGCAGCGACAGGGCGAGCGAGAACTCGATCGCCCGGTTCAGCGTGCGGTGGGCCGAGAGCGGCTGGCCGGCGCGGAACTGCCGGGCCAGCAGCGGCAGCATCGCCGTGCTCACGGCCGCGCCCACCACGCCCAGCGGCAGCTGCGCCACGCGGTCGGCATAGTACAGGTAGGACACCGCGCCGGCCGGCAGCAGCGAGGAGATGATCACGTCCATCGCCAGGTTGATCTGCGTCACCCCCGCGCCGAGCGCGCCGGGCAGCATCCGCCGCAGCACCGACCGCTCGCCGGGCGTGAAGCGCGGCAGGCGCGGCACCAGCGTCATCCCCGCGCGCGACGCCGCCCACCACACCATGCCGAGCTGCGCCGCGCCCGAGACGGTGACGCCCCAGGCCAGGGCGTGGCCGGGAGTGGCCACGTAGGAGGTCAGCCCCAGCAGCGCGGCCATGGAGAACAGGTTGAACAGCACCGGCGCCGCGGCGGCGGCGGCGAAGCGGTCCAGGCCGTTCAGCACGCCCGACACCAGCGCGGTGAGGCAGATCAGCACCAGGTAGGGGAAGGTGATCCGCGTCAGCTCCAGCGCCAGCTCCCAGCGCAGCGGATCGTCCGCGAAGCCCGGCGCCAGCACTGCCAGCAGCTGCGGCATGAACACCCAGCCCACCACCGACAGCGCGATCAGCCACGTCGCCAGCAGCCCGGCCAGGCGCTCCGCCAGCAGGCGCGCGGTGGCGTGGCCCTCGACCGCCAGCGTGGCGGCGAAGGCGGGCACGAAGGCGGCGTTGAAGGCGCCCTCTCCGAACAAGCGGCGGAACAGGTTGGGCAGCTTGAGGGCGACGAAGAACGCGTCCGCTACCGGCCCGGTGCCGAGCGAGGCGGCGATCAGCATGTCTCGGGCGAAGCCGAGGGCGCGGCTCCCCAGCGTCCAGCCGCCGACGGTGAGGATACCTCTGAGCATGTGCGGCGCGCGCGTCCCCACGGTGAAACGGCGCTGCATACAGGGCGCGGCGCCGGTCGGGAACACGGCGCCGGGGGCGACGCATTCCCCGCCGGCCGGCGCGCGGATCGGGGCCGGGTCTCCGATCGCGGCGGACCCCGGCCCTCGCCGTCAACGGGGTGAGGGCTTTCCCCAAGGCGCTGACCGCGACCCGGGAAGGCCCGCGATCAGCCCTTGCTGCCGGTGTTGCCAGCGCCCTTGGTCACCTCGGCGACAGTGGCGTACTCGCCGTCCGGCATGCCCTCCAGGATCTTCATGATCTCGGCGTCGGTGCCGTTGGACTTGGCGTGCTGCACCACGTCCTGCTTGGAGGCGGGAAGGCTGATGCCCTTCAGGGCGTGGGTGAGGTCGGTCACGGAGTGACCCTTCAGGCCGCCGGTCATGCTGCACGCTCCTTTTTGCGTTCGCCGGGACGCTGGCCGCCCCGCACGGTCGGAACAACCCACCCGGCACGGCCCGGGTTGCCGGCCGCGCAGGATGGTCAAGCGGCCTTGGCCGGGAGGGCGCGAGGCGGCGCGCCTTCCCGGCGGACGCCCCGACACCGGGCGTCTCAGCGCGCCGGCAGGAAGCCCACCAGCTCCTCGGCGCGGCGCACGATCGGATCGGCGATGGCGGCGGCCCGCCCGGCGCCATCGCGCAGCACCGCGTCCACCGCCGCCGGGTCGCCGAGCAGCCGGTGCGTTTCGGCCGCGATGGGCGAGAGCCGCGCGGTCAGCGCCTCGGCCAGCACCTCCTTGAAGGCGCCGAACCCCTTGCCGCCGTGCTCGCGCAGCACGGCCTCGACGGGGGCGTCGGTGATCGCGGCCAGGATGCCCACTAGGTTGCGCGCCTCCGCCCGCCCGTCCAGCCCCGCCGGCTCCGAGGGCAGCGGCTCGGGGTCGGTGCGGGCGCGGCGGACCTTCAGGGCGATCGCGTCGGCGTCGTCGGTCAGGTTGACGCGCGACTGGTCCGAAGGGTCGGACTTGCTCATCTTCCGTGTCCCGTCGCGCAACGACATCACCCGCGCCGCGATGCCGCCGATCATCGGCTCGACGCGCGGGAAGAACTCCACTCCGTAGTCGTGATTGAACTTCTCGGCGATGTCGTTGGCCAGCTCGATGTGCTGGCGCTGGTCGTCGCCCACCGGCACCAGGGTGGCGTGGTAGGCGTGGATGTCGGCCGCCATCAGGTTGGGGTAGGCGTAGAGCCCGACGGACGCGCCTTCCCGATCCTTGCCGGCCTTGTCCTTGAACTGCGTCATGCGGTTGAGCCAGCCGATCCGCGCCACGCAATCGAAGACCCACGACAGCCGGCGATGCGCCAGCACGTGCGACTGCACGAACAGGGTGCAGCGCGCCGGGTCGAGGCCGCAGGCAATCAGGGCGGCGGCCATGTCGCGGGTCTGGCGGGCGAGTTCCCGGGGGTCCTGCGGCTGGGTGATGGCGTGCAGGTCCACCACGCAGAAGATCGACTCGTGGGTGTCCTGCATCGCCACCCAGCCGCGGATGGCGCCGAGGTAGTTGCCGAGCGTGGGCACGCCCGAGGGCTGGATGCCGGAGAAAACGCGCTGCATCGGGGTGGGGGGACCGGGGGCTGTGGGGCGGGGCGTTGCTCTTCCCCTGGGGGTGCCCCGGGCGTCAAGGCGGGGACGGGGATGCGGTCGGCGTTCCGGTCCGGAGGTCGGCGATCGGTGATCCTCGGATGCCGCGCCGGGCCGACCCCCCGGCATGTTCCGAGGCCGAGGCCGAGGCGGCGGCCGATCCCGGACGACCCCGGCGGGAGCGGTCCGACATGGGGCCGGGGATCGCCGATCCCCCGCCGGCCGGTCGTCCGCCTCGCGCGCCCCCGGTCCCGCTCAGCACCCCGCCAGGAAACGCCGGAGCAGGCCGTTGAACACTTCCGGCGCTTCCAGCGGCGGGAAGTGCCCGGCGCCGGGCACTTCCCGCAGCGCCGCGCCGGGGATCAGCTCCGCGATCCTCCGGCCCGCCGCGACGGGGGCGTTGATGTCCTCCGTCCCAGCCACGACCAGGGTCGGGCAGGTCAGCGCGGGAAGGCGCGCTTCCAGGTCGAGCGCGGCGATCATCTCCCACATGGCGGCGTGGAACATCGGGTCCTGCCGCAGCAGGCTCTTGGCCGCGCGGTCGAGGACGTCGGGCCGCCGGGCGCGGAAGGCGGGCGGGAACCAGCGCTCCTGCGACAGCGTCGCGATCCTCGACATCCTCTCCTCGCGCGCCACCCGGGCCCGCTCGCGCAGGGCGTCGCGCACGGCGTCGGGGAAGGTGCACAGCGTGCCCACCAAGCACAGCGAGCGGACCAGTTCGGGCCTGGCCAGCGCCAGCGTCTGTGCGATCATGCCGCCCACCGACAGGCCGACGAGGTACGCCGGACCGGCGTCGAGGTGCGCCAGCACGCCCGCGAGCGACGCGGCCATCGCATCAAAGGTGGGCGGCGCGTCCGGCCGGCTCGACAGGCCGTGGCCGGGCATGTCGAAGGCGGCCACGTCGTGCTCCCCGCCGAACGCCGCGAACTGCGGGTCCCACCAGGTCAGGTCCAGCCCGACCGGGTGCAGCAGCACGACGGGCGGGCCACCCCTGGGCCCTGCGCGCACGAGGTTGATGGATGGGCCTCCGGCGATCTCGACCAACGGCATTTTTGGCTCCTTCGCGCTCGGCGCGGGACGTGGCGGGCCGCGGGAGGTCGGACACCCGGTCGAGGCCGGAGCAGGCCCGGGACCGCCATGATGACGCCCGCGGACGCCGGACCGCGCCGGCGCCCGCCGTCACGGAGCCGGGCCGGCGCGCGTCCCCGCCGTCAGCCGGCCGATGCCGCCGCCGGCCGCTCGCCGAAGATCGCCGTGCCGACGCGCACGTGGGTGGCGCCGAGCGCGATCGCCGCCTCGTAGTCGCCGCTCATGCCCATGGACAGGATAGCCAGCCCGTGGCGCGCCGCCAGCTCCGCGAGGAACCCGAAATGCAGCGCCGGATCCGCCATCACGGGCGGGATGCACATCAGCCCGGAGATCGCCAGCCCGTGCTCGTCGCGGCAGCGGCCCAGGAAGTCCCCCGCCTCGTCGCGCGGCACGCCCGCCTTCTGCGACTCGTCGCCGGTGTTGACCTGCACCAGCAGCGCCGGCGCGCGGTCCTCGGCGGCGATCGCCGCGGCCAGGGCGGCGGCGAGCTTCGGCCGGTCCAGGCTCTCGATCACGTCGGCCACCCGCACCGCGTCGCGCGCCTTATTGGTTTGCAGCGCGCCGATGAGGTGCACCCGCAGCCCCGGCCGGCCCTCGCGCAGGGCGGGGAACTTCGCCTGCGCTTCCTGCACGCGGTTCTCGCCGAACAGGTCCTGGCCGGCGTCCAGCGCCCGGGCCACGGTGTCGGCCGGATGGAACTTCGACACCGCCACGAGCGACACCGAGCCGGGGGCACGGCCGGCCCGCGCGCAGGCCTCGGCGATCCGCTCGCGGACGCGAGCGAGATTGCGGGCGACGGCGTTCCCGGGAATGTCCATGCGGCGCGAGAGATAGGCCCGTGCCCCCCGCGAGCCTAGCCGCCGCGTCGCGCCGCCTGCGCCCCGTGTTCCTGCCGGGCCGGCGCGGCGTCCTGCCGCGCTTGTGGCTGGTGACCGACGGCCGCCGCCTGCCCGACCCGCTCGCCGCCGCGCGCGCCCTGCCCCGCGGCGGCGCCGTGCTGGCGCGCGACCTGGAAGCCCCGGTGCTGCGTCGGCTGGCGGCCTTGTGCCGCGCGCGCGGCCTGCGGCTGGTGGTGAGCGGCGACGGGCGCGCGGCGCTGCGACTTCGCGCCGGGCTGCACCTGCCCGACCGTCGGCCGACGGTCGGCCTGCTGCCGTTCCTGCTGGCCCGGCGCGCGGGCGCGGGGTGGTCGATGCTCGGCGTGGCCGCGCACGGGCGGCGGGGCATCGCCCGCGCCCGCGCCCTGGGGGCTGACTCGGTGCTGCTGTCCCCCGCCTTCCCCACCGCCAGCCATCCCGGCGCACCGGCGCTGGGGCCGCTGCGCTGGTCGACCCTGGCCCGCGCGGCGGGACGCGCCACGGTCGCACTGGGCGGCATCTCCGCCGCAACGGCGACGCGGCTGCCGCGCCGGGCGGCCGGGATCGCCGCCCTGGAAGGCCTGTTGCCGCCTGGACACAGTGTTTCGCGGAAGTCGCGCCGTCCCCTCGACGGCCATTGCCCGCTCCGAAGCGGCTGAACCATAGTCCGGCCGGGTTTGGTTCCGGTGGTTCGCGTCAACGTGATGCACCTCGGATGGCCCCCCTGTCAGGGGGCAGGCGGGTCGAGGAACATACCGGGCGGCGCCCGGTGCGTGAGGAGGGGATTGAAATGCGTAAGCTTCTACTGGGCAGCACGGCCGTCGTCGGCGCGGCGCTCTTCGCGCCGCAGGACGCCGCCGCGCAGGGCGCCGATCCGTTCCTGCCGCCCGGCCCGCCGATGGTGTCCCAGCGCGCCCTCGAGGTCCGCGTCGGCGGCTTCTTCCGCTTCAACTACAACTTCACCGACGAAAACAACGGCTTCGCCAACTCCAGCCGCCCCGCCCCGCCCACGATCGGCGCGACCACCAACGTCGCCGGCGGCCCGCAGACTACCAACGGCGGCAAGTCCGACTTCGCTTCCGACACCGAGATCCACGTCGTCGCCAACGGCAAGGCCGCCAACGGCCTGCGCTACGGCGGCGCGATCGAGCTGCAGATCGACCAGAACGACGGTTCCTACCAGACCACGTCGCGCACCAGCGTCAACCGGACGTTCGTCAACACCGACGAGATGTGGATGTTCATCGCCGGCGACTTCGGCCAGTTCCGCGTCGGCGACGAGGACGGCGTGCTCGGCGGCCTGATGAACTCCGGCCACGTCGTCAACTTCGGCTCGGGCGGCCTCGACGGCGACTGGTTCGACAGCGTCACGCCCCGTTCGCGCAACTCCACGCTCTTCCCCGGCGACGTGGGCGACAACTCCAAGGTCACCTACTTGTCGCCGCAGTTCTTCGGCTTCGACGTCGGCGCCTCCTTCGCCTTCAACACCGGCGAGGGCGAGGACACCGGCTGCGTCCTCAACTACCCCACGGCGCAGTGCGACCGCGCCAACGGCTTCTCCGGCGCGCCGCGCCGCCACAACGAGCTGCAGATCGCCGGCCGCTGGCGCGGGTCGTTCTCCGGTGTCGGCCTGTCCGTATCGGGCGGCGCGATCCTGGGCGAGTCGACCAAGGTCATCGCGGCGACTCCGGGCGGCGTCCCCGGCCCCAGCGGTGCCGATTTCAACCTGTACAACGCCGGCCTCCAGGCCACCGCCTACGGCTTCCTGGTCGGCGGCTACGTGTACTGGGGCGACGCGAACTTTGGCAGTCCGCAGTTGCGAACCAACGCCGCCAACCCCGACGGCACCAACTTCCGCCAGTACTTCGTCGGCGCGTCTTACACGCTCGGCGCCGTCACGGTGGGCGGCAACTACTACAACGCCCGCTCCGCCGGCGTGCAGTCCGTCGCCGCCAAGCGGGTCGAGGATGGTTGGAACGTCGGCGCCACCTACCGCCTCGCGCCCGGCCTGGAGCTGATCGCCGAGTACACGGACCTCACCCGTAAGGAGGCCGGCTACGACTTCTTCACCGAATCGGCCACGCCGGGAGCGGGAGGCCGCAAGGCCGACACCCAGGTGGTGATCGTGGGCACCCGCATCGCCTTCTGATCGGGCGGACGCCCGGTGGTCGGGAAGGGGCGGCGGGGCAACCCGCCGCCCCTTCCCGCGTCCGGGGCCCCGCGCGCCCTTGCACGTCCGGCGCCGGCGCCTATGGTGCCGCCGCTATGCCCAAGTTCCTCGCGCTCCTGGTCGTTCCCGTCCTCCTCCTCGGTTGCTCGCAGTCGCGGCAGGTGCAGAACGAGGAGTACGGCGACGACAGCCGGCGTTCCCGGGTGGCGGGCCGCATCGGCGGCTCCGACGGCGTCCTGCTGCTCGGCACCGACCGCTCCCGCGCCGGCGGGCAGGCCGGCGACACGTCCGGGTCCGGCCTGGGCGTGAACGCCTACCTGTGGCGCGCCACACTCGACACCCTGTCCTTCATGCCGCTCGCCTCGGCCGATCCGTTCGGCGGCGTGGTGATCACCGACTGGTTCTCGCCCGCTGCCGCCCAGGGTGAACGCTTCCGCGCCACCGCCTACATCCTGGGCCGGCAGCTCCGTTCCGACGGCGTGCGGGTGTCGGTGTTCAAGCAGGAGCTGCGCGGCGGCGGCTGGCAGGACGCGGCCGTGGCACCCTCCACGGCGGCCGAGCTGGAGGACAAGGTCCTCGCCCGGGCGCGCGAGCTTCGCGGCCAGACCGCCTCCAACTGAACGGATCGCCGACCCGCACCGCGGCGGCGATCACCGGACGACCACCCGACCACGCCTGGTCGCGGATTGCCCGGCGGCCGAGCACGGTTGAGCGTCGTCAGGCGGTGACCGGCTCGACGGCCGCGACGGGAGCGGGCGCGATCAGCTCCGCCACCAGCAGCAGCAGGTCCTCGCGGAAGCGCCCCGCCACGAGCTGCACCCCCATCGGCGTCCCCGTCGGCCCGCCCGTGGCGACGCACAGCCCGGGCAGTCCCAGCAGCGGCGTGCCCACCTGCGGCAGCTGCGCCTCGATCACCCGGTCGAAGGCGGCCTCGCTTTCCACGTCCAGATGGTCGGGAAACGGCGGCTCGGCCGAGGCCGGCAGGAGCAGCACGGGATAGCGCCCGAGGAACAGGTTCCACTGCCGCAGCAGGCCGGCCCGACGCTGCAGCGCGTCCCCGAACTCGCCGAGGTCGGGCGCGGGGCACAACGCTTCCATGCGGGCGAACACGAAGGACGCGTCCGGGTCGGCCTCGGCGTGCAGCGCCGCGTTCAGCCCGCGCCGGCTCTCGGCCAGCCACAGCAGCGCCTGAAGCCGGGCCGGCTCGCGCAGCGGCGGGCAGGGCGTCTCGGCCACCGTCCAGCCGCTGTCCTGCAGCCGCCGCGCCGCCTCGCGCAGCGCCGCCTCCACGACGGGCGCGGTGTTCAGCCCCTCGGGCCGCACGCACAGCGCGGCGCGCCTCGGCACGGGCGGTCCTTCCAGCGGCGCCGGTACCCACCACGGGTCGCCCGCGTCGGGCGCCGCCATCGCCGCCAGCGCCAGCCGCAGGTCCGGCACCGAGCGCGCGATGGGCCCCGAAACCGCCATCAGCTGCCCGCCGATCGCCCGCTCCGGGCCGGACGGGTTGAACGCCGCCACCCGTCCCAGCGTCGGCCGCAGCCCGTGCACGCCGCAGGCGTAGGCGGGGTAGCGGACCGAGCCGCCGATGTCGGTGCCGTGCCCCACCGCGCCGATCCCTGCCGCCACGCCCGCCGCCGCGCCTCCCGAGGAGCCGCCCGGCGTCAGCCGCGGGTCGCGCGGGTTCCTCGTGGCGCCGTGCAGCCCGTTGCGGGTGAACCAGCGCAGCGAGAAGGCCGGCGTGTTGGTGCGCCCCAGCACCACCGCGCCGGCGCGCCGCAGGTTGGCCACCACCGGGTTGTCCTCGCGCGCGACCAGGTCGCGCTGGAGACGCAGGCCGTTGGTGGTGCTGTGCCCGGCCTGGTCGGCGTTGACCTTGATCGTCACCGGCACGCCGGCCATCGGGCCGGGGTCCTCGCCGCGCGCGAGCGCCGCGTCCACCGCCGCCGCCGCGGTCAGCACCTCGTCGGGCCGGTGCGCCACCACGGCGTTGACAGCGGGGTTGGCCGCCTCCAGCCGGGCCAGGGCGTCGCGCGCCACCTCGGTGGCCGACACCTCGCGGCCACGCACCAGGGCGGCAATGGCGGTCGCGGTCAGGCGCCAGTGTTCCGTCATGCGCGCGCGTCCCCGGTGGGCAGGTCGGCGCCGAGTGTCCGGGGCGGGACGCGCGCTGTCGAGGGTATCCCACGCCCCGGGGACGGGAATCGCGCGGCCACCGCGTCGGCAGGGACGGCGGGCGACCTCACGCGTCGCGCGCGCGCAGGTGGGGTGGCCCCGCGCCGGGTGCCGCGCGCGGGCGCGCGTCGGGATCCGCCCAGGGCCACGCGTTGGTCGGCGCGTGCGGGCGCACGATCCCCGCCGGAAGCCCGTGCAGCGCGCGCAGCAGCTGCGCCGCCAGCCCGGCATCCTCCAGCGCGCCGTGCAGCGCGTCCTCCCGCTCCAGGCCCAGCGTGGCCGACGCTGCCGCCAGCCCCGCCCGCTCGCCCGGCCGGTGCAGCCGCCAGGCGCGCAGCGTGCAGTACTCCTCCCGCCAGGGCTGCGGCCGGCCCAGCCGCGCGAACTCGGCGCCCAGCATCCGCCGGTCGAAGGCGAGATTATGGGCGCAGGCCACGGCGCCCGCGAAGAAGCGCGCCACCTCCGCCGCATGCCGCGCGAAGGGCTGCTGCCGCGCCAGGAAGCGGTCGGTCATGCCGTGCACCCGCGTCGCCCCGAAGTGGCAGGGCCGGCCCGGCGCGAACACCAGGTGCAGTGTCGCCACCACGTCGAACGCCGCGTCGAGCCGCACCGCGCCCAGGCTCACCACGCGATCCTCCGCCGTGCAGCCGGTGGTCTCAGTGTCGAACACCACGGCCTCAGCGCCGGGCGGCAGGCGGGGGACGCGGGAGGTGGGCGGGACGGCGGCGGACATCGGACGATCCTAGCCCGATCGGGACGAAATGCCGCCCCCCGCCTCAGCCGCGGCCGTGCGGCGCGTCGAAATCCAGGACCGGCCCTTCCGGCACGATGCCGGTCGGGTTCACCGTCGGGTGGCTGCCGTAGTAGTGCCGCTTGATGTGCCCGAAATCCACGGTGTCGCGCACGCCCGGCCATCGGAACAGCTCGCGCGTGAAGCCCCAAAGGTTCGGGTGGTCGGCCGGCCGGCGCAGGTTGCACTTGAAGTGATAGTGGTACACCGGGTCGAAGCGCAGCAGCGTGGTGATCAGCCGCCAATCCGCTTCCGTGATCCGCGCCCCGCAGAGGTAGCGACGGGTGCCCAGCCGCCGCTCTAGCCAGTCCAGCGTCTCGAACAGCGGCTGCAGCGCCTCGGCGTAGGCGTCCTGCGTGGTGGCGAAGCCGGCCCGGTACACGCCGTTGTTCACGGTGGCGTAGACGCGCGCGTTCAGCGCGTCGATCTCCGGGCGCAGCGCCTCCGGGTAGAGGTCGCCCTCGCGCGCGCCGGCGCCGTCGAAGGCCGAGTTCAGCATCCACACGATGTCGGCGGATTCGTTGCTGACGATCATCCCCCGCTTCTCGTCCCACAGCACCGGCACGGTGACGCGGCCGCTGTGGTCCGGCCGGGCGCACAGGTACACCTCGTACAGGCGGGTCCGCCGCCCACCGCGTCCGCGACCACCCCCTCGCCGGGCGCGAAGGTCCAGCCCTCCTCGCCCATGTGCCAGTGGGTGACGGACAGGGAAATCACGTCCTCCAATCCCTTCAGCGCCCGCAGGATGGTCGCCCGGTGCGCCCACGGGCAGGCGCGCGCCACGTACAGGTGGTAGCCCGGGCTCGGCCGCGAAGCCGCCCTCGCCGGTGGGGCCCGGCGCCCCGTCCGGCGTCACCCAGTTGCGGAACGGGCTCTCGCTCCGCTCGAAGCGCCCGCCGGTCCCGCTCGTGTCGTACCACTGGTCGCGCCAGACCCCGTCCACCAGCAGGCTCATGCTCGCAACCCTCCCCGGGATCGTCGGTCCCAGAGCGCGCCAGGACGACCCCGGGTTGGCGGCGTTCCGGCCGGAATCGCCGGGTCGGTCGGCCGGGCCGTGCGCCGGGGCAGCTCGCGGAGCGCGTCGCGGCCGAGCCGTCGCGATCGGGGCCGCGACACGGCGCCCCGACGGCCCGCCCGGGTCGAGGCTAGGCCCGGGCGGGCCGGCTCAGCCCCGCCCGGGGCGCAGCAGCCGCGTGCAGCTCACCCCGGCGGCGACGGCGGCGATGGCGGCCGCGAGGAACAGGGCGAACACCGGCCCGCCCTGCGCCCCCGCATCGGCCGCACCCTGCCCGGCCGCGACCCCACCTCCCTGGCCAGCCCCCTGGGCGAAGCGGGCCAGCACCAGCGCGACCAGGGCGGTGCCGGTGGTCTGGCCCAGCAGCCGGGCGGTGGACAGCACGCCGCCCGCGGCGCCGGCGCGCTCAATCGGCGCCGCCCCGATCATGGCGCGGTTGTTAGGCGACTGGAACAATCCGAAACCCGCGCCGCACAGCGCCATGCGCCACGCGATGTCGGCCACCGCCGGCTGCGCCGGCAGCAGCGCCAGCGCCAGCAGCCCCAGCGCGAACAGCCCCAGCCCCACGCCGCCCAGCAGCCCCGCCGCGTGACGGTCGGCCAGCCGTCCGGCGATCGGCGCGACCACGGCGGTGGCCAGCGGCCAGGGCGTCATCAGCAGCCCCGTCTCCACCGCCGAGAAGCCGAGCCCGCCCTGCAGGCGGAAGGGCAGGGCCGAGTAGGCCAGCATCTGCGCCAGGAACGAGCACACCGAGGTGCCGACCGCGAAGGCGAGGGCGGGGATGCGCAGCAGGTCGAGCGGCAGCAGCGGCGCCGCCGCCCGGCGCTCGCGCCGCACCAGCACGTAGCCCGCGGCCGCGGCGACCGCCGCGCGGGCCAGCACGCTGAGCGGGTTCTCGCCGTGGCCCACGCCGTCGAGCGCGCTGATCAGCAGCCCGAAGGCGAGCGCGCTCAGCAATGCGCCCGACACGTCGAAGCGCCGCCGGGCGCGCGGCGTTTCCGGCAGGGTGCTCGGCCCGATCAACAGCACCGCCGCGCCGATCGGCAGGTTCACCGCGAACAGCCACGGCCAGTCCGCCACTGCCAGGATGCCGCCGGCCACCGTGGGCCCCACCGCCGACGACACCGCCACCACCAGCGCGATCACCCCGATCGCCCGCCCCAGCATGGCGCGCGGGTAGGAGAAGCGCATCAGTGCGCTGTTGACGCTCAGGATCGCGGCGGCGCCGAAGCCCTGCACCACGCGCGAGGCCACCAGCGCCTCCAACGAGCCCGACAACGCGCAGGCCGCCGAGGCCAGGGTGAACAGCCCCAGCCCCCAGAGGTAGACCCGCCGGTAGCCGCTGATCTCGCCCAGCGCCGCGAGCGGCAGCAGCGACACGGTGATGGCGAGCTGGTAGGCGTTGACCACCCAGATCGAGGCGGCCGGGCTCACCGCCAGCTCGCGCGCCAGGGTGGGCAGGGCGAGGTTGGCGATGGACCCGTCCAGCACCGCCATCGTGATGCCCAGGCACAGCGTCACCACCGACCACAGGCGGCGCGGCTGCGGCAGCCCGTCGGTCGTCGCGTCCCCGCGCGCCGGGTCGGCGCCGCGCGGCGCCGGAACGGGGTCGCCGGGCGCTCCCACGGGGGCGCCGACCGGGGCATTGCCCGCCGATCCGTCCGTCACGCCCGCGCCCCGGACGCGCGGCCCCCGGCGACGTCGCCGCCCGCCATCGCCATATCTCCGTCTCCCCACGCCGGCGTTTCCGGCCGGAACGAGAACCGTGAGCCCCGAACCGATCGCCCTCTACGTGCACTGGCCCTTCTGCGCCGCCAAGTGTCCCTACTGCGACTTCAACAGCCACGTGCGCGAGCGCGTGGACGCCGACCGCTTCGGCCGCGCCTTGCGCCGCGAACTGGGGACCGAGGCGGCGCGGACCGGCCGGCGCCGCTTGGCTTCCGTGTTCTTCGGCGGCGGCACGCCCTCGCTGATGCCGCCCGACGCGGTGGCGGCGCTGCTGGCCGACGCGGGGGCGCTGTTCGACGCCGCCCCCGACCTGGAGGTGACGCTGGAAGCAAACCCGACCTCGGTGGAGGCCGCCGGGCTGCGCCGCTTCCGCGAGGCGGGCGTGAACCGCCTGTCGCTGGGCGTGCAGTCCCTCGACGACGACGCGCTGCGCTTCCTCGGCCGTCACCATTCCGCGGCGGAAGCGGTGGCGGCGCTGGAGCACGCCCGCGCCATCTTCCCGCGCCTGAGCTTCGACCTGATCTACGCACGCCCCGGCCAGGGCGAGGCGTCCTGGCGCGCCGAGCTGCGGGCGGCCCTGGCACTGGCCGCCGACCACCTGTCGCTCTACCAGCTCACCGTCGAGCCCGGCACGCGCTTCGCCACGGAACACGCCCGCGGCGCCTTCGTCCTGCCGGAAGGCGAGGAAGCCGCTTCCCTGTACGCCGCCACCGCGGAGGAGGCCGCGCGCTTCGGCCTGCTCCCCTACGAGGTGTCCAACTACGCTGTGCCGGGGGCGGAAAGCGCGCACAACCTCGCCTACTGGCGCTACGGCGACTACCTCGGCATCGGCGCCGGGGCGCATCAACGCTTGTCGCTGGGCGGCGACATCCTCGCTTCCCGTCGGCACCGCGGCCCGGAAGCCTGGCTGGAACGGGTGGAGCGCCTCGGCCACGGCCGGGTGGAGGAGCTGGCGCTGGGGCCCGCCGAACGGGCGCGCGAGGCGCTGCTCATGGGGCTGCGGCTGGACGAGGGCGTGGACCCCGCCCGCTTCGCCGCCCGCACCGGGACTCCCCTGGCCGACGCCGTGGAGCCGGCGATCCTGGAAGCCTGCCTGGAGGAGGGCTACCTCCGCTGGGCCCCTGCCGGCCGGCTCGTCGCCACGGCCGAGGGCCGCCTGCGCCTGGACTCCCTGCTGGCCGCCCTGCTGCGCTGACGAAGCGCCGGGCGCGCCGCGCCGCGGAGCACGCCGCCCCGGGGGGTCCATCACGGCCGTGGACATCCGCCGAGAAGGCATGATCACGGGACCGAGCGCCCGCTGGCGCGCCGCCGGCGCGGCTCCCAGTTGTGCGCCCCACGAGGTGCGGGACGGGGTGGCCGAACGTGGTGCGCACCCACCCGCAACGGGAGAACCGGCATGCGCGAAGACCCCAACGGCCCGGTGTGGCTCATCACCGGCTGTTCCACCGGCTTCGGCCGCGAGCTGGCCCGGCTGGTGCTGGAGCGAGGCGGCCGCGCTGCCGTCACCGCGCGCGACGCGTCGCGGGTGCGCAACCTCGTGGAAGGGCACGACGGGCGCGGCCTCGCCCTGTCGCTCGACGTCACCGACCCGGCCCAGGTCGCCGCCGCCGTGGGCGAGACGACGGCGCGCTTCGGCGCCGTGGACGTGCTGGTGAACAACGCCGGCTACGGCTACCAGGCTTCCGTCGAGGAAGGCGAGGACGCCGCGATCCGCGCCATGTTCGAGGCCAACGTGTTCGGCTTGTTCGCCATGACCCGTGCCGTGTTGCCGGGGATGCGCGCCCGCCACCGCGGCCACGTGGTCAACATCTCCTCGGTCGCCGGCTTCGTGGGCTTCCCAGGCTCGGGCTACTACGCCGCCACCAAGCACGCCGTGGAAGGGCTGTCGGATTCGCTGGGCCGCGAGGTCGGGCCGCTGGGCATCCGCGTCACCTGTGTCGAGCCGGGGCCGTTCCGCACCGACTGGGCCGGCCGCTCTCTGCAGCAGACGCCCACCCGCATCGACGACTACGCCGAGACCGTCGGCGGCCGGCTGCGCGCCACCAGCGGGTACAGCGGCGCCCAGCCCGGCGACCCCGTCCGCGCCGCGGCGGCCATCGTCGCGGCGGTGGAGGCGGAGGAGCCGCCGGCCCACCTCGTGCTCGGCGCCTTCGGGGTGGACGCGGTGCGCGGCAAGCTGCGCGCCACGCTCGCCGAGCTGGAGCGCTGGGAGCGGGCGGGGCGCGAAGCCGACTTCCCGGAGGCCGTCGCCGGTTGAGCGGAGAAGGCCGGGGAAGGAATTCCCCCGGAGCCTCATTTTTCCCTCGTCAGTTCGGCGCTGCTCCGCAGCGCCGCGGGCCTCACCTTACTAGCGGAAGAAAAATGGGGGATCGGGGGCATCCCTTCCCCCAACCTTTCGCTCCTTCCCCGACCCGGCCAGCGCCGCGAAACTGCGATCCTCCCGCCGGCCTTACGGCGGGCGAGACATTTCGGGAGTTCCTTCGCGATGGCCTCACGACGCACCCTGGCGCTAGCGGCGCTCGGCCTCGCCTGGGCTGCCGGCGCCGCGGCGCAGGACGCGGCGGCCCCGGACCGTTCGGGCCGGGAGCTGCGCGGGCAGGCTTCCGTCTACGCCGCCGACCTGAACGGCCGGCGCATGGCCGACGGCGGCATTTTCGAGCCGGCTTCAGACACGGTGGCGAGCAACGTCCTGCCGCTGGGCACGGTGGCGCGCGTCACCAACCTGCGCAACGGCCGCACCGCCATCGTGCGTGTGCGCGACAGCGGCGACTTCGCCACCGGCCGCGTCGTCAACGTCAGCCCCAAGGTCGCGGAGTTCCTGGGCATGCGCGACGGCGTGGCGCGCGTGAGCGTGACCCCGCTGGCCGTGCCCCAGCCCGGCGGCCGGTTCCGCCTTGGGGCCGGCACCGGCGCGCCCGGCCAGCGCGCCGCCCAGCCCCCCGCCCCCGATCGCCGGGCCGCCCCCGACCGGCTCCCCTGAGCGGCGGCATCCCCGGCGCGCTCACTTGCCCACGCAGAACTCCGCGAACACCGCGTCCAGCACGGCCTCCACCCCGACCGCCCCGGTCAGGCGCCCAAGTGCTCCCCGCGCGCCGCGCAGCGCTTCCGCCAGCACCTCGGGCGCCGGAGCCGTCGCAGCCTCGCCGAGGCACCGCGCCGCCTCGGTCAGCGCGGCGCGGTGGCGCGGCCGGGTCAGCAGCCCCGCCCCGCCCGCCAGGCGCCCCGCTTCTGCCACCAGGCGCGCCCGCAGCGCGTCCAGCCCCTGGCCCGTCCGGGCCGACACCGCGAGCGGCGCCCGCCCGTTGAGGGATGCCGGCGGCACCGCGAGGTCGCAGCGGTTGGCCACCGCCACCGCGTCCCGGCGCGCCAGCAGCGCCAGGGTCTCGGGGTCCGGCGCGGCGTCAGCGGCGAACACCGCCAGCACGATGTCGGCCGCCTCGCCGCGACGCCGGGCGCGACGGATGCCTTCGCGCTCGATCGCGTCGGCACCCTCGCCCCGCAGCCCCGCGGTGTCGGCCAGGGTGGCGGGCACACCGCCCAGCACCAGCATCCCCTCCACCACGTCGCGCGTGGTGCCGGCGAGCGGCGACACGATGGCCGCCTCGCGCCCGAGCAGCGCGTTGAGCAGCGACGACTTGCCGACGTTGGGCGCGCCCAGGATGGCGACCTCCAGCCCTTCGCGCAGCCGCTCCCCCGCCCCGCCGTCGTCCAGCGCCGCCGAGATCTCGCCCCCCAGCGCAGCGGCGGCGGCCCGCACCGCCTCGTCCAGCGAGTCCGGCAGGTCCTCCTCGGCGAAGTCGATCGCCGCCTCCGCCCGCGCCAGCAGCGACGTCGCCCGCGCCGACCATTCCGCCGCGCGCCGGCCCAGCGCGCCGTCCAACTGCCGCAGCGCCTGCCGACGCTGAGCCTCGGTCTCCGCCTCCACCAGCTCGGCGATCCCTTCGGCGGCGGTGAGGTCGAGCTTGCCGTGCCCGAAGGCGCGCCGGGTGAACTCGCCGGGCTCGGCGGGCCGGGCGCCGGCGGCCGCCAGCGCGCCCGACACCGCGGCGATCACCGCGCGACCGCCGTGCAGGTGCAGCTCGGCGGCATCCTCGCCGGTGAAGGAAGCGGGGCCGGGGAACCACAGCACCAGCGCCCGGTCGAGCAGCCCGCCATCGGCGTCGCGCAGGGGCCGCAGGGTGGCGACGCGCGGGATCGGCAGGCGCCCGGCGATCCGGGCCACGAGCGCCGCGCAGCCCGGGCCGGAGATGCGCAGCACCGCGACGGCAGCCCGTCCGGCGCCGGACGCCAGGGCGAAGATCGTGTCGGAATGGGAGGGATTCATGCCGTCGCGCCGGAGGGCAGCAGAAACGGCAGCGGGTCGCGCGGTCAAGCCGTCGAGGGAAAGCCGGTCCGTTCCGACCGAGCGGGGGACCAGCGCGACGGGGGACCGGAAACGGATCCCCGGGGCGCGCGCCGCGGCGGCGCCCCGAACCCTAGTTGCCGCTGGGCGCGAGGCTCTTGATCAGCTCGAACACCCGCTTGCGCACCGCGGGCTCGGTGATGCGGTAGTAGGCGCGCACCAGTTCCAGCGTTTCGCGGCGGTTCAGCGCGTCGTCCTCGAAGCCTTCCTGGTTCTCGGCGAAACCGGCCACACGGCCGCGCAGGGCGCCGGGCGACCCGCCCAGGCTGTCGGGCATGTCGTCGAAGAAGAAGCCGATCGGTACGTCCAGCACGCGGGCCAAGTCGAACAAGCGAGACGCGCCGATCCGGTTCACGCCGCGCTCGTACTTCTGTACCTGCTGGAAGGTCAGCCCGAGCGCCTCGCCCAGCTTCTCCTGGCTCATGCCGAGCAGCGTACGGCGCAGCCGGACCCTGCCGCCCACGTGCACGTCGATGGGGCTGGGCCGGTGCTCCCGCTCGGCGCGCTCCGGCACCTCGTCGCTGGGCATCGTCTTCTCCAATCCTACGCCCCCCCAGCCTTCGCCGGAGGGGACTGAAACAGGGCGACGCGCGTTCTGAGCGCCTCGGCCTGACGCGACGATGTTCGTCACGGTAGGTCCCCTTCCTTGATCTGCCCGCGCAGGCTGACGTCCCAGCAGGAGTTTGTCAACTCTTTCGAGAAATCTAAATAAGAAAACAACGCACCCGACCCTTGGTAACCATTATTGAGATTTTCGGCGAGGAAATCCCACGAGGAGGGCAACCAGCACGAGTGCTCCGGGAATCCATAGACCCCAGCGAGCGAATTGTGTTGGTCTCCAGGCGCGCGGAAGAAGTGTATCGACCGCGCCGGTTGCACCCAGCGCCAGCCGCACGCGCTCCCGTCCCCGCGAATCGAACACCGCCGAGATGCCCGTCTGCGCCGCCCGCGCGAGCGGCAGGCCCTCCTCGACCGCGCGCAGCCGGGCGGCGGCGAGGTGCTGGTGCGGTCCGGCCGAGCTGCCGAACCAAGCGTCGTTGGTGATGTTGAGCAGCCAGTCCGGCCGCGCTGCCGGTGCGACCGCCCCGGGGAAGATGACCTCGTAGCAGATCAGCGGCGAGAAGGCGGGCAGCCCCGCCACGGCCAGCGAGGCCGGTCCCGACCCCGCCGAGAAGTCCATGCCCCCCCGGATCACCCGCAGCGGCAGCAGCCCGGCCAGCGGCATGTACTCCCCGAACGGCACGAGGTGGAACTTGTCGCGGACGCCGAGCAGCGCGCCCGACCCGTCCACCGCCGCGAGGCTGTTGAACACCGCGTCCGCCCGTCCGTCGGGACCGAACTCCGCGCGCACGGTGCCGGCCAGCAGCACCCCACCCGCGGGCAGCGCTTCTCCCGCCAGCCGCCGCGCTTCCGGATCCTGGGCGAGCAGGAACGGGCTCGCGGTCTCGGGCCAGATCGCCACCGTGCGGACCGCGGCAGCGCCTATTCCCACTGTTTCCGGCGGCGGGCGCGCCGCGGCGCGGGCCGCTCCCTCGCGCGTCAGTTCCAGGTAGCGGGAGAAGATCGGCCAGCGCGTGTCCGCGCGCCACTTCATCTCTTGGCCGACGTTGCCCTGCACCAGCACCAGTGCCACCGGCCAGGGCGGCGGCTCGGGCGCGGTCAGCCGCAGCGCGCCCAGCCCGGCCATCAGCGCGAGCCCCACCGCGGCGGCGAGCCAGCCGGGCCGGCCGAGCAGCGGCGCCAGGGCCAGCAGCGCCGTCAGCAGCGACAGGCCGTGCACGCCCACGAAGGCCGCTCCCTGCAACGGCCACGCGTCGAAGGCCCAGGCGCTGCCCAGCAGGTTCCAGGGAAAGCCGGTGAACAGCCAGCCGCGCAGCAGCTCGGCGCCCACCCAGGCCCCGGCGAAGGCCAGGGGAACGCGCGCGCCCACGCGCCCGCCCGCGTCCGGACCGGCGTTCCCAGCGGCGTCCGCTCCGGCCCCTTCGCCGGGCCCCGCCCCGGGCGTCGTACCCGGTCGCCGACCCGTCCCCCCCCCGCGCGTCGCGCCCCAGGCCGCCAGCGCCGGCAGCGCCGTGAAGGCCCCCAGCGGCAGCGCGAGCAGCGGCACGGCGAGCGGCACCAGCCACCACAGCCGGTCCGCCTCGGTTAGGATCGCCTCGGTGATCCAGTACAGGCCCGCGACGTGGAAGCCCCAGCCCCAGGCGAGCCCGAGCAGCGCCGCCCGCCGCCGGGACGCCGCGCCGCTCGCCAGCAGCAGCAGGCCGGGGAGCGACAGCCACAGCACCGGCAGGGCGTGGACGGGAGGCATCGCCGCCGCCGCCAGCGCCCCCAGACCGGCCGCGACGGGCAAGCCGCGCCGACCCGCCGCGCGTTCGAGGAAACTGCGGAAGCGGAGCACGGCCGGGCGTTAGCCGCCGCGACGGGCGGAAACAAGCCCGTCACCGCCGTCGGACGCCGTCCGCCGGACGCCGCGCGGGAACGGCCGTCCCGGCGCTGGGACCGTTATTCCGCGGCCGCCCGCACCGGGTCCTCGCCGGGCCGGCGCACGCGCAGGCGCCGGATGCGCCGCGGGTCGGCCTCGAGCACCTGGAACTCCAGCCCCGAAGGATGCGACAGCAGTTCGCCCCTGGCCGGCACCCGCCCCGCGAGCGTGGACACCAGCCCGCCCACCGTGTCGATGTCCTGCCCCCGCTCCTCGGCGGTCAGCACCTCGCCGAAGCGCGCCTCGAAATCCTCCACTGGCATCCGCGCGTCGAGGTCCACCGTGCCGTCGGCGCGCTCGGCCGCCTGCGGCACCGCTTCCTCGTCGTGCTCGTCGGCGATGTCGCCCACGATGGTCTCCACGAGGTCCTCGATGGTCACCAGCCCGTCGATGCCGCCGTACTCGTCCACCACCAGCGCCAGGTGGATGCGCGCCTGTCGCATCTGCAGCAGCAGGTCCAGCACCGGCACCTGCGGCGCCACGAACAGCGGCTTGCGCAGAATCGCGGCGAGCACGAACCCCTCTTCGCGGCCGATCGCGGCGAACACGTCCTTGATGTGGACCATGCCCACCACGTCGTCGAGGTTCTCCCGGTACACCGGCAGCCGGGAATGCCCCTCGTGCTGGATCAGCCGCACCACTTGGTCGAGGGCGAGATCCTGGGACATCGCCACGATGTCGGCGCGCGGCACCATCACGTCGAGCGCGATCTTGCCGCGCAGCTTCAGCACGTTGCCCAGCAGCGCGCGCTCGGCGGCGTCCAGCTCCGGCCCTTCCCCCTCCTCCTCCGGGTCCTCGGGCGATTCCATCAGCGCCTCGAAGCGCTCGCGCACGCTTTCCGCCTCGCGCCGGCGCAGCAGCGTGCCCAGCATCCACAGCAGGCCCTGCCGCCCCGCCGCGCCGCCCCCGTTGCCGTCCCCGCTCACGCCGTGCCCCTCCAGGGATTGGGCAGCGACAGGCGGCGCATGATCCGCGCCTCCGCCCGCTCCATCCGCAGCGCCTCGCCCGCCCGGCCGTGATCGTGCCCGGCCAGGTGCAGCGCGCCGTGCGCCACCAGGTGCGCGAGATGGGCGCGCACCGAGCGGCGGTTCTCGCGCGCCTCGCGCCGCACCACGCCCAGCGCCACCGCCACGTCGCCCAGCAACCCGGGCACCCCGGCGGGGAAGCTCAGCACGTTGGTCGGCTTGTTGCGGCTGCGGTGCGCGCCGTTCATACGCTTGACCGCGCGGTCGTCGGCCAGCAGCACCGTCATCGCGCCGCGTGCGCCGGCCTCGGCCAGGGCCCGCTCCGCCGCCGCGCGCGCCACCCGCGCCACCCGGGGCACCGCGGCGCGCCAGCGCGGGTCGGCCACGATCACCTCCACGTCCGGCGCACCCACCCCCGGCAGCCCCACGTGGGACGCCCCGGGAGCGGACGCGCCGCCGCCCGGCCCGACGGGCCGCCGGCCCCTACCCGCCGCCCTCCCGGCACCGCCGGGAGGGGGACTACTCGACGGGTCCATCCCGGTCCTTCCCGCGCGCCATCCGCGCACCCTTGTTGCCGCCGGCGGGCGCCTGCTCCGCCCGGCCGTGGCCCGCGCCCGGTTCCGCGCGTCCGTAGGCCGCGACGATCCGCCCCACCAGCGGGTGTCGCACCACGTCGGCTCCGCCGAAGCGCGACACGCCGATGCCCTCCACCCCGTCCAGCACGCCCAGCGCCTCCACCAGCCCCGACACCTGCCCCGGCGGCAGGTCCACCTGGGTCGGGTCACCGGTGATGGCCATGCGCGTGCCCTCGCCCATGCGGGTGAGGAACATCTTCATCTGCGCCGGAGTGGTGTTCTGCGCCTCGTCGAGGATGGCGAAGCAGTGCGCCAGGGTACGCCCGCGCATGAAGGCCAGCGGCGCGATCTCGATCTCCCCCGACACCAGCCGTCGCGCCACCTGGTCGGCCGGCATCATGTCGTGCAGCGCGTCGTAGAGCGGGCGGAGATAGGGATCGACCTTCTCCTTCATGTCGCCGGGTAGGAAGCCCAGGCGCTCGCCCGCTTCCACCGCCGGGCGCGACAGCACGATGCGGTCCACCCGCCCGGCCTGCAGCAGCGCCACCGCCTGCGCCACCGCGAGGTAGGTCTTGCCGGTGCCGGCCGGGCCGACGCCGAACACCATCTCGTGCCGCGCCAGCTGCTCCATGTAGGCGGCCTGGGCGCGCGAGCGCGGCGCGATGGCGCCCTTGCGGGTGCGGATCGCCGGCAGGTCGGACAGCGGCAGGCGCGGATCCTCGGCCACCTCGATACCGGCGGGCGCGCCGGTGGCGAAGCGCAGCGCCGTCTCCACCTCGCCCATGCCCACGCCCTCGCCGCGCTCCAGCCGGCGCCACAGCGCGCGCAGCGTTTCCTCCGCTGCCCCGGTGGCGTCGCGCCCGCCCGACACCGTCACCCGGTTGCCACGGGCGGCGATCCGCACGCCCAGGCACTGCTCAATCCGCGCCACGTGGCGATCGTGCTCGCCCAGTAGCAGCGGCAGCAGCGTGTTGTCGTCGAAGCTCAGCGCGACGGAGCGCGCGGCCAGGCCGGCGTCGGCCGGCGGGGCGCGCGTCAGGGCTCGCGGGTCGGGACGGCCGGGGAAGGCGATCCCCTGGGGGACGGCGGCATGGCTGCTCAAGCGGTGGCTGGCTCCTGGATCAGGGTGGCGGACAGGGAATTTGGGTACGTCGCCGCCAGCCGCACCCTCGCCAGGCCGCCGACCAGCGATTCCGGACCGGCGAAGTGCACGGGCTGCAGCCACGGCGAGCGGGCAGCGAGCTGGCCGGGGTGGCGTCCCGGCCCGGTCACCAGCACCGCGCAGTCGCGGCCGACGCAGTCGGCGTTGAAGGCCATCTGCTGCTCGCGCAGCAGCGCCTGCAGCTCCTGCAGCCGCGTGTCCTTCTCCGCCTTCGGAACCTGCCCGGCCATCAGGGCCGCCGGCGTGCCCGGACGGGCGGAGTAGGTGAAGGAATAGGCCAGGGCGAAGCCGGTCTCGCGCACCAGCCGCATCGTTTCCGCGTGATCCGTCCCCGTTTCCCCGGGGTGGCCCACGATGAAGTCCGACGACAGCGCCACGTCCGGCCGCGCGTCGCGCAGCCGGTCCACGATCCGCCGGAACGCCTCCACCGAATGCCCCCGGTTCATCGCCCGCAGCATCCGGTCCGACCCGGACTGCACGGGCAGGTGCAGGAACGGCAGCAGCGCCGGCAGCTCGCCGTGGGCGCGGAGCAGGTCGTCGTCCACGTCGCGCGGATGGGAGGTGGCGTAGCGCAGCCGCTCCACCCCCGGCACCTCGGCCAGCGCGCGCAGCAGCCGCGCCAGCGACCAGCTCCGCCCGTCCGGCCCTTCGCCGTGATACGCGTTCACGTTCTGCCCGAGCAGCGCGATCTCGCGCGCCCCGCCCGCCGCCAGCCGACGCGCCTCGGCAATCACGGCCGCCGCGGGGCGGGAATACTCGGCCCCGCGGGTGTAGGGCACCACGCAGAAGGAACAGAACTTGTCGCAGCCCTCCTGCACCGTCAGGAACGCGACCGGGCCGGGGGCGGCCGCGCTCTCGGGCAGCGCGTCGAACTTCTCCTCGACGTCGAAGCCGGTCTCGATCACCTGGCCGCCGGCGCGCGCGGCGCGGGCCACCATCTCCGGCAGCCGGTGGTAGGTCTGCGGCCCGAGCACGATGTCCACCCACGGCGCGCGGGCCAGGATCTCGGCGCCCTCCGCCTGGGCGACGCAACCGGCCACCGCGATCACCGTGCCCTTGCCGGCGGCCGCCCGCTCCAGCTTGGCGTCGCGCAGCCGCCCGAGGTCGGAGAACACCTTCTCCGACGCCCGCTCGCGGATGTGGCAGGTGTTGAGCACCACCATGTCGGCGTCGAGCGGGTCGGCGGTGGGGCCGTAGCCCAGCGGCGCCAGCACGTCGGCCATCCGCGCGCTGTCGTAGACGTTCATCTGGCAGCCCCAGGTGCGGATCAGCAGCCGCTTGCCCGGAGGCGGCGGCCCGACGCGGGGACGGTCGCCGGAGAGCGGGTCGGCGGGATCCTGGACGCCGGAGCGCCGTTGGTCCGGACGCGGGGCGTTCATGCGCGCAAGGAGCTCCCGGGCCCGGCGAAGGGTACGCCGGGCACTTCCCGGCATGTGCGGTCCGCTCGCGCGGGGATCAAGCGGCCTGGGAAAACGGCGGTCCCTCCGTGGCGACAGGTTCGCGGATCGGGGAGCTCGCGGTCAAGGGAAACGCGTCGCGCCGGCGCGTGCGGCCGGGTCGCCCGCCCCGCCGCCGGGCCGGTCAGCCCGCCACCGGGGACGCGCGGCGCAGCGACAGGGCCACGGCCGCGCGGTTCTGCCGCAGCGCCGCCGCGCCCTCGGCCACCGCCGCCTGGGCAGCGAGCGCGAGCCCCTTGCGGTCGGGGAACCCGGCCGGATCGCAGGGCCGGTGCAGCAGCACCGTGGCCCGCCCGCCGGGGCGGCGCGCCAGCCGCCAAGCGTGGCGGCCGATGTCCATGTCGCCGTACCAAGCGAAGTGCGGCCGGTCGCGCCGGCAGGCGGGCAGGCCGCCCAGCCGGTCGTAGCCGACGGACACCGGCTGCACCGCCGCCGCGGCGCCCGCGGCGGCGAGCAGCGAGGAGCGAAACGGCAGCACCCGGGTGCCGTCGCTGCTGGTACCCTCGGGGAACAGGATCAGGCTGTCGCCGGCGGCCAGCCGCTGCTGCATCTCGCCCGCCTCCGCCCCCGTGCGGCCCCGCGCGCGGGACACGAACACGGTGCGCCCCAGCCGCGCCACGGTGCCGACCAGCGGCCAGCACCCGACCTCGGCCTTGCTCACGAAGCAGGCTTCCAGCGCGCCGCCGAGCACCAGGATGTCCAGCCAGGAGGAATGGTTGACCACGAACAGCGTGCCGGGACCGGCCGCCGGCGCGCCGATTACCTTTACCCGCAGGCCGAACAGCCGCCGCAGCGCCTGCCAGTAGAAGCGCGCGAAGGCCACCTTGGGCCGCGCCAGCGCGGGGGACGGCAGCGCCGAGATCCCCAGCAGCACCGCCTGCACCGGGATCGCCAGCAGCGTCCACAGCACCACCAGCGCCAGCCGGCGCACGGCGCGCAGCCTGCCGCCGAGCGGCCGTTCCCCCAGGATGTCGGCGAAGGCCGCGCCGGGCAGGGCGGCGGCGAAGCGCAGCGGCGCGCTGCGGGCCGGGCGGGGGGCACCGATCGGTCCGAACGCGTCGTCCGGGGTGAGGTCGCGCAGGGCGGCGTCCATCGCCCCATGGGTTACCGCAGCGTCCGGGACGCGGCAATGACGCGGCCGTGTCGAACGCGTGACGGATGCGGCCGCCGCGCCCTCACGCCTTCGATCCGGCTTCCGGGACAACGTCGCGTTCCGTGAGCATCAGCCGCGTCGCCCTGCCGCCCGCTACCATGTGGGCCGCGAGGATCTCGTCCACGTCCCCGCGCGTCTCGGCGCGGTACCACACGCCTTCGGGGTAGATCACGATCGTCGGCCCGAACTCGCAGCGGTCCAGGCAGCCAGCGCTGTTCACCCGCACGCCGCGCAGGCCTAGCTCCTTGGCGCGCGCCTTCATGTAGTCGCGCAGGCCTTCCGCCCCGCGCCGGGCGCAGGAGCCGCGATGGTGCCCCTCGGGGCGGGTGTTGCAGCACACGAAAACGTGCGCCGCGAAGAAGGGCGGCGGATCGCCGGCCAGGGCGCGGGGCGCCGGACCCACGGTGGCCGCCGCGGGCGGGATCGCGTCGTTCATGGCGTGCGGCCTCGTGCCGGGGTGCTGTTCCGTCGCGGCGCTCCCGTGGCGACGGAACAGCACCCAGCCTAGCGTCCCCGCCCCGTGCCGGTCGAGGCTTCCCCGTCCGCCGGCCGCGTCGGCACGGCGCGGCCACGCCCCGCCCGCGCCGGCTCCGCTTGACGACCGGGGTCGGGCGGTGGCCAATCCGCTCCCGTCGCATGCCGCAACTTTCCCTCCACACGCCGCTCGGCGAGCTCACCGTCTCGGAGGACGAGGGGGCGATCGTGTCGCTGGACTGGGGACGCGGGCGCGACCAGGAGGCGACGGTTCTGCTGCGCGAAGCGCGCGCGCAGCTGCACGACTGGTTCGACGGCAGGCGCCCCAGCTTCGACCTGCCCCTCGCCCCGCACGGCACCGCCTTCCAGCGCCGGGTGTGGGACGCGATGCGCTCCATCCCGCGCGGCGCCGTCGCCACCTACGGCGCGCTGGCCGCCCGGTTGGGCACCTCGGCCCGTGCCGTGGGCATGGCGTGTGGTGCCAACCCGATCCCCATCCTGATCCCCTGTCACCGGGTGGTGGCGTCCGGCGGCGTGCTGGGCGGTTACTCCGGCGACGGCGGGGCCGACACCAAGCGCCACCTGCTGCGGCTCGAAGCCGCGGCCATTCCGGACACAGTGCCACCATGAACCACGCCCTGCGCATCCACGAGCACGGTGGCCCGGAGAAGCTGGTGTGGGAGGAGGTGCCGCTGCCCTCGCCCAAGCCCGGCGAGGCGCTGGTGCGCCACACCGCCGTCGGGCTGAACTATATCGACGTCTACTTCCGCACCGGCCTGTACAAGCTCCCCTCGCTGCCCGCGGTGATCGGCATGGAAGCGGCGGGCGTGGTGGAGGCGGTGGGCGAGGGGGTGGCGGAGGTTTCGCCCGGCGACCGCGTGGCCTACGCCGCCGGCCCCACCGGCGCCTACGCCGAGGCCCGCGCGATCAAGGCCGACCGCCTGGTGCGGATCCCCGACGCCATCGACGACCGCACCGCCGCCGCCATGATGCTCCAGGGCCTGACCGCGCAGTACCTGATCCGCCGCACCCACCGCGTGCGGCCCGGCGAAACCATCCTGGTGCACGCCGCCGCCGGCGGGGTGGGGCTGATCCTGAGCCAGTGGGCGGCCGCGCTGGGCTGCATCGTGATCGGCACCGTGGGCACCGAGGCCAAAGCGGCGCTGGCCCGCGAGCACGGCGTTTCGCACACCGTGCTGCCGGGCGAGGACCTCGCGGCGCGGGTCAAGGCGATCACCGGAGGGGCGATGCTGCCGGTGGTCTACGACAGCGTCGGCCGCGACACCTTCGCCGCCTCGCTCGACTGCCTGGCCCCCCTGGGTACCATGGTTTCCTTCGGCAACGCGTCCGGCCCGGTGCCGCCGGTGGACCTCGCGCTGTTGTCGGCCAAGGGCTCGCTGTTCGTCACCCGCCCGACCCTGGCCACCTACGTCGCCAAGCGCGAGGACCTGGAGGCGGCGGCCGCCGAGCTGTTCGCCGCCGTGACAGACGGCTCGGTCCGCGTCCGGGTGAACCAGAGCTGGCCGCTGCGCGAGGCGGCCGAGGCGCACCGCGCCCTGGAGGGTCGCCGCACCACCGGCAGCAGCGTCCTGCTGCCCTGAAGCCTCCCGGCGCGCTGGGGCGTCAGGCGCCCCCCGGGCATTCCGGGCGGACGAGGTAGCGGTAGCGGTAGGCCTCGCCCAGTCCCAGCCCGGCGTACAAGGCGCGCGCCGGCGCGTTGGATGGCGCCACCTGCAGCCAGGCCGTGTCGGCGCCCCGCGCGGCGGCCCAGCGCGCGCCCGCCGCCAGCAGCCGCCGCGCCAGCCCGCGCCGCCGGAAGCCGGGCGCAGTGGCCACGTCGAACACCCCCGCGAGCGCGCCGTCCGCCACCACCTGCGCCGCCGCCGCCGGCGCGCCGTCCACCCGCAGCAGCAGCCAGCACGCCGGGCGGGCGAGCATGGCGGGGGAGGCGGCCTTCTCGGCCCGCCGCGCCGGTGTCTGGTACTCGGCGGTGGCCAGCACGGTGAGCCAGTCCGCCGTCGGCGCGTCCAGCAACGTCTCGCCCCCCGCCCCGCCGCCGTCACCGACGGCCGCCAGCCCGCCCAGCGGTCCCGCCAACACGAGGGCACCCTCGGCCTCGGCGTAGCCGCGCGCGCGCAGCAGGGCGTCCAGCCCCGGCGGGTCCAGCGGCGTGCACCGGAAGCGCGGGGTCAGCAACCACCGGGCGAAGTCGGCCTCGATCCGCCCGACGCGCGCGGCCAGTTCCGGGTCCGGCGCGGGGTCCAGCGAGCAGGCGGCGTTGGCCCGCCCGGTGCCGCCGAGGAAGCCGCGCGCCACGAAGGCACCGTCCCAGGCGACGCGCGGCGCTGGCACCGCCGTCAGCGCCGCGCGCTCCAGCGCGAGCACTAGGCGCCGGTCCACCCCGGCCGGTGGCAGGAGCGAGGGGGCGGGTGGTACCCGGCCCGTCACCCCGTCACCTCGTCACCTCGGCGTCCGGCCGGCGACCGCCGGCAGCCCCGGCGCAGTCACGAGCGCGTGTGGCGGGCCCGCCGCGGCGCGCGCTGCCATCGCCGGAACGCATGAGTAGGGGCTGAGACCTGCACCCATATCGCCTCTCGACGGAAACGCCCACGACCGTCCAGGCCGGCAAGCGACACCTCAGCACCGAGAGAGCACCCGCACCATCATGATCCGCATCCCTTCCGCCGTCCGCTTCGCCGCCGCCCTGGCGGTCGCGCTCGGCGCTTCCGCCACCCTGGCCCGCGCCGCCGAACCGCAGGCCTTCTACGAGACCTACGACGACGGCGCCTGCGTGGCCTCGCGCGGCGTGGTGCTCGATACCCCCTCGGCTGCGGAGCAGGACCCGTCCCCGCAGCCGGCTCCCGCCGCTGCGGAGCGCGCCGAGCCCGCGCCCCGGCAGCCCGCGACGCGCTTCCTGTCCGACACGACGCAGCTCGGCGCCGACATCGAGCACTGAGGCGAGGCCGGTCGGGCGCCGCGATCCCGCGCACCCGGAAACGCCTCGCCGCACCCCGGCGGGGCGTTTCCGCGCCGGGGACGCGGAAGCGTCCGGCGGGGGCAACCGCGCCAGCCCGTGAATCATCGCGAGTGGGGTACGAGCACGGCTACGCCGCCTTCGTTCGGGCGACGTAGGACCCGTCGCGAGGGAAGTTCCCGAAAAGCCGGCTCGAGCGCGCCGACGGGCCGCGCGCCGAGGCGCTCCGCGCGGCCGGAGCCCGCTCCGCCGTGGACGCCTGACCGGGCAGGCGGGATCGCCCCGCCGCCCCGCGCCGCGTTAGGTGTTCATCGCCTCGAAGAAGTCGTTGTTGGTCTTCGAGTACTTGAGCTTGTCGAGCAGGAACTCCATCGCGTCCTGCGTGCCCATCGGGTTCAGGATGCGGCGCAGCACCCACATCTTCGACAGGTCGGAGCGCTCCACCAGCAGCTCCTCCTTGCGGGTGCCGGACTTGGTGATGTCGATCGCCGGGAAGACGCGCTTGTCGCTCAGCTTGCGGTCGAGGATCAGCTCCGAATTGCCGGTGCCCTTGAACTCCTCGAAGATCACCTCGTCCATGCGCGAACCGGTGTCGATCAGCGCGGTGGCGATGATGGTGAGGCTGCCGCCTTCCTCGATGTTGCGCGCCGCGCCGAAGAAGCGCTTCGGGCGCTGCAGGGCGTTGGCGTCCACGCCGCCGGTCAGCACCTTGCCGCTCGACGGCACCACCGAGTTGTAGGCCCGCCCCAGCCGCGTGATGCTGTCCAGCAGGATCACCACGTCGCGCTTGTGCTCGACCAGCCGCTTGGCCTTTTCCAGCACCATCTCGGTGACCTGCACGTGCCGCGTCGCCGGCTCGTCGAAGGTGGACGCCACCACCTCGCCGCGCACGGTGCGCGCCATGTCGGTGACCTCCTCGGGCCGCTCATCGATGAGCAGCACGATCAGGAACACCTCGGGATGGTTGGCCGAGATGGAGCGGGCGATGTTCTGCAGCATCACCGTCTTGCCGGTGCGCGGGGGCGCGACGATCAGCGCCCGCTGCCCCATGCCGATCGGCGCCACCAGGTCGATCACCCGGTGGGTGTTGTCCTTGGTGGCGGACTTGGCCACAGCCGGCGCCGTTTCGGCCTCGGCGTTCTCCATCCGCAGCCGGCGGGTGGGATACAGCGGCGTCAGGTTGTCGAAGTTGATGCGGTGGCGCAGCGCCTCGGGCGGCTCGAAGTTGATCGCTTCGACCTTGAGGAGCGCGAAGTAGCGCTCGCCGTCGCGTGGCGCGCGTATCTGGCCTTCCACCGTGTCGCCGGTGCGCAGCCCGAAGCGGCGCACCTGGGTGGGCGACACGTAGATGTCGTCCGGCCCGGGCAGGAAGTTGGCCTGCGGGGAGCGCAGGAAGCCGAAGCCGTCGGAAAGGATCTCGAGCGTACCGTCCCCGTAGATCGCCTGGTCGGTCTCGGCCAGCGTCTTGAGGATGGAGTACATGATGTCCTGCTTGCGCAGCGACGAGGCGTTCTCGATCTGGAGCGACTCGGCGTAGGCGAGCAGGTCGCCGGGGCTCTTGGCCTTGAGTTCGGAAAGGTGCATTGCGCGGACGAGTCCGTCTTGGGGGCAGGGAGGGTGGGACCCTTCCCGGGAGCCGCCGCCGCCGCGACGCGGTGCGGACAGGCCATGTCGCCGGCGGGGACGCGACGTGTGCCCCCCGTCGTGGGGAGCGGCGCGGCCGGCGATGTCCCGATGAGGCACTGGAGGGAGGTGCGTTGCGGCGTCGAAGCCGGCGCACCTGCTTTGAGCCTTTCGGTGATACGCAATTTTCCGGCGCGCGTCAATGGCCTGCGCGGCTTCCGCCCCACATCCCGCGCCGGGATCGACGGGGGACGCGGCGATGGCGGGGCACGGCGCGGCGGGGCACGGCGCGATGAACGACGCGCCCCCTTGGGCTTCCCACCGGCCATCAGCCCCGGCCGATGGGCTCGCCGCGCACGCCCGCGCCGTGGCGCGCGACCTGGATCTCCTCGGCCTGCCGCCGGCGAACTGGACCGACACCGTCGCCGCGCCCGACGGCCGGCCCGCGCCCGACGTGCTGGTGGTGGGCGCCGGCATGTACGGCATCGCCGCCGGCGCCGCGCTGCTGTTCAAGGGCCTGCGCAACATCCTCGTGCTCGACCGCGCCGCCGACGGCCGCGAGGGCCCGTGGGTGACCACGGCGCGGATGCGGACCCTGCGCAGCCCCAAGCACCTGCCCGGCGTGTCGCTGGGTATCCCCTCGCTGACCTTCCGCGCCTGGTTCGAGGCGCGCTCGGGCGCTGCCGCCTGGGACGCGCTGGGCAAGGTCGCCAACGCCGACTGGCAGGACTACCTGACTTGGCTGCGACGCGTCCTAGCCCTGCCGCTGCGCTCGGGCGTCGAGGTCCTCGCCGTCGTCCCGCGCGGCGACCTGCTCGCCGTCACCGTGCGCGAGGCGGGCGTCGAGCGCGTGCTGCACGCCCGCCGCGTCGTGCTCGCCGGCGGCCGCGCCGGCACCGGCGGTCCGCGCATCCCCCGATCCGTGGACCCCGCCCTGTGGCCTGACCGCGCCGCCCACACCGGCGAGCCGATCGACCTCGCCCGGCTGCGGGACGCGCGCGTGGCGGTGCTCGGCGCCGGCCCCTCGGCGTGGGACGCGGCGGCCGCGGCGGGCGAGGCGGGCGCGGCTTCGGTGGACATGTACGTGCGCCGCGCCGTCCTGCCGCAGTTCAACAAGGGACGCGGCTCCGCCAACCCGGGCTTCTTCGAGGGCTGGGGCGACCTGCCGGCGGCGGAGAAGTGGCGCCTGCTCGCCTACCTGCACGACGAGCAGGCGCCGCCGCCGCACGAGAGCGTCCTGCGGGCGCTGGCCCTGCCCACCTTGCGCGTCCACCTCGGCACGCCGCTGCGCGCCGCCCGGCGCGCAGCGGACGGCGTGGCGCTGGACCTCGGCGCGCGCGGGGCGGCAGCGGCCGACTTCCTGGTGGTCGGCACCGGCTACGCGGCCGAGGCGGCGCGGATGCCCGAGCTGGCCGCGCTCGCCCCGCGCATCGCCACCTGGGCCGACCGCCACGCCCCGCCGCCCGGGCTGGAGCGCCCCGAGATCGGCCGCTACCCGTGGCTGGGCGACGGCTTCGAGCTGACCGAGCGCGTCCCCGGCGCGTGCCCGGGCCTGGGGCGCATCCACCTGTTCAGCCACGCCGCCTTCGCCAGCCTGGGCGCGGTCGCCTCCGACGTGCCCGGCATCTCCGCCGGCGCCGAGCGCCTGGCGCACCGCGTCGCCGCGCACTTCCTGCGCGAGGACATCGCACACGTCCACGCGCGCCTGGAAGCCTTCGACGAGCCGGAGCTGCGCGACACGCCGTTCTTCGCCCCGCCGCGCTGACGGCCCGTCCGCGGAGTCGGGCGCCGCGCCCCACGCCGCCGCGCGGGGGCGGCGTGGCCCGCTACCCGCCGTCGAGATCCCCGAGACCGGCGAGGACTTGCGCCATCCGCACGTACCTGTCGCGCGCGAGGTCGCCGATGTCGCGTACGCCGAGGGCACTCGCAGCGCCTCGCCGTCGGGCGCGCTCGCGCCCTGGATCGCCGTCACCGGCAGCGCGGCCAGGCCGGAGAAGGGGGTGCCCTCGTGCGCCTCGTCGAGCATCCCCGTCAGGTCGATCGTCGTCGCGTGCACGCCCCCGCGCGGCGGCGTTGCCGCACGGAAACGTCGCCGGCCGCCACGCGCGCCGGTCAACGCCGGCGGCCCCGCGACCGGGGTCGGACGATCCCCTCAGAGATTGATGCCGCGACCGCGCAGCACCGCGCGGTTCTTGCTCAGCGCGTCCTCCGCCACCCGCTGGCCCCAGGCTTGGCCGAACGCGATGCTCTGCTGCGCCACCTGCGGCATGACCTGGAGCATCTTGCGGCCCAGCGGCGTGGCGTAGAGGGCGACCATCTCGCGCATTTCCGCCGCCGTGAAGTTCTGCACGTAGATGGCCACGGCAGCGTCCGCGAACTCGGGCAGCCGCGCGCGGAACTCGGGCATCAGCACCTCCTCGACGGTCCGCTCGACCTCGGCCGGCGCGACCTGGGGTGCCCGCTGGCGGAGGATCTGCGCCAGGGGCGCGCGCATGCCGTCGAGCACCTGGCCCATCATCGCCGTCATGCCGGTCGCCTCGATCAGGGCGCGTGCCGCGTCGCGGGCCTCGGCGTCGGCGGCGACGGGGGGCGACGCCGGCTGGGCCGCCGCCGGCAGGGCCGGCGGCAGCGCGAGAACGGCGAGCAGGAGGAGGCGGGACTTGAGCATGGGATGGTTTCCGGAGGATCGCCGTCACGGCCGGGCGCGCGGGCCGCACTTCGGGCATCCCGCCCGTATGACGGTTCGGTCGGACCGATCAAGTCGGAAGCCGTCGCGCCGGGCACGTTCTCCGGACGCGGGCACGGCGATGCCGGCCGGAATCGACGACCCACGCCGCTCGACCGGGGCGACCCGCGCCCCGGTCGAGCGGCGCGGTCGGGGGCGGCAGCCGTTCCCCGAACGGCGGCCGGAGCGGATCCGTCCCGGTACGGTCGGGACGGACCCGCCCTAGGTTACGCGGACACTTACCTGAGCCAAGGGATGGTGGCGGCGAGCGTGACGACGGCGAAATGCTTCCGGGGAACGCGTCAGGACGCCGGCTGCAACGGGATGATGGTCACGCGGCCGACAGGCTTCGCGGGATCAAACCGGGCGCTGGCGGGCACGTCCGCGTCGCCGCGGATGCCGGCGTGGCGGGCGACGGGATTGTGCTCGGGGTCGCGCAGCAGCCCGCCGAGCGACGGAGTGAACTCCTTCTTCTCGTTGTTGACCTCGGTGCCCGCGTCCAGCGCGAAAACCTCGACCGTCATCGGCGCGCGCAGGTTGTAGGCGTCGATGGCATCTATCCCGGTGAAGCCGTCGTTGGTGATCCCGAGCATCCAGGCGCCGGACACCATGGGGTGCTGCTCGTCCACCTGCAGCTCGATCCGGCGCCTGCCGCCCGGCTTGACGGGCAGGCCCACGGCCGCGTCGCCGTATTCCCCGCCGGCACCGTTGACCGCGGCGCCGAGGATCCATTCGCCGCTGCCGTCCTCGGCGAGAACTTGGATCGGCGTCCCGGCCGGCTTGCCCACCTCCCAAAGGTGCAATCCCGCGACGTGCGACACGAACGGCGCCATCGAGAGCGGCTGCGTGTGGGTCAGGTCCTCGTATTCGACGGCAACGCGGCGCGGCGCTGGATCAGCAGCATAGGCAGGGAGTAGGGCGGCAGCGGCAAGGGTTGTTCCGAGCGTCAGCCGTGCGATGAGCGTCATGTGCTGTCCTTGGCTGCGGTCGGCGCGAGGTCGCTTCCCCCGCCAACGGTGCCGTGAACGTCGATGCCCCGGATCACCGCGTCCAATGTTGAGGAGCTATAGTTTGCATGACGCGGCATCCTCCCGCGCCGAACTGCCTGCCTCAACAGCCCGAGCCACGCGCTGCCGCAGGTTCTGCGACAGGGGGTGCCATCCTCATCGCCTCGCTGCTCCAACCGGCAGCGTCGAATCAGAACCCACGAATCCGTGCGAGCCGCGAGTACTCCAAAGGTCCCGCTCCTAGGTTGCTCCCACGAGCTCGGCGCCGAAGGAGCGGTGCGGCGCACGCCCCGCCAGCCGCCAACTCTCCGCCGCGTACAGCGCGCGCCGGGCCAAGGCAGCCGCTGGTCCACAACGCCGTGCGCGCGTAGCCACCGTCGCGGGCGAAGTCTCGGGCGGCACGCACCAGGGTGCGGCCCAGCGCTCGGCCGCGCGCGGCGGGTCCCACCAGCAGCAGCCGCAGCCTGGCGAGATCCGCGTCCCCGCCGCGCACCACCGTGACGCTGCCCAGCCAGGCGCCGCAGTCCGCCTCGGCGATCGACGCCGCCTCGCGCGCCGGGTCGTGCGCGTCGAGGAAGTCCGCGGCGATGCGCCACCAGCGCCTCGAACCGGCCGTCCCAGCCGTGCTCGGCGGCGCAGATCGCGCCGTGCCGCTCCACCACCCAGCCCAGGTCGCCGGGCCGGTGCCGCCGCGGCCGACGGCCGGCGCGCTCAGTGCGCCTCGGCCCAGGAGCGGCCCCAGCCGACCTCGACCCCCAGCGGCACGCGCAGCACGGCCACCCCCTCCATTACGCTCTTCACTAGCGCGGCGGTGCGTTCCACCTCGGCCTCGGGCACCTCGAACAGCAGCTCGTCATGCACCTGCAGCAGCATCCGCCCCGAAAGGTTCGCGTCGCGCAGCGCCCGCGGCAGCCGCACCATGGCGCGCTTGATGATCTCGGCCGCCCCCCCCTGGAACGGCGCGTTGATCGCCTGCCGCTCGGCGTTGCCGCGCCGCTGCTGCTCGCGCGCCGCGATGCCGTCGATCCACAGCTTCCGCCCGAAGGGCGTGTGGGTGTAGCCGGCGATGCGCGCCTCCTCCTTGATCCCCTCCATCGCGTCGCGGATGCCCGGGTACTGCGCGAAGTAGGCATCGATGATCCCGCGCGCCTCGCCGTTGCTAATGCCCAGGCGCGGTGCCAGCCCGAAGGCCGAGATGCCGTAGATGATGCCGAAGTTCACGGTCTTGGCGCGCCGGCGCAGCTCGCGATCCACCGTGGCCCCTTCGGGCAGCCGAAAAATCTCGCGCGCCGTGCGGGTGTGGATGTCCTCGCCCTTGGAGAAGGCGTCGCGCAAGGAGGGCACGTCGGCCAGGTGCGCCAGCAGCCGCAGTTCGATCTGCGAATAATCGGCGGCCAGCAGCAGGTGCCCGGCCTCGGCCACGAAGGCGCGTCGTATCTTGGCGCCCTCCTCCGTGCGGATCGGGATGTTCTGCAGGTTCGGCTCGGTGGAACTCAGCCGCCCCGTCGAGGTGATGGCCATCGAGAAGTCGGTGTGCACGCGCCCGTCGGCCGCCATCGCCGCCTGCAAGCCGTCCACGTAGGTGGACTTCAGCTTGGACAATTGCCGCCAGTCGAGGATGCGGCGCGGCAGCTCGTGGCCCGACGCCGCCAGCTCCTCCAGCACGAAAACGTCGGTGGAATACGCCCCCGTCTTGCCCTTGCGGCCGCCCGGCAGCCCCAGCTCGCCGAACAGGATTTCCCCGAGCTGCTTGGGGGAGCCGACGTTGAATGGGCGCCCCACCAGCGCGTGTATCTCGCCCTCCAGCGCGGCCATGCGGGCGGAGAAGTCCTCGCCGATGCGGGCCAGCTCCGCGCCGTCTACCTTGATGCCGGCCACCTCCATGTCGCGCAGCACGCCGATCATGCGGCGCTCCACCTGCTCGTACAGCGCCAGCGCGCGCTCGGCGCGCAGCCTGGGCCTGAGCACGTGCCACAGCCGCAGCGTTACGTCGGCGTCCTCGGCCGCGTAGGCAGTGGCCTGGTCGAGCGGGATCTCGGCGAAGCGTCGGCGGGCGCGCCCGGTGCCGGTCAGCTCGTCGTAGGTCATCGGCAGGTGCGCGAGGTTGAGCCGCGACAGCTCGTCCATGCCGTGCCCGTGCCGCCCGGCGTCCATGCTGTAGGAGATCAGCATGGTGTCGTCCACCGGGCTCACCTCGAGCGCGCCGTTCACGTCCCGCCCCAGCACCTCCAAGTCGTACTTGGCGTTGTGCAGCACCTTGAGCACCGCAGGGTCGCGCAGGATCGGCCGCAGCACCGCCACCGCCTCGTCGAACGGTATCTGCTCCGGCGTCGGCGTCAGCATGTCCGTGCCGACGTGGCGCAGCGGCACGTAGGCCGCCTGCCCCGGCCCCACCCCGATGCACACCCCCACCAGCTCGGCGGCCAGCGCGTCCAGGCTCGTGGTCTCGGTGTCCAGCGCCATCACCCCCGCCGCGCGCGCGCGGCCGAGCCATCCTTCCAGCGCGGCCAGCGTGGTCACCGTCTCGTAGGGGCCGAAGGGCGTCGCGTCGGCGGGCAGCGCCAGGGCCTCCACCGCCACCGGCGCCGCCGGCGCGGGGAGGGCCTTCGGCATCCCGTCGCCCTTGAGCGACAACCGGTGCAGCAGCGAGCGGAAGCCGTTCCCTTCCAGGAAGGCGCCCAGCGCCGCCGGATCGGGGGGCCGCGTCGCGAAGGACTCCACCGGCGCCGGCAGCGGCGCGGCGCGATCCAGCTCCACCAGCCGGCGCGAGATGCGCGCGGCCTCGGCGTTGTCCTCCAGCGCCTGCCGCCGCTTGGGCTGCTTGATCTCGGCGGTCCGCCCCAGCAGCGTCTCGACGTCGCCGTAGAGCTCGATCAGCTGCGCCGCGGTCTTGATGCCGATGCCCGGCACGCCGGGAACGTTGTCGGTGGGATCGCCGGCCAGCGCCTGCACCTCCACGACCTTGTCGGGACCCACGCCGAACTTCTCGCGCACCTCGGCCGAGCGGATCGGCTTCTGCTTGATCGGGTCGAGCAGCTCGATGCGCCCGTCGTCCACGATCTGCATCAGGTCCTTGTCGGAGGACACCACCGTCACCCGGCCGCCGTCGGCCGCGAAGGCGGTGGCGTAGGAGGCGATCAGGTCGTCGGCCTCGTAGCCGTCCAGCTCGACGCAGGCCACGCCGAAGGCCGCCGTGGCCTCGCGGATCATGGCGAACTGCGGCACCAGCTCGGGCGGCGGCTCCGGCCGGTGCGCCTTGTAGAGGGGGTAGATGTCGTTGCGGAAGGTCGCGCGCGAGGCGTCGAACACCACCGCGATGTGGCTGCCCGCGTGGCGGGCGAGGAAGTTCGACAGCATCCCCGAGAAGCCGAACACCGCGTTCACCGGCACGCCGGCCGGGTTGCTCATCGGCGGCATGGCGTGGAAGGCGCGGAAGATGTAGCCGGCGCCGTCCACCAGGATCAGGTGCCGCTCGCCTGGGGCCGTTTCCGGGAACGCGGTCCCCGGCGCCGCCGCGTCCGGGGTCGCGACGTCCGGGGCGGCGGCCCGCTCCACGGTGGCCCGGGCGTCAGTGATGGCCGTCATCCCCGGCGCCGGGGGCCAGCACGAAGGTGCGCGAGCAGTACGGGCAGGTGGTCTCGTTGGCCTCGATGCGCATCCAGATCAGCGGGTGGCCCAGCTCGGCGCGGCCGCCGTCGCACGACACGGTGCGCGAGGTCACGGTGAAGCGCTCCTCAGCGGTGATGCCGGCCACGGGCTGGGGATTGTAGCCGGTGAAGTTGGGATCGCGCATGGTATGGGGCTCGCTTGCATGCCGGGGCCGGGTTTCGCATAGATAAGCGCCGCGCGCGGTGCCGGCCAGGGCGGCGCGCGGGCCACGACCCTCCGCGGCGTTCGATCAGGAACGGCGAGTGCCCTACGATGCCGCCCCTCCTCACCCGTGGGATCGTCCGACGTTGACAACGAGTGACCAGTGGCGGGTCGTCCTCGAGGCCGATCCCGACCTCGCGCTGCGCGCCGAGATCCTCGCCCCGCTCGCGGCGCACAACGAGGCTGCCGGGGGACCCGCGGACTGGGGCCTGCTGGCCGTCACTGTGCGCGGCCCGGACGGCGCCGTCGCCGGCGGGCTGTGGGGCCGGACCGGCTACGGCTTCCTGTACGCCGAGCTCCTCGCGCTCGGCCCGGCGAAGGGCGCGGGGCTCGGCCGCGAGGTGATGCGCCTGGCGGAAGCGGAGTCGAGGCGGCGCGGGCTGCTCGGCATCTGGCTTAACACCTGGACCTTCCAGGCGCCGGACTTCTACCGGAAGCTGGGTTTCGCCGAGTTCGGGCGGATCACCGAGTATCCCCCGGGACACGACCGCATCTTCTACCTCAAGCGGTTCGCCTGAGCCCGCGGGGGATGGTCGGAACGGAGCCGGGCCGGGAAGCCACCCCGACCCCTGCGCTGCGGACCGTCACGGCGGCGCCGTCCCGCGGCACAGCTCGCCGAGCACCCCCCGACGCGCCCGCCCCGGCCCCGCCGCGCGGCGCCCGCCCGCCCGCCGCCGCGCCCCCC